>NZ_JABBWZ010000006.1:0-636986 GCF_014161435.1 Microbispora sp. H10949 | reverse complement strand
TGTTAAGCACGCCGCCAGCGTTCGTCCTGAGCCAGGATCAAACTCTCCAAACAATGTCTGAAAAGTGTCACCCCTGGCCGGCACCCCCCGGCTAAGGAAAGGCACCGTCAAAGGAATCCGCCACCAATCAACGGTGACGGGGTCATGCATGATTCATGCACTGGCTTTTAGCACACTGTTGAGTTCTCAAGAAACGGACGCGACCACCATCACCCAGAACCTTTGAATCAGGTCCCACGCTCCGGGGCGTTTTCCGTTGTGCCTTTATTCTGTCCGGTCTCGTTATTCGTGTCAAATCGAGGTGATTTGCACTGAATTCCGATTTCCGGCCGAGAATTCCGGCCACCCCGTCTCCGGGGCAACCCCTCGAACTTACCTGATCCGCGACACTCCGTCGAACCGCGACGAGGTGACCCGAGATCGGGTGAGAGGAAGGGAGTGCAGAGAGCCTAACAGCCGGATCCCCTTCGGGTATTCCGACTCGCCGACTCCCTGCGCGTGCACAAAGACTAGCACCCGTCAGGGTATGCCGAGCACAACTTGCGCAACTTCACAGTCCTGCCCTGCCGCTGACACTCCCAAACCTCATCTGACGCAGCTATCCCTGCAGCGCGGCGAGCTGGGCCTCCAGGCGGGAGATGTCCTCCGCCGCCTGCTCGGCACGCCGGCGCACCTTGGCCACCACGTCCTCGGGCGCCTTCGCCATGAACTGCTCGTTGCCCAGCTTCGCGGTGACCTGGGCCTGTTCCTTGCGTGCCACGGCGAGGTCCTTCTCCAGACGCTTGCGCTCCGCGGCGACGTCGATGGCTCCGGCCGTGTCGATCTCCACGAGGACCGTGCCGACCGTGAGGCGCGCGGTGGGGGTGAACGTCTCCGACGGTTCGTCGAGGCGCAGCAGGACGCGGACCGCGCCCTCGTGGGCGGCGAGAGCCGTACCCGGCAAGGAGAGCCGCGCGGCCACGCGCTGGCCGGGCTTCAGGCCCTGGTCGGAGCGGAATCTGCGCACCTCGGTCACGAGGTTCTGCAACGCGACGATCTCCTGCTCGGCCGCGGGGTCGAGCAACTCGGGCGTGACGGCGGGCCAGGGGGCGACCACGATGGACTCTCCCCCGGTCAGGGCGCGCCACAGCTCCTCCGTCACGAAGGGCACCAGCGGGTGGAGCAGCCGGAGCAGCGCGTCGAGGACATGGCCGAGCACCCGCTTGGTGTTCTCGGCCACGACCCCGCCCTCGGCGAACTGCACCTTGGCCAGCTCGACGTACCAGTCGAAGACCTCGTCCCACGCGAAGTGGTAGAGGGCGTCGGAGACCTTGGCGAACTCGAAGTCCTCGAAGGCCGCGTCGATGGTCGTGACGACCTGCTGCAGCCGCGACAGGATCCAGCGGTCGGCCGGGGTGAGGTCGCCGGGCACGCCCTCGGAGACGGCGCCGTTCATCAGGGCGAAGCGGGTGGCGTTCCAGATCTTGTTGCAGAAGTTGCGCGATCCGGCCGCCCAGTCCTCGCTGATCGCCACATCGGAGCCGGGGTTCGCGCCGCGCAGCAGGGTGAAGCGCGTGGCGTCCGCGCCGTACCGCTCGATCCAGTCGAGCGGGTCGACCACGTTGCCAAACGACTTCGACATCTTCTTGCCGAACTGGTCGCGCACCATGCCGTGCAGCGCCACCGTGCGGAACGGCGGCCGTCCGTCCATCGCGTACAGCCCGAACATCATCATCCGGGCGACCCAGAAGAAGAGGATGTCGTAGCCGGTGACGAGCACGGTCGTCGGATAGAAGCGGGCCAGCTCGGGTGTCTCGTCGGGCCAGCCGAGCGTGGAGAACGGCCACAGGCCGGAGGAGAACCACGTGTCCAGGACGTCCTGGTCCTGTTCGTAACCGGCGGGCGGCTCCTCGTCCGGTCCCACGCAGACCATGTCGCCGTCGGGGCCGTACCAGACCGGGATGCGGTGCCCCCACCACAGCTGCCGGGAGATGCACCAGTCGTGCATGTCGTCGACCCAGTCGAAGTAGCGCTTGGCCAGCTCCGGCGGGTGGATGCGGGTGCGGCCGTCGCGCACCGCGTCGCCGGCGGCCTTGGCCAGCGGCGTGACGTTGACGAACCACTGCAGCGACAGCCGCGGCTCGACCACGGTCTTGCATCGGGAGCAGTGGCCCACCGAGTGGACGTACGGCCGCTTCTCGGCCACGATCCGGCCCTGCTCGCGCAGGGCGGCGACCACGGCGGGCCGCGCCTCGAACCGGTCGAGGCCCTGGAACGGCCCGTGGGCGGTGATGACGCCGCGCTCGTCCATGACGACGAGCGACTCCAGCGAGTGGCGGCGGCCGATCTCGAAGTCGTTCGGGTCGTGGGCGGGGGTGACCTTGACCGCACCGGTGCCGAAGGAGGGGTCCACGTGCTCGTCGGCGACGATCGGGATGCGCCGGCCGGTCAGCGGGACCTCGACGTGCCTGCCGATGAGATGCGCGTAGCGCTCGTCGGCGGGGTGGACGGCCACCGCGGTGTCGCCCAGCATGGTCTCCGCCCGGGTGGTGGCGACGACGATCTCCTCGTCACCCGAGCCGTACCGGATGGAGACGAGCTCGCCGTCGTCGTCGCTGTGCTCCACCTCGATGTCCGAGAGCGCGGTGAGGCAGCGCGGGCACCAGTTGATGATCCGCTCGGCGCGGTAGATGAGCCCGTCGTCGAAAAGCTTCTTGAAGATCGTCTGGACGGCGCGGGAGAGCCCCTCGTCCATCGTGAACCGCTCGCGGGACCAGTCGACGCCGTCGCCGAGTTTCGTCATCTGGCCGAGGATCCGCCCGCCGGACTCCTCCTTCCACTGCCAGACGCGCTCGACGAACGCCTCACGGCCGAAGTCGTGGCGGGACAGGCCCTCTTTGGCGATCTCTCGCTCCACGACGTTCTGCGTCGCGATGCCGGCGTGGTCCATGCCGGGAAGCCACAGCGTCTCCATGCCCCGCATGCGGGCCCGCCGGGTCAGCGCGTCCTGGACCGAGTGGTCGAGCGCGTGACCCACGTGCAGCGACCCGGTGACGTTCGGCGGGGGAAGCACGATGGTGTACGGCTCGCGCCCACTGCCGGGGTCGGCGGTGAAGTAGCCCGCCGATACCCAGCGCTCGTAGCTCCGGGTCTCGACTTCGGCGGGGGCGTACTGGGTGGGCAGCTCAGACGTAGTCACGCTGCCCAATTCTAGGGAGGTCCGGACGCCTCCCGCGCCGTCGCCGCACACCCTGTGGACAATGGCCGGCGACGGCCGGGATCAGGCCGACTTCTCCCGCGGCGTACGCTGCTGCTTGGCCTGCAGCTGGTCACGCGGCACGAGGGTGGGGTTCACGTGCTCCAGCACTGCCTCGCGGGTGATGACGACGCGTGCCACGTCCTGTCGGGAGGGGACCTCGTACATCACCGACTGGAGGACCTCCTCCATGATCGCCCGCAGGCCGCGGGCGCCGGTGCCGCGCAGGATGGCCTGGTCGGCGATCGCCTCCAGCGCGTCGTCGGTGAACTCGAGCTCGACGTTGTCCAGCTCCAACAGGCGCCGGTACTGCTTGACGAGCGCGTTCCGCGGCGCGGTGAGGATCTGGATCAGCGCGCTCCGGTCGAGGTTGTGCACCGACGTGATCACGGGCAGCCGCCCGACGAACTCGGGGATCATGCCGAACTTGAGCAGGTCCTCCGGCATGACGTCGGAGAAGATGTCCGAGGAGTCCATCTCCTCCTTGGAGTGGATGATCGCGTTGAAGCCGATGCCCTTCCGGCCGACCCGCGACTCGATGATCTTCTCCAGCCCGGCGAAGGCGCCGCCGCAGATGAACAGCACGTTCGTGGTGTCGATCTGGATGAACTCCTGGTGGGGATGCTTGCGGCCGCCCTGCGGCGGCACGCTGGCGGTGGTCCCTTCCAAAATCTTCAGCAGGGCCTGCTGCACACCCTCGCCCGACACGTCCCGGGTGATGGACGGGTTCTCGCTCTTGCGGGCTATCTTGTCGACCTCGTCGATGTAGATGATCCCGGTCTCGGCCTTCTTGACGTCGTAGTCGGCGGCCTGGATGAGCTTGAGGAGGATGTTCTCCACGTCCTCGCCGACGTAGCCCGCCTCGGTCAGCGCGGTGGCGTCCGCGATCGCGAACGGCACGTTGAGCATCTTGGCGAGGGTCTGCGCCAGCAGGGTCTTGCCCGACCCGGTGGGACCGAGCAGCAGAATGTTCGACTTGGCCAGCTCCAGGCCGTCGTCGCGGCCCCGCTCCCCGGACTGGACGCGCTTGTAGTGGTTGTAGACCGCGACCGACAGCGCCTTCTTGGCCTTGTCCTGGCCGATGACGTACGCGTCGAGGAACTCGTAGATCTCACGCGGCTTCGGGAGGTTGTCCCACTTGAGCTCGGAGGACTCGGAGAGCTCCTCCTCGATGATCTCGTTGCAGAGATCGATGCACTCATCGCAGATGTAGACGCCTGGTCCGGCGATGAGCTTCTTGACCTGCTTCTGGCTCTTGCCGCAGAACGAGCACTTCAGCAGGTCTCCCCCGTCGCCGATGCGTGCCACCCCAGATACTCCTTTGCGTGGGACCGCCCCTGCCGCCGCGGTCGCTTCCGTCCGCAACCGATTGTGATCCGGTGCGAAAACGTCATCCCGCTCAGGTTTCGACGTTACCGTCTCTCGGGCCCTCAGTGAGCCCCCTAGCGGTGAGTCGCACCGGAACGTGCCCAATTGGGCACTGTTCCGGTGCGGCAACTCCCTCAGGAAGCGGCGACCGCCGCCGCGCGCTTCTTCCGCGACGGAATGATGTCGTCCACCAGACCGTACGCCTTCGCCTCCTCGGCGCTGAGGATCTTGTCGCGCTCGATGTCCCTGCGGACCTCGTCGGGCGACTTACCCGAGTGCTTCGCCACGAGGTCCTCGAGCAGCGACCTCATGCGCAGGATCTCACGAGCCTGGATCTCGATGTCGCTGCCCTGACCGCCGCCCTCGGTGTAGGGCTGGTGGATCAGGACACGGGCGTTCGGCAGCGCGAACCGCTTGCCCGGCGTGCCGCCGGCCAGCAGGATCGCGGCGGCCGAGGCCGCCTGCCCCAGGCAGACCGTCTGGATCTCGGGCCGGACGAACTGCATGGTGTCGTAGATCGCCGTCATCGCGGTGAACGAACCGCCGGGCGAGTTGATGTACATGCTGATGTCGCGGTCCGGGTCCAGCGACTCCAGCGTGAGCAGCTGCGCCATCACGTCGTTCGCCGAAGCGTCGTCGATCTGGACCCCGAGGAAGATGATGCGGTCCTCGAACAGCTTGTTGTAGGGGTTCATCTCCTTGACGCCGTACGACGTGCGCTCGACGAAGGAGGGAAGAACGTAGCGGCCGTTGATGTCACCCGGCCGGATCAGCTCACTCATCTCGGAAGCTCCAGTCACGAGACGGCGCCCTCGGAGGGCACCTGGCGGGCGCTGCGCACCACGTGGTCGATGAAGCCGTAGTCCTTGGCCTCCTCGGCCGTGAACCAGCGGTCCCGGTCGGAGTCGCGCTCGATCTGGTCGAGCGGCTGGCCGGTGTGAGAGGCGATCCGCTCCGCGAGCGTCTTCTTCACATAGAGCATCTGCTCGGCCTGGATCGCGATGTCGGCCGCGGTGCCCCCGATGCCGCCCGAGGGCTGGTGCATCATGATGCGGGCGTGCGGGAGGGCGTACCGCTTGCCGCGGGCGCCCGCGCAGAGCAGGAACTGCCCCATGGAGGCGGCCAGTCCCATCGCGACGGTGCACACGTCGTTCGGCACATACTCCATCATGTCGTAAATCGCCATGCCCGCGGTCACGGAACCGCCGGGGGAGTTGATGTACATCCAGATGTCGCGGTTGGGGTCATCGGCGGCGAGGAGCAGGAGCTCAGCGCACAGCCGGTTGGCCACCTCGTCGTTCACCTGGGTGCCGAGCACCACGATGCGCTCGCGCAGCAGGCGCTGGTAGAGCTGGTCCTCGAGGCGAGAGGGGCCACCCTCCGGGCTCCGGGCCTCGAAGCCGGAACCACCGGTCGGGAAGAAGGTCGGCGGGCTGGTCACAGCGTCACCTTCCGATGCGTCGTAAACGATTGGCTTTGCTTGTGACCTTAACGCGCGGCGCAGACAGCTCATGCCCTCGCGCCGTACTGTTCGCTGACGGCGCATGCCCCGCCCCCGATCCGCGGGCGGCCGAGCCCTGCCCGTCCCCCGCCCGCGTTCCGCGCGCTCGCCGCGCCTGACAGCGCGGCGACGGGCGTGCCGCGCCGCCGGGGCTCCCGGTCGTACGGCCGATCGGCGGCACGCCGACGCGGAAATATCTAGCGGGATTTGCCGCGAATATAGCCGGAAACCCTCGTCGCACCCGCAGGTACGGCGAGGGTTTCGTCGTTGTCCCGGCCGTGTGGCCGACGGCACGCCCCGGCCGGTGTGGCCGGAGGAACTCAGCCTTCCCTGGCCTCGGCGGCGGCCGGAGCGTCGGCGGGCTGGTCGCCCTCCTGCGCCTCCTCCACGCCCACGGCCTCCTGCTCGGGGTTGAGCTCGGCGTAGATGGCCTTGAGGTCCACCTCGTTGCCGGCGGTGTCGGTCACCTTGGCCGCGTCCCCGATGAGGGTCTTGGCCTTCTCCCGCACGATCTCCATCATCGCCAGCGGAAGCTGGTTGTTGTCGGCGAGGTGCTGGGCCAGCGTGTTCGGCGCGACGCCCATCTGCATGGCGCGGCGGACCACGAAGTCGGTGAGCTCCTGCTCGCTGACGCCGATGTCCTCAGCCTTGACGATCTTGTCGAGCACGAAGCCGGACTTGAGGGCCTTGGCGGCGTTCGCCTCGTACTCGGCGAACAGCTCCTCCTCGGTGGTCTGCTGGAGACGGAGGTACGCCTCGCGGCTCAGACCGCTCTCCGAGATCTGGTGCTCCAGATTGTGCTTGCGCGCGTCGATCTCGGCGGTGAGCGCGCTCTCGGGCAGCGGGATCTCGATCCTGTCGAGCAGCGCCTCAAGGGCCTTCTCGCGGCTCTGCACGACCTGGTCGACGAGCTTGTTGCGGCGGGCCTGCTCGCGGATGCTGTCCTTCAGCTCGTCGAGGGTGTCGAACTCGCTGGCGAGCTGCGCGAACTCGTCGTCCAGCTCGGGCAGCACCTTCTCCTTCACCGACTTGACCGTGATGATCACGTCGGCCTCCTCGCCGGCGTTCTCACCGCCGACCAGCGTGGTGCGGAAGGTCTTGTCCTCGCCGGCCGCCATGCCCTGAAGCGCGTCGTCCAGGCCCTGGAGCACCGAGCCGGCGCCGACCTCGTACGACACGTCGGCGGCCTGCTGCTCGTCCAGGTTGCGGCCGTCGATCTCGGCACGCAGGTCCATCACGACGTAGTCGCCGTTCTGCGCCGGGCGGTCCACCCCGGTCAGAGTGGCGAAGCGCTGGCGCAGGCCGTCCAGCTGGGCGTCGACGTCCTCGTCGCTCACCTCGGCCGCGTCGACCACGATCTCGGCGCCCTCGTAGCCGGGGACGTCGAAGGCGGGACGGACGTCCACCTCGGCGGTGAACTCGACCTGCTCACCGTCCTCGATCTTGGTGACCTCGATCTCCGGCTGGCTCACCGGGAAGACCTCGGTCTCGTCGACGGCCTGGCCGTACAGCTTGGGCAGCGCGTCGTTCAGGGTCTCCTCGAGAACCACCGCGCGGCCGAAGCGCTGCTCGATGATCCGGGCCGGCACCTTGCCAGGACGGAAGCCGGGCACGCGCACCTGCTGCGCGACCTTCTTGTAGGCGGCCTGCAGGCTCGGCTCGAGCTCCTTGAACGGCACCTCGACGGTGAGCTTGACCCGGGTAGGGCTGAGCTCCTCGACAGCGGTCTTCACGGGGTGATCTCCTTGGTCCATCATCTGGTGGTCGCGGGCACGTCGTGCACGGCAACCGCGGCACAATAACGCGCGCCGCGCCCACGTGAGGGGCGCAGGGACCGCCCTCTCCGCCGGCACGCGACCTGTCCGGGCATGCTCGACTGTGGCGGGTGTCCAACGCCAAGGGCAGTCTAGAGCAGATGAGGGCCTGGAGCGACTGCTCAGAGCTCGGTCATGATCTGCCGCAGCAGGTCCACCGTCTCGGCGGGGGTCGTGCTGACCGCGCAGAGACGCTCCATGACCTCGGTGTAACGGTCGACTTCTTCCCGTTTATCCAGGTAGAGAGCGCTTGCGAGCTGCTCGACGTACACGACGTCGGGCAGGTCCTGGTCGGAGAACCGCAGGATGCTGAACGCGCCGCCCTCCGCGGCGTGTCCGCCGTAACTGAACGGAATCACCTGGATCGTGATGTTGGGCTGGTTCATCAGGTCGATGAGGTGCTGAACCTGGCCCCGCATGACCTCGCCGCCGCCGATCGGACGGCGCAGCGCGGCCTCGTCGATCACCGCCCAGAACGTCGGCGCGTTGCCGCCGTCGAGGATGCGCTGACGTTCCAGCCGCAGATCCACCCGCCGGGCGATCTCCTCGGGCGCCGCCCCCACCGCACCCGCCGTGATCACGGCACGCGCGTACTCCTTGGTCTGCAGCAGCCCGGGGACGAACTGCACCTCATAGGTGCGGATGCGCTCGGCCGCCTCCTCCAGGCCCACGTACGCCTGGAACCAGGAGGGCAGCAGGTCGTTGAACCGGTGCCACCAGCCGGGCTCGTTGGCCTGGTCCACCAGGTTCATGACGACGTCGCGCGTCTCGTCGTCCTCCACGCCGTACAGCACGAGAAGGTCGGCGACGTCACGCTCCTTGAAGCCGACCCGGCCCAGCTCCATCCGGCTGATCTTCGACTCGGAGGCCCGGATGCACCGGCCGGCCTCGTCGCGGCTGATTCCCTTGCTCTCACGGAGCTTGCGGAGCTGAGAGCCGAGCAGGATGCGCAGAGCCGTCGGACCCGATCCAGCCTGGATCTGTATCACGGCGCCTCCCTCTCACCTCGGCTCAGTGTGCCGCCAAGGGACGACCCGCACGACACCCCCAGCCCACACAGTGTCACCACTACAGGCCCCGATGACAAGGTCTGATCTACGTGTCTCTGAGGGTGGCAACGTTAGGCGTGTGCGTTTGCACGTGACGGCTGCACGTGCATTTGGGTCTTGCAGCAGTGGGAGAGGGTGTTCCATCATGTCTAGGTGCATATTGGGCCAAATATGCACCAGCCCTCGACTCAGGCCAGCGGGAGGTACGGGCAACCATGTCGGACGAGCCCAAATCCGTCGGCCAGCTGACCCGCGACGTGGGATTCGGCTGGTTCCGGAGGGCGGTGTGCGCGTCCGATACGGCGATGTGCCCCCTTGCCCCACAGGCCGATTCGGTCAAGACCGCGCGTGACGTCACGAGGACGACCCTGCAGCGGTGGGGGCTGCCGGAGCTGAGCGACGACGCGGCGCTGGTCGTCAGCGAACTGGTCACGAACGCTGTTCGTTACGCGCTGTATCCGGCGCGGCGGACCACCGGCCACCCGATAACGCTGACGCTTCTCCGCCTCGCGCCCCACGTCCTGCTCGCCGTCTCCGACCCGAGCGACGAGGCTCCCGCTCCCGCACAGCCCGACTTCGTCTCCGAGCACGGCCGCGGCCTCTACATAGTGGAGACCTACAGCCAGGCCTGGGGCTGGGACGCCCTCGACGACGGCGGCAAGGCCGTCTGGGCCCTCTTCCGCGCCGGCGACTGAGTTCGTTCCTCTGCGAGGAGGCGTGCCAGTGGCACGAGTACTGGTGATAGGTCTCGATCCCGCGAAGCTCGAAGGCTGGGACCCGGAGCCGATCCAGGCCGCGCTGGCACGCGGACGGGCCCGTTTCGACGACCACGGCGTCGAGGCCGACTGGTGCCTGGTGGCACTCGACGAGGACACCGAAGCGTTGATCGTGGAGGCGCTGCGCCGCGACGACTACGCCGTCGTGGTGATCGGGGGCGGCATCCGCAGCCACGAGCCGCTGCTCGGGCTCTTCGAGAAACTGATCAACCTGGTACGGCTGCACGTGCCCGGCGCCGCCATCGCCTTCAACACCAGCCCCGAGGACTGCCTCGACGCGGCGCTGCGGTGGCTGCCCCAGAACCCCGGCGGCGTCGAGCAGCTCTGACAAAACAAAGATATAGGCGGAGGGAAAACCGCACCGGCCGCCGTTTGTGACGCCGCCGGAAGGAAAACAAGCCCCCAGAGAAATGGCCCGCCCGGCATTCTCGCCGCGAATCACTCGATTCCGGGAATGTCAGGAATTCGGGACATGGCGCCTTTCATGGGGGAGAAAATGGTCAAGTGTCCTAATGCGGTCGGATTCCTGGCGATCGTCTCCGCACTGGCCGGTGGGGCCGCGCCTGGGGGCACTCCCGCCGTCGCCGCCTCCACCGTGATCGCCCCCGGCGCCGACCATCCCCACGGACACGGTCACGGCCGGGCGCACGAGCGTGATGGGCAGCATGACGGACGACGGCAGTGGGAGCACGGACGGCAGCGCCAGCACCAGGAGTTGCTCCGCGACGTCACGCTCGCCGTCACACCGGCGCAGAAGGGCGGGACGGAATCGCGCGCCCTGCCGTACAACTGGCAGAACTCGGACGCGACCGCGAATTCCTTTGTAGACCACTACAGCCTGTCGGACGTCGTGAACCGGCCGGACGAGAATTCGGCCGCACCGGCCGGCGACCTCACGGACCAGACGATTCAGAAATCGGACCCCCTGGCCACGTCGCCCACGCCGCGGGATGACGCCACCAGTGCGGCGATGCTGGATTATCTGCGGGATCTGGCCGCGAGAAAGCAGTTCACGGGCTCGGCTCTGGTGGTGCGGCGCGGAGAGGTGCTGGCGCGTTTCGCCGCCGGCGAGGCCGACGAGGAACGGCACGTTCCTAATCGGCCGGACACGGTCTACCGGGTTATGTCGATCACCAAGCAGTTCACCTCGATGCTCGTACTGAAGCTGCGCGACCGCGGGCTGCTCAGGCTGGACGACCGGGTCTGCCCGTATCTCGTCCCGGCATACATCGAGGCCTGCCCGACAGCGTGGCGGCCCATCACGATCCGCGAGGCTCTCAACCACACCACGGGCATTCCCAACATCGAGAAGCTGCCCGGCTACCTTGCCGACATCACGCGACCGACCACGACCCGGCGACTCATCCAGCAGATCGTGGACCTCCCGCTGGACTTCAAGCCCGGCACCAGCTGGAAGTACAGCAACTCCGGCTACGTCCTGGCCGGCGCGATCATCCAGGCGGTGACGCACGAGCCCTACGGCGTCGTACTGCACAAGCTGATCACCGGCCCCCTGAACCTCCGGCACACCGGTTACAGCAGGGGATATCCGCCCGACGGGTACGCGAAGGGTTACTACACGCTCGGATCACCCGCCCCGCTCCTCAACGGCTCCGAACTGTTCGCCGCGACCGGCATCTACTCCACCATCGACGACATCGCCCGCTGGGACCGGGCGTTCGGCTCGTACCGGGTCGCTCCGCCGACCACCGTCAGGCAGGCGTTCACGCCACAGGCGCCGTGCCCCTCCACCGGCTGCCTCAACCTGCCGTCGAGCGCGTACGCCTTCGGCTGGCTCGTCGACCGGCTCCAGGGGCACCGGCTCCGGTACCATCCGGGTCTCTTCCAGGGCTACACGGCGAGCAACATGTACCTGCCCGACGACGACATCGAGGTGGTCGTGCTCAGCAACGTCCAGAACATCGACACCGCCGGCATCGCCCGGCACCTCGCCACGATGGCCCTCGACAGCCCCTGGTGACCGTTGTGATGGAAGCGGCCGAATGAACACCCCGGCTCCGACGGCCGGACGGCGCACGGTACTGAACCGGCGCAGTCTCCACCTGGCCTATGCCACAGCCGGTTACAACCTGCTTGAAGGCGTGGTGGCCATCGCCGCCGGCGGCGCGGCCTCGTCCGCGGCCCTGCTGGGCTTCGGCCTGGACTCCATCGTCGAGGTCTTCTCGGCGTCCGTGGTCATCTGGCAGTTTCGCTCCCGCGTCCCCGAGGCCCGTGAGCACCTGGCCCTGCGACTGATCGCGGTCTCCTTCTTCGCGCTCGCCGCCTGGGTGAGCGTCGACGCGGTCCGTTCGCTGTCCGGCGCCGGCGAAGCCGGGAGGTCTCCGGTCGGCATCGCCCTCGCGGCAGTCTCAGTGGTGGTGATGCCGTTGCTGGTGGCGGCCAAGCGCCGGACCGGCCGGGAACTCGGCTCGGCCACCGTCGTCGCCGACTCGACACAGACCATGCTCTGCACCTACCTGTCGGCGGTCCTGCTGGTCGGCCTGGTGCTCAACGCCATGTTCGGCTGGTCGTGGGCGGACCCGGTCGCCGCCCTGGTCATCGCCGCCGTCGCCACCCGAGAGGGCTTCAAGGCGTGGTACGAACCCGGCTCTTACTCCTGGCGATCATCCTGGGGTCGGAGTGCCCCGGCCGGAGGCTCTTGCTTTTTTTCTCGCTGTTCGATGACGGCCAGGGCAAGCGCGCCAAGCATCAGGCCGATGCCGACCAGGGCGAAAACGATGGGCCGTCCAGGGGCGTATCTTCCGGCGCTACCCGCGGCTTGGCACCCGCCGACGAGAAGCGCGAGTGAACCCAGTATCAGAAAAACTCGGGGGCCAAACATGGTGAGCGACTGTAAGCCATGACGGCGGTAGGCCACCAGGCGGAAGCGGAGCGACCGGCGCTGATACGAAGCACCCGAAGTACCACGGAGCAGTCGGGCCGCCTGCCGGCCTCAAGGAGCTGATGGCCCGCATGGGCCACTCGTCCACTAGGGCGTGTATCGCCGCCGATCTGGGCCAGGCGGAGGCTGATCGACGGCATACGGTGGCGGACGCGGACCGGGACACCGTGGCGGGATGTGCCGGAGCGGTACGGGCCCTGGGGTCGGGTGTACGACCTGTTTGAACCCGTACTGAAGAAGATCCGCGTGCGTCGCCTGGGGCTGGGCAGAGCGCGCACCACGCCGAACCGAGTACGCGCCGACAAGGCGTACGCCTCCCGCAAGAACCGCTCCTACCTGCGCAGACGCGGCATCCAGTGCACCATCCCGGACAAAGCCGACCAGGCCCGCAACCGAAGGAAACTTGGCTCCCGCGGTGGCCGTCCACCGAAGTTCGACCCGGAGGACTACAAGGCTCGGAACGCAGTCGAGTGCGGCATCAATCGCCTCAAGAGACACCGCGCCGTGGCCACGAGGTACGACAAACTCGCGGTCAGATACGAGGCAACCGTCCTGGTAGCGGCCTTCAACGAGTGGCTGTGACCAGTACATTCGACGCCATGCCCTCTCCGAGGCGGCGAGCAGCTGATAAACAGCTCGCCCAAGCCTGAGCGCTACGGCATCTGACGGGGGATACCTGTCACGCCGACGATGTCAGGAAGACGTCAGGCAGAAGGGGTGGCCAGCCGGATCCAGCAATACCCGCCAGCGTCCGTCGCCGGGCTGATGGTCCGGTTTGGCCGCGCCGAGTTCCAGCGCCAGCTCTTCCATCGCATCGAGGTCATCAGCGCGGAAATCCAGGTGGAACTGTTGTGGCACGTCCTGACCCGGCCACTGCGGAGCCCGGTATCCGTCAACCCGCTGGAATCCCAGATCACAGCCGGAGCCGTTCGTCAGAGCGACGAACTCGCTCGTACCGAAGAGCTCGCGCATCCCGGTCAGCGCACCGTAGAAGCCCGCCAGCGTCTGCGGGTCGGCACAGTCCAGAGTCACCCCTCGCAGTACAGCGCCTGGCACCATTCGCTCCTTCGTGTCCACGCGTCTGTCTCCGTGAGCCGCCGCTGCACGCGATCACCGGCCTACAGCCACACCGTACTCGCCACATCCACCGCTGAGGTAGCGGTTTATCCCTGCCTCAGAGCAACGGGCGGCTGTGACCGGCGCTTTCGATACACGCCCTAGGGCCGCACTGATCTACCTGCACGCCACGCAGGACCGTGATCAGGCGATCGCCGAAGCGCTCGGGCAGGCGTTCAAGACGGCGGCCGAAACCAAGATCGAAGCATGAAATGGCACGTGTGGCACGGAAGATCGAAAACAGCATCGTGAGATCACGAAGGCCAGGCTCCCCGGGCGGGGTGACCTGGCCTTTCGTGGTGAGAGCGGACGACGGGAATCGAACCCGCGTAGCCAGTTTGGAAGAGTTCGGCTCGTGGGCCGCTGACTTGCTCAAGCACTGGTCAGAGTCGATTTCGTTCTGGCCGGCAGTCCCCGTGGCTCCCCGCTCAGGACCGCCCTCAGTGGCACGCCTGTGGCACGGGCACCTTCATCTGAAGGTCCCCGAACGATGTCCAGGACCGTTCAGAGCCCTTCGCCGTGCTGCCCGTCGGGACTCCGGCCGTTCAGATCCGTCCGGCTCGGTTCATGATCGTCCGTTCGAGTGGCTCCCAGAGTGGCTCCCAAGCCAGAAGGTGATCGAAGCAGTCGTGCGGGGCGAGGCTAACTGACTTGAGCTTGTCACGTCTGAGCGGCCGGATTCTCCCTGTGCTGGGCCTCTTTAGACGATGTGGGGTCAGGTTCGGGAATGCGCCATACGATTTTGACCTGCTCATCAAGGGGGAGCGAGGGGTCACCAATGTAGACACGGTGGATGAGGTAGAGGATGGCCAGCCGGAAGGCCTCCAGCTCGATGTCGTCTACCGTCGTTACTGTCGCCCGGCTCAGCTTGTTCACCTGGCGGACGATGCCCGGGTCGGATTCGAGAGGTCCGAGCTCGGCGATGATCTCCGGTTCGAGCTCGCCGTCCTCGCGCATGGCCAAGATCGAGCGCTGCACCAGATCGGGCTCAGCTTCGATCCGATCGAGAATGCGGGCGAGGACGTAACCGTGGATTACGTCTGCGTCGATGTTGGCATGTTCCTCGGGCCCCTCACCTGTGCAGCTCGGACACCCCTCGCACTCGACAGGTCCGCCGAGGTCGTCCTCCGGCCCTTCGTCAGCTTGCTGAGTAGAGATGA
This sequence comes from Microbispora sp. H10949, assembly GCF_014161435.1. Lineage (NCBI taxonomy): Bacteria > Bacillati > Actinomycetota > Actinomycetes > Streptosporangiales > Streptosporangiaceae > Microbispora > Microbispora sp. H10949. Next base: position 622,065 of record NZ_JABBWZ010000006.1, on the reverse strand, counting down.
AACAGGAGATCACCCACATGATCTCGGATCGGCTCAACCCCAGGTCTTCGGCGTCCCATAGGTCGGGGTCGATGGGTCCGCGGCCGCTTTCACCCTCGGGTATCGGAAGCTCGGAGCGCATTAAGGACTCCAGGCTGACGAGAACCGGTTCCCAGTCTTGGGTGCTGAGCAGCAGCGTCGCCACCGCGTCCCCCGGGCGTTTCCAGAAAATGAGGTCCTCGTCGTCGCCATTAACGAAATGCAGAACGTGGTCCGTAGGGTCGAATTCGACTCCAGACATCTCACCCAGATGGGTAAGGACTGCCTGTCGGCCTCGGTAGCGTCCGACATAACGGCGGGCTTGGGCGACGAAGGAATCTATGGTGGTGTCGTCCAGTACCGCGTTTGGGCTAACACCGATGAAGCGTGGCGGGCTGAGGGGGCCGAACCGGCGGAGCTGTTGGGTGCCGTTCGCCCAATGCAGTCTCTTGGTGTCCGGGTCGTACACTACGCAGTAGACGGGGATGTTCCCATTCGCCCAGGTGTCGACGTGCTGGCCGATAGGAACCGCGTAGCCGTTGCCTCGCCGCCACTTGTCCCCACCCTTGACCTGGACCTTGATCGTGTCGCTTGTGACATCCCCGTTGTCGGTGAAGGTGACGTAGAAGTCTTCACCGAAGTCGTTCTGTCCAGATATCTCTTGAACGATGTGATCGTGATCTTCGAGCAGGGTGCGCAGCGCGTTCACGGCAGCCTGTCCTACGCGCCGCCCTTTCGAGATCTTCGGCATACCACCCTCCTGTAGGTTCCTCGTCGGGTTGGGGCAGATCCGGTCCAGCGTTGCCCTCAATCACCCTGCTCACGACTATGGCATTGGACCTCGAAGGTGAGGGACGTCGGAGCCTGGACTGTCAGCTTGGGAATCGCAGTCGGCATGGCACGTCAGCGGGCTGGCCTGGGCCGGGAGTCGGTCATGATTTTGTGCGGTGTCGAGACAGATTATGACCTGCTGCTGAGCGGACGCGGAAACGATGGAAATTGAAGATCATCCCGCGAATATCCCGCGACGGGCTGGCCAACCCATGCGCATCCGCGCACGCCTTCGGCTGCCTGATCATCCCGTCGCCGTCGTCCCACCCGTCAGGGAAGCGGGCCGGGGCCACGGGGTCAAGGTGGAGCGCCCTACTGGACGAACGACCTTGGCCCCGTGGCCCCGGTCTGCTCGGCTTGTCCCGGGCGATGGCGTCGGGGTGATCAGGCTTCCACCCCAGCCCTCTACGGCCCTCGGTGATGTGCGGGCGACCATCCCGGAACCGGAGGCCCCCGCCGGAGGCACGAGGACAGGACCCTTGTGGGGCGGGGGTTGGCAACGCAACGGCGGGTGAGCCATCGCGGGACGGCGGGGGCGGCGCTGCTCGGCGAGTGCGTCGGGTATGGCGCGGTTGGCGTACGGCGGGCGGCCCGAGCCGCCGCCGGCCGGGACCGGCCCCCAGGCCGCACGCCCGGCCGGCGAGCGGGCGACGGGCCGCCGTGCGGCGGCGCGGCGTGCCGCCGCCTTGATTGCTATGAGGGCAATTCGGCAGATCTAGTGCGTCTCATCATTGCCTTTGGTATACGTACCTCATGGACGAACCAAAGGCGAGAAGAACCCCACGCAGAGAGAGCTTCGGAGACAGTCGCGAGTGGCTCGCATGGTCTGGAGAGATGGGCGACTTGCAACGCATTGGACGAATCATTGAGGATTTATACGAGAAACGACAAAATGCGATAGCATCAGAAGTTCGCCGACAAGAATATGACGAAAGAAGAGAAGAAGGGGGGTCGAATCAAAACACGATCGGCGAATTCACAGTACATGCAGTTCACTCTACGGTAAACTACATCGCCCCCCCTGCAGTCGACGATATTTTCGAATATCCCTTCCTAGGGCTTATCATCGCTTCCAAGCGGAAAATCTGGGGGGACATGGACGATATTCTCACCGAAGTAGATCGGCGTAGCGTCAAGAAGCTTATATTCGTTGGCGCAATGCACCCGGGCGATAGGGTTGTGGTTACATTCAGTCGAGAGGATGCTTTCGCAGTCAAGCTAGAAGTAGCATCCACTGACGTTGGTTGGGCACATCAGGCGTTCGCGCGCCTGATGGACGAAATTGAAAAAGGGGTACCGCGATGGGAATTCATTCTACATCGCGGATTCGGATACATATGGCCTCGCGCACTGGCGACACTACTACTAGCTGCAGCCGTCACAGCCGCTTTCTATGACAAGCTTAAGGCCACCACGAATGGCCTAAGTTTCATTTTCTTTGCGTCATTCCTAGTTTTTATTTTCACATCTTCATCAGATTGGTTCACTAGGTGGCTATTCCCCAAGTTCGAAATACTCGGGGAGGGGGCGCCGTCCACTGCTACCCGTAGGCTGGGCCTGATATTTGGCATCGCTGTGTCGATCCCGATAGGGATCATGGTCAACTGGATCTCTTGAGGCTAGAGACACAGCTCCCCTAAGGCCAATTGCCATGGGAATGCAGCGGCATGCTCGCTTCCCTCTCCGGGATCGTGCGGTTCAAACTGATTGGAACCCAGCAGGACACGGATGCCTTCGGCTCTTAGCTGGACGACGTTGCGGCGGAATGGCTCGCGAGCTGCGAGGGCGCTGTTTACGAAGGGGAGGACGACGACGGGGATGCCGAGGCCGGGGGCTTCGGCGAGGAGGCCGAGGGCGTAGGTGTCGGCGATGCCTTGGGCGAATTTGTTGATGGTGTTGTAGGTCGCGGGGGCGACGATGATGGCGTCTGCCCTTGGGGGCTTGGGGTCGCCGGGTTTGCGGTATTGGCTGCGGATGGGGCGGCCGGTCTGCTTCTCCAGGGCCGGGACGTCGATGAAGTCGAGCGCGTTCGGGGTGGCGACGATTTGGACGGTCCACCCGTCGTCCTGGGCCATGGTGACGAGCTTGCCGACGTCGCCGGCGGGTCCTGCGGCGCAGACGATGATGTACAGGACCTTGCCGGTGTCGGTCACGCGGTGACTCCCAGGGATTCGGCGTACTCTCGCGCTTCGCGGCGGATGCTGATGGGCGCGGTGGCGAGGATGTCGCGAACCAGCCTATGAGTGGAGGGGCGACTGGTGATTTCCTCAGGGGCGATGTCTCCGGCGGCCCGCAAGATGTAGAGGGCGCGGTCGTGCTTGCCCCAGGCGAGGAACGCGCGAGAGGTGTCCAAAAGGACGGTCGCTTTGCGCTCGTTGATGGGCAGGGCGTTGATGTCGATCCTGCGAGCGTTCTCGATCGCGCTTCCGGCATCGCCAAGGGAGAGGGCGATGTTCACCCGGTGGCACAAGACGTTGTTCGGACCGAAAGCGGTCCACATGTGGTTGCCGTCGTAGCCGAGTCGCCGGCCTGCGTCCTCGGCCTCGTCCAGGAGTTCGGCGGCGGTGTGCCGGTTGCTGTGCTGGGCGGCGGCGACGGCCCCGCGTAGGAGGAGAGTGCCGTAGACCGATAGGTCGTTCGGGGACGGCTGGGAGAGTGCGGCGTTCAGGCGTTGGGCGGCGCTGCTCGCCATGCCGGTCGCTGCTCGGTGGTGGCCGCCGTCCATCAGGGCGTGGGTGATGATGCGGGCGCTTGAGCCCATCATCAGCGGGCTCTCGCTGGCCTGGGCGGCGTGGACGCTGCGGTCGGCGGCAAGCCAGGCGAGGCCCTTGTCCTCCTGCTTGAGCAGGATGGAGGCGGCCACGTGGTGCGCCTCGGCGGACAGGGCGTGCGCCTTGAGTCGGGCGTCCCCGTCGAGCGTGGCGCACGCGAGGCGCAGAGAGCGGATCAGCGTGGGAAGCATGGCCGCGACCTCGGAGTATCGGCACGCCTGGTAGCTCCGCTTCGCTCTGGCGACAGCGGTGGCAAGTTGCGACAGCTCCGGGAGCTGGGGGCCGGCGACCGGGTATTCGGTGAGGGCTGCGGCGAGATCGTCGGCGCCTGCGGCTTCCTCGTCGCGGGTGAGGGGCTGGGCTACTACGGCACTGAACAGGGCGGCCCCCGCGAGGCCGACGAAGTCACGACGTCGCACTTCGGTCTCGTCCTCTCCGTGTCGGACGAGATCAACGGTAGGCGGCGGACCTGCTGGGCGGGCATCCTGCCGTGGGATGGCTGCGGCGGCCAGGTCGCGAGGAGCGAGGCCGAGAGCCATACGGGCCTGGTCAGGCATGTGCAGGCCGTCGGCGATGCGCTCGAACACCTCCAGGGCGGTGACCTGCTGGCTTCCGCTCATGATGGCGCTGACCTTGCCCTGGCTATAGCCGGTCAGGCTGCCGATGGCGGTCTGGCTCAAGCCGCCGTACTGGCGGACCAGGCGGAAGACTGCGCCGATGTCGCGGGCCTTGAGCGCGGTGAGCATGTCGGGGCGGTGCCATAGCGAGGCGGGGACCTCGTACGGCTCGGCCATGCGTGGCGGCATCCGCGGGCTTTCCCTTCGCACCGGGCGGGCAACGGAAAGTGCCTCCCACTGCTACGCGGTCGCGACCTATCCCGTCAAGGGATGCCACGCGGGGATGGGCTGGGAGAACGAGAATTCCGACCCTTGATCCCATGGTTACGGAGATGGACAGATGCAAAGCCTGCCGGGGGAAGGGCTGGCGGTTCGTTCGGAAGTCCTCGGCCGATGCCCGGCTTCGGCTTGACGGTGTGGCCGTGGAGTTGGTGGCGGTCGAGTGCTTCGACTGTGCGGGTACCGGCGTGCCGGCGGCGGCGTGATGGGTGCCGATCAGCTCGTGTACGGTCGGCGGCCCCCGGTGGTCACCGCTGCCCACACTGCGGAGCGGCTGCGTGTGGAGCTGGAGCAGTACGGCGTGGCGGCCGACGTGCACGAGGGGTACGGGCTGGCGCTGGTGTCGGTCTGGGTCGAGCTGGTCGTCTGGACCGATGGCCGTTGGTTCCGCTGGCGCTCGGGCCGTACCTCGACCAGCGGGCGGCCGGTCTACGCCTTCGCCCCAGCCTCGGACGTCGTCACCGCCGCGCGCCGGGTGGCGCATCGGTACAGGCAACTCCGCCACGTCCACCCGTGCCCGCCGTACCTCGCTGGCGAGGGCTTGTGAACGATCTGGACGAGCCGAACCGCCTGCATAGTGCACATGTCCCCATCCGGCGGGGGAACTTCCGGGAACTGGAGTGGTGGGAGCCGTCGCCGGCGCATCGCGTCCGGGTGCTGGCCTGGACGTGCGACTGTCAGGCCCGGTTCTACGAACTGTGCCAGTCGGGCGGTGTCGCCTTCATCCGGCGCACGGTGCAGAACGAGGACGCCCCTGAGATCAGCGAGACCCATCGGTGGCGGGTGGGGCAGGGCTGGGAGACCTGGTCGGCGTTGCTGACTGGTCAGGTCCGATAGACGGGCGCGGCGGCGTGGTCGACTCCATCAAGGCGCGGGTGTCCTGCGCCGTCGCGCTCAAGGGGTAGGAGTTCATGTCGGCGGAAGCCCTTCGCAAGCATCGCATGCACTGCTAGCCTGCTTGGCTAGACAGGCATGTTGAATGTGGGGCTCTGATGTCATTTGAATACACCCCTCCCAAATACGCGCAACTGATCGCCGAACTGGAACGGCGCATCGAGTCCGGCGAGTATCCGCCCGGCTCTCCCCTACCGAGCGAACATCAGCTCATGGCCGAGTTCGGCATGGCACGGCCGACCGTGGTCAAGGCCCTGGGCGTGCTGCGCGATCACGGCTGGATCGTCACCCATCAAGGCAAGGGCCGGTTCGTCCGGGGACGCCCGGCCATCGCCTCCACTCAGCAGGTGCGCACGGGGCGTGAACTCCTCGACCGCAAAGAGGTCCAGGTCTCCAGCCGACTCCTCGCAGCGGGGCCGGCCGAAGCACCCAACCGCATCGCCTCCTATCTCGGCATCACACCGAAGTCGCCGGTCGTGCTCCGAAAGACCCTCGTCACCCGTGACGACGAGGCGTCCGAGGTCTCCTCGACCTGGGTCCCGGCCGACGTGGCCGAAGGCACGGCCCTGACGGACTCCGCCGATCTCAAGCAGGGCGTACGGCGCTACGTGGAAGCCGCGGCTGGCGTCGAGCTGGACCACATCGTCGAGCACGTGACCGCCCGCAACCCCACACCGGAGGAGCGAGACCTCCTCGGCGTCAAGGCCTCGGCCGCGCTGCTGGCCGTCTATGCCGTCGCCTGCGACGCCACCGGTAAGCCCTGGATCGTGGTGGAGACGGTCCTCCCCGGCGACCGCCACGAGCTCGAAGACGCCTACCCCATCCGGTAATCCAACTTTCCTCCGTGAACCCGCTTGGTCTACTTGACTAGCCAAGCGGGTTTCGCGTTTCATGGGGAGGTAGCTTGGTCAGTCAAGCTGACCGACAGGACAAGATGAGGAGGTGGTGCCACATGGCTCTACAGGGACCCATTCCGATCAGCTTCGGCCAGATCTTCCCGTACGGCTGCTATGCGGTAGGTGAGGTCGAGCCGGTCAAGGACTTCGAGGCGTCGAGCAACGGCCGGTTCGTCCAGGCGCGGGACAAGCAGACGGGCGAACTCGTCTGGCAGATCCCCGTGATGGACGCCGACCCGTCGCTGAAGGCGGCGCAGAAGACCGTGGCCGTCAAGATCCTCGCTCCGGTTCAGCCGGTGCCCCCGGCCCCGGTTGCGGGCCTGCCGTTCACGCCGGTCGAGTTCGACGGGCTGACCGTGACCCCGTACGTCAACGGGTCCGGACGGCTCGCCTACTCGATTCGGGCTCGGGAGATGCGCGCTCCTCGCGCTCAGGCCAAGGCGGCCGGCAACGGCAAGGAGGTGGCGGCGTGACCGGGCGGCCGTATACGCACCTGTCGATGTCGATCGACCCGGGCGAGCGTCCCCATATCGGGATCTCGTTCTACGCCTCGATCACTCGGGCGCGGGCTTGGGTGCTGGAGTCCGGGCGGCCGTACCTGGTTCTGGAGTCCGACGAGGCGGACGTGACGGTCTCGACCACCGGGGCCGGGCCGGTCACCGCCGAGGACCTGGACATCGCGCGGCAGATCTTCAACGCCGCCGCGCGGTATCTGGCCGACTGCGAACGCATCCACGCCGAACACGCCCAGGCCAGCGACTCGGCGGCCTGACATGCAAGCGGGGCCGCAGGAAGCGGCAACTTCCGGCGGCCCCTCAACTCTCCCTGACTGCGAAATCACGAGAGGACACGAAGTCTAATGTTCCGAAAACTACCTGGCGACGAGGCACGCAACCTCGTCTCCACCACACCGGACACCGCCGTGGTCTTCCGCCCAGCCGTCGTCCGAACCCCCGCCATCGTCACCATCTTGATCTGGCTGTCGCGGCTCGTCGCGGGCTTGGTCCGCCTGGTCGTGCGGCATCCGGTCGCGGTGGCCGTGCCGGTCGGCCTCGGGGTCATCTGGACCCTGTACGGCTGGGGCCTGGCCCTGGTGATGGCCGGGTTCCTGCCCTCGGCCGGACTGTCGTGGGCGCTGCTGGATCGGGCCTCGTTCCTGCGGCTGGTCGGCTGGCGGCTGCTTGCCTTCGCCCGCTGGTTCTGGGTCTACCGGCGGCACTGGCAACCGGTCATGATCATCTCCGGTCTTGGCCGGCACATCCGGGGACGTGACTACCTGCCCCGTCTGGTGCGGGTGGAGTGTGACGGCTGGGCCGACCGCGTCACGGTGAAGATGCTCAACGGCCAAGCGGTCAAGGACTGGGCCGACCGCATCGGGCACCTGGCCCACGGCTTCGGCGCTGCATCCTGCCGGGTGGCCGTCGCTCGGGCCGGGCGGCTCGTGCTCACCTTCCCACGGCATGATCCCCTGGCCGCCCCGTTGCCTGCCGTTCCGACTCCTGAGGTCGCCTCGGTGGGGCCGATCGAGATCGGACGGTGTGAGGACGGCACGCCGTACCGGCTCAATGTCCATGGCACACACGTTCTGATCGCGGGCGCGACCGGGGCCGGTAAGGGCTCGTATCTGTGGGGGACGATCCGCGGGCTTCTCCCGGCGATGCGGGCGGGCCTGGTGCAGGTCTGGGCGCTCGACCCCAAGCGGATGGAACTGTCCTTCGGACGCGCCCTGTTCGGCTCCCGGTACGCGGCCGATCCGAAGGAGTGTGCCGACCTACTCGATGAGGCCGTGAGCGTGATGCAGGAGCGGGCCGATCGCTTCGCCGGCCTCCAGCGCTCCCACACCCCGACCCTGGCGGACCCGTTCGTCCTGGTGCTCGTGGACGAGGTGGCGTTCCTGACCGCCTACCAATCCGACAAGCAGCTTCGCCAGCGCATCACGGCGGCCCTTGCCACGCTCACCACGCAAGGGCGCGCGGTCGGTGTCGGGGTCATGGCCGCGCTCCAGGACCCGCGCAAGGAGGTCATGAACATCCGCAACCTATTCCCCGACAAGATCGCGCTGCGGCTCGATGAGTCCGAGCAGGTGGACATGGTCCTCGGCGACGGAGCACGCGACCGGGGCGCACTGGCCGACCACATCTCACCGGTTCCTGAGCTGGGCGCGGGCGTCGGATACGTCCGGCTCGAAACCAGTCCTGATCCGGTGCGGGTGCGGGCCGCGTATGTCTCCGACGCTGACATTCGCGCGATGGTCGCCGAGTTCGCGGGGGTGGGCCGATGATGCGCCTGGCCCACGTCCTCGACGGGCTGCGCTGCTCCGGCTGCGGCGCGCTCGACGTGCTGTGGCTCGACTCCCTGCGGGGCCTGGTCGAGTGCCACGAGTGCGGCCAGAAAGCCGCCGTCCTGGTCGATGGGGCCGACTCCCTCGGAGGTGACTGGTGATCAACCCGCACGACCGCTCCACGCCTCGTGCCGTCCGGATGGCTCAACCGCTGGCACGGGACGTGGTCGAGGAGATCGCCAAGCACTACGGCGTGTGCATCCGGCCGGTGCCGCTGCGGCGTCAGGACATCCTCACCGATCAGGTTGAGGTCATCGACGTTCCCTGCGGGGCGACGTTGGAGAGCAAGTGCCCGCCATGCGCGAAGCGGAATCGCCAGTTGCGGCGGGCGCAGTGCCGGGAGGGCTGGCACCTGGAAGCCGAGCCAGCCAACCTGCCCGACAATGCCGATGAGTATCAGCGCCACCTCGTGGAGCTGCGGGCCGACGCCCAGGCGTGGCGGGATGAGGTGGAAAAGGCCGGTGGGGACACCACCGACCTGGACGCCGCGATCGTGGAGCTGGACGAGGAGATCAACCGGGCGGGCATGCGCGGCAACGTCCTCGGCCGCACCTCCGGCAAGCGCACGCGGTCCACCAAACGGCGGCAGGACGCCCCGGACCTGCCCAAGCGGCAGATGACCAAGACCACGCTCGGCCGGACCTTCACCGGCTCGGACGGCAAGACCTACCGGCCCTCGATGTTCGTCACGCTCACCCTGCCCTCCTACGGGCGGGTACTGGAGGGTGCTCCCCTCGACCCGGACCGGTACGACTACGCCCGCGCGGCCCGCGACGCACTGCACTTCTCCAAGCTCGTCGACCGCTTCGTACAGAACCTCCGCCGGGTCGCCGGATACGACGTGCAGTACTTCGCCACCGTCGAACCTCAGAAACGGCTCGCCCCACACCTGCACATGGCCATCCGCGGCACCCTCCCGAGGGCAGAGCTGCGGCAGATCATCGCCGCGACCTACCACCAGGTGTGGTGGCCCTCAACCGACGAAGTCCGTTTCGAGGGTGACCACCTGCCGGTGTGGGAGGACGGGGCCGGCTACCTCGACCCGGCCACGGGGGAAGTCCTGCCGACCTGGGACCAGGCCCTCGACACTCTCGACGCCGACGAGGACGCCGAGCCCCTGCACGTGCTCCGCTTCGGCGACCAGCTCGACATTCAGAGCGTGCTCGCCGGAACACCGGACGCCGACCAGCTCATCCAATACCTGTCCAAGTACCTGACCAAGTCACTCGGCGATGCCCTCGGCACCGACGACCCACGCCGCAAGGCACACGCCGAACGACTCCTCGACACCCTGCGGTTCGAGCCGTGCTCGCCGACCTGCCCGAACTGGCTGCGGTACGGGGTGCAGCCCAAGGGCGCCAAACCGGGGATGGCTCCGGGCCGGTGCAAGGGCAAGGCGCACAAGCCCGACCACCTCGGCTACGCGGGCCGCCGCGTCCTCGTCTCCCGCAAGTGGTCCAACAAGACCCTCACCGAGCACAAACAGGACCGGCGTACCTGGGTCCTCGAAGCGCTCGGCGTCGAAGACGAACCGGTCGACCCCCACCGCTACATCTGGCGACCCGTCAAGCCCGGTGATCCCGACCTGGCCCCCATCGGCGTACGGCTGCTCCGCTCGGTCCACGAACGCCAGCGCTGGCGCAACCACATGAACCAGCTCCAAGCGCTCGGAGACGGACCGGATCTTTCGGCAATCGAAGGGAGGGCAGCGTGAACACAACGGATCTCGGGCGGCTTCTGACGATCGCCGAGGCGGCCGAGAGGCTCAACACCTCGGAGCGGTTCCCGCGTCGGCTGATCGAAGAGCGGCGCATCGCCTTCGTACGGCTCGGGCGGCACGTTCGCATCCCGGAGACAGAGCTGGAAGCCTTCATCGCGGCGGGCCTGGTCGAGCCGGTGACCCTTCTCCGGCGTAGGAGGGCCGCGTGATGGCTCAGAAGTCCTCCAAGCGGCGTTTCGGGGCGGTCCGCAAGCTTCCCTCGGGCCGCTATCAAGCGCGCTACAGAGGGCCGAACGGCGTCATGTACCCGGCCCCCACGACGTTCGCCACGGAACGCGAAGCTGATCGCTGGCTGGCGCTCAAGGAAGCCGAGATCCATCGCGGCGAGTGGTCGAGCCCGGACGCCGGGATGGTCCCCTTCGAGGTCTACGCGAAGCAGTGGGTAGACGATCGCGTTCTCAAGCCTCGGACAGAGGACCTGTACCGCTCGCTGCTCAAGAATCACCTCGTGCCGTTTTTCGGCAACCGCCGCCTGGCCGACATTCGGGAGGCGGACGTACGGCGGTGGCGCAAGGAACGTCTCCGCGTGGTCGGGCAATCGACGGTGGCCAAGGCGTACACGCTGCTCAAGGCCATCATGAGCACGGCGGTTGACGATGAGGAGATCCGGCGGAACCCCTGCCGGATCAGAGGGGCCGGCACTCCGGACACTCCGGAGCGCGAGGTGATCCCCCTTACCAAGGTGGTCGAGATCCTCGACGCGATTCCGGAGAGGTACCGGGCACTGGTGCTCCTGGCGACCTTCACGACCCTGCGATGGGGCGAACTCGCCGGCCTTCGCCGTACACATCTCGACCTGGAGGCGGGCGTGGTCCGGGTCGTGGGAGCGCTGGCCGAACTCGACGGCGGCAAGCTGCTCGACGACACACCCAAGTCGCGCGCCGGTCGTCGGGTTGTCGCCATTCCTCATGAACTCCTCCCCCAGCTTCGGGAGCATGTCGAGCGCTACTCGGACAAGGCGGCGGACGGCTGGGTCTTCATCGGCCCCAAGGGCGCTCGTCTCCGGCGCTCCAGCTTCCGCCGGACCTGGAACAAGACCCGTACGGCGGTCGGCCTTCCCGATCTCCACTTTCACGACCTACGGCACGTCGGGAACACGCTGGCGGCTGCCAACGGTGCCAGCCTCAAGGAGCTGATGGCGCGCATGGGTCACTCGTCCACTCGGGCCGCGCTGATCTACCTGCACGCCACGCAGGACCGTGATCAGGCGATCGCCAAAGCGTTCAGGCAGGCGTTGAAGACGGCGGCCGAAACCAAGATCGAGGCATGAAATGGCACGTGTGGCACGGAAGATCGAAAACAGCATCGTGAGATCACGAAGGCCAGGCTCCCCGGGCGGGGTGACCTGGCCCTTCGTGGTGAGAGCGGACGACGGGAATCGAACCCGCGTAGCCAGTTTGGAAGACTGGGGCTCTACCATTGAGCTACGTCCGCGCGCGCCCGGTGTCCATCTGGTCTAGACTTCATCCGGTCGTCAGGGCGTAAGCGTACCGGAGTCTCGGAGCGCTCGCGCAACCGGCGGGACGGGGCGTGGCGCAGCTTGGTAGCGCGCTTGCTTTGGGAGCAAGAAGTCGCAGGTTCAAATCCTGTCGCCCCGACCAGCACCATCCGACGTCAAAGGCCGCCTCCGATCATCGGAAGCGGCCTTGTCTGTCCCCCGCGTGACTAACTGAGTGACTACGGCTCCGAACCGCCGAAGAGGCGGTCCATCGCCACGGCACCTGTCTGCAGCACCGGACGGATCTGCTTGCGGTACACGATCTCCGTGACGGCCGTACTGCTGTGCCCCACGAGCCGGGAGATCTCTTCCAGAGCGACCCCCGAATCTGAGAGTAGCGAGACGAAGCTGTGCCGCAGCTCCCGCGGCGTCCACTCGGACGCATCCACTCCCCCAGCATTCTTGATCACAGCACGGAAGGCACGACGGACGTTCGCTGCGTCAAACGGCGTGCCGGCAGCCGAGGCGAACACAAGGCCGGTCTCGGCCCACTGATCGCCTTGCGTTCCGTGCTGCTCCTCTCGGTGCCGTTGTAGAGCGTCCACACACAGCGTGGGGAGCGCGAGGGTACGCCGAGACTTCCGGGTCTTGGTGTCGCCTCCCGACCGTACGGAGCGCCACACAGCGACGTGAGGCGGCACCGGAGGAGTTGCGTCGGCGTCGCCTTTCAGGTCTACGTGATCCCACGTCAGTGCGCGCAGCTCCTCCGTACGGGCGCCAGTGAGCAGGGAGAGCACGATGTAGGCGTGCATCTTGGTTCCCTCGGCGGCCTTGAGCACGGCTTCCGCCTGGGCGAATGTCAACGCCTTTGACTGGCGCCCCTGCTTGCCGACCGGCACCGAGCACAGTTCGACTACGTTCCGCTTGACCTTGTCGCGCGCCATCGCCCGCTTGATCGAGCGGTTCAGGCACGAGCGAATGATCTGGAGTGTGCGAGTGCTCAGCGTCTTGGCCTTCTCCGCGAGCCACCGGTCTACGTCTTCTGCACTGAGATCGCGAAGCTTCCGGGCGCCCAGGGCTGGGATGACGTGCGCACGGCAGAGCGCGGTGTAGGAGTCGACGGTCGCTTTATCGCGTCCGTTGAGGCCGTAGGCCAGCCAGTCACGTACCGCCCGCTCGACCGTGTAGTCAGCAGGAGCGATCGCAAGGCCGTCTTCGTAGTCGCGCAACACCTCCTTGAGTTTGGTCTTGGCCTCGGTCTTGGTCTTGCCGCTGGCCTTCTTCACCATCCTTTTGCCCTGCGGGGTGTAGCCGACCGTGACCGAGGCGATCCAGCGTTGACGGGCCTCGTCCCAGTGAAGGCCGCCATCTCCGCGGCTACGGCGCTTGGTCATCAGGCGGCTTCCTCGGCTTCCTTGGTCAGCAGGGCGAGATAGTCGGTGATCGCGTCGGCGGGAATGAGCCGCGCACGGCCCTCGGTGACGGAGCGGAGACGCTTGCCCCGGATCAGCTCATAGATCTTGGTCTTGCCGAGGCCGAGCACGCGGGCGGCGTCGGGGACGCGGTACATCGCGGGCTCGCTGACGGTCCGCGTCATCGTGGTTCCTCCTTCGGCGGCTGATCACTGAGATGTCCTGCCAGCAGGGATTCGCCGGGGGTGTAGCCCTGGCCGGCGAAGGTCCAATGCGCGAGGACGAGGGTGGTGTCGGGGTCGAAGGCCCAGCCGGTTTCGCGGAGTTGGGCGTGGCGGTAGTCGGCGCGTTCCTGGCGGATCTTGCCGAGGGTGGTTGCGTAGGCGCGGGATCGGGTGGAGAAGTGGCCGCGGAAGCCGAGCATGTGCGCCCACCTGCGGAGCTTGAGGTCCAGGAGTTCGGGGTGCGTGGTGGGGTCGCCGAGGGTCCAGGCGGTTCGGATTAGTCGGGCGGCGTGTTCGCTGGCGCCCTTGTCGCGCAGGTGGATCAGGTCGTGGGAGCGGATGCGGCGGTCCAGGGTGCCGGCGGACTCGGCGGCTTTGGTGGCGTACTTGGCGACGTACCCGGCGACCTTGTGTTCGGTGAGCTGGTCACCTTCCCCGGCGGGGTCGAGGTCGGCGGGGTTGATGACCTTGACGTCGACCTGGTCACCCCAGCGCAGGGTCAGGGTGGGTTGGCCGAGGTCTGGGGCGTCGATGTGGACGGTGGCGGCGGCCGAGCGGATCGCGCTGTCGAGGAGTTGCACGGTGGCCCAGTCCGGCGGCGGGATCGGGGTGGTGTCGTCGGGGTCGTCGGGGCGGCCGTCGAGGCGGATGATGGCGTGGAAGTGGACGACGCCGCGGGCTTGGTACTCGGCGACCTTGACGAAGGACACCTTGACCTGCCGGTTGAACGCTGCCTGAGTCATACCGACCGCCCCGGCGAGGCGGCGGCGCAGGTAGATAGTGAAGCGGCGCCACAGGTCCCCGGCGTGGGCGTTCCACAGCACGTGGCCGACGTAGTCGTAGGTTTCGGGGTCGAGAGGTTGCCCGATGCGGGGGTCGTCGGCGGAGTGGCGGTCGAAGCATGCCGGTCCCGTGCGGCGGGGGTGGCACACCTTGGGGGCGCCGTTCTCGCCGGGGCCGCGGTGGACGGGTCCGAAGGACGGTGCGGTGAGCGTGGCAAACACCCGGGGGTGAGTGCGAACGGTTTCGGGGACGCCTTTGGTCCCGCCGAGGAGACCGGCGCGGATCAGGTGGAAGGTGTCGGCGCGGTAGAGCTCGGCGCAGGAGGGGCAGCGGGAGGCGCGGCGATTGCCGCAGCGGATGAGCAGTTGTCCATGCGGTTCGGAGTTGGTGGTGTAGGTGTGCAGGACCTCACCCGTTCCGGCGTCGACCGTGACCGTCTCGCCGGACAGGCGGACGGGTTCGGTGCAGCCGCGCAGGCGGGCGACCTGGTCAAACCAGCGGGTGAGGTCTTTGCCCGAGCGGCGGGCCAAGTCACGGATGACCGGCCCGACCAGCTTGGAGAGCGGCGCAGGGGCGCTCAAGCGGTAATCCTCCTTACCTCGGTGACGACGATGCGGGGGCAGCAGTTGCGGCACTGCCGGTCGTGCGGGAGACGGCGCCCGCAGGCGATCCACCGGCGCAGCCGCCCGAACCGGATCAGGACCGGGGTCAGGCACGGCCCGGACTCCTCGGCCAGCACTCGGCGGACGGTGGACCAGGGGCGTTGCGCACCGCGGGCGTAGGTGTCGGTGACCTGGACCTGGTAGCGGCTCATTTGCGGCCCTTGACGTAGATGCGGCCGGTGGCGCTGCATGTGCGGCACGGGATGGGGCACCGGTTGGGGTCGCGCCCGAGGTAGCAGAACCCGTTGCAGGTGGGGCAGGTGCGGTAGCGGCCGACGCTCATCTGCTGCACCGCCCGCAGGTGGTCGAGGTGCGGGGGTTGATGCCGCCGCAGCGGCATACCCAGGTGGAGGCGCTGCCGGGCGGCAGCCAGGCCCGGCCGGAGCGGAGTACCGGCGTGACGGGGCGAAGGTGGCGCATACTGGTGTCTCCTTTGCTGACAGGCGAGGGAGACGCCCCACGAGGCGGCGGGCTGGCAGGCTTTGGCCGCCCCGTGGTGGCGTCGAAAGTTGCCGCGATCAGCCTTTGGGCTCGCGGCGGGTGGACAGGTCCGTGACCGTGGCACCCGACGGCTTCGAGGTCTTCTGGTCCTGCTTGGGCGTGCGCGTGTCGGCGTAGGCGGCGAGGTTCAGGGCGTAGTCCTGGAGGTCCTGGCGGCTCACTGCGTGCCGCCCTTCCCGGTCCCCTGCGAGGGGCGCAGGACGGGCAGGTTCTTCCGTCGGTCCCATTCCTGCTGGTAGGCGTCCCGCACGCTCTGCGGCTCTCCCACGTTGGAGGGCGGGGGGTGGTTGATCCTGGTCTGGGGTGGCATTGTGGAAGTTCCTCTCTGTGAGGACCCGGGGCGCGCGTTGTCTTGGTCGATTGGGCGCGTCCCGGGCTAAAACGGGGGTCGGGCTAGGTGCGGTTGTCGATGCCGGTTCCGTCGCAGTCGCGGCACCGGGCGTTGTCGGCGTCGATGCCGGCTCCGTTGCAGGTGCAGCAGCGGTAGGCGTAGACCGGCAGGTCCTCGGTGAAGGTCATGCGGTGGCACCGTCGTTCGGCGCGATGCCGGTTCCGGAGCAGGTGAGGCAGACGGCGTACTGCTCGACCGTGCGCCGGCGAGGGCCGCGGCCGATGACCATCGCGGTAAGGGCCTGGCCCTGGCCGTCGCAGTCGCCGCACGCGGCCAGTTTGGCCTTGACGCGGGTCCGGCGGGCGGGGGTCACAGTTCGCCTCGGCCGTTGCAGGTCGGGCAGGTCTGGCGGACCTCGATGAGGACGGTCTTGCGGTTGGCGCGGGTGGACTTGAGGACGCCGACGGTGCGGTAGCCGCGGCAGGTGCCGCAGATACGGCGCTGGGACTTCACAGGGGCACTCCTTCGGTTCGCTGATTTGCCCGGGGGCAGTGCCCGGAGCCGGGGTCAGCCGGTGCGCTGGATGATCGGTTTGGTGACGTCGCGGTGGGCGAGCTGCACGCCGATCCCGTGCTCCCGCAAGATGGCGGCGAGCTCTTCGGCGAGGGCGACGCTGCGGTGCCGTCCTCCCACGCAGCCGATCGCAATGGTCACGACCAGGACCGGCGAGCGGGGCAGACCGTTCAGCAGGTCGGTCACACAAACGGCCGTGTGACGGATCAGGCAGCGCGCGCCCGTGGTGTCCAGCACGTGCCGGCGCACCGCGGGGTCGAGGCCGGTGAGCTCGCGCATGTCCGGGTTGTGGTGCGGGTTACGCAGGTGACGGCGGGTGTCGATCGTGATGTCAGCCTGCGGGGCAGGGGCGTGGCCGTAGCCGAAGGACACGATGTTGACGTGGTTCATGAGGCCAGCACCCGCCCGACACCGTTGCAGTCCGGGCAGTGCCGGTCCGGGACGCCGTGGACGGTGCGGCGGCCAACGCCGTTGCACGGACGGCAGGTGTGCCAGACCTCCCGGGCGAGCTTCGGCGTGTCGCCGTTCTTCTTCCTGAACAGGCCCATGACAAGGCCCTCCTTCCGATTCGCAGGGGGACGGACGGACGGGGTCAGGCGAAGGTCAGCGCCACGGCCAGGACCAGCAGCGCGGCAAGCAGGAGATCCACGGCCAGGCGCAGGCGCCGGTACTTGGCGACGGCCAGGCGCGACAGCAGCCACACGTCAGCAGCCACACGACCGGCGGTGCTGGTGGTGATGGTGGACACGAGCGCGTCGGGGGATGCAGCCCGCGCGTGGACGACGAACGCGGTCCCTCCGGTGCGGGGGATGTGCGGGCGGACGACAGCAGCAGTACCGCGACGGCCAGCCCGAGCAGACCCGCCGCCGTCCACAGGCCGGCCAGCATCACGCCGGGCAGGTGGACAGTGGAGGTTGCCGTGGTCGTTGCGGTGGTGACGACGGCGAGCGCGGCCCCGGCCCACGACAGCAGCAGTCCGGCTTTGCCGTCCACCCGGGCCAGCTCGGCGCGGACCGTCGCGGCTTCGGCGTGCAGGTCGGCCACGACAGACCCCGGAGCAGCCGCAGGCGCAGGCGCAGGTGTCGGGGAGGTGCCGGTCAGGATCTCGGCGAGCATTCGGCGATGGGCGGCGAAGACATCGCCGCCATAGGTGGCCGCCAGGTAGCCGAGGAGCTGGGGGTAGTCGTCGGCCAGGACCCAGGCGGCGCGGGCGGCGTCGTCGGCCCCGGTCACCGCGGGCAGGTCCTCCCGGCGGCAGATGCCCAGGTGGGTGCGGACCGGGACCGTCACCATCCACGCCTCGTCACTGGCCCGGGGGTCGGGCACATACCGCGGCGCCATTGCCTGCCAGCCGGAGGTGATGCCCCTCAGACCGGTTTCCTCCGCCAGTTCGCGGATTGCGGCCTGCGTGGGGGTTTCCCCGGGGTCAACGTGACCGCCAGGCAGCGCCCACCCGTACCCGTCGCGCCGCTCGACCATGACCATCCAGCGGTGCCCGTCCGGGTCGGTGGCCGTGACCAGGGCGTCAGCGGCGAGAGCTTCGCCCCAGTGCCCCAACTGGTTACGGCCATAGCGGATGCTCGTACGCTCACACGGGTTGACCGGGCGGCCGTCCACCACACGGAACGGGATCGCGGCGCGGGCCTGACGAGGCGCCCAGTCGATGCGGGCCGGGTCGGTTTCCGGGTCGGCCCACCCCTCGCGCACGCCTTTGGTCAGCACGTCGGGATGTGTGTAGGTGCGCATAGTCACTTCCACCGGCCGATCGCGACGGGCTTGGCCCACGGGATCGTCTTACGGCGGTCCAGGACGATCTCACCGTCGTCGCGGACGTCGACCTCGTCGGGGTGGACGCCGTCGCCGGCGAGGTCGTCGGCGACCTTCTGCCGGATCTGCTGCTTGTGTCCCTCGCTGAGGTTCTTGGCCATGACGCGCCTCCGTTCGGGTTGCGAATGGGTGGGGGTCAGTTCAGGCGGGTGAGGAAGCCGGTGAGGTTGTCGGCCGCGGCGTGCAGCACGTGCACGGCGTGCTTGACCACCTCGGCCGCCGACAGGGGGTTGGTGACCAGGTAGAACACGGCGAACAGCAGCAGGCAGCGAACGAGGAGCTTGCGCAGCATCACGGGTCACCTGGCCGTTCAGACCGAGACGGCGCCGTGGTAGCTCATAAGCGCGTCCCACTCGCGCATGTCGTTCGTGGACACCGCGACGGCCCGGTAGTTGATCGGCCCGAAGTCCCGCGCGGTGACGTAGTGCAAGCCCTCGGAGGCGGGGGCGTCGATCAGTTCCGCGATGCGGTCCACCGTGGCCCGCTGCTGTGCGTCGGTGCCGTGCACGAAGATGGAGATCTCCGCGCCGTAGTCGGGCACCGGAACCTTGGGGTTGTCTGCCAGGAACGCGGCCAGGCGGCGCAGACCGGCGACGAATTCGGCCCGAGCCTCAGGGTTGTTCGTCATGACCTTCAGTCCTTTCAACGGGTGACGGTGTGGTCGGCTGTCGTGAGGTGATGCAGCAGTTCGGAAGCCACGTCGGAGCTGACCCGCATGCGGCGCTGGAGCTCCCCGGCGGGGATCACCTCGCCATGCAGCCGCTGGTATTCGGCGGCGAAGTACCGGGCGTCATCGAGCACCGCCGGACTCACCACCGGGGCGGGAGCCGTCACCGAGCGGACGGGCGCCGAAGGGGTCGAGGGGGTAGCCGTCGAGGGGGCGGGGTCGAGTTCGGCCGGCGCCTCAGTCGAGGTCGCCACGTGCAGCCGGTCCTCGCGTGTACTCGCCTCGGCAGCGACGTTGGGTTGGTCGGTGAGAAGTTCGGCGTCGACCACCCCAGGGGGCGGGGTGTGGCCGGCGCGGCGCTCCAGCATCGACATGGCGATCAGGAACGCCCCCGCTGGGGTCGCGGCGAGGATCCATCCCCACGCCGTGGGGTCGGCCTCGGCCAGGTTCGCCGCCAAAGTCAGCGTGATGCCGCCGGTCAGCACCAGCGACGGCCACGACAGCCAGCCCCGGCGGGGGCGTCCGGTGCGTTTGTCCCGCTGGATCTCCCGGGCGGCCATGACGCACATCAAGTCGATGCACACCGCGACCGCCCAGGAACGCCAATCCTTTTGGCCGTGCTTGGCGGCCAGGGTGCTGATGTGGTCGAAGGAGCCCACGGCCGCGATCACCGCGAGCACGACCACCGGCCCGGAATCGGCCAGCATCGAGCGCAGGCCACGCAGCATCACAGACTCCCAGCAGGCGAGGAACGGGTTTTGGCATGGATCAGGTAGGGACCTGGCGCGATTGAGGGCTCACGCCAGCCCGTGGGACGGGTGCAGGAGTCAGACCGGAAGGTCTTCCAGGTCCGGTTCGGTGAACTCCTTCACCTCAGCCGGGTCCAGGTCACCAACCGCAGCCGTGACACCGCTCGTCAGTTGCGCCCAGGCGGGTGCCAGGTGGGCGTACGTCGCGGCGGCGGCTTCGGCCTGTTCCTCGGTCACGTGCACCGAGCGCATTCGGTGCCAGCGACCCTCCGAGCCCACCACCACGGCGGTTCCCGGCCGGTTCGGAGAGATCTGCCGGGCAGCGGCCAGCGCGGAAGGGTCCATGTCGCCGAGCGCCATCTTGGCGGTTTCGTCGTCGTTGACCATGTGGCAGATCCGCCCGGTGAGCTGGGCACGCAACGCCGTGACGCCCGAGCCGAGGTCAGAGCCGACCCGCTGCCCACACACCACCAGATAGATCCCGAACGCACGGCCAAGCTGGGCCACCCGCAGCAACCTCGTCGCGACCGCCGACACCTCGTCTTGCTCTTTCTTCTTGTCGGCCATCAGGAACAGTTCGGCGACCTCGTCCACCAGCACGACGATCGGGATCGGCCGCTCAGCCTCCGGCAGCCGCGGATGCCAGATGTTCTTCACCCGGTGCCGCCGGCACAAGGCCATCCGGTCCTTGATGACCCCGACCAGGTCCGCGAGCAGGTCGGCGCACTCGGCCCGCTCGGTCGCCAGAGCGGACATGCGAGCCTCATACGGGGTGAACTCCACCCCGCCCTTAAGGTCGAACCCGACCAGCGCGACCGGCTGCGGCGCCAGCCCAACCACGAGGTCATTGGCGAGGTTGGACTTGCCGGACTGGGTCGCGCCGACGTTCAGCCAGTGCGGCACCGTACGGAAGTCGATGACGAACGGGTCACCGGTCTCCAGCAGCCCCACCCGGACCCGCAACAAGTCGTCCGACAGGACCGGGATCGTCACCCGGTCGAGGGGATCGATCAACGTCGCCACCAAGGTGACCTTTCCGGGCTTCCACCCAGCCAGCCGCACCGAGTGCACCTTCCAGGCGTGCGCGAGCTTGTCCAGCACCCGCGTGTAGTCCTCCGGCGTCTGCCCATCGTGCAGCCGGACCGTGATGCGGAAGCCCAGCGCGGTCGGGCGGATCACCCCAAGCCGCGGCGCCCGCTCGACCTCCACCCGGCGGATCGTACGGCGCTGCTTCACCTGCATGATGCGCATCAGCGGCACCCGCCCTTCGCATAAGCAATCGCCGTACGGACGTCGTCAGGGCTCTGATCGGCCAGCCACGCCAGCGCGCACTCAGCCTCGGCCGGCGACAGCGCGGCAAGCGCCTGGTTGATCTGGTCCCACGACCACGACTCACCCGCCATCGCTCAGCCCCCCATGTACGGGAAGCCGGGCAGAGTCCAGCGCAGACGCCGGCGACGCCGCGCAAGACCGCACCCCGAGGCCACCGCCCGCCATGTGCTGTAAACCATCAGCGCCTTGACCGGGAAGCCCACGACCAGCCAGAACGACGGCCGGTGCAGCCGACGCCAGACCAGCAGCACCACGACCACGACCGCCGCGACCACCGCCGCGCGGATCAGCAGATCGGTCATACTGGAGGTCTCCTTTCCTCTGTTGATGAGTGGTGGGGAGACCCCGGGACGGCCCAAGCCGCCAAGCACAGCCGTCCCGGGACCTAGCTACTGACCGGTCAGACTCCCGGCACCGATGCCGGCGCCGAGGCAGGGGCGGCGGGGTCGTTCGCCGGGCGGATCGCCTCGCAGCGAAACCCCATCCCCGAACGGCCGTTCATCTGCCAGTAGAAGGCCGCCAGCCCCACCGGCCGCACCTGCACCCCCTCCGGGATACGCGGGTAGTCCAGCGAGGGGAACGTCACCGTGATGACCGGGTTCCGCCGGTCGTCGTTCGGCTTGGGCAGCAGCGGAATCGTGTACAGGTCCCGACCCTCCGCGTCCTTCTTCACCTCCCCCGTCGCCCGATCCGCGATCTTCGGCTCCGGCTCCCCCGCAACCGTGAACGCCAGACCCGAGATATCCACCGGGATGTTCCGCATCGCTGCTCCTCTTCTGACATCTGTCATAACCTTGCGTGCCCTCACAGCTAACACATATGTCATAAGTAGCAAGAGGCTTTCGGAGATTCGCTGGTCAACTCGGCAGGGTAAGCTGTGACAGAAGTCATAAGTCGAGGCCAAGGCCGTGATATGAACGTGGAGACACCACGAGCCCGCTACCGCCAGGTCGCGGATGAGATCCGGAACGACATCAAGCGGGGCAAGTACCCCCCCGGCTCCGCCCTCCCGAGCCAGCCCGAGCTAGCTCGTGCCTACGGACTGAACCAGACCTCGATCAACAGAGCCATTGCCCTGCTACGCGCCGAAGGGCTCGTCCGAGTCGAGCACGGCCGCGGAGCCTTCGTGCAGGAGATCCCCACCGTCAAACGGGTACGCCGTATCCCCCGCGGCGATGGCTCCGGGAGCAGCTTCGCCGAGGAGATGCGCAAGGCTGGCCTCGAACCTCGTGCCCCGCTGGTCGAGCTCGCCACCGTTCCGGCGCCGGCAGTAGCAGCCGAACGCCTCGGCATCTCAGAGAACGATCCCGTTGTGATGCGCAAGCGCCACATGTTCGTAGGCGATCGGCCGGTTCAACTAGCCACCTCGTACATCCCGCTCACCATCGCCGGTGGCGAGGAGATTGCCCTTCCCGACACAGGGCCAAGTGGCCTTTACCGTCGCCTCGGCGAACGGGGCTACCGCATCGCGCGTTTCGTCGAGGAGATCGAGGCGCGGCATCCCTCCGAAGAGGAAGCCGAGTTCCTCAAGCTGACGGAGGCGCAACAAGTCTTGGAAGTCACACGGATCGCATACACCACCGAGGACGTCGCGGCCGAGTCCGTGTTCAACATCTTCCCTAGCCAGCAATGGCGACTGTCATACGAGTGGACGGCAGGGTAGGAGAACCCTCATGTCTGAGCTACCGCGGCACTCCGTGAGCGTCACCGCAGCCGTCTTTCGCGACGATGGACGGGTCCTAGCCATCCGGCGCGAAGATGACGGGCGCTGGGTCCCACCAGGCGGTGTGGTCGAGTTGGACGAGAGCCCGGAACAGGCAGTCATCCGGGAAGTCCTCGAAGAGACCGGCGTCCAGATCAAGCCCGAGATCCTGACAGGCGTGTACAAGAACATGGTCCTCGGCGTAGTCTCGCTCACCTTCCGATGCCATGCGGTCGCAGGCGAGCCCAGGCCCAGTGATGAAGCGCTGGAGTCCACCTGGCTGACCCTCGAAGAGGTAGAGAGCCGGATGCCCGAAGCCCGTGGCATTCGCATCATGGACGCGCTTCGAGAGGACGGCCCGTTCGTCCGCGTCCACGATGGGACACGCCTGCTCTGAACCGGTCGACGGTCTTCCGCCTGGTCCCCTGTTACAGGTTTCCCTACGCCATCAAGCCGCCTTCGGCGGGAAGCACTGCGGGGGGCATGGAGAAGCCCGGCCCAAGAGCAGACAAAGGGAGAGAGCAGAAGGCGCACCGGAGGCCGGAATCACGACGGCTCGCACCGGAGACCACGCGAGCACAAGCATCAGCCGGCCACGGGCCGCGCGCCCCGCCGTCGGCGGGCTGCGGCTCTCCGGCCGGTCCCGCCTCGGCGGTCGCGCACCCCTGCCGGCAAGCTGCGCAACGTCGGCGAGCTGGCTGCAAACGTTGGCACTGATGAAGATCTTTCCCAAAGATGCAGGGAAAGACCTTGGGGCGCTGCCCCAAACCCCGGGGGCACTCAGGCTCCGGGATGATCGCGAACCGTGAAACCGGGGCATACGGGGCTGAGGTGGGTACCCTGATCGTCCCGCCCGCCATCGACCCGGGCAGAGCCCAGCAGACCGACTCCTCCAGCTCAAGCCCGGCTGTGCACGCAGGGCAACCAGCGCGCGAGGAAGGTCACCAGGAACATGTACACGCGAAGCCGATCTTGACCCTCCGTCGCCGGCCCACTGCCCCTTCGGGGCGGGGTCGAAGGCAAACGGGACGATCAGGAAGAGAAGCCGCGGGTATGTGGTCAACTTGCGTGCGACTGCCAGTAGTTTGCACAGGTGAACGGCGATCCGTTGAGACGAGCACCCTTGATGCCGCAATCACACGGGGCGCAATCTCTCGTAAATCCTGCTTATAATTTTCGGATCGGCAGATTCGCGCAAGCTTGCTATGCGGCCGACAACGTCCTTAGATTGGTATGGCGGCGGCCCGGACGCAATATATATACTACCGGCCATCCTCCCAAACTTAGTTAGCACCACCGTATCAGGATCTTCCTCATCCACCTCGGCTAAGCCCGCATCGATTAGCGGGGCGTCTATTGATGTTCTCGGGAGCCCTCTAGGATAGCCAAGCGTAGTCGATGAGATTTCGTCCATGAATTCGACAAGAAAGATGCTACGCCCTCCGGCTCCAACACTATCTAACACATTGAGAATGTCGCCTATGTGCTCGTGTTCCGGCCAGCGCAAATAATCTCGCGGTATAGACCTAGAACTTGTCGAAGAGTGAGCCTTTATCGGCCCGAAATTATCCATGGCGCGCTCAAACACCTGCTCGACCTGATCAAAATCGAGCTCTTTCGGCATTGTGCCCTCGGTCGCCTCCTTGGCCACCTCGGAAACAGATTTGAGCACTGAGAGTCGTAGCAGCTCGTGATATTGCGACGAGACCATCTGATTGGTCCCCTCTATGCGTACACGAATTTCGGAGAGCAGCTCAGATGTTTCCCTATTAAGAGTTTCGGCCTGTTTGAGCTGATCGCCAGACTGTACAGTTTGTATACTGAAAATTATAAGCTGACAAATGAAGGCAATCACCGCTAAAGCCAGGGCCACAGTGTTCAGGGCATCGGCACTTTGGGTCGCTGCCATCGTTGCAACAGTCGCAATGGCCCCCAGGTTCAGCAAAAGACTACTTAGTGCGATGATTTTCCAAGAAATCCGGAGTTCTGCCGAGGGCTGCCGACCCATCCCATCTCCTCCTTTTTGTGGCGCCACTTCTACTGCCGCTGATTAGATTTATCAGCGGTAAGCCGGCTCAGAATAGAGCTGCGGTGTTGTCGGACTCCGCCGAGCGCGCTCCGCTCCATGCCACGTGACGCCGGAGAGCCTCCGCCTTCAACTTCCGCTGGAGGCTATGCCTAGTCTTGCCACGCGTCTTGATAGCGTGACAGTTAGGGCACAGGGCGATCATAGACTTGGGATGGTCCCGGCCACCTTTGGCCAGCTCGTCAACGTGATCGACTTCCAGGATTGGGTCCCCCTTGTCGGTGACGTCCTCCGGCTGCCCCGTGCACTCAGGATTCTCGCACCGCCCCACAGCACGTAGCAGGACAGCAAGACGAGCTTGCGCCGAGCGGAAGTAACGTTCTGATCGTTGCCGAGTTGAACGTCCTCGGTTGCGGTGCTCGCGAGACTCGACCGAGTTACAGAACGCCTGGTAACGATGGCGAGCGTCATTGGGGTTATCCGCGGCCGGCGCCTCGGTTCCGGTGGTATCGTCATGGGTCTCGCCATCGTCATCATCCAGGAGTTCCCGTACCTCAAGTGCCCAGGTGTCGCGGAACGGGGACTCTACTGGCGCGAGAATCCAGGCATATTCGCGACGCCACTTCTTATCGGTACCTTTGCCCCAGACGTAGCGACGATCCACTACTACAGCCCATGTCTGGAAACGCCATGGTTCGCCGTGAGGCTTATGCCAATACCTTATGGCGATTTGCTGGCGCTGGCATTCAGCAAGAGTCGCGTTGCCGCCCTTGAGATGCTGGTCGCCGATCAGCCCATCTCCGCGGTACTCGATCAGACTAGTACCGGGAATGTGTCGATCGTTGTACGGGCCTTTTTCGTCCGAGAATACGCATGGCAAGCCGTCTTCCAGTGGACCGATGCCCGCGTATCTTTGACCTCCATGCGCCTCGTATATCGCTGTGCGATCACGGTAGATATCGACGCCAGGGATTGGTGTAAGTGCTTCGACCTCATTGCCTGCAACCAGGTGACGCAGTCCTAGGTCTGCCAGTAGGCCATCGGGGATGGGATTGAAGTAGCGAACTAGAAGGTTAGCGGCAGCCTGCGCTATCACCTCTGGATTTGCGACGAGCAAGTCGTATGTTGACTGCGGGAAGCCGGCGGCGGGGTTGACGACGTCGAGAGATGCGCGAGTCGGACGTCTACCGCCTGAGGTGAAGACCAGGTGTTCTGAACGCTCAATCTCCCAGAGTCGATTGTTGGCGTGCAGGACCCAGAAGGGGTAGACGGCTGCGCCATCGTCTGCACCATTGCCATAGTTGGCTGCCAGCTTCTCAAAGGCGGGCCATACCTCACGCCAGTAGACGAGTCGCGGAGCTCCAGAAGCAGCCCTACCCAGGAGCCAGAGCAGGAGCAACGGCCGATGGAGTGGGGTGGAGTCGCCCTGACGCCGCGGGGCAAGACGCCCCACCTGCTTGATGAACTCGCGGGCTGTGATCGCTTGGCTCGACACATCCACGAAGCTAGCGCCTCACTACGACATTTCCCACAGCAAGATCCGGGCGGGGACCATCTGGGGACCACACGCTATGCATCGGGTCGAACAACCCGCATTCGACCGGACATCGATCGCACCCGCCTGAACGCCGTTGAGCTGTGAAAACGCCTACTTCAACGTCCTGGGGGTCAAGGGGTTGCGGACCAGATCGCCAGCGCTCAAACGGCAACCTGAGTGACGAACTGAGTGACGACGGCCACGGACGCCGGCGAACATCCGCGAACGACGCCGGAGAGTTTGAACAGGTAACTCGGCGTTTCTGCTCATGTGGAGGCGGCGCCCTGTTAGCTTTGGGAGCAAGAAGTCGCAGGTTCAAATCCTGTCGCCCCGACCATCGAGAAGGCCACCCCAGGATCGGGGTGGCCTTCAGTGGTCTCAGGAGTGGGTCAGCGACGCACCGAGGACGAGTAGTCCTTGAGCCTGATATCGGTGGCGAACCTGTCGGCCATCCTCATCATGATCTTGAATAGCAAGCCGGCCCTGAAGATCCAGTTGCGCATCCGGATCCCGCGCCAGGTGCGCGGAGCGAGAAAGGGACCCGCGTTGCCGGACTTGGCGATCTTCGCGTACCCGCGGAACCCCTCTTCGTAGCGCCGGAAGGCGACCCGGTGGTTCCCGCCCGCCTCGGCCAGCTCACCGGCCAGTACGTACGCGCCGACCATGGCGAGGCCGGTGCCGAAGCCGCCCAGCGTGTTGCCGTACGCGGCGTCCCCCAACAGAACCACGCGGCCCTTGGAGTAGTGGTCGATCCGGACCTGGCTGATCGAGTCGACATAGACGTCGTCCGCCTGCCGGACCGCTCCGAGGATCTCGGGTGTCCGCCAGCCCATCCCGGCATAGGCGTCCAGCAGGATCCGCTTCATCTGCTCGACGTCGTAGCGGTCGTAGTCGAGCCGTTGCGAGGCGAAGATGAAGAGCGCGGCAGACTTGGGACCCCCGGTAGAGACCAGCCGGCCGGGCTCGTTGTACATCTTCGCCGTCGCCCCGAAATTCCCCCGTATATCAACGAGGGCGTAGTAATAGTCGAGGAATCGGACATAGTCGGATTCAGGCCCGAACGCCAGACGGCGGACATTGGAGTGGATTCCGTCCGCGCCCACGACCAGGCCGAAGACGCGGGGCGCGCCGCGCTCGAAGGTCACGTGCACACCGCCCGCCGTTTCGGTGAGCGAGGTGATGGAGTCGCCGAAGACGTACTCGCAGCCGGCGGCGACCGTCCTTTCGTACAGCAGTCGGGACAGGTCACCCCGCCGGATCTCCAGATCGCCCCCGGTGAACTCGCCGGGCATCACCACCAGCCTGCGGCCGTTCGCGTCGACGATCTCCTGGTCGGCCCCGCCGGTCTGCAGCCGCCGTACGTCCTCCAAAATGCCCATCCGCTCCAGTACGGTCAGGTGCGTCCCGCCCTTGAAGTCGACGGCCTGGCCGCCCGGACGCAGGGCGGGGGCCTTCTCGACCACGGTCACGTTGAATCCGTAGTGGTTGAGCCAGTAGGCCAGAGCGGGGCCGGCGACGCCGGCGCCGGAGATCAGGATGTCGGTGTCTTCCACGTCCCCGAGATTCGCCGGGAGCGCTGACGGCCCGCAGACAGCCGACTGACAGTCGGAACGGAGCTGTCAGCGAGACTCGCCCCGGACGCTGCCGGCGCCTTGCCTCGTCAACGGGTGGTCTGTCGTCGCTTTCCCAGCCTCCCACCCGGTCAGGAGAGAGCCGCCAACGCCTGTTCCCGGTCCAGCGCGACCCCCCTGGCGAACGCCGACGCGAACGCCTCGGCGCCGATGACCTCGGTGACGCGTGCGGCGATCCGCTCGCGGTCACGATCGCCGGCGACGACCACACCGCGTAGCGCCAGCCCCGCACCCAGCAGGAAGGCCGCCTGGTCCGGCGCCCCATGGAGGAGGGCCAGCCCGGCCTGTGCCTCGGCGACGTAGGCGAGATCCGTCGCCGGCGACGCCCGCGCACACGCCAGCACCTCGGCGTGGTGGAGCCTGGCCGCCGTGAGGTCGCCTTCGGCCTGGGCGAGCAGGCCGAGCCCGGTGAGCGCCAGCAGCCTGATGCTCCCGCCGGCGTAGGAGCGGAGATCGACGGCTTCCAGCACCTCCGTGTAGCGGGCGCGGGCTTCGGCGTGATCGCCTCGGAGGCGGGCCAACTCGCCCCAGCCCAGCCCGATCAGGGCCGGTCGGTGCGACCTGCCCGTCCTACGCTCCAGCTCAGCGGCGCGCCGCAGGTCGGCGGCGGCCGTGTGGAAGTCGCCCTCCCGCACCAGCCCACTCGCCCTACGGCACAGCACGTCCACCATCTCGTCGAACGCGCCGAGCTGCTCGTACAGGTCCAGGGCCTGCTCCCACAACTGCCTCGCCCGCGCCCACTCCCCCCTCCAACTGGAGATCAACGCCAGCCACTCATGCGCCTGCGCCATGCCCCAGCGCTCACCGACCGAACGGAAGCTCGCCAGCGTCGCCTCCAGATCCCGGTCGGCGTCGGCCACCCTGCCGTCGAGCAGGTTCACGACGCCCTGCCCCAGCGACACCACGGCCCGGCTCCACGGTTCGGAGCTGAACTGCCGCCTCCTGGGCGAGTCCGGTTCAGGCGGCCCTGCGGCCATTCCCCACATGACCGCCGCGAACGGGTGCCGCAGTTCCCGGTCCAGCGATCGCATGATCTCCTCGGCCCGCTCCCATTGCGCGGGAAGCACGTCAGGCACGGCGTGGAGCACGCAGAGGAGGTACTCCTCCTCCAGCCCCGCGGGCACCTCGGTCCCCAGCCGGCCGAGCAGGCTGAGAGCGGACGAGGCCGCCTGACCGCGCCGCCCGCTCAGCCACCAGTACGCCGAAAGGGCGGCGATCAGCCGCAGCGCCGTCTCCGGACTCTCCTGTACGGCATGGCGCAACGCGGCCTCGATGTTGCTGTGTTCCGCGGAGAGGCGGCCCAACCAATCGAGTTGCTCGGCCCGTCGCAACCACGGGTCGGCGCGCTGGGCCAAATCGAGAAAGCAGGCGGCGTGCGCGTCGCGCAGCCGCTTCTCCTCCCCGGCTTCCGCCAGCCGTTTCGCGCAGAACAGGCGGATGGTGTCGAACATCCGGTAGCGTCCGCCACTGGCCTCGACGAGGGACTTGTCCACCAGGTCGGCCAGCACCTCACCGGCACCGCAGACCTGTTCCACCGCCTCAAGCGACGCGCCGCCTGAGAAGACGGAGAAGCGCCTGGCCATCACTCGCTCATCAGGGCTGAGCAGGCTCCAGCTCCAATCCACCACCGCGTGCAGCGTCTGGTGGCGTGTCACCGCGGTGCGGTCACCACGCGACAGCAGCGTGAACCTGCCGTGCTCCTTGAGGCGTGCGGAGATCTCCGCCACCGAGAACGACCGCACCCTCGCCGCAGCCAGCTCGATGGCCAGCGGCAGCCCCTCCAGGGTCGCGCAGATCTCGATGACCTCGGGCCCCATGGTGAAGCCCGGCCGTACTTCGGCGGCCCGATCCGCGAACAGGCTCACAGCCGGGTAGGCGAGGGCCTCATCGAGGTCCGTGCCCGGCGACGGCACGGCCAGCGGCGCCAGCGGGACAAGCGTCTCACCGGTGAGCCCGAGCGGCTCACGGCTGGTGGCCAGGACGGCAAGCCTCGGACACGCCTCGAGCAGCCGGCGGACGAGGACGGCGGCCGGAGCGACCACGTGTTCGCAGTTGTCGAGGACGAGCAGAAGTTCGCGCTCCGCGAGGGCGGCCGTCAGCCGCTCCACGGCGTCGCTTCGGCTGAGGGCCGGTGCCCGCAGCCCCGCCTCGCGCAGGCCGAGCGAGCCCAGCACGGCTTGCGGGACCTGGGCCCCGTCGTCGAGCGGGGAGAGGTCGACGAAGCAGGCCTCCTGTCCCCGGCGACGGGCCGCCTCGATCGCCAGCCTGGTCTTGCCGGTGCCGCCGGGACCGGTCAGGGTGATCAACCGGGAGTTCCGGAGCGAGTGGAGCCGGTCCAGCTCCTCCGCGCGGCCGACGAAGCTGGTGAGATGCGCGGGGAGCCGGCCGCCCGTCGCCCGCTCGCGCGGCTCCTCGCCGCGGAGGATCGCCAGGTGGAGCGCCGCCAGCTCAGGCGAGGGGTCGGCGCCGAGCTCGTCAGAGAGCAGCCGCCTGCCCTCCTCGAACACGGCCAGCGCCGCCGCCTGCTGCCCGGATGCGTGCAGCGCCCGCATGAGCTGGCCGCGCAACCGCTCACGCAACGGGTACGCCACGACCAGCTGCCGGAGCCCGGCTGCCGACGTGCCCTCCGGAAGGGCGAGCTCGGCCTCGACGAGGTCTTCCTGCGCTGTCAGCCGCAGCTCGTCCAGGCGGGCCACCTGCGCCGACGCGAAAGGCGCGTCGGCCACGTCCGCCAGCGCAGGACCTCGCCACAGCCCCAGCGCGTCCCTGAGCGACCTCGCGGCGCGCTCGTGCTGACCCGCGGCCAGGAGCCGTCGCCCGGCACGGGCAAGCCGCTCGAAGCGGTGGACATCGACGTCGTCGGGGTCCACGGCGAGCCGATATCCGGCGCCGTGGAACTCGATCAGGTCGCCGGGCAGGCTGCGCCGGAGCCGGGACACGTGGGCCTGGATCGCGTTGGCCGCCCCGGCCGGCGGATCGTCACCGTACTGACCGTCGATCAACCGGTCCACACCGACCAGCCGACCGGCGTCGAGCAGGAGCAACGCGAGAAGCGCGCGCGGCCGCAATCCGCCGACGGAGATCGATTCCCCCTCGGCCGTGCGGGCCTCCAGCGGCCCCAGGATGCCGAACTGCACGAGACCGATTCTGGCCCACGTGCGGTGCTCTAGGTTGGTCTCGACCAGTCGCCTGGAAGGACCCCCGCCGCATGGCCTCCGTTCGTCATGAGATCGTGATCGACGCACCCCCGGAGCACATCTGGGACGTCCTGCGCGACGTCGGCGCCGTGCACGAGCGCCTGCTGCCGGGCCGCGTCACCGGCACCCGGATCGAGGGCGACCAGCGGTTCCTGACCTTCCCCGACGGGCACGTGGTCCGTGAACTGGTCGTCGGGATCGACGACGACGCCCGCCGCCTCGCCTACTGCGTCGTCGAGGGCGCGCGGCCGCCGGTGGAGTTCCACCACGCCACGTTCGAGGTCCGGTCCGAGGGCGACGGGGCGGGCCGGCTGATCTGGATCACCGATGTCCTGCCGCACGCGCGGGCGGCCGACATCCGGATCCGCATGGAACGCGGCGCGGCGGAGATGAAGCAGGCGATCGAGGCCGCCGCGCACGGCTGACCCGTTCATTCCTCCTCGACGTACGGGTGGGTGAGGAACTCGATGGCGTGGCCGTCGGGGTCGTCCACGTACACCCCGCGGCCGTGGTGCCGGTGGTTGATCCGCTGTGGCTCCTGGTGGTGCGGCCCGCCCCAGTACGGCAGGCCCCGCTCGCCGATCCGGGTGAAGATCTCGTCGAACTCGTCCTCCGAGACGAGGAAGGCCAGGTGCTGGAGGACGATCCGGTCCCGGCCGACGATCGAGTCGGCGAAGTCGATCGTCACGCCGTTGGCGACTCTGACCGTGGCGAACGGCCCGAACGTGCCGGGCCCCGGCTCGCCGAGCAGGCCGGTGAGGAAGCGGGCGGAGGCGAAGCGATCGGTGCTGTGCACGATCGTGTGATCCAGTCGAGCGGGCACGGCGCCCTCCATGTTTCCGAAGGTACTCATCGGTCACATACCGTGGACGGGTGATCGACAAGCGCATTCCCCGCGTGCTCGGGCTGCTCGGCCAGGAGGACACGCTGCGGGTTCTCTCCTGTCTCGTCCTCCATCCCGGGGAGCCTCTCGGCAAGCTCACCGGGCTCGGCCCGGACGAGGTCGGGCGGGCGCTCGGCCGGTTGGAGCGGGGCGGTCTCGCCGTACGGGACGGGGACGGGTGGCGGGCGCGGCCGGAGGCCTTCCGCGACCTGCTCCGCGCGGTGCCCGCCGAACCGGCGGGCCCGCTGGACGCGTTCCTGGTCGACGGGCGGCTCCTCTCCATACCGACGAAGCGGGCCAAGCGGCTGATGGTGCTTGACTACGTCTCCCAGGTCTTCGAGGTGGGCACGCGGTACCCGGAGAAGGAGGTCGACGTGGCGCTGCGGGCGTTCCACGACGACCACGCCGCGCTGCGCCGATATCTGGTGGACGAGGGGTTCCTCACTCGGGAGGACGGCGTCTACTGGCGCTCGGGCGGCACCGTCTGACCAGGTCCGGCCACATCGGCGGGTGCCCTTTCCCGACCGGCCCGCCGCGCGGACACTGGGAGACATGGGTGAGCCGACCAGGGTCCTTCTCGACGAGTCCCGGATCCCCCGGAACTGGTACAACCTCGTCCCCGACCTCCCCGCGCCTCCTCCCCCAGTGCTCCACCCGGCCACGCTCCAGCCGGTCGGCCCCGACGACCTCGCGCCGCTCTTCCCGGCGGAGCTGATCGGGCAGGAGGTCTCCGGGGAGCGGTACGTCCCCGTTCCGGATGAGGTGCTCGACGTGTACCGCCTGTGGCGGCCCACTCCCCTCATCCGCGCCCGCCGCCTGGAGCGCCGGCTCGGCACGCCCGCCCGGATCTACTACAAGTACGAGGGCGGCAGCCCGTCCGGGTCGCACAAGCCGAACACCGCGGTCCCGCAGGCCTACTACAACGCGCGGGAGGGCGTGCGGAGGCTGACCACGGAGACCGGCGCGGGCCAGTGGGGCTCGGCCCTGGCGTTCGCCTGCGGCCAGTTCGGCCTGGCGTGCGAGATCTGGATGGTCAGGGCGTCGTACGACCAGAAGCCCTACCGCCGTACGCTGATGCGCGTCCACGGCGCGACGCTGCACGCCAGCCCGTCGGCGGTGACCGCCGCGGGAGCCAGGATCCTGGCGGAGGACCCGCACTGCACGGGGTCGCTGGGCATCGCGATCAGCGAGGCCGTCGAGGTCGCCGGGCAGCACGACGACACGCGGTACGCCCTGGGCTCGGTGCTCAACCACGTCCTGATGCACCAGACCGTGATCGGCGAGGAGGCGCTGGAGCAACTGGCCGTCCTCGGCGAGACCCCCGACCTGGTCATCGGCTGCACCGGCGGCGGCTCCAACTTCGCCGGCCTGGCCTTCCCGTTCCTGCGGGAGAAGCTCGCGGGGCGGATGGACCCGGTGCTGCGCGCGGTGGAGCCTGCCGCCTGCCCGTCGCTGACGCGGGGCACGTACGCCTACGACTTCGGCGACACGGCGGGGTTCACGCCGCTGATGAAGATGCACACGCTGGGCCACACGTTCGTGCCGGACCCCATCCACGCCGGCGGGCTTCGCTATCACGGCATGTCGCCGCTGCTGTCGCACGTGTACGAACTGGGCCTGGTGGAGGCCGTGGCGGTGACGCAGACCGAGTGCTTCGACGCGGGCGTCCGCTTCGCCGGGGCCGAGGGGATCCTGCCGGCTCCCGAACCCGCCCACGCGGTGGCCGCGACCATCGCGGAGGCGCTGCGGTGCGCCGAGTCGGGCGAGGAGAAGGTCATCGTGACGTCCCTGTGCGGACACGGCCATTTCGACCTGCCCGCGTACGAGCGTCACCTCGCCGGCCGCCTGGAGGACTTCACGCTCCCGCAGGAGCGGATCGACGCGGCTCTCGCACACCTGCCTTCCGTTTGATGGCAAACTGTCTGATGTGACGCATGTTGACTGATATCCGTTTCGTCCGTTGACCGCAGGGTACGGCTGCGCCATCGCGCCGTCGTGCCGGCCAAAGCACTCATGCCAAACGGCTGAAATGCGCGGTATCAGCTCCATACGATTCTGGGACACCATCCGCTCTCGCCGGAGTATTCGTTTTGAACCGGAACTGCGTGATCAAGGACCCCGCCCCGGCGGACCGGGGACAGTGGCGGCGCAGCGGCGCCGCGTCCGCGCACGAACGGCTGGCGTTCCTGAACGAGGCGAGCCGCCGCATCGGCAGCACCCTCGACCTCGAGGAGACGAGCCGGGAACTCGTGGACGTGGCCGTCCCGAGGTTCGCCGACACCGCGGCCGTGATGCTCCAGGACCGCCTCCTCAACGACGGCGAGCTGTCGTCCCGCCCGGTGGACGGGACGACCCTCGTCCGCCGGACGGCGATGGGCGTGGCCGGCGCGGACGCGGACGCCTGCGTGAACGCCTTCCCCGTCGGCGAGGTGGCGGTCTACCCGGCGAGCCTGCCGCAGGCGCAGTGCATGGCGAGCGGCAAGCCGCTGATGTATCCGGCCATGGACAAGGAGAGCGCCCGGCTCATCGGCGCGGCCTTCGGCCGCGAGGACGCGATCGCCGCCCTGCTGACCGACGCCTCGTTCCTCACCGTGCCCCTAAGGGCCCGGGGACGGGTGCTCGGGTGCGTGGTCTTCACCAGGCGGGCGGGCGCGCCCCCGTTCGAGGAGCAGGACGTCGCGGTGGCCGAGGACCTCGCCACCCGCACCGCCGTGTGCGTCGACAACGCCCGCCTCTACACCACCGAGCGCCGGACCGCGCTGACCCTGCAGAGCAGCCTGCTGCCCGCCGAACTGCCGCAGCCGCTCGGGATGGACATCGCCTCGCGCTACCTTCCGGCGAGCGACCTGATGGGCGTCGGCGGAGACTGGTACGACGTGATCGCCCTTCCCGGGTGCCGTACGGCCCTGGTGGTGGGCGACGTCATGGGCCACGGGACCAGGGCCGCGGCGACGATGGGCCAGCTCCGCACGGCGGCGCGCACGCTGGCGAGCCTGGACCTGCCGCCCGACGAGGTGCTGTTCCGGCTCAACCTGATGAGCCAGGACCTCGATCCGACCCAGATCGCCACGTGCATCTACGCCGTCTACGACCCGGTGACGCGCGGCTGCGCGCTCGCCCGCGCCGGGCACGTGCCGCCGATCCTGCTGCATCCCGACCGGTCGACCGAGATCGTCGAGCTGCCGTCGGGCCTTCCCCTCGGCATCGGCAGCGACCCGCTGGAGATGCGCGAGCTGGTCCTGCCGGCCGGGAGCGTGCTCGCCTTCTACACCGACGGCCTGGTGGAGAGCCGCGAGCGGGACCTGGACGCCGGGATCATGGGGTTGCGCCGCCTGCTGGCCGGGCCCGTCGAGGACCTCGACGACATGTGCGACGACATCATCAGCAGCCAGCGGGCGAGCCACGAGCGCGACGACATCGCCCTGCTGGTGGCCCGTGTGCGTGAGCTCGACCCGGACGAGGTGGCGACCTGCCCCCTGCCCGCCGACCCGAAGTTCGTCTCCCAGGCCCGCCGGTTCGTCCGGGTCACCCTCGCCGCCTGGGGGCTGAGCAGCCTGGTGGACAGCACCCAGCTCATCGTCAGCGAACTGGTCACCAATGCGCTCAAGCACGGCTGGCCGCCGATCGAGCTGCGGCTGCTGCGCTGCCGCACACTGGTGGTCGAGGTCGCCGACGGCTCCCCCTCCAGCCCCGCCCCGCGTACGGCCACCCCCGACGAGGACACCGGCCGCGGCCTCCAGCTGATCAAGCGCTTCGCCTATCGCTGGGGCACCCGGCCCACCCCGTACGGCAAGATCGTCTGGGTCGAGCAGCATCTTCCGTGACCGGCCGCCTCCTCGCGGGCGGGCGGGCATGACTGATCGCCGGGAGGAGTTACGGTCGAATCGGGGAGCTCGTGGCGAGGAGGGGACATGATCGACATCCGGGACGCGTACCGCAGGGCGCTCGACGGTTTCGGCGACCGCCTCCATCTCGTCCGCCCCGGACAGTGGGACCTGCCGACGCCGTGCGTCGACTGGGACGTCCGGGGGCTGGTGAACCACCTGGTGACCGAGAACCTGTGGGCTCCCGAACTGCTGTCGGGCCGCACGGCCGCCGAGGTGGGCGACGCGTTCGAGGGCGACGTGCTCGGCGACGACCCGGTGAAGGCGTTCGAGGCGTCCGCGCAGGGCGCCGTCCAGGCGGTGTACGCCGAGGGCGCCCTCACGAGCGTGGCTCATCTGTCCTTCGGCGACGTGCCGGGCGAGGAGTACATCACCGAGCTGTTCGCGGACGCGCTGATCCACACCTGGGACCTCGCGCGGGCCGTCGGCGGTCCGGAACGGCTCGACCCCGACCTCGTCGCGTCCTGCGCCGAATGGTTCGCCAAGGCGTGGGACGGCTACCGCGAGGCGGGCGTGATCGGGGACGAGCGCGACGTCCCGGCCGGCGCCGACCAGCAGACCAAGCTGCTCGCGGCGTGGGGCAGAACCCCCTGAGACGGCCCCGGAACCGGGCTATCGCCCCGTAGGACGCTTGCCGTGGTTGGCCTTCTTCTTCCTGCGGGCCTTCGACTTGCGTGCGCGTCTGCCCATCGCGGCCGCCTTCCCTGGAGTACGGGTTTCGCCCACTGTCCCCCCGCGGGCGGGCGGCGGCAAGTACCCGCACCCCGGCTCAGCGCTCCTGTACGTATGTGTGCATAATCTGTTGGAATCTGTTTAAAGGAGTGGCGGATGCTGGCCCAGCAACGGCAGCAGGCGATCCTGGAGAGAGTCCGCAGGTCCGGCGGGGTCCGGGTCGCGCAACTCGTGCGTGAGCTCGGGGTGTCGGACATGACGATCCGCCGCGACCTGGAGGTCCTGGCGGAGCGCGGCCTGATCGTTAAGGTGCACGGCGGGGCCACCGCCACCGGCGCCGGCTCCACCGAGGAGCCGGGCTTCGCGGCCAAGTCGATGCGGCAGCAGGCCGAGAAGGAGGCCGTCGCCCGCTGCGCGGCCCCGCTCGTACGGCCGGGAAGCTCCGTCGCGCTCTCGGCCGGCACGACGACCTGGACGCTGGCCCACCACCTGGTGGACGTGCCCGAGCTGACCGTGATCACCAACTCCGTCCAGGTGGCCGACGTCTTCCACCGGGCGGGACGGCCCGACCAGACCGTGGTGCTCGTGGGCGGCGTGCGGACGCCGTCCGACGCGCTGGTCGGCCCGGTCGCGGTCGCGGCCGTCCGCTCCCTGAACGTCGACATCCTCATGCTCGGCGTGCACGGCATGAGCGTCCGGGCCGGTTTCACCACCCCCAACCTGCTGGAGGCGGAGACCGACCGCGCCCTGATCGCCGCCGCCCAGCGGCTCGTCGTCCTGGCCGACCACACCAAGTGGGGGACCGTCGGCATCAGCACGATCGCGGCCCTCGGCGAGGCCGACGTGGTCGTGAGCGACACGGGCCTGCCCGAGGACGCCCGCGCCGTGCTGTCGGAGCACGCCGGCGAGCTCCTCCTCGCGGATCCGTCCGGCGAGGCGCCCCTGAAGACCGCCTCCGTGTGACGCCGCCGCGACGCCGGAGAAGAGCCCTGTGAAGCTGGAGATCGCACCGTGAAGCGCACCATCGCTCATCTGGCCGACGGCCGGGAGCTGATCTATTTCGACCGCCGCGACGACGCCGACCACGACGTGGCCGACCCCCGGGATCTGCCCGCGCGCCCCCTCGCGTCCGAGTTGCGTCACGACCCGCTCATGGACGAGTGGGTGGCCGTCGCCCGGCACCGCCAGACCCGCACCCACCTGCCGTCCGCCCAGGAGTGCCCGCTCTGCCCCGGGCATCCCGGCTCGGAGATCCCCTCGCCGTACGAGGTGGCGGTGTTCGAGAACCGCTTCCCGTCGTTCAGCTTCAACACCGGCGCGTACGAGCAGGTGGGCGGGCTGAGCGAGGTGCGGCCGGGGACCGGGCGCTGCGAGGTCGTCTGCTTCACCTCCGACCACGACGCCTCCTTCAGCTCCCTCGGCGACGAGCGGGCCGCGCTGGTCGTCGAGGCGTGGGCCGACCGCACGGCCGAACTGTCCGCGCTGCCCGGCGTGGAGCAGGTCTTCTGCTTCGAGAACCGCGGCGCCGAGATCGGCATCACGCTGCCGCACCCGCATGGGCAGATCTACGCCTATCCGTACGTCACGCCGCGTACCCGGCAGATGCTGGAGACCGCCGCCCGGCACCGCGGCGGCAACCTGTTCGCGGACGTCCTGGCGGCCGAGCGGAAGGGGCCCCGCGTCGTGGCCGCCAACGAGCACTGGACGGCCTTCGTCCCGGCCGCCGCCCGGTACCCCTTCGAGGTGCACCTCTACCCGCACCGCCGGGTGCCGGACATCCCGGCGCTGTCGGCGGAGGAGCGGGCCGCCTTCGCGCCGCTGTACATCGACGTGCTGCGCCGCCTGGACGGGCTGTTCGGCGTCGTCATGCCGTACGTCGCGGCCTGGCACCAGGCTCCGGTCACCTACCGCCGGGATCTGGCCTACCTGCACCTCCAGGTCTTCACGATCCGGCGGGCGGCGGACAAGCTGAAGTACCTCGCCGGATCGGAGTCGGCGATGGGCGCCTTCGTCAACGACGTGCTGCCGGAGGAGGCCGCCCGCATGCTGCGCGAGGTGGTAACGGACTGATCTCCGTACGGTTGCGACTTGGGGTGGCAGTCACCATTTCTTTACCACTAGTATCCCTGGCACCACCGGTTACAGCCGGTGCCGCCTAATCCCGGGCGCCTCGCCCGGGAGCCGGGGACCCATTCACGCCTCTGGGGTAAAGGCACGTCGCTGCCCGGGCTCCTCCAGCCCGCACCCGTCAGCTAACCCGGTCGGCAGATGGAGAGGAGTGGGCTCTGCCCCGCGCGTTCCCCCTGGCCGCCGGTGTGTTGACCGCCGCGGCCCTCGTTCTCGGCACGGCCGCCGGGGGCGCCGCCGCCCCCAAGCCGACGGAGAGGCAGCTCAAGAAGCAGCTCGCCGGCCTGCAGAAGAAGGTCGACCGGCTCATCTCCGACTACAACGCCAAGCGGGTCGCGCTCGCCAGAGCGCGGGACGACGAGGCGGCGGCGCGCGCCCGCGTGACCAGGGCGGAAACCGACTACATGGCGACCCTCGACGAGGTCCGGGAGTTCGTCGGGCTGCGGTACCAGACCGACAGCGTGCGGGTCCTGCCCAACCTGACCGTCTCCGCGGTGGCGTACCAGCTCAAGGAGGAACAGGCCGCGAGGCTCGCGCGGGTCGACGAGGTCCGCACCGAACGGCAGAAGGCCGCCGAGGCGGCGAAGGCGCTCACCGCGTCGCTGAAGTCGCAGGCCGCGGAGGTCGCCGGTCGGCGCCGGGAGGCCGAGAAGCTCATCGACGACATCAAGGACAAGATCGACCGCCTGGTCCCGATCGCTCCGGGCCGGAGGGGCAGCGGGTCGTGGGCGCCCGAACTGCCGGCGGGCGCGGACAAC
The DNA here is from genome assembly GCF_014161435.1 of Microbispora sp. H10949. Lineage (NCBI taxonomy): Bacteria > Bacillati > Actinomycetota > Actinomycetes > Streptosporangiales > Streptosporangiaceae > Microbispora > Microbispora sp. H10949. Next base: position 582,722 of record NZ_JABBWZ010000006.1, on the reverse strand, counting down.
ATCACGCCCCGGATGCGGCTCATGCGCTCGGAGGTGGAGGAGCACTTCGATCTGAGCTTCCCGGTCGGCTGCTACCGGGCCGAGAACAGCGGTGAGCACCCCCTCGGCCGGGCCTGCGACTTCATGATGAGCTCGGGCGGCGCCATGCCCTCGGCCCAGATGAAGGCGCTCGGCGACAGCCTGGCCGCCTGGGCCATCAAGAACGGCCCGAAGCTCGGCGTGATGTACGTCATCTGGCAGCAGCGCATCTACAACCTCGGCCACCCGGGCTGGCGCCCCATGTCCGACCGGGGCGGCGTCACCGCCAACCACTACGACCACGTCCACATCTCGATGTACTGAGCAGGAGCTTCGAGGGCCGGCGGCCTCGCCGAGCGAGGCGGCCGGCCCGTTCCGCGTCAGGCGGGGATCTGCTTCTCGTTCCAGGTGTAGTAGATGTAGGTGCTGCCGGGCCCGGTCATCGTGCCGTAGACCTGCCACCAGCTGTTGGTGCCGGGCGAGAAGCGGAAGACCTTGTCGCCGGGCCGGTCGTCCACGAACACGGTCGTGGACCCGTCGGAGGAGTGGATCTGTACCTCGATCGTGAACGTCTCGGTGTCCGGGATGTCGAGGCAGACCTCGTGCGTGTACGCCGACGGACCGGCGATGTTGTAGTTACGGCCGTCCACCGACGGCCGCTGGACGTTGGTGGGGACGTAGCTGGTCCGGGCGTAGGTGTACCCGCCCGTGGAGCAGTCGACCGCGGAGGCGGACGCGGGACCGACGCCGGTGAGCGTGGCGCCGAGGACGCCGGTGGCGACGGCGAGAACGGAGATCGTGCGCTTCATGCCTCTCCTCATCCGTGCAGCGACCCTCCAACCAAAATGGTTGAAGGCTGAACTGATTCTGACTCGATCATGCTGTTTGGACAAGTACAGGCAAAGGTTCGTCCACGCCCGAGTCAAGCGGGTCGCGAGAGCGCGCCCCCTCTCCTGCGCCTGGAAGGCGGGCCGTCCGGCGGGGCGGAAATGAAGTGGTCGCACCCCGGGGGCCAGGGGGAGGATGTCCGGATGACCGACACACGTACCGATCCTCCGCTCGCCGCGGGCGAGCGCGAGATGCTGCGCGCCTTCCTCGACTTCCACCGCCAGACGCTGGCCGTGAAGTGCGAGGGCCTCGCCGAGGAACAGCTACGGCTGCGCTCCGTCCCGCCGTCGTCCCTGTCGCTGCTCGGCATCGTGCGGCACATGGCCGACGTCGAGCGGAGCTGGTTCCGGCGGCGGCTCGCCGGCGAGGACCTCGAAGGCATCTACTACACCGACGACGATCCGGACGGCGAGTTCGACAACGTGGACACGGCGTCCGCCGAGGAGGCCTTCGCCACCTGGCGCGCGGAGATCGAGCACGCGCGGGCGGCGGAGGCGGCCTGCGCCGATCTGGACGCGACGACGAAGGCGGCCCGGCAGGGCGTCCACCACTCACTGCGCTGGATCATGGTCCACATGATCGAGGAGTACGCGCGGCACAACGGCCACGCCGACCTGCTGCGCGAGCGCATCGACGGGGCGACGGGCGAGTAGGGACCCCGTCCCTCACCCGCCGGGCCGGGCCCGCCCGGCCCGGCCCAACCCGATCAGCCCGGTTCAGCCCCGCTCAGCCCGAGATGCGGACGGGGTTCACCAGGTCGGCGTAGATGAGAAGGCCGCCCATGACGACGAGCAGGGCCGCCATGACGTACGTCAGGGGGAGCGCCTTGGCGACGTCCACGTAGCCCGGCATGGGCCGCCGGCGCACCCGGGCGAAGGCCCGCTTGACTCCCTCCCACAGGCCGCCGGCGATGTGGCCGCCGTCCAGCGGCAGCAGGGGGACGAGGTTGAACATGCCGACCGCGAGGTTCAGCCCGGCCAGCAGGCTGATGAACACCTCGATCTTGCTGTCGATGGGGATGTCCGACGCGGCGATCTCACCGCCGATGCGGCCGGCGCCGACGATCCCGATCGGCCCGTTCGGGTCGCGCTTCTCCCCCGAGAACGCCGCGTTCCACACGCCGACCATCTTCTTGGGGATGTTGACCATGGCCGCGGCGGTCCGCTTGGTCAGGTCCCACATCTGCCCGACGACGTAGCCGGGGCCCTGCTTCTCCACGACGATCGTCGGGCTGACGCCGAGGAAGCCGACGTTCCTGTCCACCTTGTCGGGGTCGGTCTGCGAGGGCATGTCCTGCGCGATCAGGTCGACGTCCACCGTCGTGGTCCGGCCGTCGCGCTCGATGCCGAGCGTCGTCGCCCCGGCGCCGTGCGACCGGATCTGCCGGGTGGCCGCCTCCCAGCTGGCGACCGGAGTGCCGCCGACGGCGACGATCCGGTCCCCCGGCCGCAGCCCCGCCTTCGCCGCGGGCGTCAGCGGGTCGCCGGACGCGCAGTCCCGGTGCGCGGCCTCGGCCGCCGGGATAGCGCACTTGGACACCGAGGAGACGACCGGTTTCGTCGTCCGCACGCCGAAGCCCATCATCACGACCGCGAAGAGCACGAACGCCAGCACGAAGTTCATCGCGGGCCCGCCGGTCATGATGATGACCTTCTGCCACCAGGGCTTGCGGAAGAAGACGCGGTTCTCGTCACCCGGCCGGATCTCCTCCGAGGCGACCGCCCTGGCGTTCTCGATGAGGCCCTGCCAGGGGCCCGTCGAGACGCTGCGCAGCTTGCCGGGGTCGTCGGAGGGACGCGGCGGGAGCATGCCGACCATGCGGATGTAGCCGCCCAGCGGGATCCACTTCACGCCGTACTCGGTCTCGCCGCGCCGCCGCGACCACAGCGTCGGCCCGAAGCCGACCATGTACTGCGTCACGCGGACGCCGAACAGCTTGGCCGGGACGAGGTGCCCGATCTCGTGCAGCGCGATGGAGAGCAGCAGACCAACGAAGACGATCACGAATCCGGCCACGATGAGCCAGCTCATCAGCGCGTACCTCCGAGTCGGAGAAGATGCCGTGGCAGTCGTCGCACCCTCCGAGAGTAGCCCACCGGAACAAGGGAGAGACCTGCTCCGGCGAACCGGCGCGTTGCCCATACATGGCCGAACCTGGACACTCCGTTGACAGTACGCAATGGGTCGATCACCCTTTGAGAGACCGTCCAGAGGGGAGCGTCTTGATCCGGATCCTGGTGGCCGAACACCTTCCGTTGGTACGGCGAGGCCTGGTCGCATCTCTCGAAGGGGAGAGCGACCTCACGGTGGTCGCGGACGTCGGTTCGGCCGAGGACATCGTGCCGGCCGCCCTCGACGTACTGCCGGACGCCGCCGTCATCGACGCGGACCTGCCGGGGGCGGACGGGCCGAGCCTGGCCGCGCGGCTCGTCGAGAAGGTGCCCAGATGCCGGGTGATGCTGCTGTCGGCCCAGCCGAACCCCGGCCACCTCAAGCGGGCCTTCGCGGCGGGAGCCCTGGGCTACCTGAGCATCGAGGTGTGCCCCGAGCAGCTCGCCGACGGGATACGGCGGATCATCGCCGGGCGCCGGATCGTCGACTCCGAGCTCGCGGTCGCGGCCCTGGAGGCCGCCGAGTGCCCCCTCACGCCCCGGGAGCACGAGGTGCTGCGCCTCGCGGCGGGGGGCGCGCGCTCGAAGGAGATCGCCGCCGAGCTGGGCCTGTCCGTCGGCACGATACGCAACCACCTGTCGCGCGTCCTGGTGAAGACCGGGGCGCGCAGCCGGGTGGACGCCGTCCGCATCGCCACCGACTACGGCTGGTTGTAGGGAGCTTTCCCGGCGGGCCTCAGGGACGCCAGATGAGGACGAGCGCGCAGTCGTCGTTGTGACCGGACGACATGGCCTGCACGAGCTGCCGCGCCTTGTCCCGGAAGCCCGAGGGCAGCAGCCGCTCGGCCTCCCCCAGCAGCCGGTCGAGCCCGGCGTCGATGTCCCGGCCGGGCTGCTCGATCAGCCCGTCGGTGAACAGCATGAGCGCGTCGCCCTTGCGCAGCACGCCGCTGTCGGTCTCGCAGGCCAGGTCGGGCACGACGCCGAGCACGACCCCCTTGGCCGTGGACACCCGCCAGGTGCCCGACCCGGAGTCGAACCGGACCACCGGCGGGTGCCCGGCGGAGGTGATCGTGTACTCCCCCGTCGACAGGTCGAGCGTCAGGTGGACGGCCGTGACGAACCCCTCGTCGCCGATCTGCCGGTGGAGATAGGAGTTGCAGGAGGCCAGGAAGTCGTCCACCGAACCGAGCAGCCCGCCGAACGTGCCGGAGAGCATGAGCGCGCGGGTGCCGGCGTCGACGCCCTTGCCCGACACGTCGACGACGGCGAGCTGGACCCGGTCGCCCTCGCGCATGGAGACGACGAAGTCGCCGCCGAACGACGACCCTCCGGCCTGCTTGAGCACGACCTTGCCGCCCCAGTCCTTGGGCAGCGGCGGCAGCTCGCTCTGCCGCTTGAGCCGGTCGCGCAGCTCCAGCAGCATCGCGTCACCGCGCAGGCCCTGCACGCCGAGCTTGCCCCGCGTCCGCGCCATCGTCCACGCGAGCGCGGCGGTGAAGCCCATCGTGATCAGCAGGCCCGGCCCGACGGCGAGCACTCCCCTGGTCGCTCCCATGTAGGCGAGGGACGCCGCGACCGCGCACAGCAGGATGGCCAGGCTGCGCAGGCGGAGCTGGAGGCCGCCGATCAGCGTCACGAGGATCAGCAGCGACGGCGAGAACCAGTACGCCGAGACCTCCGCGTCGAGCACGCCGATGACCACGGTGACCGCGACGAGGGCGATCAGGAGGTACCGGTCCTTCGACCACACTTTCCTGACAAAACGGACCGACGGCACCAGAAGCGGCACGCGCGCCAGGATGGCGCGCAGCCGTGGAGAGATCAGCGGCGCCGGACGGGAAGTCATGATGGCCTCGACTGTATCCGGACATCCCAGGTGGCGGCACCCGCTTGACCGACGCCGGGGTCGTGTCCCGTGATCTTTCCAGCCTACCCCCGCCGAAGATCACGGGCCACCCGCCGGCCGCCCGCTCCGGATGTCCTGAGCGGATGTCCGGCCGGTTCGATCGCACGCTCACGGCCCGGGGCGTACGCTCGCGGTATGGCGCTGCAGAGTTTGCAGATCACCGCGATCACGGCCATGCGGGCCCGCGACGTGTCCCGGCCGACCCCCGAGCAGCAGGAGACCGCCGAACGGCGGCCGCTGCGCGACGAGACGACGCCCCGGCGGGAGTCCCGCCGGGGCCGTGACCGGGACGGCCGCTGACGCCGCCCCTGGGGCGCTGACCGGCCCGCTCACCGGCCGCCCGCCCGGTGTCCCGGACGGGCGGTCTCCGGCGCCGGTGCTTCCGGCCGGGCGGATCAGGCGGGCAGCGGCGGCAGTTCGCCGGTCGTCTCGTACTCGGCGAGCTGGCGGATCCGCCGGGCGTGCCGCTCCGCGCCCGAGAACGCCGTGCCGAGGAAGACCTCGACGAACCGGGCGGCCTCCTCCGGCGTGTGCATCCGCGCGCCGATGCTGATGACGTTGGCGTCGTTGTGCTCGCGGGCGAGCCGGGCCGTGTCCTCGTTCCAGGCGAGGGCGGCGCGCACCCCGCGCACCTTGTTGGCGGCGATCTGCTCGCCGTTCCCCGAACCGCCGATCACCACCCCGAGGCTGCCCTCGGCGGCGACCACGCCCTGCGCGGCGCGCAGCACGAACGGCGGGTAGTCGTCCTCCGCGTCGTAGACGTGGGGGCCGCAGTCCTCCACGTCGTGGCCCTGCTCCTTAAGCCAGGAGAGCAGGTGGTTCTTGAGCTCGTAGCCGGCATGGTCGGCACCGATGTAGACACGCACGGGACAAGTTTCCCAGACGAGTTCTGGCGGAGGTCACCCCGGCCTCCACTAAGGTAATAGACGAATACCGCCAGTGGCTCTTACACCACCTCATGCCGGAGCAGGAGTGTCATGCGCGAGATCCGCTACGTCGGCGACCCCGTCCTGCGTACCCCCGCGGAGCCCGTGACGGACTTCGACAGGGAGCTGCGCCGCCTGATCGACGAGATGTTCGCGGTGATGTACCAGGCCGACGGCGTGGGACTGGCCGGGCCGCAGATCGGGGTGGGCCGGCGGCTGTTCGTCTACGACATCAGCAACCGCAAGGGCCACGTGGTCAACCCGGAGCTGACGATCGACGACCCCGGGGAGGTCGTCGAGGAGGAGGGCTGCCTGTCGGTGCCGGGCAAGGAGACCGGCAAGCCGCTGTACGCCCCCACCGTCCGCGCCGCCGGAGTCACGCTGCGCGGGGTCGACAAGCTCGGCCGGCCCGTGGCCGTGAAGGCCCGGGGCATGCTCGCCCGGTGCTTCCAGCACGAGTTCGACCACCTTGAGGGCACGCTGTACGTCGACCGGCTGGGCAAGGACGAGCGCCGCAAGATCCTCCTCCAGGCGCCCTGAGACCGCCCCTTACAGCTGGATCGCCTTGGTCTCCAGGAACTCCTCCAGGCCGAACTCCCCCATCTCGCGCCCGACGCCCGACTGCTTGTAGCCGCCGAAGGGCGCCATGGGGTTGAACCGGCCCCCGTTGACCGCCACCTGGCCCGTGCGCAGGCGGCGGGCGACCGCGAGCCCCTCCTCCTCGGTGGCCGCCCAGACCGCCCCCGACAGTCCGTACGGCGTGCCGTTGGCGATCTCGACGGCCTCGTCCTCCGTGCCGAAGGGGATGATCGACAGCACCGGGCCGAAGATCTCCTCCTGTTCGACGGCCATGCCGGGCGACACCCCGGCGAAGACCGCGGGCTCGACGTAGTAGCCGCGGCCCATGGGATTGCCGGTCCCGCCGAGCACGAGGCGGGCCCCCTCCTCCTGGCCCCGGTTGAGGTATCCGACCACCCGGTCGCGCTGCGCGGCGGACACCAGCGGGCCGAGGCGGGTGCCCTCGGCGAACGGGTCGCCCGGGACGTATTTCGCCGCCGCCTCCACGGCCAGCCGGACCGCCTCGTCGTACTGGTCCCAGTGGACGAGCATCCGGGTCAGCGCCGAGCAGGTCTGGCCCGAGTTCAGGTAGGCCCCGGCGACCCCGTTCTTCACCGCCTTCTCCAGGTCGGCGCCGGGGAGGACGATGTTCGCCGACTTGCCGCCCAGCTCCAGGGCCACCCGCTTGACCGTCCCGGCCGCGAGGGCGGCGACCCTGCGCCCGGCCCTGGTCGAGCCGGTGAAGGAGACCATGTCCACGCCGGGGTGGGCGGCGAGGGCCTCTCCGACCACCGGGCCGTGCCCGCTGACCATGTTGAACACGCCGGGCGGCAGACCCACCTCGTGGAGGATGTCCGCGAACGCGTACGCCGCGAGCGGCGCGACCTCGCTCGGCTTGAGCACCACCGTGCAGCCGGCCGCCAGAGCCGGGGCCACCTTGCAGACGACCTGGTGGAGCGGGTAGTTCCACGGTGTGATCGCGCCGACCACCCCGACCGGCTCGCGGACGATCAGCGAGTTGCCCACCCGCCCGCCGTCGAAGTCGTACCGCTTGGCGAGGTCGGCGTAGGAGGCCAGCACCTCGGCGGGCATCAGCGTCTGCACCTTCAGCGCGAGCGGCAGCGGCGCGCCCATGTCGGTGGCGATCGTCGCGGCGATCTCCCGGGCGCGGTCCCTGAGCAGCCCGGCCGCCGTCCCGAGGAGCGCGGCGCGCTCGGCGGGCTCCGCCGCCGCCCAGGACGGGAAGGCGGCACGGGCGGCGGCGACCGCGGTCTCCACGTCGGCGGCCGACCCCGCGGGCACCCGGTCCACGATCTCCTCGGTCGCCGGGTTGACGACCTCGACGGCCTCGCGCGAGGAGGACGGCGTCCAGCCGCCGTCGACGTAGATCTGACGCATGCTCCTCATACTCGCGCCTTGACTGTCAGAACGCGAGCCCCGGCCGGAAGGCCCCTGTCAAGAGGGCCGTCGGACAACTTCCTTCTCAAGGTAGGGGCGATGTCGAATCCGTCCTGTGACCGTGACGTGGCAGGATTCATCCATCCCTGTACGCGAAGGGGCGACGGGGAACCGGGGGATTGATCATGCGATGAGGAGTGGGTGTGGCAGGGAATCTGACACGTGACGAGGCTCGGGAGCGTGCTCGGCTGCTCACGGTCCAGTCCTACCAGGTCGAACTCGACCTGACGGAGGGCGAGGAGCGGTACGAGAGCATCACGACGGTCCATTTCACCTCCGACCGGCCGGGGGCGGGCACGTTCATCGACCTGCACGGGGCCCATGTGCGGAAGGTGGTGCTGAACGGCCGGGATCTCGACGTTCGGACCTACGACGCGGACAAGGGCCGATTCCCGCTGCCGGACCTGGCCGAACGCAACGAACTGCGCATCGACGCCGACTGCTCGTACATGCGGACGGGCGAGGGGCTGCACCGCTTCGTCGACCCGGTCGACCAGCAGATCTACCTGCACAGCCAGTTCGAGACGGCGGACGCGCACCGCATGTACGCCTGCTTCGACCAGCCCGATCTCAAGGCGACCTTCGAGCTCACCGTCCTCGCGCCCGCCGAGTGGGAGGTCGTGTCGAACGGCGCCCCCGACTCCGCCGAGGACCTGGAGGAGCACCGCGGGCGGCACGGCACGCTGCAGGCCGCCAAGCGCTGGCACTTCCCGCCGACGCCTCCCATGTCGACGTACATCACGGCCCTCATCGCCGGGCCGTACGCGGTGGTGCGGGACGAGCACGACGGCATCCCGCTCGGCATCTATGTGCGGCGCTCGCTGGCCGAGCACCTCGACCCGGAGAACATCTTCGAGGTCACCAAGCAGGGCTTCGACTTCTTCCACCGCGTCTTCGGCCTGCGCTACCCGTTCGGCAAGTACGACCAGCTCTTCGTGCCGGAGTTCAACGCGGGCGCGATGGAGAACGCCGGCGCGGTGACGTTCCTGGAGGACTACGTCTTCCGCTCGCGGGTCACCGACGCGATCATCGAGCGCCGGGCCGAGACGATCCTGCACGAGATGGCCCACATGTGGTTCGGCGACCTCGTCACCATGCGGTGGTGGGACGACCTGTGGCTGAACGAGTCGTTCGCCACCTACATGTCGGTGCTGTGCCAGGCCGAGGCCACCCGCTGGGGCCAGGGCGCGTGGACGACGTTCGCCAACGTGGAGAAGTCCTGGGCCTACCGGCAGGACCAGCTCCCCTCCACCCACCCCATCGCGGCCGACATCCCGGACATGCAGGCCGTCGAGGTCAACTTCGACGGCATCACGTACGCCAAGGGCGCCTCGGTGCTCAAGCAGCTCGTCGCCTACGTCGGGCTGGACAACTTCCTCGCCGGCGTGCGCGACTACTTCAACGAGCACGCCTGGAAGAACACCACCCTGCAGGACCTGCTGTCGGCGCTGGAGCGCACCTCGGGCCGCGACCTGTCGTCCTGGTCGAAGGAGTGGCTGGAGACCTCCGGCGTCAACACCCTGCGGCCGTCGTTCACCACCGACGACGAGGGCCGGTTCCTCGGCTTCGAGGTCCTGCAGGAGGCCACGCCGGAGCACCCGACGCTGCGCTCGCACCGCGTCGCCATCGGCCTGTACTCCCTGCGGGACGGCGTGCTCGCCAGGACCAGGCGGGTCGAGCTCGACATCGTCGGGGCGCGCACCGCCGTGCCCGAGCTGGTCGGCGAGACGCGGCCCGACCTCGTGCTGATCAACGACGACGACCTCACGTACGCGAAGATCCGGCTCGACGAGCGGTCGCTGCAGACGCTCGTGAACGGCGGGATCACCGCGTTCACCGAGTCGCTGCCGCGCGCGCTGTGCTGGTCGGCCGCCTGGGACATGACCCGGGACGCCGAGATGGCCACCCGCGACTACGTCCGGCTGGTCGTGTCCGGCATCGACTCGGTGCGCGACATCACGGTGGTGCAGACCGTGCTGCGGCAGGCCCGCCAGGCCGTGCAGCAGTACGCCGACCCGGCGTGGCGGGCGACCGGCATGGGCGAGCTCTCCGCCGCGCTGCGCCGTCTCGTCACCTCGGCGGAGCCGGGCTCGGACCACCAGCTCGCCTACGTCAACGCCCTGGCCGCCACCGCGACCTCCGAGGAGGACCTGGCGTTCCTCAAGGGTGTGCTGGACGGCACGGAGGTGCCCGAGGGCCTGGCCGTCGACACCGACCTGCGCTGGACGCTCATCCACGGGCTGGTGTCCCGCGGGGTCCTCGGCGCCGCCGACATCGACGCCGAGCTGGTCCGCGACGCCACCGCGACCGGCGAGCGCTCGGCCGCCAACGCCCGGGCGGCGATCCCGGACGCGGAGGCCAAGGCCCGGTCCTGGGCGGCCATCGTGGGGGGCGAGCTGAGCGGCGCCCTGCTGCGCTCCACGATCCTCGGCTTCGTCGACCCGCACCACCCCGAGCTGCTGGAGCCGTACGGCGACCGGTACTTCGAGGAGGTCGGGCGGATCTGGAGCGAGTGGACCTCCGACATGGCGCAGAGCTTCGCGGTCGGGTGCTACCCGGCCCTGCTGATCCGCCCGGAGACCGTGGCGAGGACGCAGGACCTCATCAGCGCCCAGCAGCCGCCGCACGCGCTGCGGCGCCTGCTCCTGGAGGGCGCCGACGGCGTCAGCCGGGCGCTGCGGGCCCAGGCCCGCGACGCCTCCGCGTGACCGGGCGGCCCGCCCGCCCGCCTTCCTGATCCGGTCGCCCGGCGGGTGTGCCGGGTGAAAGCGGGGCGCAAGCCCCGTGCAAGCCCACCGGGGTGACATGAGGGGCCGGGCCGTTCACCCGGCGCGGGCGCGGCGGGCCCCCTCCGCCGCGCCCCGCCGCTCCGGCCGTGATGCGTGCCCCCACCGGCACGCGTGCGGCCGGCGGCGGGCGTTCACCGGGTGAGCGGCCACGGATCGTCGTCCGTGCAGGAGGCCTCCGTGATCCCCATGATCGTCACCCTCGCCGTCGTGGCCGTCCTCGTCGCCACGCTCGTCTCCCTCTACAACCGCCTCGTGCGTGGCCGGGGCGCCGTCGACAACGCCTGGGCGCAGATCGACGTGCAGCTCAAGCGCCGCCACGACCTCATCCCCAACCTCGTGGAGACCGTCAAGGGCTACGCCGCCCACGAGCGGGCCACGCTGGAGGCCGTGGTCACGGCCCGCTCCCGGGCGATCGGCGCCCAGGGCCCCGCGGAGCAGGCAGCGGCCGAGAACATGCTGTCCGGCGCGCTGAAGAGCCTGTTCGCCGTGGCGGAGGCCCACCCCGCCCTCAGGGCGAGCGGCAACTTCGCGGAACTGCAGCAGGAGCTCGCCACCACCGAGAACCGGATCGCCTACTCGCGGCAGTACTACAACGACGCCGTGCTGACCTACAACAACGCGATCCAGACGGTCCCCGCCAACATCGTGGCGGGGATGACCGGCTTCACGCCCCGTGAGTACTTCCGGGCTCCCGGCGAGGAGCGCGGGCCCGTACAGGTCGGGTTCTGACCATGGCCGCCGCCTGGACGGCCGCCGCGGCGGTGACCGGCCTGTGGCTGCTGCTCCTGCTCGCGCTCGCCGCGGCGACGAGGAACCCGGACGTCGAGGCGGGACCGGCCACCGCGAATCTCGCCCCCCACTCCCCCGCGGTGGTCGACCTGATCACCGGCGGCTGGCGACTGTGCGACGAGGCGGCCTCGGCGACCCTGCTGGACCTCGCCGCGAGAGGCGTCGTCGGCGTCGAGGAGATCGGGCCGGAGCTGTCGCTCGTCCGGTTGCGGGGCGAACCGGGCGGCCTGCGCCCGTACGAGCGGCTCGTCTACGACCACGTCCGCGCGCTGGCCGTCGACGGGGTGGTGGCCACGGGCGCGCTGGCCGAGGGCTCGCGCGACCTCGGCCGGTGGTGGAAGAGCTTCCGCCGGAAGGTGATCGCCGAGGCCCGGGAGCACGGCCTGTCCCGGGCGCGCTGGAGCAGGGCGCACGCGGCGCTCCTCACCGTCGCGGCGGCGCTGCCGGCGGCGGCGAACGGCATCGCGGCGAACATCTCCGACAAGGACCACGAGGCCGGGATCGGCGCGGCGGTCGTCTCCTTCGCCGGTCTCCTGGCGCTCATGGGGCGGCTCAACGGCGAGCGCGGCACGGCCGAGGGGGCCAGGGCCGCCGCCCACTGGCTCGGCGTCCGCGCGCACCTGGGGACGACCGGGCGGTTCGCCGAGCAGCCCGCCGCCGCCGTCACGATCTGGGGCCGCCACCTCGCGTACGCCGCCGCGCTCGGCCTGGCGCCGCGGGCCGTCACGAGCCTGCCGGTCAGCACCCCCGCCGACGACAGCCGCGCGTGGTCCGACTACGGCGGCATGTGGCACATCGTCCACGTCCGCTATCCGTCCCGCCTGCTGTGGGGCCGGTCGCCGGGCTCTGTCGTCGTGCGGGGCCTCGCGGCCGGCTGGTTCGCGGGCTTCTTCGCCTGGATGCTCCTGGTGGCCGCCTCCGCCTTCGACGTGTGGCCGCGCGGACTCGTCGTGCCCGCCGCTCTCCTCGCGGGCCTGGCGGTGGCCGGGCCGCCGATCCTGTTCGCGCTCTCCGACCTGACCGGCCCGGTCACCGTGGAGGGCCAGATCGTACGGCTGCGGCGCTTCCGGGACGGCGGCAAGGGCGGCGACAACGCCAGGTGGACCTACTGGTGCGCGATCGACGAAGGGCGTGCCCCCGAGGTCAGGGCCCGCGAGGTCAGGGCGATGTGCCTGGGCGGGGACATGTGGGAGCCCCTGCGCGAGGGCGACCGGGTGCGGGCCGCGGCGGGCCGCAGGACCGGCTGGATCAGGCGGATCGAGGTGATCGAGGGCTCGCGCCTCCGGAACGCCGCCTCCTACGACGACACCGGCGAGCACCTGGTGGACGCGCCGGAGAACCTGGGCGAGGTGCCGGTCCTGCCCGATCCCGCGCCCCTGCGTTCCACTGATCAAACCCGCCCATACCGCCACCGGCGTAATGAGTAGGGTCGTCGGGTGCACTCAGCCCGAGACCTGTTGATCGCCCTGGCCCGGAGGTACTCGTTCGGCGACGTCGGCGCGCTCGCGCCGGCCGTGCTCGGGGAGAACGAGCGGGCGGCCCGGGTTGCGTCGGTCTGCGAGTTCGGCCAGCGGCTGCTCACGCTCGACGCCGAGGACTTCGCGGCCGAGATCGACGCCCAGACCGTGCCCGCCGACCTGCGCCGCCGTGCCCGCGCCTGCCACATGCCGCAGACGCCGAGGGAGCAGCCGCGGGGCGCGCTCGACTCGCTGCGCCCGGCGTACGCGCTGCTCCTGGAGGTGATCGAGGCCCGCTGGCGGCGGCGCGAGCTGAGCTCGATGATCGCGGCCGTGCACATCTGCGGCGAGTATCTCCCGCTGCTGGCCTTCGAGCCCGCGCTCGGGCACGCGGGCGACCCCGCCCGCTGGCCGGAGGGCCTGCGCGCCCCCGGCAGCAGGTTCGGGGCCATGGCCGACCGCGAGTGCGACCACACCAGGGCCGAGCGGTCGGCGGCCGAGCGGACGCTGCGGGTGGCGGTGGAGCCGCCCACGGGCTGGCGGGCCTACTTCGACCGGCAGCACAGCCAGGTGGCCGGGGCCCTCGGCACCTGCGCGGGCCGGTGCCGCACCCCCTGCCGGGCCCTCGACTGGGTGCCGGACGCCGGCGGCCTGGCGGCGCGCTGCCGCGTCGCGCTGGCCTTCGCCGACACCCCGCTCGTACGGCTGCGCCACGCCGCCCCGGTCGGCCACGGGTTCGGCGTGCCGTCGCCGGAGGAGACGCTGGAGGCGTGGGACCGCAGCCGCGCCGCGCTGGCCAAGCACGACGCGGCGCACGCGGTCACCGCGGACGACGGCTTCCCGCTGCCGGGGCTGCCCGCCCTGATCTCCGCCGTGGCGGCGGTGCCGGTGCGCCCCGCCACGCTGCTCGCCGACGTCTCCGCGCACGTGGTGGAGCTGCTGCGTTAGGTCGTCACCACATGGCCGGCCTGCGGTCGCCCCAGAAACCGCCGACGGACGCCTCCACCTGCGACGACAGCGAGATGAGGGTGCCCTCGTCGCCGTACCTGCCGGCCAGCATGACGCCGATGGGCAGGCCGTCGGGCGTCCAGTGGAGCGGCAGGTTGACCGCGGGCTGGCCGCTCACGTTGTAGATGGCGGCGAACGGCGCGAACCGCTTCATCCGCTCGAACGTCTCCTCCGGGGAGTCGACGTCCTCGAACCAGCCCACCGGCGCGGGCGGCTGGGTCACGGTCGGCGACAGCACCGCGTCGTAGGTGTCGGTGACGAGCATCGCGAAGCGGGTGGCGAGCTGGAGCGCCGACTGCGCGTGCAGGAACTCGGGCGCCGAGAGCGCGTGGCCCCGCTCGCGCAGCCAGGCGGTGAGCGGGCGCAGCTTCGGTTCGAGCTCCTTCGAGACGGGGTGGATGCACGAGAAGCTGAACCACAGCTTGACGAACTCGGGCACGATGTCCGGGCCGAACGGCGGCGCGATCTCCTCCACCTCGTGGCCGAGCGCCTCCAGCGCCGCCGATGCGCTCTCGTACGCGGCGAGCACGTCGGGGTGGACCTCCGCGCCCGGCACGGCGGGCTCGGCGAACCTGGCGATCCGCAGCCGGCCCGGGTCGCGCCCCACGTAGGCCGAGAACGACCCCAGCGCGGGCGGCGGCGCGTGGTAGAGGTCGCCGGGGTTGTGGTGGGCCATCGCGTCGAGCAGCGCCGCGGCGTCGGCGACGTTCCGGGCCAGCGGCCCGTTGGTGGACAGCCCCGCCAGGTCGGGGACGATCGGGGCGAAGGAGATCCGGCCCCGGCTGGGCTTGATGCCGTACAGGCCGCAGACGGAGGCGGGGATGCGGATCGATCCCGCGCCGTCGCTGCCGTGGGCGACGGGCGCCAGACCGGCCGCGACGGCGGCCGCGGCGCCTCCGCTCGACCCGCCCGCGGAGCGCCCGGTGTCCCACGGGGTGCGGGCGGGCTCGCTCACGTAGGTCTCGGTGTAGCAGGGCAGGCCGAACTCCGGGGTGCTGGTCTTGCCCAGCATGACCGTCCCGGCCTCCCGCAGCCGCTCGACCACGCTGTCGTCCACCGGAGAGACGAACCCCTCGTAGGTGGCCGAACCGAAGTAGAGCGGCACGTCCTTGACGAAGTTGAGGTCCTTGATCGGAACGGGCACGCCCAGCAGCGGCGGGTGGTCGCCGGCGTCCCCCGCGGCGATCCGGGCCTCCTGGTCGCGGGCCTGGTCGAGGGCCCGCTGGGCGGTCACCGTGACGAACGCCCCCACCCCGGGGTCGAGCCGTTCGATCCGCTCCAGGTAGTGCTCGACGATCTCGACGGGGGAGAGTTCACCCGTTCGTACGGCTGCCGCCTGCTCAAGGGCGGTAAGGTCGTGAATGTGCGCCACGCTTCCGAACCGTAGGCCGCCCGGCCGGGGATATCTAGAGAAGATACCCGGCCTTCTGAGCTTCAAATCAGCTCATGCAGGCAACAAAAGTATGAACCATTCAACACTAGGCAAGCTGTAGACGGCTCAACTACCGTGAGTGATGTGGATACCGGTCTAAGGCCAGAAGACGGTCACGATACGTCACCCATCTGGGTCGGTGACCAATCGTCGGAGCAGGCGGAACGCCCTTCGGCGCCGCCCGAGGCGGCTGCGCCCCCCGAGTACGCTCCGGTGGAGCGGGCGTCGCTCCGCGGCCTGCTGCAGGACCCGAGATACCGGCACCTGCGCCGGCGCGCCCTGATCGCGGCCGCCGCGGGGGTGGTGTTCGGCGTTCTGCTGGGCGGCTGGCGGATCGGGCTCACCGCGGCCATCCTCGCGTGGGCGGCCGACGCCGTCTACCGCGCGCGCACCATGTCCACGGTTCCCGCCTGGCGGCGGGCCTCGGCGGCGGAGCGCCGCACCGAGGCCCAGCTCAAGAAGCTGGAGCGGAACGGCTACCTGACGCTGCACGCCCGGGCCATCCCCGGCAGCGAGGCGCAGATCGACCATCTTGTCGTCGGGCCCACCGGCGTGTACGCGGTGGACTCGGAGAAGTGGGACAAGCGGCTGCCCGTAAGGGTCCAGACGCACCGCAAGCTCTTCCACGGGCCCTTCAACCGCAAGCCCCGCCTCGACGAGGCCCGGTGGGAGGCGGCCCAGGCCAGCGACCTGATCAGCAAGGCGCTCGGCCGGGAGATCACCGTGGTGCCGTCCCTGGCCATCTACGGGCCGGCGATCCCCTGGCGCATCCTCAACATCCGGGACGTCGACGTCTTCTCCGGCGGCCTGGTCCGCAAGTGGATCACCAAGCGGGAGAGGTCGCTCACCACCGCCGAGATCGACGCGATCTACCGCGCCGCCGAGCGCGTGCTGCCCGCGCGTTACCCGGAGTAGGACGGCGCGCCGTCCCGGGAGGTGGACACCGGGTCTCGGCAGCCGGGCACTGGCCGTACCATTTGAAGACTCAGACGTCTCCGGATGGGGGTCCCTCGATGCCCGCTCTCAGGTCCCGCACTGTCACCCACGGCAGGAACATGGCCGGCGCCCGCGCGCTGCTCAGGGCCACGGGCGTAGCGGGCAGCGACCTCGGCAAGCCGATCGTCGCCGTCGCCAACAGCTTCACCCAGTTCGTGCCCGGCCACGTGCACCTGCGCGAGGTCGCCGAGGTGGTGGCGGGCGCGGTCCGCGAGGCGGGCGCGATCCCGCGCGAGTTCAACACGATCGCCGTGGACGACGGCATCGCGATGGGCCACGGCGGCATGCTCTACTCGCTGCCGTCCCGCGAGCTCATCGCCGACGCGGTGGAGTACATGGTCAACGCCCACTGCGCCGACGCGCTGGTCTGCGTCTCCAACTGCGACAAGATCACTCCTGGGATGCTGCTCGCCGCCTTCCGGCTCAACATCCCCACGATCTTCGTGTCCGGCGGCCCGATGGAGGCCGGGAAGGTCCCGGGCCGCAAGCTCGACCTGATCGACCCGATGATCGCCTCCGCCGACACGAGCGTGTCGGACGCCGACCTGCTGGAGATGGAGGAGAACGCCTGCCCGACCTGCGGGTCCTGCAGCGGCATGTTCACCGCCAACTCGATGAACTGCCTCGCCGAGGCGATCGGCCTGGCCCTGCCCGGCAACGGCACCACGCTGGCGACCCACACGGCCCGCAAGACCCTGTTCGAGAACGCCGGCCGGGGGATCGTCGACCTCGCCCGGCGCTACTACGAGGAGGACGACGAGTCGGTCCTCCCCCGCAGCATCGCCACCCGCGAGGCGTTCGAGAACGCGATGGCGCTCGACGTCGCCATGGGCGGATCGACCAACACGATCCTCCACATCCTGGCCGCCGCGCGTGAGGCGGGCGTCGACTTCGGGCTCAAGGAGATCAACGAGCTGTCGCTGCGGGTGCCGTGCCTGTGCAAGGTCGCCCCCGCGACGGCCAAGTACCACGTCGAGGACGTGCACCGGGCGGGCGGCATCCCCGGCATCCTCGGGGAGCTGGACCGGGCCGGCCTGATCCACCGCGACCTGCCGACCGTGTCCTCCTCCTCCATGGCCGAGTACATCGCCAAGTGGGACCCGAAGTCTCCGGAGGTCACCGAGGAGGCCATGGAGCTGTGGCACGCGGCGCCCGGCAACGTGCGGACCGTCAAGGCCTACTCCCAGGACGCCCGCTGGGACTCCCTCGACCTCGACCGCGCCGAGGGCTGCATCCGCGACCTCGACCACGCCTACACCCGGGACGGCGGGCTCGCCGTGCTGTACGGGAACCTCGCCCAGGACGGCTGCGTCGTCAAGACGGCCGGAGTCGACGAGTCGATCTGGCGCTTCTCCGGCCCCGCCGTCGTGTTCGAGTCGCAGGAGGACGCCGTCGAGGGCATCCTCGGCAACCGGGTGAAGCCCGGTGACGTGGTCGTCATCCGCTACGAGGGCCCCAAGGGCGGCCCCGGGATGCAGGAGATGCTCTACCCGACGAGCTTCCTCAAGGGCCGCGGCCTGGGCAAGGCGTGTGCCCTGGTCACCGACGGCCGCTTCTCCGGCGGCACGTCCGGCCTGTCCATCGGCCACGCCTCCCCCGAGGCGGCCGAGGGCGGCACGATGGCCCTGGTCGAGGACGGCGACGTCATCGAGATCGACATCCCGGGCCGCTCGATCGAGCTCAAGGTGGCCGAGGACGTGCTGGCCGCCCGCCGCGAGCGGCTGCTGGCCGACCTCGGCGGCTACCGGCCGCGCGACCGGCAGCGGACGGTCTCGGCCGCGCTGCAGGCGTACGCGGCGCTCACCACCTCCGCCTCGACCGGCGCGTCCCGCGACCTGACCCAGTTGTCGCGCTGACCGCGACACCGTCACCGGGCCCGCGTGCCGTACGGCGGGGTCGCGCGGGCCTCTGCGGGAGACGGCTCTCCTTCGTCTCAGGCGTCCGGTTCCTCCGCGGCGCCCTTCGCCGTCAGCGGCTCTCCGGGGTGTCCGGGCAGCGCCGCCGCGAGCAGCGCCCAGGCCGACTGACGCATGGTCAGCACCGCCTGCTCGCGGGTGAACCCGGCGATGTCGGTGAGCCAGATCAGCGACTCGATCCCCGTCGCGGACCGGATCGCCACGGCCAGCCCGCGGACGTCGAGCCACGGGTGGGTGCTGCGTAGCGGGTCCGCGTCCTGCAGTATCGGGACCGGCCCGGCGACAGGACCGCACCGAACCGTCATCCGGACAGCGTGATGATCACCCTCACCTCGTTCAGGCGCAGGCTCACGGCCGGCGGCCGCCAGGTGGATCTCGCCCTGGAGGCCGGCCAGGTGCGGTGGCTCGACGCGCAGGAGCACTCCGGCGAGAACATCGGCGACACCACGACCCACTCCCTGTTCGTGGAGCTCAAGGAGCCCGCCCCGGCGCCGGACGCCGGCACGGCGGCCCGCGCGGTGGAGACGCCGCTGGGGCCCGCGACCTGACCCCGTTGCCGCACCGACACCGTCACCGGGTTCGGCGCCGGTCGTCAGCCGGGCGGCGCGGCTCCGAACCGGTCCAGCGCCGCCCCGATCTCCCGGCGCATCGCGTCGCTGCCGGTGTGGCCCGAGTCGTCCACCACGACGAGACGCGCGTCCGGCCAGGCCCGGGCGAGTTGCCAGGCGGTCTCCAGCGGACCGCCGAGGTCGAGGCGGCCGTGGACGAGCACTCCGGGGATGCCCGCCAGCCGGTGCGCGTCGCGGAGCAGGACACCCTCCTCCAGCCAGGCGGCGTTCGAGAAGTAGTGCGCGCAGATCCTGGCGAACGCCTGCAGAGCGGGGGAAGGCCGGTCGCTGTAGGCGTTCGGCGCGCCGTTGACCTCGTGCGCGATCACCGCGTCCTCCCACGCCGTCCAGGCGTGCGCCGCCCTGGCCCGTACGTCCGGGTCGGGATCGGACAACAGCCGCGCGTAGGCGGCAAGCAGGTCGCCGTCGCGCCGGTCCTCGGGGACGCCGCACCGGAAGCGCTGCCACTGCTCGGGGAGGAAGCGGCGGACGCCCCGGTACAACCAGTCGATCTCGGAGCGGCGGGTCATGGTGACACCGGCGAGGACGATCTCCGACACCCGCTCCGGATGGGCCTCGGCGTAGGCGAGGATGAGCGTGGAACCCCACGACCCGCCGTAGAGCAGCCACCGGTCGACGCCGAGGTGCTCGCGCAGCCGCTCCATGTCGGCGACGAGGTGGTGGGTGGTGTTCGTCGTGAGGTCGGTCGCCGGGTCGCTCGCGTGGGGCAGGCTCCGGCCGCAGTTGCGCTGGTCGAAGAGAACGATCCGGTAGCGCCCGGGGTCGAAGGCCCGCCGCTGGCGGGGCGTGCAGCCCGAGCCGGGCCCGCCGTGGACGACGAGCGCGGGCTTGCCCTCGGGGTTCCCGCAGACCTCCCAGTAGACGAGGTGACCGTCGCCGGTGTCCAGGTGCCCGTGGTCGTAGGGCTCGATCGGAGGATGCACGACGGAGAAACTACAGTCGGCGGCCCGGACCGGAAAGCGATTAAGGCGGTCGTGGCGGCATGCGACAGGGTCAGGAGAAGGTGGCCGCGCGGTCAGGTGAACCTGTCCGCTGTTCCGAGCACCCGTTCGGGAAAATGTCAGTCCTGATGATTATTGTCGAAGCATGGCCAACGTCATTCGGCACACGCTGACCGCCGAGGAACTCGCCGCCCTCGCCCTTTCCCTCGCTCACCTCGGAGCCGGCCCCCAGTCGGTCACCGCCCGGCGCGGCCTGCGCCACGCGTTCCAGCACCTCGAACTGGACGACGACGTCATCGCCACGACCCTCACCACACTGACGACCCCGCTCCCCACCGACGTCGCCCGCCGGGTGCGGGCGGTGGCCAACGCGATCACCGCACGCCTGGTGATCCGCATCCAGTACCACGACGCCGGCGGCCGGCTGTCGGTCCGCGACGTCGAGCCGGTGACCTGCATGGTCCACGGCGAGTTCTGGTACCTGGTCGGCTGGTGCCGCCTCAGGCGGTCGATCAGGGCGTTCCGCTTCGACCGGATCCTGGCGGTCGAGCCGACCGACCTGCCGGCCCGCGCGCACCTGCCGCAGCGTTACCTGCCGTTCCAACGCCGGCCGCGGGTGAGGCGCCCGACGGCCGCCTGACCCGCTCATTCCCCCGATGCGGTAGCGGACCGATGCCGTAGCGGGCGGGTCCGCAGGCGTGGGCGGCACGCCTGCGGGCCCGTCCGGCTACTCGTCTTGCACCGTGCCCCGGTTTCATGTCTCCGGGCCGCTGCGGCAGGAGCCTGCGACCTAGTGCCGCTGGTCCAGCTTCCGGGCCTCGGTGAGGAGGTCGGCGAGCGCCTGGGTCACCCGCAGCACGCCGTCCCGCGCCGCGGCGTCCTTGATCTGCTTGCCCGCCCGATCGGCGAGCTGCCGCAGGTGCGCGATCGCGGGGGGCTCGTCGCCCGCGAGGCCGGCCCGCTCGGCGTGCCGGAGACGGTCCTCCAGGCTCGCCCCGACCGCCTCGGTGATGGCGCCGGAGGCGACGTACTCGCCGACGAGGTCGCGGATCTCGGAGTACCAGGCGGGATCGCGGGTGAACGACCGCGAGATGTACCCGGCTGCGACATCGGCGAGCGTGGTCGCCACCACCTTGTCGGCGTACGACCGCGTGGCCGGGTAGAGCTGCGCGAGTTGCGCGCCGGTCAGCGGCAGGGAGCTGCCGTCGAGGAAGCAGAAGCCCGGGCCGGTGTTGGTGCCGGTGTTGATCCGCAGCGGCGCCTCCTGCTGTGCGAGGCGGATGCCGCCGAGCGCGAGGCCGAGGGAGTCCCGTGCGATCGCCGGCGGAGCCGTGTCCGTCATCTGGATCTTGGGTGCCGCCGGAGGCTGCACGCCGTAGGCGATCCAGGCGAGGGTGTGGTCGTACACGGCGTTCTGCACCATGTGCTGGGGGATGCGGGACAGCGAGGGCAGCGCGCACGTCTGCGGCTCGCCCGGGTAACCACCGGGATAGCTGCCGATGTCCCGCTTGCGCAGCGGGCCGTAGTCCCGGATGAGCTTCCAGTCGCCGTGCGACGCCCCGGCCACCTCCCAGCTGCGCAGGATCGCCGAGTCGGCCTGGGCGCGGGCGGCCGCCGGCAGGATGCCGCCGCTCACGTCGCCCTCGGAGTTGACGCGGAACACCGGCGTCGGCAGGTCGGTGCGCAGCACGCCCCCGCCTCCGTGCAGCACGACCGCGTCGAGGACGTTCGCGAGCGGCTGGACGGCGTTGTAGTAGTTCGCCAGACGGCCGGCCGACTGCGAGTGGCCGGTCGCGATCACGTATCGCGGCCGGGGAAGCTCGCCGAGCGGGCCCTTCTTGCCCGTGGGGCTGCGGACCGCCTTCACGGCCTGGCTGAAGATGTCGTAGGACAGGCTGTCGTCGCCGACCGTCCCGCCCGCGGTCACGTCCAGCGTTCCGTAACGGTCCGGGCTCCACGCCTTGAGCCCGGTCACGGAGTGCACTCCGGCGCGCTGCGCGGAGACGCCGACCCAGGCGTACCCCTCCCGGATCAGGTGCTCGTGGGACTGGAACCAGTCGACCTCCTGGTCCCACTGGTTGCTGACGTTGTACCACTCGGCGATCACGACGCCGTTGAACGCGCGGGCGTCGGCCGGGCGGCGCACGACGATGCGGGTGCGGTACGGGTTGCCGGTGCTGACCACGGTCGCGGTGCCGGTACCGCGTGTCGCGTAGCTCGTCGCCGTGCCGGAGACGAAGAACTCCTGCTCGACGTAGCCCGCCGACCTGAGGTCGACGTCGGTGGCGAGGAACGGATACCCGTGCTGGGGACTACCGACCGGGGAGGTGTTCGCGATCGGCCCCGTGAGCACCGGGTTCGCGACGCTCTCGCCGGTCGCCGTGGACGGGCGGGGCGCGGCGGGGCCGCCCGCGAGTGGTCCGCCAGGTGGTCCGCCGGGCGTCCCGCCGGGACCTGTCGCGCTCGCCGGAGCGCAGAGGGGGATGGTCAGCGCGCCGGCCAGGCCCAGCGCGATCAGGCTTCTGCGGACGTTCCGAAGAGGAGGAAGGAGAGCAGGCAAGAACGTCACCTCGCTGAGAGAGAGGCTGCGCGGGCGGAGCGCCCGCGCCGGGGGTGTCTCTGAGGCAGAGACTAACTTCCACGAAAGTCGAAAGATAGTCTTGATTAACACAGACTTTATGTTTGAGAGTCAAAAGTTCGTCTCAGCATGGACAAAGCGGAGTTCACGGCAGAGCCCGCTCACCGCTCAGCCGTGGAACGCGGACGGCCCGCGGGCGTGTCTTCCACACGCCCGCGGGCCGTCCGTACCGCCGGGACCCGATCCGAAGCGGGTCCGGCTCGGGGGTCATCCCCCGCAGCACCCTCCACCACAGCAGCCGCCGCCCGCGGGGCGCGCGGCGGGAGCACCGGACGCCTTGCCGGTGACGGCGATGGTGGACAGCAGCTTCACGGTGTCGTCGTGGCCGGAGGGGCAGACCGCCGGGTCGCCGGCCTCGGCCATGGGGCGGTTGAGCTCGAACGTCGATCCGCACGCGCGGCAACGGTAGTCATAGCGAGGCATGCGTCCAGAGTACGGCCGATCCGAGGAGGCGGGCGCCTCACTCGAAGTGGACGGTGACGTAGTCCGCGACGGGCCGGTAGCCGAGCCGCTGGTAGATGGAGTTCGACGTCGGGTTGCCCAGGTCGGTGAACAGCAGCACCTCGGTGGCCCCCTCGTCGAGGGCCTTCCTGGTGGCCGCGTGGGTGACGGCGCTGCCGTACCCGCGGCCGCGCAGGCCGGGCGGGGTGTAGACGGGCCCGATCCGGGACATGCCGGCGATCGGGGCGGAGACCCCGGCGATCGACACCGGCCTGTCCTCGTCCTCCCACCACAGCAGTTCGTCCCGGTTGAGGCGGACGGCGACGACCGGCGTGGGATCGGCGCCGCGATCGACGTGCGCCTCCTCCTGGAACTCCCGGAAGAACCGTACGGCGAGGGGCAGGTCGTCCTGCCCGGCGATCCTGGCCTTCCCCTTCGCGGAAGGGGGGCGCAGCGCGCCGAGCCGGTAGAGGCGCTGGGACGTACGGCCGGTCGCCGGGCGCCACCACGCCCCGGCGAAGGTCTCCGCGGCGACGACCGGACCCGTCACGCCCGCGATCTCCCGGTCCCGCTCGATGAGCGCGGCCGCCAGCGCGGGGAGCGCGCCGGGCGGCACGTCCCCGAGCAGCAGCGGCCGAGGCGGCGTGTGACAGAAGGCGCCGGCGACCGCGCCCTCCTCGCCGGTCAGCCAGCCCATGAGGAGGTCCTCGGCGAACTGGCCGGTGCGGATCCCGCGCAGCACGGTCAGCACGACCGTGTTGCGGACGGGATCGCGCAACAGCCAGGGCTCGGCCGCCGCGGCGTACTCCTCCACCCCGGAGGTGATCGTCCACGTCATGACGCGGTTACGCCGCCGTCTCCACCAGGTAGGGCGCCCACTGCGGGTCTCCGTCGAGTTGCGCGCCGATGAGCCGCCAGTGCGCGCCGTGCGGCACCGCCGGGGCCACGCGCAGCGCCCACCCCAGCTCCTCCAGCAGCCGGTCGGCCTTGCGGTGGTTGCACGGCATGCACGAGGCGACGCAGTTCTCCCAGGTGTGGGGGCCTCCCTTGGAGCGCGGGATCACGTGGTCGATCGTCTCGGCCCGCTGGCCGCAGTAGGCGCAGCGGAAGTTGTCCCGGCGCATCAGCGCGGCCCGGGTGAGCGGGATACGCGTCCGGTACGGGATGCGGACGTAGCGCCGCAGCCGGATCACCGAGGGGACGTCGAGCGTCCGGGTGGCCGAGCGGAGCACCGCTCCCCGGCCGTCCCGGTGGATGACGTCCGCCTTCTCTCTCAGCACCAGGATGACCGCCCGGTGCAGGGAGAGTGTGGTCAGCGGCTCGTACGTGGCGTTCAAAAGCAGGACTTGGCGCATCAGCCGACCTCCGCAGCAGCCTCGGCTGTGCGCCTGGGTTGTGGCCCCGCTGGTTGGGACCCGGATGCTTCCGTCACAGGGACCTCCGCCGGACGGCCCAGCGGATCGTCACCACGGCACCGC
The DNA here is from genome assembly GCF_014161435.1 of Microbispora sp. H10949. Taxonomy (NCBI): domain Bacteria; kingdom Bacillati; phylum Actinomycetota; class Actinomycetes; order Streptosporangiales; family Streptosporangiaceae; genus Microbispora; species Microbispora sp. H10949. The sequence continues at coordinate 558,340 of NZ_JABBWZ010000006.1, read as the reverse complement.
CCTTCACCAAAGTGTGGCCTTCTCGACGGCCCCTCCGCCACCCCATAACCGGGGTCCATGAAGTGAACGGCGGGAACGCCTGCTGCTTCTATGCCCAGCCGATCATCCCTTTACTCCAGTCTTGGCCGGGTACGGCCGATGTACCGCCCCAGTCCCTCACCTGATTTAAAGTGCCAGCATGAGCCGACCGCAGTACCCGTCCGCCCGCCGTGACGACATCGTCGACGACCTCCACGGAACGCCGGTTCCCGATCCCTACCGCTGGCTGGAGGATCCGGACGACCCGGAGGTCAAGGAGTGGCTGGACGCGCAGGAGACCCTGTTCCGCTCCGCCGAGCTGGAGGGACGCGACCACTTCCGCGGGCGGGTGGCCGAGCTGCTGCGGTCGGGATCGGTCGGCACGCCGTCCTGGCGCGGCGAGCGCCGCTTCTTCACCCGCCGCTCCCCGGAGCAGGAGCACCCGGTCCTGTACGTCGCGGACGAGGCCGGCGAGCGCGTCCTGCTCGACCCCACGGTCCTCGACCCCTCGGGGCTGACCACCCTCGACTCCTACCAGCCGAGCAAGGAGGGCGACCGGCTCGCGTACCAGATCTCCGTGGGCGGCGACGAGGAGTCGCGCCTGTACGTCGTCGACGTGGCGACCGGAGAACCGGTCGAGGGGCCGATCGACCGCTGCCGCTACTCCCCCGTCGCCTGGATTCCCGGCGGCGAGGCGTACTACTACGTGCGCAGGCTCGCGCCGTCGGAGGTCCCGGCCGGTGAGGAGCAGTTCCACCGGCGCATCTACCTGCACCGCGTCGGCTCGTCCCCCGACGACGATGTGATGATCTTCGGCGAGGGCCTGGAGAAGACCAACTACTACGGGGTGTCGGTCTCCCTCGACGGCCGCCGGCTGTCGATCTCCGCCTCGCGCGGCACCGCGCCGCGCAACGACCTGTGGGTGGCCGACCTCGCCGCCTCCTCGCCGGAGGCGCCGGAACTGGTCGTCGTCCAGCAGGACGTCGACGCCCAGACCGGGGTCCACTTCGGCCGCGACGGCCGGCTCTACGTCTTCACCGACCTCGGCGCCTCGCGCGGGCGCGTCTGCGTCACCTCCCCCGAGACGCCGGGCCCGGAGCACTGGCGCGACCTCATCCCCGAGGACCCCGAGGCGGTGCTGTCCGACTTCGCCATCCTCGACGGCATGCCGGAGCCCGTCCTGCTCGTCGGGTGGACGCGGCACGCGATCGGCGAGATCTCCCTCCACGCCCTGGAGACCGGCGAGCGGATCGGTGACGTCCCGCTGCCGGGCCTGGGGTCCGTCGGCGGGATCCTGGAACGTCCCGAGGGCGGCCACGAGGCCTGGTTCAGCTACACCGACGACATCACCCCCACCGCGGTCTTCCGGTACGACGCGCTCACCGGCGAGACGACGCTCTGGGAGGCGCCCCCGGGCTCGGTGGAGGTGCCCGAGGCGACGACCGAACAGGTCGTCTACCGGTCCAAGGACGGCACCGAGGTGCGCATGCTGGTCACCTCGCGGCCCGGCTCCGGGCCCCGTCCCACGATCCTGTACGGCTACGGCGGCTTCGGCGTGCCGATGAACCCCGGCTTCTCGGCCACCACCCTCGCCTGGGTCGAGGCGGGCGGCGTGTACGCCGTCGCCCAGCTGCGCGGCGGCGGCGAGGAGGGCGAGCAGTGGCACCGGGACGGGATGCTGGGCAAGAAGCAGAACGTCTTCGACGACCTGCACGCCGCGGCCGAGCACCTCATCGCCACCGGCGTGACCAGCAAGGACCGGCTCGCCATCTCCGGCGGCTCCAACGGCGGCCTGCTCGTCGGAGCGGCGCTCACCCAGCGCCCCGACCTGTACGCGGCCGTCGTCTGCTCGGCCCCCCTGCTCGACATGATCCGCTACGAGAAGTTCGGCCTCGGGGCGACCTGGAACGTCGAGTACGGCTCGGCCGACGTGCCGGAGGAGTTCGCCTGGCTGTGGAGCTACTCGCCGTACCACCACGTGCGGGAGGGGGTGTCGTACCCGGCCACGCTGTTCGCGGTGTTCGGCTCCGACACCCGGGTCCACCCCCTGCACGCGTGGAAGACGGCCGCGGCCCTGCAGCACGCCCAGGCGGGCGACCGGCCGATCCTGCTGCGCAACGAGACCGAGGTCGGGCACGGCGCCAGGGCGGTGAGCAGGTCGGTCGAGCTCGTGGCCGACCAGCTCGCGTTCCTGGCCCGGCACACCGGCCTGAAGGTGTCCTAACGCGGGAAGATGACGGTCTTGTGGCCGTCCAGCAGCACGCGGTGCTCGGCGTGCCAGCGGACGGCCCGGGCCAGCGCCTGGCATTCGAGGTCGCGGCCGATCGCGGCGAGGTCCTCCGGGGAGTGGGTGTGGTTCACCCGCGCGACCTCCTGCTCGATGATCGGTCCCTCGTCCAGGACGGGCGTCACGTAGTGCGCCGTGGCGCCGATCAGCTTCACCCCGCGCGAGTACGCCTGGTGGTACGGCTTGGCACCCTTGAACGACGGGAGGAACGAGTGGTGGATGTTGATCATCCGGCCGGCCAGCTTGGCGCACATCTCCTCGGAGAGCACCTGCATGTAACGCGCCAGCACGACCACGTCGGCCTGGTAGTGGTCGACGAGGGTGAGGATCTCCGCCTCCTGCCGCGGCTTGGTCTCCGGCGTGACCGGCAGGTGGTGGTAGTCCACCCCGTACGACTGGGTGAGCGGGCGCAGGTCGGGATGGTTCGACGCGACTCCCACGATCTCGATCGGCAGCAGGCCCGAGCGCACCCGGTAGAGCAGGTCGTTGAGGCAGTGGTCGAACCGGCTGACCAGCACCAGCGCCCGCGTCCGCGCCGCGAGGTCGAAGAGCTGGAAGTCCATGGCGAACTCGGGGGCGAGCGCGGCGAACTCCGCCCGCAGCTCGTCGATCGCGGGCTCGCCGGCGAACTGCACCCGCATGAAGAACCGCTCCGCGACGGGGTCGCCGAACTGCTGGCTCTCGATGATGTTGCAGCCCCGGCGGGCCAGCAGCCCCGACACGGCCGCGACCACTCCGGGCCGGTCCGGGCAGGACAGGGTCAGCACGTAATCAGCGCTCATGCTCAGTCAGATCCTCAGAGGGAAGTCGGTACCGGGTTCCAGGGTAGGGGCACTCACCCGGAGGGTGCGGGCGCGTGGACACGGCGATGACGGACGACCGGCCGGCCGCGCGGGTGGTGTGCGTGGACGACCGCTCGCGGGTGCTGCTGATGCGCTGGCACGACCCGCTCGCCGGCCGGACGTTCTGGGAGCCCCCGGGCGGCGGCATCGAGCCCGGCGAGTCGCCGCTCCAGGCGGCCCGCCGGGAGCTGTGGGAGGAGACCGGCCTGCCCGGCGACGCCGTACTGGACCGGTGGGTGCCGGTCCACCGGGACTTCCACTGGCTCGGCAGGCACTACGTGAAGACCGAGCGCTTCTACCTCGCCCGGTTCGGCACGGCGCCGCCGGTGGCCTCGGCCGCGCTGACCGAGGAGGAGAGCGGCGCCCTCCTGGGACTGGCCTGGCACGAGATCGCCGCCCTCTCCGCGCTGCCCGAGCCGCTCGATCCGCTGGAGCTGCCCGGGATCATCGACCGCCTGCTCGCCGTCGCGCTCTGACCGGTCAGCGCTCCTTCTCGTGGCGCTCCAGCGCCGCGCGTACGTCGGGGTCGCCGGGGGCGAGGGCCAGCGCGCGGCGGAGGTCGAGCAGCGCCTCACCGCGGCGGCCGAGCGCGTCCAGGGCCGTCGCGCGGTTGAAGTAGAGGGCGGCGTCCTCCCCCAGCTCGATCGCCCGGGTCAGGTCCTCGACCGCTCCCGGGGCGTCGCCGGTCTCGAAGCGCAGGGTCGCCCGGTTGGCCCAGGCCGAGGCCAGGCGGGCGTCCGTGGCCAGCGCCGCGTCGAACGCCAGCCGCGCCTCGGCGTAACGTCCGGCCGCCGTCTCGAGCTGCCCCAGCACGCCGTGCAGGTGCGCGTTGCCGGGGTCCAGGGCCAGCCCCGCCTCCACGTCCCGCCTGGCGGCCTCGTGCTCCCCGAGCATCTCCAGGATCCCGGCCCGGTTGACGTACGCGTCGAGACAGCCGGGGTCGAGGTCGAGCACGTGGCCGAGGTCGGCCCGCGCGCCCTCCAGATCCCCGGCGGCGAGACGCAGCTCCGCCCGGTTGTAGTACGCCTCGGGCAGCGGCGGGCTGACCCGCATCGCGGTCTCGTAGTCGGCCAGCGCCGCCTCGGTCCGCCCCATCTCCAGCAGCAGGTTTCCCCGGTCCAGGTAGTGGTCGGGGAAGACCGGGTCGATCCCGATGGCCACGTCGAGGTCGGCCAGCGCCTCCCGCCGGCGGCCCAGGCGCGCGAGGAGCTGCGCGCGGTTGGCGTGCAGCACCATCCGGTGCTGGGGATGGACGTCCGGGGGGAGGTCGCGCCCGGCCAGGTCGAGGGCCGACTCGACCAGGCCGAGCGCCTCGCGGAGCCGCCCCTCGCGCAGTTCGACGAGCGCCCGGCCGTTCTGGTCGAAGCCGAGCTTGAACGCCCGCTCCCGCCGGTCGGGCAGCAGCGTCGAGATCGCGATCGCCTCGTTGATCCACGCCCTGGCCCTCGTCAGGTCGCGTCGCTCCGGGTCGCGGTCCCGGGCGTCCAGCATCGCCGTGCCGTACGCCGCGGCGGCGTGGACGACCGGATCGACGCTGCCCCTCCGCGCCTGGTCGTACAGCTCCTGCGCCTGCGCACGCCGTCCGAGCCCGGCCAGGGCGGTCGCGGTGCGGTGCGCGAAACGCCACCACAGGCCGGACCCCGGCTCGCAGAGCCGCAGCCCGCGCGAGCCCAGCTCCACGACCGCGTGCAGGAAGCCCTCGGCGACGCAGTGGTCCACCGCCGCCCACAGCGCCCGCGCGGCGGCGTCCGGGTCGCCGCCGTGCTCCAGGTGGTACGGCACCGCGCCGAGGGCGCTCTCCGCCGACTCGGCGCCGGCGCTGAGCTCGGCCGCCCGCAGGACGTGCCGTCGCGCCCGCTCCTCCGGCGCCAGCGCCAGATACGCCCGGTAGGCGCGGGGGTCGTCGGAGGTACAGTCCGAGGCCAGGTAGTCGTCCGGCGGCCCGTCCAGGGGCAGCGCCTCCACCGGCCGCATGCCCTCCCACGCCGGCTCGGCGGAGCCCAGCGCCAGGGTGAGATCAGGCACCCGGCGGGCGAGGACACCCAGCAGTTCCCGGTCCGCCGGATCGGCTTCGTGCAGGTTGTCCGCCAGCAGCGTGCGCGGCTCCGCGAGATGGTCGCGGACGAACTCCGCGATCCCGTTGGCGATCCTGAGCGTGCGACGCGGCGCGGGGACGAGGATCCGCTCGTCCTCGGGAAGGCGGGCCTCGATGGTCTGGCGGCGGGCCGGCACCAGCGGGCGCAGGCTGGGCGCGACCGCGCGGATCTCGATGTCGTGGTCCGCCACCAGGTCCGGGGAACGCTCCAAGGCGGCCGGAACGATGGCGCGCAGGAGCGCACCGCCGATCGTGTACGGACCGCGTAGCCGGCGGTGCCCGTTCACGACGGGCTCCAGAGGGGGAGGCGTCTCCAGTGCGCGGAGCGCCGCCACGCGGTCCCGGGCGAGGTCTCCCCGGACCCAGATGTGGTTCGGGCGGCGCCTCACCCCTTGTGAATGACGCTCGACGTGCCGCTGAGCTTCGTCGTTCCCGGTTTGCGGATAATGATCTTCTTCATCATGCCTCTTTCCCCACTCTTGTGGACAAGGCACAAGTATTCGCAGTGATCAGCTATCCGCCAAGGGATGTAAGCATTATCTATCGCGGGAAAAGCTGGGAAACAACGCCGCCCAGCTGCTTCTCTATATAAATCACTACATTGTCGCCTCGGGCTTCGCGCCGTAACTCCCGCCATCCGGATTTACGGTAGAGCTCCAGCGCGGCGACCTGCCGCAGCGTGGTGTCGCCGAGCAGCCGGGAGTAGCCGAGGCGGCGGGCGCGCTCCTCGAGCTCCTCCGTCATCCGCGCGCCGTAACCACGCCGCTGGTGGTCGGGGTGGACCCGGAGCCGGCACATCTCGGCCGTGTGGTCGTCGATACGCCGCAGGCCCCCCATGGCGACGAGTCCCGCCCCGGCCACCTCTCCGACGAGGAAATCGCCCCCGGCGGCCAGGTAGACCTCGGTGATCCGGGGGAAGTCGTCGTCGTAGTAGACGCCGTCACCCGGCACGACACCCACCTGGGCGAGGCCGATCTGGTGGAGGGACCACACGGTGTCGAGGTCCGACCACCGGTACCGCCGGATCCGGAGAGGCGCGGCCTCGCTCTCACCGCCTTCCCTTAGGGCGTCGCACTCCAGGTCACCCGCCGGCGCGTCTTCTGCCACTCATCCTCCTCACCCGACGTCCTTTATCAGGCCCTTGGGGATGCCCACCCGGCTCTCCGCGAGCATCTCCCGGAACTCCTTGAGCTCGGGCGAGTCACCGTGCTTGGCCCGTACCGCCTTCTCCAGGTCGTATCCGGGCTTGAGCAGGAGGTCGGTCCGGTGGTCCTTGTCGACCATCTCGATCGCGGCGCGGCCCAGCTGGAGCGCGGCCTCGACGTCGCCTTCGATCAGCCGGCACAGCGCCTGGTCGAACCGGATCAGGGTCTGGTCGAGCAGATCGTCGTCCGAATACTGGGAGAGCGCCTTCTCCAGGACCACGTCGGCCTCCACGGTCTGCCCCAGCCGCACCAGGACGTCGCCCTGGTAGAAGTAGAGCTGCCGCTCGGTGTAGCCGAAGGCCGGGTTCTCCCGGTCGCTGTCGTTCATCTGCGCGAAGGCCGTCCTGGCCCGGTGCAGCGCTCGCTTGGCCTGCTCCACCACGTCGTGCCGCGACCCGCCGAGGCCGGCGATCTTCGCCAGCGCCCTCGCCTCGACCACCGGCGCCATGGTGCGCGCCGCACACGGAGTCGTACCGGCCAGGTCGCGGCTCTTCTTGGCGAGCGTCAGCGCCTCACGGGGGTCGCCGTAGTACAGCGGGACCAGCGACTCCCGGGCGGTCACCCAGGCGCGCAGGGCGCGGTCGCCGGTCTCGTCGGCCGCCATCCGGCCGGTCCGGAAGAACGAGCGGGCCAGCCGCTGGTCACCCAGATCGATCATGAGCATTCCGGACAGTCCGGCGAGCTGGGCGGACATCCGGCACAGCCGCTCCTGCACGTCGACGGGCTGGCGGTGGTTCAGCGCCTTGCGCACGGCGGCGAACTCCAGCATCACGTCGCAGAGCAGCCGCACCGGCGGCGTGTTCATGTACTGCCGGCCGAACCCCGAGGTGGCCTGCTCCCACTGGTCGAGCATCGCCGGGGAGACGGTGGCCCTCACCATGGTCTCGTCCATCCGCCGTCTGAGGTTCTCCACGGCGCCGAGCACCTCCTCGTTGAGCTCGTTCAGGCCGGCCGCGCTCACGGTGCCGCCGGCAAGGAGCCTCAACAGCGTCCTCCTAAGCACGTTCTCGTCCTCCTCGCCCCCGTCCAACGAAGGGGTGCAGTTGTCCGGCGAGGCCGGCGACGCCGGGCCTGCCCACGGAGCGGGTGAAATGTGTGGTCTGGCGTCTTCGAACGCGGCGTCCACGAGAACCTCGTGTCCGTGTCCGCAGATGCACGGGCCGTCGTAGCCCAGAGCTAGGGGTTCTACGCGGTAGACCGAGCACAGATAGTGGAGGTATTCCGGGCCGGGCCGCTTCATGCCCGACTCGTACGCGGACAGTAGCGTCTCGCCGATGCCGGGCACCGGCTTGCCGTCCCGCTCGAAGAGAGCGCGTACCTGTTCGATGACGTCGGCCAGCGCCACGCCGTGCGAGAGGCGGTGAGCCTTGATCCGCGTCGTGCCGAAGCGCTGCGCGCAGGCCTCGTAGATCTGCGCGGCGATCTGGGCCAGGGTGTACCCCGCGGCCAGGCCGCGCGCCCGGACCTGGCGCGCGATCTCCGTCTCCCTGTGTTGCCTGCCGGACATCCCGGCCCCTCTCTCGTGGCCGGCCGCACTCGCAGCCGCGTGTTTGACCGATCACGGAATCAGTCACGGAGGGTGACTCGCCCGTCGCACTCCGCCCACACCATAATGATGGAACACCCTTTGCGAGGCCAAGTCCCCAACTTGAGGAGATTGACTAAGGATCGTCTCCCGGTGAGGGTTTTCTTTCACCCGACAGGGGTTTTCCTCCACCGGTCATCTTGACCCGGCGTTGACCCGGGCGTGTCAGTGAGCCATCTTGGGCGCACCAGAGTGATCGAGCGAAAACGCAAAGTACACAATCAGCCGGGAACGGAAATGAAGGAGGACCGGCGGTGGGGACCGAGGATTTCCTGCGCCTGGAGCGTCTGGTGGCCGAACTCGACGCGCGGGGCCTGCTCGCGCGAGTCGTACACACCCCTTCGGGCCGCGCCTACGTGCGGGTCATCAACCCCGCCGCGACGAGCCTCACGGAGAACGTCGTCTGCCAGGCGGCGGACTACTGGTGGTCCTGGGGCGAGCGGATGCACCGGGCGGACGACCCCGCCGGAGCGGCGTCGAAGGTCGCCCGCGTGCTCGCCGCCGTGAGCGAGTAGCCGCACCGACCACCGTCCGGTTCCGCCGAGCGGGCGGGACCGGGCGGTCATCGAGGGGATCCCCTCCTGGAGAACGGCGCCGGACGCGCTTCCGGGTGCGCGCCCGCGCCCTGCCGTGCCGTCACCGGAGCGTGCCGTCCGCCCTCGCGGCGCCGGACGCGTTCCCGTCCCCCCGGCGATGTGACGGAGGCCGGATCTGTCGGCAGTATTGACTACGTTCGAGAAGCTGTCGTCGATCTGATCCGTGGGGGGATCCACCTCGTGTTGCCGCTGTCGCCCGCGACACCCAGCCCAGAGCCGAGCCCGAGCCTGCCCGACCCGGACGTGATCGCGGCCAAGGTGTCGGCGGCGTGCGAGAAGAGCGAGGGCGTCTTCTGCACGGTGCTCAACAGCGCCTTCCCGAATCGGGACTTCCCCGCCTGGGTGCAGCTGGTGGCGGGCGTCGTGGACGTGTTCCTGATGATCGCCCTGATCCTCGTCGGGACGCTGATCGTCCGGAACGTGGCGCTCCGGCTGATCACCCGGCTCACCGTGCGGGCGAGCGTCGGCGTGCTGCCTGAGCGGCTGCGCGGCAAGACGGTGCTGACGAGCGTGGACGCCGCGGCGGCGATCATGACCGAGCGCCGCAGGGCGCGCGCCGAGACCATGGGCTCGGTGCTGCGGAGCCTCGCGTCCGTCGTGATCCTGGGCACCGGGGCGCTGATGATCTTCGCGAAGCTCGGGATACCGATCACGCCACTGCTCACCAGCGTCGGGATCATCGGTGTGGCGCTCGGCTTCGGCGCGCAGGAGCTGGTCAAGGACTTCATCGCCGGCATGTTCATGCTCCTGGAGGACCAGTACGGCGTGGGCGATGTGATCGACACCGGTGTGGCCACCGGCACCGTGGAGGCCGTGACGCTCCGCATCACCCGGCTGCGCGACGCCGACGGCAAGGTCTGGTACGTCCGCAACGGCACGATCACCCGGGTCGGCAACGAGTCGCAGGGCTGGTCGAGGGCCCTGGTGGACGTGCCCGTCCCGTACGCGGCCGACATCGCGACGGTGCGCGACCTGCTCAAGAAACTCGCCGACGACATGTGGGACGACCCGGAGTACCGGGATCTGGTGATCGTCGAGGAACCTCAGGTCTTCGGGCTGGAGTCGGTGTCCGGCACGTCCGTCATCTTCCGGGTCAGTGTGAAGACGGTACCGGCCCGGCACCTGGAGGTCGCCCGTGAGCTGCGGCTGCGGGTGAAGAAGGCCTTCGACGAGAAGGGCATCGCCTTCGCCGCCTGACCTTACCGATCGGTAACTGGCTTAGGCTGAAAGCGTGACCAGCGAGCAGACCCTGTCCTTCTACGAGGTGGTCGGCGGCGAGGACGCCTTCCGGCGGCTCGTGCACCGGTTCTACGAGGGTGTGGCCGAGGACCCCCTGCTGCGTCCGCTCTACCCGGAGGAGGACCTCACCGGGGCCGAGGAGCGGCTGCGCCTGTTCCTCATCCAGTACTGGGGAGGTCCGAAGACCTACAGCGAGCAGCGCGGCCATCCCCGGCTGCGGATGCGGCACATGCCGTTCGTGATCGGCGAGGCCGAGCGGGACGCCTGGCTGCGCCACATGGGCGACGCCGTACGCTCCCTGGAACTGCCGCCGGAGCGGGAGAGTCAGTTGTGGGACTATCTCGTCTACGCCGCCCACAGCCTGGTCAACGCATAAGTAACGCGAGCAGCGGGCAGCCCATCTCTCATGGAAAAAACCCCCTGGTGGCGTGATGCCGTTGTCTACGAGATCTACGTCCGCAGCTTCGCCGACGCCTCCGGCGACGGTACGGGCGACCTGGCGGGAATCCGGGACCGCCTGCCGTACCTCGCCGAACTCGGCGTCGACGCGATCTGGCTGACCCCCTTCTACCCCTCCCCCATGGCCGACGGCGGCTACGACGTGGCCGACTACCGCGACGTCGACGCGTTGTTCGGGACGCTGGCCGACTTCGACGACCTGGTCGCCGACGCGCACGCGCACGGCCTGCGGCTGATGGTGGACATCGTGCCCAACCACAGCTCCTCGGCCCACCCGTGGTTCCAGAAGGCGCTGGCGGCGCCCAGGGGCTCGCAGGAGCGCGAGCGGTACATGTTCCGGGAGGGCGGCCCCGAGGGCACCGGCGGCGGCCACGGCGAGCCGAACAACTGGATGTCCACCTTCGGCGGCCCGGCCTGGACACAGGTGCCCGACGGGCAGTGGTACCTCCACCTCTTCGCGCCGGAGCAGCCCGACTTCAACTGGCGTAACCCCGAGGTACGCGAGGAGTTCCTCGACATCCTGCGGTTCTGGCTGGACCGCGGCGTGGACGGCTTCCGCATCGACGTGGCGATGGGGCTCATCAAGGCGGAGGGACTGCCCGACACCGATCCGGGGTTCACCGCCAAGTCGCCCATCTGGAGCCGGCCCGAGGTGCACGACGTCTACCGCGACTGGCGGCGGGTGCTCGACTCCTATCCCGGCACCCGCGTCGCCGTCGGCGAGGTCTGGACCGACTCCGCCGAGGACCTCGCGCTGTACGTGCGGCCGGACGAACTGCACCAGAGCTTCAACTTCGCCTGGCTGGAGGCCCCCTGGTCGGCCACGGCGTTCCGCAAGGTCATCGACGACACCCTCGTCGCGGTCGCCTCGCCGACCTGGGTACTGTCCAACCACGACGTCGTACGGCACGTCACCCGGTACGGGCAGGGGTCGCTCGACCCCGGGGCCGGCCTCGCGCGGGGGCGTGCGGCCCTGCTGGCCATGCTCGCCCTCCCCGGCTCCGCGTACCTGTACCAGGGTGAGGAACTCGGGCTTCCCGAGGTGACCGACCTGCCGCCGGAGTCGCGTCAGGACCCGATCTTCGCGCGCTCGAACGGCGAGGTGCCGGGCCGGGACGGCTGCCGGGTGCCGCTGCCGTGGTCGGGCACCGAGCCGCCGTACGGCTTCGGGCCGGGCGGGTCGTGGCTGCCGCAGCCCGCGGACTGGGCCGGCCTCACGGCCGAACGGCAGGCCGCCGACCCCGCGTCGACGCTGTGGTTCTACCGGCAGGCGCTGCGGACGCGGCGGGAACTGCGCGGCACGCTGCCGGACGCGATCACGTGGCTGGACTCGCCCGAGGAGACGCTGTTCTTCCAGCGGGGACGGCTGCTCTGCGTCGTCAACTGCGGCGAGGGCGCGGTCCCGCTGCCGCCGCACGACCAGGTGCTGATCACCAGCAGCCCGCTCGACGGCACCGACCTCCCGCGCGACACCGCGGCCTGGCTGCTCACCGCCTGACCTGGAGGGCGGCGCGCGTCTCCGCCGTCCCGCTCCCCGATCTCCCTCGCTCCCCGCCACGTGCGACCGGCCGCCGTTCCTCCGCGGCCGGTCCCAGGTGGGGCTCAGGGGTCGTCGGAGGGCCGCCGGGCGGGGCGACTCAGGGTGGGCGACCCAGGGTGGGCTCAGGCGGGGGCGGAGAACCGGCGGAGGAAGGCGACCTCATCCTCGCCGAGCCTGCGTGGCCACCCCGCGGCGGAGTCGTAGGCGACCAGGATCGTGCGCGCCTCGGCGTAGAGGGTCGCGTCGTCACGGATCTCGTACGCCAGGGTGAACCGCGACCTGGAGATCTCGGTCACCCACACCTCGACGCGCACGGGGTCGGGGCGGAAGTTCAGCGGCCGCCGGTAGTCGATCTCCTGCCGGGCCACCACCAGGTCGAGCCGGTTTCCATCGCTGTCACGCGGGCGCTCCCACAGCATGGACACCCGCGCGTCTTCGAGGTAGTCGAAGAATCTGACGTTGTTGACGTGGCCGTAGCTGTCGATGTCGGCGAAGCGCACCTTGCGCTCGAAGACGTAACGGTGGGCGTGCTCGGCAGGGCCGGCGAGGATCGGCTCGGTCACCGCTCCAACCTAGTGCCGCGACCACCGAGGTTCGCCCGGACGGGGCGGTGTCCGCGAAGGTGGCCGCGAGGTCCCCCGCCGGGCACGGCGGGGGACGGGACGAGAGCCCTGATCAGTCGCGGGTGAGCTTGCGGTAGGTGACGCGGTGCGGGCGGGCCGCCTCCGCGCCCAGCCGCTCGATCTTATTCTTCTCGTAGTCGGCGTAGTTGCCCTCGAACCAGAACCAGTTCGAGCCCTCTTCCCACGCGAGGATGTGGGTCGCGATCCGGTCGAGGAACCACCGGTCGTGGGACGTGATCACGGCGCAGCCCGGGAAGTCGAGCAGCGCGTTCTCCAGGCTGGAGAGGGTCTCGGTGTCGAGGTCGTTGGTGGGCTCGTCGAGCAGCAGCACGTTGCCGCCCTGCTTGAGCGTGAGCGCGAGGTTGAGCCGGTTGCGCTCGCCGCCGGACAGGATGCCCGCGAGCTTCTGCTGGTCGGGACCCTTGAACCCGAACGCCGCGACGTACGCCCGGGACGGCATCTCGACGTTGCCGACCTTGATGTGGTCGAGCCCGTCGGAGACGACCTGCCAGACGTTCTTGGCGGGGTCGATGCCGGCCCTGCTCTGGTCCACGTAGGAGATCTTGACGGTCTCACCGATGGTGATCGCGCCGCTGTCGGGGGTCTCGGCGCCGGTGATCATCCGGAACAGCGTGGTCTTGCCGACGCCGTTCGGGCCGATGATGCCGACGATGCCGTTGCGGGGCAGGTCGAAGGAGAGCTCGTCCATGAGCAGGCGGTCGGCGAAGCCCTTGCTCAGCTTCTCGGACCGGATGACCGTCGTGCCGAGGCGCGGGCCCGGCGGGATCTGGATCTCCTCGAAGTCGAGCTTGCGGTACTTGTCGGCCTCGGCGGCCATCTCCTCGTAGCGCTGGAGACGGGCGCGGCTCTTGGTCTGCCGGGCGCGGGCGTTCGACCGCACCCACTGCAGCTCCTCCTCCAGGCGCTTCTTGCGCTTGACGTCCTTCTGCCCCTCGACCTTCAGACGCGCGGCCTTGGCCTCCAGGTAGGTGGAGTAGTTGCCCTCGTAGGGGAAGCAGCGGCCGCGGTCCAGCTCCAGGATCCAGTTCGCGACGTTGTCGAGGAAGTAGCGGTCGTGGGTGACGGCCAGGACGGTGCCGGGGTACTTCTCCAGGTGCTGCTCCAGCCACTGCACGCTCTCGGCGTCGAGGTGGTTGGTGGGCTCGTCGAGCAGCAGCAGGTCGGGCTGTTCGAGCAGCAGCTTGCACAGCGCGACCCGGCGGCGCTCGCCACCGCTGAGCTGGGTGACGTCGGCGTCGGGCGGCGGGCAGCGCAGCGCGTCCATGGCCTGTTCGAGCTGGCTGTCGAGGTCCCACGCGTTCCGGTGGTCGAGGGCGTCCTGCAGGCGGCCCATCTCCTCCAGCAACGCGTCGCTGTAGTCGGTGGCCATCTGCTCGGCGATCTCGTTGAACCGGTCGAGCATCGCCTTGGTCTCGGCCACGCCCTCCTCGACGTTGCCGAGCACCGTCTTGGCGTCGTTGAGCGGCGGCTCCTGCTGGAGGATGCCGACCGTGAAGCCGGGCATCAGCCGGGCCTCGCCGTTGGACGGCTGCTCCAGCCCCGCCATCATCTTGAGCAGCGTGGACTTGCCCGTGCCGTTCGGGCCCAGGACGCCGATCTTGGCCCCCGGCAGGAACGACAGCGTGACGTCGTCGAGGACCACTTTGTCGCCGTGCGCCTTGCGCACGCGCTGCAACGTGTAGATGTACTCCGGCATGCCTTCAAGCCTAGGGGATCGCACCGGCAGCGCCGTCCGCGCTGCGGGGAGGAGGGGCCAGTGGGGCGGCGGGGAGGCAGATTCTGTCCCTGCCGAGTTCCTTGGCGCGGTAGAGGGCGAGGTCCGCAGCGGCGAGCAGCTCCAGCAGATCCTCGCCGTGGATGTTGAGGATCGCGACCCCGGCGGAGACCGTGACCGTGACCGCCGCCTGCTCGGTGGGCACCGCCATGCGGCCCACCCGGACGCGCAGCCGCTCGGCCACCCGCCGCGCCTCGTGCACGTCGGCGCCCGGGAGCAGCACGACGAACTCCTCGCCGCCGAACCGGCCCACCACGTCGTACTCGCGCAACTGCGTGCGGAGGGTGGCGGCCACCTCGGCGAGCACCTGGTCGCCGACCAGATGACCGTACGTGTCGTTGACCTTCTTGAAGTGGTCGATGTCGACCAGCACCAGCGCGAGGGGGTTCCCGGTCCGCTGCGCCCTGACGATCTCGGTGTCCGCCTCCCGCTGCCAGGCGGCGGCGTTCAGCAGGCCGGTCTTCGCGTCCGTCCGGGCGGCAGCCTGGAGCTGCGCGTGCATCAGGCTCCGCTGGAGCAGCACGACGGGCGGCAGCACGAGCAGCAGCAGCGTGAGGTTGATCCCGCAGACGACGGCGACGAGCACACCGAGGCAGAGCTCGACCGCGTCGAGAAGGACGCGCTCGCGGTCCCAGAGAACCTCGCCCCAGCGGCCCTCGGGATCGGACGCGTGCGCCGCGACCGCGATCAGCGCCGTGTTGAGCACGGTGAACAGCACCGCGCAGGCCGCGGCGACCACGATCGGCCCGCCCTGCCCCGAGGACAGCCGCGCCGGTCCGGCCACCCAGTGATGGAAGGCGGTGGACGCGGCGCCCGCCGCGAGCCCGATCGCCCCCGCGCTGAACACCCGCCGGTAGAGCACGGTCGCCCGCACCCTGAGCTGGAGCAGGATCTGCATCGGGACGGGCGCCAGCAGGGCGTAGACCGGCGGCAGCAGGAACGCCGCCGGGAGCCACCAGGCCGACAGCAGGTCGCGGGACACGCCGGCGGGCATGCCGAGGCGGCGGGTGGCCTCGATGCAGACGGCGCCGCACAGCGTGAGCGCCCCGAACATGGCGAGGTCGCAGGTGTGGAAGACGGTCGCCCTGGCCAGCACCGCGACCAGGACGGTGTAGAACGCCAGGATCGCGCAGACGTAGGACACGAGGGCGGGCGGCTGGGTCAGCAACGGCCAGCGGCTCCGGGAGCAGATCGTGCCGCGCGTCCTCGCCGAGCTCTGACCGGTTGCCGTCATCCCGCCCCCCAACGACGCCAAATCAGCATCTCACTATGTGTAACACAATAGTTGCGGAGTGTGCGACGCGCGACGGGAACCGCTCCCTTCACGCGGGCCATCTGCATCCGATGGGCTGCGGGGGTGTCTGCGGCGATTTGCCCGGGGCCCGAGCCCGGCGACACCGCACTCCCGCGACCGGCGGGCTCAGACCGCCAGAGTGCGTGGGAGCAGGGAGCCGCTCGCGTCGTCCCGCCCCGCCGGCGCACTCCCAAGCACAGCGGGCTCAGGCTGCCAGAGTGCGTGGGAGCAGGAAGTGGTCCGCGTTCTCCTGTGCGCCGGGCTCCATGCCCGTGACCACGCCCGCGTCTCCCTCGGCATCCGGCTCGGCATCGGGCTCGGCGACAGGATCCGCGTCCGCCGTCGCGCCGCCGCGCTCCCCGTCGGGGGCGCCGAGGGCGGGGCGCTCCGCCGCGGTCGCGCTCCGGCCGCCGACGAGGGCGTCGAAGGCCTCGTCGGTCTCACCGCCGTCGGCGGGACGGGCGCCGGCGGCGGTGCGTCCGGTCAGTTCCCACTCCCTCGTGGCGTCCTCCATCGCCTGGCGGTCGTCCTCGCTGACCGCTCCGGCGGAGTAGGCGCGGATCGGCTTCTCGTAGGTGGTGATGCCCCACTTGAGGTCGTGTCCCACGGAACTCGCCTCGATCTCGGCCCAGAACCGCTGCTCGCCCTCCCGCTCGAACTGCTTGATGCGCAGCTTGCCGTACACGACGACCGGATGGCCCTTGCGGATCGACTGCTGGACGTTGTCGGCCAGTCCCCGGTAGCAGCGGACCACGTAGTAGGTGGTGTCCCTGGTCTGCCAGGTGTTCGTCTGCTGGTCGAGCACGCGCCGGTTGACGGCCATCCGCATCGACGTGACGTGCGAGCCGTCGCGGAACCGGTACTGCCTGGGGTCGTCGGTGACGTTCCCGCTCAGCGTGACGTAGATGTCGCTCATGGAAGTGCCTCTCCGGCCCGGTCACCCGCCGGGCTCGGATGCCACCCTCGCCGGGGCGGCCGTCCCCGCACGGGCCGGAAACGCGTTCTGTGGACGGCCGGACACCTGTGGACAACCCGGTGGGGTCAGCGGCGGGTGGCCGCCATCGCGCCGAAGAACTCGTTGTAGCGGTTCAGTTCGCGTTCGACCGGCTGGATGACCATGTCCTGCGCGAGGAGGTCCACGCGGCGCCTCATGTCGCGTTCCAGGCGGTCGCGTTCCCTGCCCGCGCCCAGGACCACGAAGTTCCTGCTCGCCATGGCGGAGAAGAGGCCGAGCCCAAGGACGCTGATCATCATCAGCCCCACCCAGGGCAGCAGGGCCACGTCGCCGAGGGCCTCGGCCGGCGGCCGGCCCGCTCCGAACACGCCGTACGCCAGGATCGCCCCGGCCCAGGCCAGGCCCGCGGCCAACATGATCACCAGGAGGTACTGCCAGATCTTCAGCAGCCACCACCAGCCGGGCACCCGGTCGAGCGGCGGGGCCACCTCCGACAGTTCGGCGGACAGCGCCCCGGGCAGCTCACCGGACCGGGACCGGGCGGCCTGGCGCACGCCGTCCCGCCACTGTTCCGGCATGCCGGCGGTGAGCCCGTCGGAGAGCGCCGTCACGGCGTTGTCCACCTCGGCGGGCTGCGCCGTGACCGAGCTGCCGACCAGGCCGCGGATGTCGTCCTTCACGGCCCCGAGGCGGAGGCTCTTGATCGGATCGGGCCGCACGCGGGCGGCCCAGCGCGCGTACGGCCATCCGACCCAGGAGATGGAGCGGACGCCGTACACGTTCTCCATGGCCTCGCCGAGCGCGGAGACGCCGATCGCGTCGCACAGGGCGTCGACGAGCGCGGCACGCCGCGCGGCGTCCACCGCCGGTTCGACCCGCAGCATCTCGGGGAGGTCCTTCACCAGACGCACCACCAGGCGGTCGAGGTCGGCTTCGAGGCGCTGGTAGGCCGCTCGCCGGGCGGCGACGGACTCGGCCAGGACGGCCTTCAGGCCGTCGACGCCCTCGCCGGTGGTGGCGGAGGTGGTCACCACCCGGGGGTGGGCGACCCCCTCACGCCGGAGGAGGTCCTCCAGATCGCCCGCGCACTCGGCCCGCTCCTCGGAGGTGAGCCGGTCGGCCTGGTTCAGCACGAACACCGTCACCGCGTCGTGCCCGGTCAGCTCGGCGACGTAACGCCGATGGACGGAGGCGTCGGCGTACTTCTGCGGGTCGAGCACCCACACGACGAGGTCGGCCAGCTGGATGAGCCGATGGGCCTCGGGATCGGTGAGCGCGCGGATCGAGTCGTGGTCGGGCAGGTCCAGCAGGATCAGCCCGTGCAACTGGCTCTCGCCCCGGTCCAGGGCGCTGGCGCGGGCGAACCTGTGCCGCCACTGGATCTGCAGCCAGTCGAGCAGCGGGCTCGCCCCGTCGATGCCCCACACGCAGGCGTGCGTGCGCGCGG
This sequence comes from Microbispora sp. H10949, assembly GCF_014161435.1. Taxonomy (NCBI): domain Bacteria; kingdom Bacillati; phylum Actinomycetota; class Actinomycetes; order Streptosporangiales; family Streptosporangiaceae; genus Microbispora; species Microbispora sp. H10949. Next base: position 540,360 of record NZ_JABBWZ010000006.1, on the reverse strand, counting down.
TGGTCGGCCGGCGCGCCCCGGTGGGTGAGAGCTCCAGCCCGGAGATGGCGTTGAAGAGGGAGGACTTGCCGCTTCCGGTGCCCCCGGCGAGCGCGACGACGGTGTGGGCGGACGACAGCTTGAGCCGGTCGCCCGCGCGCAGCAGGAGCTGGGCCGCCTCCGTGATCAGCGCGGGGTCGACCCGCCCCTGACCCAACTCGACGATCTTGGCCAGGGCGGCGAGCCTGGACCCCAGCCCGTGCTGCGTTTCGGCGGTGCTGACAGTCGTCATCGATCCCTCACCGTCGGTGCCCGGGGCGTCCCGGGCCGGATGGGCTCCGTCATCGTGCGACCTCGAGGTTGTACGTCGCCTGGTACAGCCGCGTCGCCGCGGCCTCGTCCGGTATGCCCGCGCTGTCGAGGGCGTCGACGTACCTGAGGGTCTCCTCGTCGAAGAGCAGGCCGATTCTGGCCCGCAGGTCGCTGCGGGCCTTGGCGCTGATGCTGCGCAGCGACTCGGCCCCGAGCAGGCCGCGCAGCAGCCGCTGGGGCAGCGCCCCGGCGCCGGTGGCGGCCTGCGGATCCGTGGCGCCGTAGCCGAGCAGGCCGATCATGAAGATCAGCGACAGCGACTCCACGTCGAACGAGACCAGCTTGGCCACCGAGCGCTTGGTCACGCCCTCGGTGCGGATCAGTTCGGTGACGTGCTCCTGCCAGGCGGCGACCGTCCTCGCGGTCCTGCGGGCGATGTCCTCCGGCGGACGGCCGAGCCCCGGAGTGGCGGCGAGCCGGTCGCCCGCGCCCGCGCGCTGCCGCCACCGGGTCACGACCTCCTCGGCGGCCCGCTCGACGGCCGAGGTGACCAGGGATTCGAGGCCGGCGCGGATCGCCGCCTTCAGCCCGCGGACCCGCTCGGGACCCTGGTGGTGGCCCTTGGCGCCGCGGCGCAGGTGCAGCGTGCGCATGAGGTCGCCGGAGCCGGCGAAGTCCTGCCACCGCGCGAGCACCTCGCCCCGCAGCAGCGAGCCGTCCCGGGTCGCCTCGTCGATCTCCGTGAGCGCCCCCATGTACGCCGCGTCCACGTCCGAGCGCAGGTCGGCGCGCAGCGCGACCTGGGTCTCCAGGTGCCGGGCGAGCGCGGGCAGGCGGGTGCGGAAGCTGTTGAGCACGCCGTTCAGGGTCGCCCGTACGGCCTCCTCCCGCCGTTCGTCGTCGACGGACAGCCCGGTCAGCCACATCCGCAGCTCGGCGATCTCGATCTCGGGCAGCCGCCCTTCCTGGACGGTCGTCTCGTTGATGACGAAGCGCTCGACGTCGCCGAGGCCGTACTCCTTCAGCATCCGGCCGAAGTGCTTCATGATGACGTCGCGGGACCGGGGCGGCACCCGGGACAGCACGATGACCAGGCGCGCCCTGCGCTCCTTGGCCCGCCGCAGCAGGCCCCAGGACGGCGCGTCGGCGTACCGGGACGCCGTGGTGACGAACACCCAGAGGTCGGCGGCGTCCAGCATGCGGTGCGCGATCTCGTGGTGCTCCTCCACGACCGAGTCGATGTCGGGCGTGTCGAGCAGGGCCACCCCCGCGGGCATCGACGGGCTCGGCACCAGGACGACGCCGCCGGGCGCGGCCTCCGCCGGGGGCTCGTCGAGCCTCTCCAGGCCGCCGAGGAGATCGCCCCGCGCGTACCACTCGAGGTCGCCGGGGTGGACGGCGAGCACAGGCGTGCCCGTGGTCGGGCGGCGCACTCCCGTGGCCGTGACCCGGCGGCCCGCGAGCGAGTTGACGATGGTGGACTTGCCGGCCCCCGTGGACCCCGCCACGACGATCATCGCGGGCGCCGTGCTCAGGTGGATACGCGGGATGACGTAGTCGTCGAGCTGGGCCAGCACGGCCGCCTGCGCCTTGCGCGCCTCCTCCGCCCCCGGCACGTCGAGGCCGAAGTGCAGGTCCTTGACCGCCGTGCGAAGCTGGTTGAGCGCCTCCGTCAGCGCGGCGGAGACCGGCTCCGGCATCGGGATCTCGCGCATCCGGTCCTCGCCCGGCGCGTCCTCCCCGTCCTCCGCGTTCTCGCCGTCCTCCGCGACTGCCGCGTCCGCCCCGGCTTCCGGATCCTCCGCGTCCGCCGGATCCGCCTCGCCGGAGTCGTCCTCCGCGTCCACCGGGTCTGCCTCGCCGGAGTCGCCCTCCGCCTCCACAGGGTCCGCCGGGTCCTCCGCGCCGGCGGCGTCTACCGCCGCCGCCTCTTCGGCCGCGCCCGCCGGGTCCGTTCCGTCCGCCTCGCCGGCCGCGTCCGCCTCGTCCCCGGCGTCGTTCTCCGCATCATCCCCGGCATCGTCCCCGGCATCGTCCCGGCCGTCGTCGCGTACGTCTCCGGGCGCGCCGTCCGGCCCGTCCTGGCCCGGGACGGTCCCGTCGTCCGCCGCGCCGGGCACTGCCTCGTCCGTCCCGGGTACGGCCACGGAACCGGCCCCGGCCTCGGGGCCGGAGTTCTCGGGCAGGACGTCGTCGTGGGCCGTGGGCTCCGGGGCGCCGGGCCGCAGGACGGGAACGTCGTCGCGGATCTGGGGAAACGCGACCGTCCGCTCCCCCGGCGACTCGGGCGGCGGATCCCCGGCGTCCGGCTCGTCGGTGACGGCCTCGCCCGAACCCGCACCGGTCCCGTGGTCGGGCGTCTTCCTGGCTGCCGATCTCACGGGACCCGCTCCGCTCGCACCATTTCGATCTCCTGGCCGACCTTGACGACCTCGCCGACGATCACGATCGCCGGAGGCCGAACTCCGGCCGCGGTCACCCGTTCCGCCACCGTCGACAGGGTGGCGGAAACGGCTCGCTGGGTCGGAAGAGTACCGTCCTGTACCACCATCACGGGAGTTTCCGGCGAACGTCCGTCTCGAAGCAGGGCCTCGGCGATCTCCTTGATCCTTTCGACCGCCATCAGAAGTATCAGGGTTCCCGCTGATCTCGCCAGTCCCGGCCAGTCGACGGTGGACCTCGGGTCGCCGGGCGCGACGTGCACCGAGACGACGTGGAACTCCTGGCTCACACCGCGATGGGTGACCGGGACGCCGGCCGCGCTGGGGACCGCGACCGCGCTGGTGATGCCGGGCACCACGGTCACCGGGATCCCCGCGCGGGCGCAGGCGATCATCTCCTCGCCGCCCCGCCCGAAGACGAAGGGGTCGCCGCCCTTCAGCCGTACGACGAACTTGCCCATCCGGGCGTGCTCGACGAGCAGTTCGTTGATCTTCTCCTGGGACAGCGACCGGCCGTACGGGACCTTCGCGGCGTCGATCAGCTCGACGTCCGGGGACAGCTCGTCCAGGAGGGCTCGCGGCGCCAGGCGGTCGGCCACCACCACGTCGGCCTGGGCCAGAAGCTGGCGGCCGCGCACCGTGATCAGGCCGGGGTCGCCGGGGCCGCCGCCGACCAGGGCCACCCCGACCGGCCTGGTGCGGTGCCGCCGGGCGTCGACGGTCCCGTCCCTGAGCGCGCCGACGATGGCGTCCCGGATCCCCGCCGCACGCCGGGGGTCTCCGCCCGCGGTGACCGCCACGCCGATCTCGTCCACCCGGCCGTGCGCGGGGGTCCAGGCGGCGGAGGCGTCCTTGTCGTCCGCCCTGACACACCAGATGCGCTTGGCCTCGGCCTCGGCGGCGACCGCGGTGTTGACCTCGCGGTGGTCGGTGCAGACATGCACGAGCCACGCGCCGTCGCAGTCGCCGACCTGGTACGGACGCTGTTCCCAGGTCACCCGCCCGGTGGCGATGAGATCGTCCAGCGCGGGGGTCACGCTGGGCGAGATCAGAGTGACGGAGGCTCCCGCGTCGAGCAGCGCGGGGATCCGCCGCTGGGCGACGCGTCCGCCGCCGACCACGAGCACACGCCGCCCGTCGAGGCGCAGGCCGAGCAGGTAGGGCGCCATGACCTCAGTCTCCCTGTTGCGTCAAGGGTGCATAGTTAGGAGGCAAACCTACCCGCTGGGCTCCGGCCGCATTCACCCGACGAGACCGGACGGCCGCGGGCGGGTGTCCCACCGTCTCAATCGCCCTTGTCCGTCACGCCGGCGGAGTCGAAGGTGGCGACCTCGTGCATCACCCGCGCGGCGGCGCTCACCAGAGGGTGGGCGAGCAGGCCGCCGGTGCCCTCCCCGAGACGGAGCCGCAGGTCGACGAGGGGCTCCAGGCCCAGATGCGTCAGCGCCACCGCGTGTCCGGGCTCCGCCGACCGGTGCCCGGCCAGGCAGTATCCGACGGTGTCCGGGGCGAGCGCGCTCGCGGCCAGGGCCGCGGCTCCGGCGATCACTCCGTCGAGGATCACCGGCACCCGGGCCGCGGCGGCGCCGATCACGAAACCCGCGATCGCCGCGTGCTCCAGCCCGCCGACCGCCGCGAGCACGCGCAGCGCGGAGTCCGGGCCGCCCGGTACGGCCTCCGCCTCGGCGATCCCGTTGGCCCGCAGGCCGCGCCGGACAATCTCGATCTTGTGCTGATACATGGCGTCGTCGACGCCGGTGCCCCGCCCGGTGACCCCGGCGGCCTCCCTGCCCGTGAAGGCGCAGATCAGGGCGGCCGAGGCGGTGGTGTTCGCGATGCCCATGTCTCCGGTCACCAGGCAGCGCGCACCGGCGGCGACGAGATCCCGGGCGACCTCGACCCCGGCCGTCAGGGCCGCGGTCGCCTGCTCCCGCGTCATCGCCGGGCCCTGGGACAGGTCGGCCGTGCCGTACGCGACCTTGCGGACGAGCAGTCCGTCGGCGGGAGGCAGGTCGGCCGCAACACCCACGTCCACCACCGTCACCGACGCGCCGACCTGCGCGGCGAAGGCGTTGGCGACCGCTCCCCCGGCGGCGAAGTTGGCCACCATCTGCGCGGTGACCTCCTGCGGCCAGGGGCTCACCCCCTGCGCGTGCACGCCGTGGTCCGCCGCGAAGATCGCCAGGGCGGCCGGGGCCGGGAGCGGCGGCGGGCAGGCGCCCGCGATGCCGGCCAGCCGGGCCGCGACGTCCTCCAGGACTCCCAGAGAGCCGCTCGGCTTCGTGAGCCGGTCCTGGTGCGCCCGGGCCTCCGCCATCGGGCCGGGCTCGACCGGCCGGACCGCGCCGAGCGTCTCGCCGAGGGACGTCATGCTCTCTCCTTCGTCACGGTTCCGCCGTGTCAGCCCGCTGGGCCGGCTCACCGAGCCGGCCCGCCACGTCAGCCTGCCGAGCCGGTCAGCCGAGTCGGCCAGCGATCCCGGCCCGGCACTCCGGTCCGGCCCGCCGCACCCACTCGTCACACCCGCCCGCGCCCGCGCGTGGCTCCCGCCGCGACCGATCACGCGGCCGATCGCCGCGCGGGATCACCGTGCGGGATCACCGTGCCGGACGAGGCCGGGCTACACCGCGCTGGCCACTCCTGGCTGGGCGAGCGGCCCGTCCGGTGAACCGCCGCGGATCTCCGTGACGGCCTCGGCGTGGCCGGTCGCGCCGATCATGGTATCGGTCTCGGCGGCGGCCTCCGTCCTCCCGTCGAACGCCTCGGCACCGAACGCCTCAGCGTCGAATGCCTCGGAGTCGAAGGCGTCGGCGTCGAAGACCTCCGGCGAGAGCACCTCCGCCTCGAACGTCTCCACTTCGAGAGCGTCGACGTCGAACTCCACGTCGAGGGCGTCCACGTCGAGGGCTGCGGCGTCCAGCGTCTCGATCACCGGCATGTCCGGCCCCGCCGTCCCGATCGCGGGCACGGCGACCGGCACGACGGACGGACGGCCCGGGGCCGCCGGGGCCGGCCGCGTCGCGGCGGGGACGGTGACCGGCACCGGGGAGTGCCCGGCTCCCGCGAGCGCCTCCTCGTACCGGTCGATGACCACGTCGGCGAGGCCCTCGCAGTCGCCGATCACCTCGGCGCAGCGGATGTCGAGCCCCTCGTGGTTCGCGCCGTAGGCGAGCGCCTGCGCCCAGATGCGTTCGAGGACGGCACCCGCGAACAGGACGTACGGGAGGACGATCACGCGCTTCGCGCCGAGCCTGCGGCAGCGCTCCAGGCCGCCGGGCACACCGGGACGGGTGTGCGAGACGTAGGCGGTCTCCACGGTCAGCAGGTCGGCGGCGTGGGTCTCCCAGAACAGTCGCGAGACCCGATGGACCTCGGCGTTCACGGCGGGATCGGTGGAGCCGTGCCCGACGAGGACGACCGCGGTCTCGCCAGGCGTGATCTCGGCGGGCGGCTCCTCGGTGACGAACCGGGGCATCTCGGCGCGGGCGTCGGCGAGTCGCTCCGCGAGCAGCCTGAGCACGCGGGGATCGGGCCCGAGCGGACGGCCGAGGTCGTACTCAAGCGTCGGATGCCGTTCCTGCTCCAGGGCCATGGTGCCGGGGATGTCCCCGAGCGCGCGCCGGTCGCCGGTCAGGCTGAGCGGCACGGCGACCAGGTGGTGGTGGCCCCGGGCCACCAGGGAGGCGATGGACTGGCCGAGCTGGGGGCGCGCGTTCGTGATGAAGCCGCCGCTCACTTCGGCGGGAAGCCCGTCGAGGCGGCAGCGGAGCCGATGGACGAACCTGCCGAACTCGGCCACGCCGGTCTCATCGTGGGTGCCATGGCCGATGAGCAGCAGCGGCGGTTTCATTTAGCTGATCTCCCCTGCGTTGACCTGCGTGTCGTTCACAATCCTCCGCTCCCACCGGAGCGCCCGCGCGCCGGCCGGTCGTGCCGGGCGTGCCGTGGGCGGGGTGCCGGGCGCGCGCGTGACGGCAGGCGCTTCCTCGTCGTGTGGAGTCCTCGTCGTGTGGAGTCGCTCGCTTCTCGCCTCCAGTCACTGCCGGTCCGCTCCGGACGGCCGGCGACCCGGCCGGGCCGCTCCGTCGCCTCCCGCCGGCCGGCGGGACGCTCTGGCAGGCGAGAATAACCTTTCGGCCCCAATCATGGAGGTCTCTTGACCGGAGGGCCCAGGGTCTAGAGCGATTCTTTACCTATTGCCATGAAATTTCCCCGTTAAGGATGCTGAAGAGGACGGCGTCGGCCCAGCCCCCCGGCACGGGCAGCGCCTGCCGCATGATCCCCTCCTCGATGAACCCGGCCTTCCTCGCGACCCCCTGACTGGCCCGGTTGCCCGTCGCCACCAGCAGGTGAACCCGGTGGAACCCCAGGTCGAACAGGTGCGCGGTGGCCATGCGGGCCGCCTCCACGGCGTACCCCTGGCGCCTGGCCCACGGCGCGATCCAGTACCCCAGCTCCGCGTCGCCGCGCTCGTGGTCCTCGCGCTGCACGCCGACGGCGCCGGCCAGCCGTCCCCCGTCCCGCGGCTGTATCGCGAAGTTGCCACCATAGCCGGGGCCCGGCGCGTGCGCGAGGCGGGTGCACCACTCCAGGGCGCGCTCCAGCGTGTAGCCCTCGGCCCACGGCATCCAGCGGGCGATCTCCGTGTCGCCTCTGACCGCGTCGACCATGTCGAAGGCGTCCTGCCGGACGAAGGGCCGCAGGACCAGCCGCTCGCTCTCGATCCGGCGGCGTGGCGCCTGCCGCTCGTCCCCGCGGAGCCTGCCGAAGACCACCAGGTCGTGCGGGCCGTCGTCCTCGAACCCGGCGCCGCGCAGCAGGCCCTCACGGACGAAACCGGCCTTCTCTGCGACCCGGATCGACGCCAGGTTGTCGGCGTTGGCCCGGAGTTCGACGCGGCGCAGCACCCCCGACCCCAGCAGGCGGCCGGCGAGCCCCCGCACCGCCTCGGTCGCGTATCCCCGGCGGCGGTACGCGGGGTGCACGCCGTACCCCACCTCGGCGATGCCCGCGCCCCACTGGGCCTTGAACATGCTGATCGATCCGACCACCCCGTCCCTGGCGTGCATCGCCAGGTGGATGCCCTGTCCCGAGCGCCACAGCTCGTGCACGCCCTGTGTCAGCCACTGGCCGATCCCGGAGGCGTGCCCCGGCGCGCCGGGCGGCAGCGCGGTGGTGTGGGCGCCGTCCTCGATGATCGCCCGAACCTGGCCCGCGTCACCCGGGCCGAACGGCCGCAGGATCAGCCGCTCGGTGTTGATCGTCAGCCGTTCGTCGAACAACGCATCACTCCATCACATACAGGGATTTTTCGCCCGTCGCCGGTTAAGTAGGGCATGTCCTCACCGCTCACGATGTTTGGGGCAGGCGGTTCGGGTACGAGGCACGACAGTGACCCTAATCGGGAGGTGAGGTCATGAGTATCCAACGCGGCAGCGACAAGCACGGCCGCCGCCTCGACGAACAGCAGAAGCACGAGACGCAGGGCCTCGTACAGGGCTCCGGGACCAGCCGGGCCGAGGAATGGCGGGAGACCGAGCCGACGCAGCAGCCCGAACAGGACATGTCGCCACCGCGCCGCCAGCCGCCCGGCCGCGAGCCGGGGACGCCGCTCGGCATCACCCCCGCGGATGTGGAGCGCCGCAGCCACCTCGCCACCTGGCTCAGCGACGCGGGCTTCCCCGCCGACCCCGCCAAGCTGCTCGGCCACGCCGAGCGCAAGAACGCCCCCGACGCCGTGATCGACGCCGTACGGCGGCTGCCCGAGATGAAGTTCCACAACATCGGGGAGGTGGCGGAGGCACTCGGGCTCGGAGTGGAACGCCAGCGCTGGTAGGGAGTGCCTGATAAATGCTGCCCGTCGCGAGCGTGGATCCAGGTGGATGCATCGCAAGGCGGAGGAGGAGCCGATAACAGCGTTATCGGCGACGACTCCGGGCCCCGCGGAGATTCCGAGCCTGCGAGGAATCTCCGCGGGTGGGGCAACGCAGCGAGGCGCCGCCTGGGCCACGCGCAGCAGGGCTTGATTTATCAGACACGACCTTGGGGAGACCCGGTGAGACTCGACTTCATTCGCGGACTGTACGAGCCGGGCGGGCCGTACGCCTCGGTCTACCTGGACACCGACCGGTCGTCCGAGGGAGCGGCCAACGTCGTCCAGCGGCGATGGGCCCACCTTCGCGAGCTTCTGGCCGCGGAGGGAGCGCCGCCGGAGGCCCTCGATCCCATCGGGGAGCTGATGCTCGATCCCGTCTGGGCGGCGCCCGGCCGCGCGGTCTTCGCGCGTCGGGGCGAGGTCGTGCTCACCGAGCCGCTCGCCTGCCGCCCTCGCCGGCAGACCGCGCGGTGGTCGCCGCTCCCGCACGTCGTGCCGCTGCTGGCGCAGCGCGGCGAGCACGTCCCGCACATCGAGGTGCTGGCCGACCGGGCCGGAGGCGACGTCGCCGTCGTGGCCGACGGACAGCGGCGCGAGCTGACCGTGGAGGTCGCGGAAGGGCCGATCCAGAAGACCGGAGCGGGCGGCTGGTCGCAGCGGAACTTCGAGCGGGAGGTCGAGGAGACCTGGCGCCGCAACGCCGTGGCCGTCGCGGAGGTCGTGGAGAAGGAGGCGCACGGCATCGGCGCCGAGGTCGTCGTCCTGGCCGGGGATCCCAAGGCGAGGGCCCTGGTGACCGACCACCTCGCCAAGGACGTCGTACGGCGGCTGACGGTGGCCGAGCACGGCAGCCGCGCTCCCGGCGCCGACCTGCACCATTTCCGGCAGGAGACCGACGCCGCCTGCCGGGCCTGGGTCGACCGCCGGTGCGCGGAGCTGCTGGGGGCGTTCGCGGCCGGACCGGCCGTGGCCGGCCTGCAGGAGACGGCCCGCGCGCTGCGCGACCGGCGGGTGAGCACCGTGCTGGTGCGCGACGACCCGTCCTCCACCGCGACGATGTGGATCGGGCCCGAGCCCACCCACCTGTCCACCGACCCGGCCGAACTGGCCGCGTGGGGAGTCGAGGAGCCGGTGCGGGAACGGGCCGACGCCGCCCTCGCGCGGGCGGTGGCCGCGACGGACGCGGAGTTGTGGTTCGTCGATCACATCGACTCGCCGGACGGCATCGGCGCCCTGCTCCGCTTCTGACGGCCCGCGTCAGGTGACGATCAGCACTTCTAGCGTACGGGGGCCGTGCACGCCCTCCACCCGGTTCAGCTCGATGTCGCTGGTGGCGGAGGGGCCGCTGATCCACGTCAGGGGCCGGACGGGGTCCAGCCTGGCGACCGCGTCCGGCACCCCGGCGACGATCTGGTCCGCCCGCACCACGCACAGGTGATAGTCGGGCACCAGCGACAGCGCCCGCCGCCCCTGGCCGGGCCCGGCGTCCAGCACGATCGTGCCGGTATCCGCCACGGCCACCGCGCACGTGGTCAGCACGCCGTCCAGCGCGTCGAGATCGGCGGCGGTCAGCGGCGGCTCGTCGGCCACGAGCTCGGCTTGGGCGGCGGCCGGCCACGCCGCGGGGAACCCCCCGGGCACGGCGACCCGCCGCGCCCCGCGTTCGGCGAGGGACCGCGCGACCCGCTCCGGCACGGCCGCCTCGGCCACGACGTGCACGACGGCGCGATAGTCGCGGAGCCGTTCCTCGAACAGCCGGATCTCACCCGGCGTCTCGGACGGGGTCGCGGGCGGGGTCTCACCCGGCGTCGCGGACGGGCCGCGATAGGCCCGCGGGATCTCGACGTCGGGCACGCCCGCGAGGGCGCCGCGCACCCGGGCGAGGATCAGGTCGCGGGAGCGGCTCATCGGCGGCCTCCGTCCGTGCGGTCCCACCAGTCGCGGAAGGACTCCCGGGGGATCTCGGGCAGGTCCCTGGTGTCCGTCCAGGCCGCCAGCGGCCCGGGGAGCCGCCGGGGCGCCAGGTTCCGCAGCCGTCCCCCGATCCGCTGCATCCGCGCCAGCCGTCCCGACCGCCGGAGCACCCAGCTGGCGGCGGCCATCCCGGCGCGTTCCGGCCAGGGATGCGGGCTCCGGGCGCGCAGGTCGACCAGCACCGACGGGATGTCGATGGCCACCGGGCAGACGTCGTAACAGGCGCCGCACAGCGAGGAGGCGTACGGCAGCGAGCGGTCCAGCTCGGAGCTCATGCCGCGCAGCTGCGGCGTGAGGATCGCCCCGATCGGCCCCGGGTAGACCGACCCGTACGCGTGGCCGCCCGTCCGCTCGTACACCGGGCAGACGTTCAGGCAGGCCGAGCAGCGGATGCAGCGCAGCGCCTGGCGTCCCACCTCGTCGGCGAGGACGCGGGTGCGGCCGTTGTCGAGCAGCACGAGATGGAACTCCTGGCCCTCCGTCGCGCCCGTCCACATCGAGGTGTACGGGTTCATCCGCTCGCCGGTCGAGCTGCGGGGCAGGAGCTGCAGGAAGACCTCCAGGTCGCGCCAGGACGGCAGCACCTTCTCGATGCCGACCACGCTGATCAGGGTGGTCGGCAGGGTGAGACACATCCGCCCGTTGCCCTCCGACTCCAGCACGACCAGGGTGCCGGTCTCGGCGACCGCGAAGTTGGCCCCCGAGATCGCCACCTTCGTCTTGAGGAAGCGCTCGCGCAGGTGCAGCCGGGCCGCCTCGGCAAGGGCCGCGGGGTCGTCGGTCAGGTCCTCCGGGGCGGGGCGGCCCCAGCCCGCCATGCGCCCGGCGAAGATCTCCCGGATCTCCGCGCGGTTGCGGTGGATCGCCGGGACGAGGATGTGCGAGGGCCGGTCGTCGCCGAGTTGCACGATGAGCTCGGCCAGGTCGGTCTCGTACGCCGTGATGCCGTGTTCGAGCAGCGCCTCGTTGAGGCCGATCTCCTGGGTGGCCATCGACTTGACCTTCACGACCTCGGTCTCGCCCGTGGCCTTCACCAGGCCCGCGACGATCTCGTTGGCCTCGGCCGCGTCGGCGGCCCAGTGCACGTGGCCCCCGGCCGCCGTGACGGCCTCCTCCAACTGAAGCAGATACCGGTCGAGGTTGCGGAGGGTGTGCTCCTTGATCGCCCGCCCGGCGTCGCGCAGCGCGGCCCAGTCGGGCACCTCCGCGACCACGCTCGCCCGCCTGGCCCTGATCGTCCGGGTCGCCTTGCGGAGGTTGAACCGCAACTGCGAGTCGCGTACGGCTCTCGCGGCGTTCCGGGGAAAGGGCCGGGTCGCCGGCATCCCGAGGAAGGTGACGCTCACCGCGCTCATCGGACGCTCACCGGCGCTCACGGGACGCCCACCGGACGCCCGGCGGCCCCCGCCGGCTCGGCCGCGCCGAGGATCTCGGCCAGATGCATCACCCGTACGCCCGACTTCTGCCGGGCGAGCATGCCGCCGATGTGCATGAGGCACGAGTTGTCGGCCGCGCACAGCACCTCGGCGCCGGTGTCGAGGACCGCCCGCACCTTGTCGGCGCACATCGCCGCCGACACGTCGGCGTTCTTCAGCGCGAAGGTGCCGCCGAAGCCGCAGCACTCCTCCGCCCCCGGCAGCGGCACCAGGTCCAGCCCCTTCACCTGGCGTAACAGGGTCAGCGGCCGGTCGCCGAGGTGGATGCCGCGCAGCGAGTGACAGGTCGGGTGGTAGGTGACCCGGTGCGGGAAGCTCGCCCCCACGTCGGTCACGCCCAGCACGTCGACGAGGAACTCGGTCAGTTCGTACGTCACGGCCACGACCCGATCCACCGCGTCGGCGAAGGGCCCGGAAGGCCCGGCCAGCTTCGGGTACTGCTCGCGGATCATCGCCGCGCACGAGCCGGAGGGCACGACCACCGCGTCGTAGCCGCGCAGGACCGCCACGCTGCGCCGGGCCAGCCGTACCGCCTCGTCCCGGTAGCCGGTGTTGGCGTGCATCTGGCCGCAGCAGGTCTGGCCGCGCGGGAACTCGACGTCGACGCCGAGCCTGCGCAGCAGCGTCACGACCGCCCGCCCGGTGCCCGGGAAGAGCGTGTCGTTGACGCAGGTGACGAACAGGGCGACCCGCACGTGCCCTCCCGGCGTGTACGGCCGGACCGGGTTCGGACCGGATACGGTCAGACCATACCTCCTGGTCCGTATCCGGCCGCCCGGGGGCGGCCGGGGGACCAGCCGGACGGTCCGGCCGCCTCAGGCGCCCGTCCCGGTCCGCCGTCTCAGCCGGAGACCTCCCGCCACGCGGCGCGCAGCTCCCGGCTCAGGCGTTCCGGAGCGTCCTCGGCGATGTGGTGACCGCTGTCGACTCCCCTGCCGACGACCTCGGGCTCCACCCACTCCTGCCAGACACCGATGATGTCGTCGTAGAGAACGGGCAGGTCGTCGCGCGTTCCCCAGAGGACGAGGGTCGGGCACTTGACGCGGCGGCCCGCCTCCATGTCCGCGTCGTCGTGCCGCCGGTCCACGCCTAGCCCGGCCCGGTAGTCCTCGCACATCGCGTGGATCCTCTCGGGGTCGCTCAGCGACTCCTGCAGGTCCTCCCAGGACTCCTGCCCCATTTGTTCGGGCCCTTCCTGGTACCAGAGGCTCAGGTTCGACCCGATGACGGTCTCCGGTTCCGGGCTGGGCTGGGCGCGGAAGAACCAGTGCCACCAGCGGGTGGCGAAGTTCGCGTCGCACCGCGCGAGCGCCGCGCCGATCGGCACGACGTCGAGCGCGGTCAGGTGCGTCACCGCGTGCGGATGGTCGAGGGCGAGCCGGGTCGCGACGTAGCCCCCGCGGTCGTGTCCGACGACGTGGAAGGTGTCGTGCCCCAGCGCGCGCATCAGCTCCAGGCAGTCGTTCGCCATGCTGCGCTTGGAATAGGACGAGTGGTCGGGGGTGGTCGCCGGCTTCGACGACTGGCCGTACCCCCGCAGGTCGGGGCAGACGAGCGTGTAGTCGGCGGCGAGCAGCGGGGCCACGCGGTGCCAGGTCATGTGCGTCCGGGGGTGCCCGTGGACGAGAAGCACCGGCGGCCCCGAGCCGCCGTGCCGGACCCGCAGCGTCACCTCGGTCAGGTCGACTCGATCAAGCGTGAATCCATCGAACATACCGTGCTTACTTCCTTCCGGCGGGCTCGGCACACACGATGGCCGGGATGTTCCGGCATGCGGAACCGGGCGCTGCGCCACGCGGACGCCACGGGCGGCGGAGGCCGCCCCGCTCAGGCCAGCGTCACGCCGTACGCCCGCATCCAGGCGTCCACCTCGAGGATCGGCAGCAGCAGGTGGCTGGCGTTGAGCCAGGTCATGGTCTTGGACCCGGCCCGGGTGAGGTCCTCCACCCGCTGGGGATCGAACACGCCGAACAGTGGGGAGCTCCGATCGGTGAGGATCTTGTCGATCGACCGCATGACCTCGGCCTCGTAGGCGGGGTCGTGCGTCCCGGGATATCCGCTCTTCGCGCGGTCCAGCGTCGCCTGAGGCAGGATGTCGGCGAAGGCGAGCCGCAGCAGACTCTTCCAGTGGCCGTCCGCGTTCTTCATCTCCCAGGGCACGTTCCAGACGTACTCGATCAGCCGGTGGTCGCAGTACGGCACCCGGACCTCCAGGCCGACCGCCATGCTCATCCGGTCCTTCCGGTCGAGGAGATAGGTGAGCGGGCCCTTCAGGCTGAAGTACATGACCTCGCGCATACGCGCGTTCAGGCCCGTCTCGCCGGGAAGGCGCGGAACCTCCGCCTTCAGCGTCAGGTAACGGTCGTGCTCCGCGTCCGCCGGCCGGACGCGGCGGTGCAGGTCCGGCGCGAAGCAGTCGGCCAGGCGCGGGGCGTCCCCGATCCAGGGGAAGCGGTCCCGCCGGACCAGGCGCTCGTCGTGGAACCACGGGTATCCGCCGAACACCTCGTCGGCGGCCTCCCCCGAAAGGGCCACGGTGGAGTGCCGCCGGATCTCCTTGAACAGCAGGTACATGGACGTGTCGAACTGTCCCAGCGACGGCAGGTCACGGGCGCGGCGCGCCGCGGGAAGGGCGCCGATGACGTCCGCGGTCTCCAGGACGATGTCATGGTGCCGGGTGCCGAGGTGACGGGCGGCCAGCCGGGCGTACGGGCCGTCGGGTTCGGGCCGCAGCTCCGTGGGCCTGAAGTCGCTGTCGTCGCCCGCGAACTCGACCGAGAAGGTGTTGAGAGGTCCCTCGCCGGCCTTGGTGAGGCTGCGGTGGGCCAGGGCGGACATGATGGTCGAGTCCAGCCCGCCGGAGAGCATGGCGGAGCGCGGCACGTCCGCGACGAGCTGCCGGTCGACGACGTCTTCGAAGAGCTCCCGCACGGTTCCCACGGTCGTCTTCAGGTCGTCGCGGTGCTCCCGGCTGACCAGGCGCCAGTAGGGGAACTCGCTGGCGCCGGCGCGCGAGAACCGGACGAGGTGTCCCGGGCGCACCTCTCGCAGTCCCCGCAGCGGGGTCTCGCCGGGCAGCGAGAGGCGGGCGTTGAAGAGGATCGGGAGGCTCTCCTCGCCCACGACGGGGGTGAAGAGCGGGGAGGCCATGATGCCCTTGGGCTCGGAGGCGAACAGCAGGCCGCCCGGATAGGCGTGGTAGTAGAGCGGCTTGACGCCGATGCGGTCGCGGGCGAGGAGAAGCTCCTCCCGGGAGGCGTCCCAGATCGCGAAGGCGAACATGCCGTTGAAGCGCTCGACGCAGCTCGCGCCCCATTCGAGGTAGGCGCGCAGGACCACCTCCGTGTCCGAGCGCGTCGTGAAGCGGTGGCCGCGGGCCATGAGCGTGCCGCGGAGCTCCTGGAAGTTGTAGACCTCGCCGCTGTAGACGAGCACGACCGGTTCGTCGTACGGCCCGTGGCGGGCGATGGCCGGCTGGGTGCCGCCCTCGAGGTCGATGATCGACAGCCGGCGGTGACCGAGCGCCGTGTGCGGGCCCGTCCACATGCCTTCGGCGTCGGGCCCGCGCAGGGACATGGTCCGGGTCATGCGCCGCAGCGCCGGCGTCTCCTGCCGCAGATCACGCGTGAAGTCGATCCATCCCACTATGCCGCACATCGGGTTTCCTTCCTGGGGTGAGCGAACTGATCAGCGGGCCGCAGCGTCCGGCCCTTCACCGGAGTGGTGGGACGGGAGGCCGCGCAGCCGGCGACGCAGCCGCAACTGCTCGGCACGGAGGTCGTCGAGGTCTCGCGGGCCGAAGGCGGCGGGGGCGTCGGGCCAGTGCCGCCGGAGCGCCCGCAGCGCGCGGGGAGTCGGACGGGCGGTGCCGTGCCGGTCCACCACGAGGCCGTCGAGTTCCGCGCGGGCGGTGTTCCACGCGACGGCCTCTCCTTCCGCCGTCTCCGGGGGGAGACGGAGACTCACGTCGCGGCCGGTGATCGTGACCGGGTAACCGCCGGGCAGCCCCCGGGGCCCGGGCACGTGCCCGGCGTAGCCGCGCTCCTCGTCGAGGACGGCGTCCAGCACCGCAGCGCCCTCCGCGGCTCCCATCTCGTTGAGATGTTCGCGGGGCCGTGCCCGGATCCGGCCGAGAATGTCGGCGACGTCGCCGAGGGGCCGGTCGTCGAGCCAGGCGAGCGCCTCCTCGGCGGGGCTCGGCGGGGGGTGGAGATGTGCGTGGTGGGCGAGGAGCCTGAGCCGTGACGCCTCGCGTACGCCCAGATGGGCGCGGAGCGCCATGGCGAGGCTGGACACGTTGCCCAGGCCGCACAGCACGGGCACGCCCGCGGCGCACACCATGCCGTTGACCGCGTCGGGGAAGCAGGCGTTGATCACGGCCGTGTCCCCGCCGGCCTCCGCGCTCGCCCGCGCGCAGCGCAGGACCACGGCCGCCTGGAGCGGCAGGGTGACGCCGAACCCGGCGGCGCGTACCAGGTCCGTCCAGGCCGAGGGTGTGGACCGCATCTCCGCGGGGGACTGGTCCGAGGCGCAGAGCACGAGGGCCGCGGGCCGGACCCGGGCGAGGAGAGGACGGAGGTCGTCTCCCCCCGGCACGTCGAGGGCGTGGGGCGAGAACCCGACGGCGGTTCCCGCGAGTGCCGCGTGGGCGCCGGCGACGGCGCAGAGGTCACGGGCCCGGCCCAGGTCGCGGCTGACGACGTGGACGGTGGCCGGGCCGGACGCCAGGTGGGCGAACGACCGCACCAGGGCACCGGCGAAGGCGCCGGTGCCCATGACGACCACGCCGCGGGCGCCGGTCACTGCGCCGGTCGTGGTGCCGGTCATGGTGCCGTGCTTCCCGGCGGCGTCGGGCAGGACCCCAGGAACGCGTCCAGGTCGACGATCTCGGGTTCCGGGACTCCCGGGCACCGCGCGCTGACATCCAGCCGCGGTGGCCGCCGCGCGTCGGTGAAGTACACCGGGGTGAGGATCTGCCGGTCGTCGATCCGCAGCAACGGGTTGGCGACGAGGAAGTCCCTGACCGCGGGGGTGTCGCGGCGTACGTAGATCCGCATCCGTTTCGTGGAGAAGTGGTTCGGCGGCAGTTCCAGGCGGGGCGCGAACTTGCGTTTCCACTGGAAGATGCCCTTGCTGACGAAGGCCTCGGTGCCGAAGAAGTCGACCCGTGGCACACGGTGGGCGCAGGCCCACAGCAGGAGCAGGTGATAGACGGCCTTGAAGGCACCACTCTGGTAGTGCTCGTCCCGGCCGTCCAGGACGCCGAGGAGGCGGGTGGTCAGGGTCCGTCTGTCCGCGGACCACTGGCACAGGACGCCGGCGACGCGGGTCCCCGCGCGGTCGGCGACGAAGAAGAGCGTGCCACGCGGGAGGATCGCGTGCCGGGCGACGGCGAGCCGCTCCGTACGGCTGCGGTCGCCGTGCCGGTGACCCATGGTCGGCACATGCATCCGGTGGTAGAAGAAGTCGAGCGCCCCGGGTGAGGAGTCCTCCTCCAGCCTCCAGTCGTGTTCCCGCTGGTTGCGGCGGAACTGCCACCGTTCACGCCGGGATATCCGCTGCTGGAGTTCCTCCTCGCCGTCCGGGATGTCGACCACGAGGTGGATGCGGAAGGGCGCCGTCAGACCGCCGAGCGAGGGCAGTGTGCTCATCCGCTGTTCCTCCGCGCCGATGACGACCAGGTCGGCGTCCGGCCAGCGGCCCGCCGCGACGTCCCGCCAGCCGGTCGAACCGGTGTCCCGGCCCGCCGTCTTCCAGCCCAGCTGGGCGCGCTGGTGCTCCATGAGTTGCAGGATGTTCGTCTGCCCGACGGGCAGGCCGGCGTAGGCGATGCAGGGGCCGTCGCCTACGGCGTGGGAGAGGACGACCGGCACGGAGGAGGCCAGGGTGTCGGTCAGACGGCGGGCGGCCCGCCACACCGGCCGGGGCGTGTTGTTCCACGTGTAGGCGAGCCGGGCGAGCGCGGGCGTCAGGCCCGGCGCCCCGGGCGGGCTCGGGGTGGGCTCCGGGGGTACGGAGGCGGGTGCGGCATCGGTGATGTGGACGGGCATGGGTGTCTCCTGGGAGGACCGGGCCGTTACCGGGCGGCCGCCGCGTGGACGACGTCCCGCAGGTCGCCGAGGGAGCCGATCGAGGACAGGTGGTGGGCCTCGGGCGGCCGGTAGTCGCCGGTGTGGTAGGAGCCCGAGCCGTGGACGAGGACGTCCCGCAGGTCCAGCAGCCCGCGGTCGGCCGCGTTCAGGACGCCGGTGACCGCCATGATCAGCGACCATTCGCGGACCTGTCGCGGATCGGCCGGCAGGTCGACGCCCGCGGGTTCCAGCAGGCGCCGGATCGACGGGTAGCGGTCGAGGCACTCGGCCAGCGACACGACGATCCCGCCCCCGCCCTGGGTCTTGATGATCTCGTTCATGCGGGGCGAGGTGACCGGCGTACGGGTGTAGAACGTGGGGTCGAGGTCCTCGTCGGAGGCGTAGGCGACGCGCGGGAAGTGCGGGTCGGCGTGCTGCGTGAGCAGCCCGTCGTGTGACGTCCACTCGGGCCGGTAGCCGAACGTGCCGTGGTAGAGGCTGGCGACCATGTCGGGCGTGCCCAGGTGCTGGACGAGGAAGTATCGCGCGCCGGTCCCGGGCCACTCCCGGCCGGTGTGCCACTGCTGGCCGTAGAAGTGGCCCAGCAGGCCGAAAGCGCTCGACACGGAGTGCGCGTGCACCCGGGCCGCGGCCGGCAGGCGGTCGCGTTCGAACAGAGCGCGGGCGGCGTCCGCCACCGCGTAGTTGGCCAGGTCGAGCGAGTGCCAGAGCCGTACGCCGTGACGGTCGAAGACGGTGTGCGCCTCCTCGTCGGCGACCGCGCGCGCCAGCGTCTTGACCTGTCCCGCCTCGCCGGAGTCGAGGACGGCGAGGGGGTTGCGGCGGCGCGATTGAGGATCCTCGACGAGGGCGGAACGCCACAGCTTGTGGCGGGACGCCGAGGGCACGACGCAGACGATGCCGAGTTCGTCCGCGCCGGCCAGCCCGGTCTCGTGCGCCCGCTGGACCGCGTCCCGGAGCGCGGTGGCCTTGTTCGCGCTGGACGGAGTGATGATCATGACTGCTTCGCCGGTGCGCCGGATGTGCGCGACCGCCCGGGCGACGATCATCAGGGACGCGAAGGTCTTGGTCGTACGCGTCCGGGGGTTGTGCATCAGGTTCAGCAGAGTCAGCCGGGTGTCCCTGTACGGCTCCAGCTCGTGCGCGGTGATCAGGCTGGGCGCGAAGAACGCCTCGAGTTCGGGCGTGAGCGGGGGAAGGCTCCAGCCGGGGGTGAACGCGCCGCCGTCCGGCGCCCCGGACCGCGCGCGGGTCTCGGCGTGCGCGAGGATCCGCGACAGTTCGTCGTAGTAGCGGACCAGTGCGGGACGGGCCGCGGCGGGCGCGCTCGCGGACGCGACCGGGGCGGCGGCGGTGACGGTCATCGGGGGGATCCCTTCGCGAGCAGGTCGCCCCGGACGAGCCGGGACATTCCGGCCGCCGCGGCCGTCGCGGGCACCCGGGCCGGGTCGGGGCCGACGTCGACAGGCCTGTTGTCCCGGTCGACGAACACGATCCTCGGCTGCAGGAGACGCGCGGCCTCCTCGCCCACGGTCTTGTAGGCGATGATGATCACCAGGTCGCCCGGCGAGATGAGCCTGGCCGCCGCGCCGTTGATCCCGATGATCCCGCTGCCCCGCTCGCCCTCGATGACGTAGGTGCTCAGGCGGTTGCCGTTGTCGATGTCGACGATGTCCACCTTCTCGCCCGGCAGGAGGTCGGCGGCGTCGAGCAGGTCCCGGTCGAGTGTCAGGGAGCCGACGTAGTGCAGGTCGGCCTGGGTCACGGTGGCGCGGTGGATTTTGCTGTGCAGCATGGTCCGGTACACGTGAGGGCCCTTCGTCGGGTGGGGGGATCAGGCGGCGATCTGGATTCGACGCAGGTGGCGGCTGCGGTCGCTGAAGGCGTTGCGCGCGTGCAGGAGCCGCCAGTTGTCCCACACGAGCATGTCGTTCCTGTGGTAGTGGATCGCCACGTGGTCGTCGTCGAACGCGGCCTTCCAGCGTTCCTGGATCTCGACGACCGGGTCGTGGTCGTCCCGCAGGAGGTTGTTGCAGCTGAATCGGACGATCAGTCCGTCCTCGGTGTCCTCGAGGATCGGGTGACGCGTCTTGAGGTCCAGGCCGAGGCGCTGCACCCCTTCGGTGGTCTTCCAGTCGTAGTCGGTGGCTTCGAGCATCTTGCGCTCCTCCTCCGACAGCGCGTCGACCCAGGGACGCGTGTCCGCGAGCGTGGTCTCCCCGCCCGGACCGCCGGCCGGCGTCACACACCACAGGGCGATGTAGCGCGGCGGCGCGATCGCGAAGTCGTAGCCCTCGGTGTGCGGGGTGAGGGGCCGCGTGTTGCCGGCGTGGTAGACGTCGTCCATGCCGGGCTCCGGCCGGACGTCCCCGACCACTGCTCCGGTGTAGTTCGGCACGAACGTCCCCTGCGCGCGGCAGAACCGCACGGGGTCGAACCGGTCGGGGACGTTGCACATGAGGACGTATCCGTGCTCGTCCATGAGCTGGCGGAACGTTCTCATCAGCAGTTCCTCGGCCAGCGGTTGCCCGTTGAAGTCGACCTGCGAAAGGATGCTGATCGGAGAATGCGACATTACTCCTCCTGGGCTTTTGCCGGACATGACGGCATGATTCGAACCACACAATTCGAGGGTGCCGGAGATCGCGCGGGCGAGATGCCGTAATAAAAGATCCACTGGGATCTACTTCCGTGGATCATCGAACGTTTTCCACCATAACAAATGAACTTTCGGCATTGTCAAGCGCTCGCAACAATTCACTTAAAGTGACGAACCGGCCGGGTTAATCGGGCCGACCATACGTGACAATGCCTGCGTATCGACGCCCGGACCCCGGCGGAGGACGTGACCCAAAGTAGTCTGTTTGCCGAAGGCAGGGCAGGGCAGACAGCACGCGCCACCTGAATCGCACTTCTATTTTGCCCTCGGAAAAGGGGCGGCCAGGCGGTTCTCCGCTGCGACGAAAACCCCCGGAAAATGGCCGGCCAGGCCGGTCCGGGTGATTTCCTATTCCGCGGCTCCGGGCTCGACGAGAGCGTCTCCCAGGGGTGTCCTCCGATACAGGACGCTCCGGCCGTCGCGGGTTTTCGTCACCGCGCCGGCGTCGTACAGGACCGCCAGGTGATCGCCCACCCCGCCCGTGCTGAGGCCGAGCCTGCGGGAGAGCAGCGTGGTCGTGGACGGCTGGTCGAGGGCGCGGAGGAGGGCGGCCCGGGTCTGGCCGATCAGGCGGTCGGCGCCGTCCGTCGCGACCCGGCCGCCGCCCCAGAGCCGCCCGGCGCCGCGGGCCGGGTAGATCAGCGCACAGGCCTCCGGAGGAGCCGTGGCCAGCCATCGTCCGCCGAGTGTGCAGGGCACCAGGGTCAGGCCCGCGCCGTCGAGCGCAAGGTCGGGTCCGCTGATACCGGCGATCTCGAGGCGGTCGCTGGTGAGCCAGCGGACCCCGAGGTTCATCCCGGACAGGGCTCCCGACCAGCCGTGCGTGGTCAGCAGGCCCGTACGGTAGAGCACGTCCTGCTCGGCGATCGCCTGGAGGCGGGGCCACATCGGCTCGACCAGTTCGCTCCAGACGGAGAGCAGGCTGCCGGCGACGCGCTCCGCGACTCCCGAGCCGGCGAGGCCCTCACCCAGTGGACGGCCGCCGCTGCTCACCTCCAGGTCGTGCCGGGCCCGCGCGTCCGGGGTCTCGGCGATGCGGGTCAGTTCCCGGGTGACGGTCGTCCGCAGGTCCGGCGGCGGTGCGCAGATGAAGTCGGGCAGCCAGGAGGTGGTCGCCACGAGCTCGGCTATGGCGGCGACGGTGGGATCGCGGCGGCAGAGACCGGCGTAGACGGCGCGGCCGTACTCGCGCCAGGGACGCAGTTCCACCGGGCGCCTGCGGCCCGCGAGAATCTGCAGCGCCGCGATGGTCTCGCCGATCGGCGACAGCGCGAATCGAATTCCCACCAGATCGTCCGCCGAGACGCGGAGCACGACCATGTTTCGCCTCCAGGCGTAAAGATGGCCCGCATAATCAGGCCTGCCGCATGATGTCGACGTGGTGAGTTATGGTGACGTGCTGAAGGTGCCCGAATTCCGGGCGCTTTTCTGCGGGCACAGCCTGACGATCGCCGGAAAGACCATGCAGCAGCTGGCTCTGGCGTCGCTCGTCTTCGCGGCGACCCGCTCGCCTCTCCTGTCGGCGGTCGCCTTTCTGGCCGGGTTGTTGCCGCAGGCGATCGTCGCCCTGACGGTGATGTCCCTGGCCGACCGGCTTCCGCCTCGCCTCGCCCTCACGGTCTGGGAGGCCGTCAGGGCGGTGACGCTGTGCGGCCTGGCCTTCGGCGTGCTCCCGGTCTGGGCCGTGCTGCTGACAATCCTGCTCCTCGGCTCCGGCGACGCCGTCGCCGTCGCCGTCCGGCAGGCCCTCCTCACCGACGTCCTCGGCCGGGAGCAGTACGTGCCGGGCCGGGCGCTGCTGAACGTCGTCGTCGGCGTGATGCAGATACTCGGATTCGCCGCCGGCGGCATCCTGGTCACCTCCGTCGGTGTCTCGGGAGCTCTCTGGGTCGCGGCCCTCGCCGCGCTGGGCGCCGCCGCGGTGAGCTGGTCCGGGCTGCGGCCGAGGCCCTCGCGCGGCCCCGCCGGAGGCGCCGTGCGAGCCACGTGGGCGGGCAACCGGACGCTCTTCGCGGACCGGCGCACCCGCGGCCTGCTCCTGGCGCACTGGCTGCCCAACGGTCTCGTCGTCGGCGCCGAGGCGCTCTACGTGCCGTACGCCGGGGACATGGCCGGCGCGCTGTTCGTGGCGGCGGGGGCCGGCATGCTCCTCGGCGACGTCGTCGTCGGGCGTCTCACGCCGGAGCTCAGAGGCCGGCTGATCCTGCCCCTGTCCCTTCTGCTCGCGGTGCCCTATCTGGCGTTCCTCGTGATCCCTCCCGGGCCGGGCGCCCTGGTCGCGGTCGCCGTGGCGTCGTTCGGGTTCGGCTCCACGCTCGGCGTTCAGGAACGGCTCGTGCTGGCCATGCCCGAGCGGCTGTGCGGGCAGGGCCTCGGCCTGGCCATGAGCGGCATGATGACGATGCAGGCGGTCGCCGCGTCCCTGACGGGGACGGCGGCCGAGCTCACGAGCACGGGCACCGCCATGGCCCTGGCCGGCGCCGGTTCCCTGGTGCTGACGCTCGCCCTGATCGCGCACGTCGGGCCACGCTGGCGCGCCGCCCGGGGCGGCGCCGTACCGGATCTCAACCCGGCGGTCTGAGTGGTCCGCCGGGTTCAGGCTGCGGGACGCGCGCATCGGGGAGCCTCACCCGGCGCCCGACACGGAGTCGACGAGGGCGCGGCCCAGCGGCGTGGCGACGTACAGCACCTCGTTGGCCCGGCGGCGGCTGCCCACCAGGCCGGCGTCGCGGAGGACCGACAGGTGCCTGCTGACCGTGCCGGGCGCCAGGTCGTGGCGGCGGGCGACCTCCGTGGTCGTGTACGGACTGCGGAGTTCGGCGAGGATCGCCGCGCGGGTGCCGCCGAGAAGGTTCCCGAGGGCCCGCCGGCCGTTCACGCCCTCGCCCGGCCCGCTGCGCAGGCCCAGCGCCAGATCACGTGCGGACGTCCCCATGGGATGCACCAGGAGGGGCCGGTCGGCGTCCGGCAACAGGATCTCGCTGCGCTCGCAGAAGACGGACGGGACCACGACGAGGCCGCCGCCGTCCCGGAGCCGCGGACCGGCCTCCCCGTCACCCTCGACCCACAGCCTCGGCCGTCTCCACGCGAGGCCGTGCCCCAGGGACCGCAGCAGTTCGTCCGGGCCGCCGCTGAGCAGCGCCCGCGCGTGGACGGCCCGCTCCGACTCGACGGCCGCCCTGAAGCGGTTCCAGTACGGCGCGATCACCGTCTCGCAGTACCAGAGCAGCGCGGACACCACGGGTTGTGCGGGAACGGACTCAGGCGGTGCCGCCGGCCGGCGGGTTCCGTGGCCGGAGACCCCGGCGCCGGCCTCGGCACCGGCGTCCGCGCCGGCCTCGGCGCGGTGCGTGAGGGGATCGTGCTTTCCGACCGCCCACGAGACCACGCGCACCTGGTCGGCCAGGGTGCCCGCGCCGCCGATCACGCGCCGTACGATCCTCAGCGCGCCGTGTTCGAACGCGCCGTGTCCGATCGCGCCGTGTTCCGTCGTCCCGTGTCCGACGGCCCTGCCGCCGCCGTGGCCGAGCCTCAGCCGGGCGCGGGTCCGCGACCGCCACCTCGCGTACGAGCCGGCGGAACGCCTGTCGAGGATCTGGAGGCTGAGCGACACTTCGAGCGCCAGCGACGGCATGGACGCCACACTTATCCGGGAAAGATCGGTCTCGCTGAGGGTGATGCCGCCCAACTCTCCTCCACTCTCGCGCGACGCCGGAGCCTCGCGGATACCCAGAGCCGTTTCCCGGAAATCGCCCGGCCAATCCCCTCATAACAAGTCCGAAGATTCGCCTGTGCGCGAATAGCGGCAGAGGCGGGCCGACCATCAGGGACTTTTCCCCACCGCCGAATCTCATTGCCAGGCGGCCGCGGCGCTCCTAGCGTCGGCATGGCGAACCCGGAACCACAGGTGTTCGCCCCGTTCGTTTCCGAGTCGCGGAATGCGGGTTCGGGTTCGGTTTGCAAGGGGGCGTCCGGCCATGCCCTCGCGTCACAGGGAGGACCGGTGGGCGGCTCGTGAACACCACGAACGGATCGGCGGAGCGGACGCGGCCGCACGACTGGTTCGGCGACCGACAGACGATCCGCCCGCGGGGCCTGCGCCCCCGGCAGATCCGCGACCTGGTCCGCTACTACATGGCGGACACGCACCTCATGCCGACCTCGGTGCTGCCCCTCTCGCCCATCGTCATCCCGCGCCGCTCCTACGCCGAGGTCTTCCGCGCCGGCCGCGTGCTGCTCGACCTCCTGCGCCGCACCGTTCTCGGGCTCGCGCCGACGCTGCGGGGCAGGCTCGACGGGCTCGGCACGAGCGCCGCGGACTATCCCCTCGTGGTCGGCGACCCGTTCGTCGAAGAGGAGTTCGCCGCCGCCATGGCGAGGCCGGACGTCATCATCGGCGCCGACGGGCCGCGCTTCATCGAGTTCAACCCCTGCGGCACCCCCGGCGGCGTCATCGAGACCCATTCCTGGCTGAGGGCCTGGCGGGCCGCCTACCACCGGTACGGCACGGCGCCCTTCCGCAGTTCCGACCCCGTGCACGCCCGGGCGGACTTCGTCGCCGACGCCTGCGACCGTCTCGGCGTGGAGCCGAGGGCCGCCTGGGTGACCAGCATGCGGGATCTGCCGAGCCGGATCGCGGTCAAGTACTTCCACCTCGAACTCGAACGCCTGCACCACCGGGGGATCTCCGCCGAACTGTTCACCCCCGAGGACCTGCCGCACGGGCTGATGGACGGCGACCGCCTGGCGTTCCCGATCGGTGTCCGCTGCTTCACGGTGCCGGAGTGGCGGGAACTCGGCATCGACATCGAGCCGGTGCGCCAGGCTCTGGACGCCGGCTGCCTGCTGCTGCCCACGCAGACGTGCGGGCTGCTCGACAACAAGAAGGCGCTCGGCCTCCTCTCCGAGGGGCAGCCCTGGATGAGCGCGGCCGAACGCGCCTTCGTCGAGCGCTACGTGCCGTGGACCCGGATCGTGGCCGACCGGGCCGTCGACTGGCGTGGCGAGCGGGTAGACCTGGTCAAGCACCTGGAGGCCGGCCAGCGGGCGATGGTGCTGAAGCGCGGCATCGGCATGAAGGGCGAGGCCGTCCTCGTGGGCCGGGGATGCACCGCCGCGACCTGGCGGCGCGCCCTGGACGAGGCCGTACGGCTCGGCGACAGCGTCGCGCAGGAGTACGTCGAGCCCGTCGCCTGCGAGGTCGACCTGAGCTGGAGCGACAACGACGCCGGCGTCGTCGAGACCTACCCCGTCCTCGGCCCCTTCCTTTTCGGCGACCGTCCCGGCGGGCTCTGGGCCCGGTTCCTGACCGAGGGAAACGAGGGCGTCTTCACCCGATCCGTCTACGGTTCCTGCGAGAACGTCGTGGTGGCCGCGGCCTGAGGCCCGAAACCGCGAGGACCGCCCGATTCTCCTCGTGAACGATTCCCCGAACTCGGTCGTTTTCCCGGAAAACAGGCGGATCGATGCTGCGAGGGAATGGATGGATCTGCTCGGCGCCGCCACTTTGGCGGTCTCTCTGCTCGCGCTCGCCGTGTCCGTCGCGACGGCGCTGCGGCAGATACGGATAATGCACCACACGAACCAGCTCCCCGTTCTGGTCGAACTGTTTCAAGAATTCCGGTCATCGGAGTTCCAGCTCGCCGAGCGGTACGTCGTCCAGCGGCTGCGGGACGAGCACGATCCGGGAACGGGCTGCATGCTGCTGCCCGAGGAGGCCTTTCTCGCCGTCACGAAGGTCGTCGGCTTCTACAGCGGATGCGGCGCCTTCATGGCGCGGAAGATGGCGGACGAGGGGCTGGTCGTCCCGCTTCTCGGTTATCGGGCGAGCAGGGCGTGGGACGCGCTGGAGCCGTTCATCAGGAGGGAACGGGAAATCCGGGAGTCGAGCGACCGCTATGCCAGTGTCTTCGAGGATTTCGTGTGGCGGGTCCGGCGGCACACGTCGCTGGAGAAGGCCTACGGTCTCCGCCTCAGAACGCTCCCGTCGACCCCGGCCAGGGATGTTCCGCCCCCGGAACCGCAAACGACGTAACCCTCCCTTATCGGCGAGCGGGGCGGGGCCTGATTAGCGGCGTCGCGGACGGGATAAGAGTGAGGAAGGTCACAGCGGCGCCGAGGGGAGAACCTAGATGCGGTCCACGTCGTCACCGGTGAGCCGGGCGGCCGCGGGCGTGTACGCGGGCCTCGCCGCCCAGGTCGTCTCGCTGGCCGCGCTGGCGGTGTTCGAGCAGGCCAGGGGCAGGCGGCTGGCCGCCCAGATCGCGGCCTTCGGCGGCGACCCCGCCTCCCCCGCCGCACGGGCCGTCAGCGGCGCGGCGACGGCGTTCGCCGTGCTCGTCCTGGTGCTGCTGACCGCCACCGTGGCGGCCGCGTTCGCCTATCTGGCCTGGCTGCGTCTCGTACGGCCGGCCACCCCGCCCGCGGTGCTCGCGGTGGCCTGCCTCGTGCCCGGGATCAACCTGGTGATGCCGCCGATCCTGGCCGACCTGGCGTGGCGTGAGACGCCGGCGCCCGGGCGCAGGGGTCCGGGACGCGCGCGGCGCGCCGACGGGGACGACCGCGATCCCGCCTACGGCGCGACTCCGGAGACCGGGGCGCCCGGCGCTCCGGGCGACGGGCCCGGCCGCGTCCGGTGGCGGGCGACGCTCGCCTGCTGGTGGCTGAGCTGGCTGGCCGCGCTCGGCCTGGTGTTCGCCGGCCCGGCGCGGGACGGGCTGACCGGCCTCGGCCTGCCGCAGGTCGCCGCGGTGACCGTCGCGGCGATCCTCTGCGGCGCCGCCGTCCGCGAGGTCACCGACCGGCACGCGGGCGTGGCCGACCGCGGGCGCGACAGGCGGGGCGCCGCCCGCCCGCCGGCCCGCCTCAAGCAGCAGACCGGAGCGCTCTTCGAAGCGCCCGGCGGAGCGACCGGCACGCCGAGCGGCCCGGTGCGCATCGCGGCGGACGGCGCCATGGACAGTGCCATGGAGGGCGCGATGGAGGGCGCCGGCGCGCGGCGCGCCGCAGCAGGTGACGGCACGGCCCGTCAGCGGCCGGGCGGGGGCCCCGAACTGCCGGAGCTGGCGTGCCAGAGCCGCCGCTGGGGCTCTCCCGGATGGCCGGGGAGCCGTCCCTCCCGCGCGGCGGGCGGGGCCCCGTTGTCGGAGTAGGGCGACACCCGGAAGCCGTTGCCGTACTCGATGGGCCGCCCGCCCACTCCGGCGCCCGGCACGGGCACCTCGCCGAGTACGGCGCGTACGGCGTCGAGCCCCCGGGTGCGCCACACGTGGTCGAGGTCGGCGAGGTTCCAGCAGTGCACGGCGCGCAGCGAGACGGCCCTGATCCCGGTGCGCCGCACCACTCCCCGGGCGGCCAGCAGCCACGAACCGAACACCGTCGCGGCCGTGTGCGCCTGCACCGACTCGAAGAAGGTCAGGTCGATCGGGCCGGTGGAGTCGTCCAGGGTGGTGAAGATGACCCGCTGCCCCGAGCGCACCGCGGGCGTCTGGGTGGCGACCTTGACCCCCGCGACCAGGATCTCCGCGCCGTTGCGCTGCCGCAGCAGGTCGGCGGACCTCGTCACGCCGAGCGCGTCGAGCAGGTCGTGGTAGAAGTCCATGACGTGGTGGCTGACGTCCATGCCGAGGATCGCCAGCTCGGCCTCGACGGCCTCGGCCTCGGTCATCTCCGGCAGCTCGCCGGGCGCGACCCGCTCGGTGAACCCCATCGGCAGCTGCCCCGCCGCGCCGGCGGCGCCGCGGTCGAGCGCGCCGACCTGGGCGATCAGGTCGCGCCTGGTCAGCCGTCCGGGACGCCAGCGCGGCTCCCCCGGCCGCAGGCCGTGCAGCGCGTCGAACCCGCCGACCTCCACGATCCGCTCGGCGACCGGCCGTGAGGGCCGGGCCCGCTCCCAGAAGTCCGCGAGCGAGGTGTACGGCCGGCCGGCGACCATGCGGTCCACCTCGGCCTCGCTCACCCCCCGTACGGCCGAGAACGGCACCCGCAGGCCGTACCCGCGGCCGAACCCCCCGGGCCCGTCCTCCGCCGGACCCGTACGCTCGACCAGCCAGGTCTTCCCGGAGTGGTTGACGTCGAGGGGCAGGACGTCCACACCGCACTGGCGGGCCTCGTCGAGGATCACCCGGCTCGGGTACATGCCGGGGTCGTGGGTGAGCACGCCCGCGAGGAACGCGGCGGTGTGGTGCCGCTTGAGCCAGGCCGACTGGTAGGTGGGCAGCGCGAACGCCGCCGCGTGCGCCTTGCAGAACCCGAACCCGCCGAACGCGTCGAGCACCCTCCACGCCCGCTCGACGACGTCGGGGGCGTACCCCCTCTCCCGGGCGAGCGGCACGAACCACGCCCGCACGGCCTCGCGGCCCTCCGGCGTCCCGAGGGCGCGGCGGGCCCGGTCCGCCTCGGCCAGCCCCGCCCCGGTCATGACGTCGATGACCTTCATGACCTGCTCGTGGAAGACGACCACCCCGTTGGTCTCCCGGAGCGCCTCGCGCAGCGACTCGTGCGGATAACGCGCCTCCCGGAAACCGTGCCGGGTCTCCAGGTACGGCGTGACCATGTCGGAGTTGACCGGTCCCGGGCGGAACAGCGAGATGTCCACGATCAGGTCGTGCATGGTGCGCGGCTCCAGCTTGGCGACCAGCTCGCGCTGCCCCGGCGACTCGATCTGGAAGCACCCGATCGTACGGCTGAGGCGGATCATGTCGTAGGTGTCGCGGTCGTCGCGGGGAACGGCCTCCAGGTCGATCCGCCGGCCCTCCACCCGCTCGACCTCCTGGAGGGCGTAGGCGAGCGCCGACTGCATGCGCACGCCGAGCACGTCGAGCTTGAGCAGGCCCGCGTCCTCGACGTCGTCCTTGTCGAACTGCGACATGGGGAACTCCAGCAGGCTGCGCTCGACCGGGGTGCGGTCGCGCAGCGTGGAGTTGCCGATCAGCACGCCGCAGGGGTGCAGTGCGATGTGCCGGGGCAGCCCGTCGAGCCGCTCGGCCAGCCGGAACACGGCCTGGAGCGACCGGTCGTTCAGCCCGCTGTCCCGCAACTCGGGCAGGTCGGACAGCGCGGCCCTGATCTGCCTGGCCCGCACCTGCGGGAACGCCTTGGCGATAACGTCGATCTCGTGCGGCGGCAGGCCCATGGCCGCCCCGACGTCCCTGATCGCGCTGCGGGCGCGGTAGGTCTCCATCATCGACACGCAGGCCACCCGGTCCTCGCCGTACCGGCCGAGGATCGCCCGGTAGCAGTCGAGGCGGCGGGCGGACTCCACGTCGAGGTCGATGTCGGGCAGGCCCGGACGGCCCTCGGAGAGGAAGCGCTCCATCAGCAGGCCGTGTTCGAGCGGGTTCACCTCGCCGACGCCGATCAGGTAGTTGACCAGGCTGCCGGCCCCCGAACCGCGGATCGCGCACCGCACGCCCATCGCCCGGATCATGTCGGTGATGCCGACGACCGCGGTGAAGTATCCCGACAGCCGCTTCCGCTCGATGATCCCCAGCTCGGCCGCCAGGCGGTCGCGGGCCTCCGCCGAGCGGTCCAGGCCCCGCCGGGCCAGCCCCTCCTCGCACCGGCGGCGCAGCAGGGGGACCGGGTCCTCGCCGACCTCCGGCAGGTGCAGCCGGGGCCGTTCGGGTTCGAGCATGGGCACGATCTCGACGGGGTCGAGCACGCACCGCTCGGCCACCCGTCGCGTCTCGGCCAGCAGCCGCCCGGCCCGGCCGGGGTCGCCGCCGCAGATCCGCGCGGCCACCCGCGCCATCTCCGCGCCGTCCTTCAGGTACGCGTGGGCCGTGGGGTCGTCGATGTGCCGCCCGTCGAGGGGCACGAGCTTGCGCGCCGCGTCGAGCACGTTGCCGACCTGGTGATCGGCGGCGTCCAGGTAGCGGACCGCGTTGGTCAGCACGACCGGCACGCCCATCGAGTCGGCCAGCCCGATCATGCGGGCGGCGACGTTCGCGTCGCGGTAGCCGTACAGGTCGGAGACCTCGACGACCAGATCGGGGAGCACCGCGCGCCAGGCGGTCAGCAGGGCGCGGGCCTGGTCGTCGCGCCGTTCGGCCACCGCGCGGCCGAAGCCGGAGCGGGGCCCGAGCAGCACGGTCAGGCGCGGCCCGCCGTCCGGGCCGGTCGCGTGCTCGGCGATCATCCCCGGCGTGACGTACGGCTCGCCGCGCTCCCCCGCCCCGTGCGCGGCGGTGACGAGACGGCACAGCGAGGCCCAGCCGTCGGTGCGCGCGAGCACGACGACCCGCGCCGGCTCGCCCGGTGTCCTCCGTACGGCCCGCCGGCCCGGCGCCGGGAACAGCCCTTCACTTGGGAACGACCCTCCGCCCGGGAACGACCCTTCGGCCGCGAACGGGCCTTCGGCGGCGAGCGGGCCTTCGGCGGCGAGCGGGGCGGAGCCGCCCGCCGCCGGCGGGCCCGCGCCGAGAGCGAGGTCCACTCCGGCGATCGGGCGGACGCCCCGCTCGTGACACGCCCTGACGTGCTTGATCGCGCCGTAGAGGCCGTCTCGGTCGGTCAGCGCCAGCGTGTCCGTGCCCTGCTCGGCGGCCCGCCGGACGAGGGCGTCCGGGAACGCGGTGCCGTACCTCAGGGAGAAGGCCGACGCCACGTGCAGGTGAGCGAAGGGCCGCTCCTGGAGCGTTCCCATCGATCCCAGGCCCATCAGTCCCAGGCCCTCAGGAGGAGCCAGCCGTCGCTCGCGGTGTCGAAGCGCAGCTCATAGGTCCCCACCTCCCTGCCGGCTGCCGCCCCCACCCGCCAGAAGCGCCGCTCCCCGGGATCGGCGTCCGAGGTCTTCCACCATTCACGGGCGACCACCCAGTGATCCTGGATTTCGCGGACGGTGTAGAGCCGGTCACGCCAGACGAACTGCACAGGCTGCCCGTCCCGCACCCACACCTCGATCGGATCGCCGTAAAGTCTGCTCAAGACTCCTTCTCCCTGTGGCTTCGTGGCCACCCGGGGGAAGACGGGCGGATGATTCGGGCAGAATCGCCGCTACTTCGAACATACGTTCACAGAGGGCCGAGCGCAAGTCGGCGCGGCGCCTTCGGCTGTCCGTTTCGGGAGGTGTTCGCCACACCCGCGTCTCACGCCCGAGCAGCGGTCACCGGCCGGTCATCCGGCCACCCAGATCCCGCTCCCCCGGTACGGCGGCTCCTCACGCTCGGTGCCGTCCGCCGCCACCGCCCAGACGCGCGCCGTCCCCGGCTCCCTGACGACGGACCCCACCCCGGTGTGCCCGAGCGGACCCGCCGGAAACGTCCCGTGCGTCCACTCGCCGCCCGACAGGTGACCGACCGCCGTGTTCCACTCGTTCTTCGCGTAGAACAGCCAGAACCCGCCCCGGCCGTCGGCCTCCAGCCGCAGGTGGGGGTCGAGCTCGGGCTCGGGGACCAGGCTGTAGCCCCACCGTCCGTTCTCCCGCCGGAGAAGAAGTGTGCGGCCGCAGAAGGTCACGTCCTCCTCCTCGGTGCCGCAGACCCACGCGACCCAGCCGACGGCCGCCACCCGGCCCGACTCGTCCACCGCGAGGTCCACGAGCTCGGAGAGCTGGTTCCGGTGCAGCGCGGGAACCGCGGGGAGCGGGACCGTGCTCCAGGACCAGCCGTTCCACCGGGCGACGGCCGCCCGGCCGCGGCTCGAACCGGCCACCCAGACCTCACCGCCGGGCAGGCCGTCCACGTCTTTCGCGACCAGCGGCGGCCGTGCCGTGCGCCAGGCCCTGCCGTCCCAGCGCCGCAGATCGGCTCGGGAGCCCCAGGGCCCCTCGGCTCCCCCGGCTCCGTCCAGGAAGTTGGCGTTCACGACGGCCCACACGTCGCCGGGAGCCGCCGCGTGCACCCGATCCGGTTTCCCACCCGGGCCGGGCGCCGTGGTCCACCTCCGCCCGTCCCAGCGCGCGGCGGTCATCTCCCCGAACAGCCACACGTCGCGGTCGGAGGCGGCGGCCACGGCACGCGGCTCGGTCACCGGCGGAGCCGCGACCTCCCGCCACCGTCCGCCGTCTCCGCGCAGCAGCAGCGGTGCACTCGTCTCGGGCCCACAGGCGTGGGGCACCCGGGTGCCGGCCGCCCACACGGTCTTCTCCCGGGTGACGGCCAGGCCCATGAGGCGGTCGCGGTAGTCGTAGTACGCGCCCCGCCACTCTCCGGCCCGCCCGCCGTCTTCGCCCGGGCCGGACCGAGGCGTCGGCGAACCGGTCAGGCAGGGGGGCGACGGGCGCTCGGCGGGCGTGTCGCCCCGGGCGTCGGCCTCGTTCCAGGTCTCGAGATCGCGCGGCAGGGTCGACCCGCACGCCGTCAGCACCATCGCGGCCAGCGCCGCCGTCACGCACCTCATCCGCGTCCGCACACCCCATAGGACGCCCCCATCCGGCATCCGGTTCTGCCGAGTCCCGCGGCGTTAGGATACGACTGTATCCATTCAGAGGGGACGGGGCACGCCATGCGTACACCTGACCGGCCGTCGGCTTTCACCGGCGACTCCGCGCGTGACAGGTACCACGCCGCCTATGACCGAGTGCTCGGCGAGTTGTGGCCGGCGCCGGTGGACGCCGCCGACGTCGAGACCCGCGCCGGCCGTGTGCGGATCCTCCGGGCCGGGCCCACCACGGCAGATCCCGTGGTCCTCCTGGCCGGTGCCGGGGGAAACGCGCTGGCCTGGTACCGCTACATGGAGCCGCTGGCGCGCACGCGCCCGGTCCTCGCCGTCGATCCGCTCGGCGAGCCAGGCCGCTCGGTCCAGACGCGGCCGCTCACGACCGGCGCCGAGGTAGGCGGCTGGCTCACCGACGTCCTGGCCGCGACCGGTGCCGAGCGCGCGCATGTGGTGGGGTCCTCGTACGGCGGCTGGACCGCGATGGAACAGCAGCGTGGCGGGGGCGGCCGGGTGGCCGCGCTGACGCTGGTGGACCCGGGCGGCTTCGCGCCGTTGCCCAGGCGGTTCATCCGGTGGGCCCTTGCCGGAGCCGTCGCCTCCGCGCTTCCTCGTACGTTGCGACACCGCATGGCCGGCGTGGTCGACAACGGGGTGCTGCGCGAGGATGGGCTGGTGGAGCTGATGCGGGCCGGCTGGTCCTTCCGCCGGCGTATGCCCGTCCCGCCCGCCTACACCGACGAGCAGATACGCGAGGTGTCCGTACCCGTGCAGGTGCTGCTGGGCGCCCGCAGCGCGCTGCTCGACGCGGAGGCGGTGGCCGCGCGGCTGACCGGCATCGCGCCGTCCTGGCGCGTGGAGATCGTGCCCGGTGCCGGACACGCGCTGCCCGTCGAGGCTCCGGACCTGGTCGTCGAGCGGATCCTCACCTTCCCCGGCCGAGCCCGGGCCGAGAGCTCACCACCGAAGCACAGCACGGACCGCGACTAGGAAACCGGCATGCCGAAACAGGTGGACCATGACGAGCGGCGGCGCCGGTTGACCGAGGCGCTGCTACGCATCGCCGGCACCCGCGGCCTGCGGGCCGTGTCGATGCGTGAGATCGCCGCCGAGGCCGGGGTCTCGCTACGCGTCGTCCAGTACTACTTCACGAACAAGCAGGCCCTGCTCGACTCCGGCCTCACCGAACTGGGCGCCCGCATGGACCGCCGAGTCCGGCAGCGGGCCGCCGTCGCCACGGGCGAGCTGTCCACTCGAGGTCTCTTCGCCGCCGTCCTCGGCGCGATCCTTCCCTCCGACGAGCAGAGCCGGCTGGACGCCCTGGCCTGGACCGCCTACTACACCGCCGCCCTCACCGACCCCGCGCTCGCCGCGGCCGGGCTCACGCTCCCCAACGCGCTGGAAGACTTCCTCACCACCCGGCTCACCACCGCGCAGCAGGCCGGGGAGATCACCTCCGACCGCGACCCGCGCACCGAGGTCGCCGCCCTTCTGGCGCTCGCCAACGGCCTGACCTCCAGCGTCCTCAGCCGGCAGCGCAGCCACGAGGCCGCCGCCGCGATCATCGACTACCACCTCGACCATCTCTTCGGCCCGGCGGCCGCCCCGCGGACGGCCTGAACCGCCCGGACCTCAGCTCCTCACCCGCACCGCGCAAGATCCATTAGAGTGCGGCGACCGGTCGGATCAAGGGAGGGAAGATGGGCGGTGCGACCGCAGCCGACTACGCCTGGCTGCGTGACCGATGGACCGACGGAGTCGGCACCACCACCTTGTGTATCAACTTCGTCGCCAGCCTCTCCCCCGATGAGGCCCTGCGACGGTTCGGCGTGACCCCTGACACGTCCGGCGAGTTCACCATCGCGGCGTACGAGGCCACGGGAGGCACCGTCCTCGCCGAAACCGGATGGGCAACCGGAAACGGCAGGCAGCACGACCCTTTGTCAGCGCGCACGAAGGCGGCCACCGTGCAGGTGGACATCAAGGATGCGGAGTTCACATTCGAGGTGAACAACAGGCTGATCACCACCTTCAGTCTTTTCAGTTACCGCTTCCGCGAGGGCGACGACCCCGACCGGTTCCTTGACGACGTGCGCGCACTCGATCTCTTCGATGCAAGCGGCGACCTCGTCCCAAGCGCCCTCGCCCTGGCTTCACGAGCCACCGGAGTCGACCTTTCCAGGACTCAGTACGCCCGACCCAGCCTCACCGGCTCGACGGATCACTTGTACGGATTCTTCTGATAATTCATCGCGTCGCCTCCGGCGTGCGGCCCGCTCGGAATAGGAGGGCGCCAAGCGGCACTGGAAGCGCGGCTGGACCTTCGTTCCGATCGCGGTCTGCTTGCTCATGATGATCGCCTCACGACACGCCAAAGGCAGCATTGCCGACGTCGCCACCGTCCCATGCGTGCCACGGGTCGGATCAGGCTTTACCGTTCGCCGGTTCCTCTAGTCATGACGTACTTGCGCAGGCCCGGGTCGTGCGGATGGACTTCGTACGCGCCCGTGCGCTCGAATCCGAGCCGCCGGTACACCCGTTCGGCGGAATCGTTGCCGCAGACGACCCACAGCTCCACCCGGGAGCGCCCTGCCTCCCGGGCCCAGGCGACCACTTCCAGTGCGAGGCGCTCGGCGATCCGGCCGCCTCTGGCCTCGGGACGCACCCACATGCCGAAGAGTTCCACGGCCCCGGTCCGTTCTGCCGGGGTACGTCCCGCGGCGACACCGACCGGCACGCCGGCGTCGAACGCGGCCACCTTGACACCGTCCTCGGTCCACGTGCGCCACCGCGCCTCGTCGTAAACCCGTTCCTCTGCCAGATCCCCGTGGAAGACACCGGGCGCGTCGGCCCCCTGCTCCTCCTCGGATGATCTGGACAGGGCGGATCATGCGCGGGTGCGGAGGCCTTCGAGGAGGAAGGTGAGGTAGCGGCGGGCCGTCGCCCCGCGGTCCTCGGTGTCGGTGGCCGGGTGGACGGTCGCCGCGAAGGCCACCCCGCACATCAGCGGCAGCATGTCGGCCTGGGTCACGCCCGGGTCGATCACCCCGGCCGCGTGTGCCCTTTCGAGAAGCCTCCCGAACAGTACGGCGAGCCGTTCCTTCAGGTCGCCGACATGCGGGAGGACGTTCACCGGCGCGGCGAACACCGGGGAGATCGACGCGTCGGTGATCTGGGCGTCGGCGGCCGCGAACAGGAAGTCGCGCAGCGCCGCCCAGGGGTCGCCGCCGGAGAGCGCCCGCTCAGCGTGCGCGGCCAGGGCTTCGAGCCCGGGGGTGGCGACGGTTTCGAGCAGCGCCTCCGGTGTGGGGAAGTGCCGGTAGACCGTGGCCACCCCGACCGAGGCGGCCCGCGCCACGTCGTTGAGCTGGATCGGCGTTCCCTCGTCCACGAGCCGGCGGCCCACCTCGACGATGCGTTGCCAGTTGCGGGCGGCGTCCTTGCGGAGCGGGGCGGTGGACATGCCCCCAAGCATAACCGGATGACTCATCCGGATTATGTTACAGTGAAACGGATGAGTCATCCGCTTTTGCGACCATTCCCCCTGGGAGATCTCTGTGCCTTTCACCGTGACCGACGTTCCACACCTGCCGGACGGCTTCACCGGCACCTTCACCAGCCGTACCGTCGACGTGGACGGGCTCGCCCTGCACGCCGTGACCGGCGGGAACGGCCCGGCGCTGCTGCTGCTCCCCGCGTGGCCGCAGTTCTGGTACGGCTGGCGCCTGGTGATGCCCGCCCTCGCCGAGCACTTCACGGTCGTCGCCGCCGACGTACGCGGGGTCGGGGCCAGCGACAAGCCCGCCACCGGCTACGACACGGCCACGCTCGCCGGGGACATGGCCGCCTTGATGACCGGCCTCGGCCATGAGCGCTTCGCCGTGGCCGGCCACGACCTCGGCATGATCGTCGGGTACGCGCTCGCCGCCAGCCATCGCGACCGGGTCACCCGGCTCGCCGTCGCGGAGGCGATCCTGCCGGGGCTCTCCCCGATGCCGCCACTGCTGATGGAACCGGCGCTGAACGAGTACCTCTGGCACTTCGCCTTCAACCGGCTCCGGGACGTCAACGAGCGGATGGTGGCCGGGCGGGAGGAGATCTACTTCGGACACCAGTTCGCCTCGAAGGCCGCCACGCCTGACGCGATCCCGCCGCACGCGGTGGAGGTGTACGTCGAGGCGCTGCGCGATCCGGCGGCGCTGCACGCGAGCTTCGAGTTCTACCGGGCGGGAGAGGGAGCGGCGCAGATCGCCGCGTGGGCGGCGGCCGGGCCGCTGACCATCCCGGTGCTGGCCGCGGGCGGCGAGCGGGCCTCGGGCGAGGCGGTCGAGCAGGTCATGCGGAAGGTCGCCGCCGACGTGACCGGGGTGGTCGCGCCCGGCGCGGGACACTTCCTGCCCGAGGAGGCCCCGGAGTGGACCGCCCGCACCCTCATCGGCTTCTTCGGATGAACGGGAAGGGACAGACGGTGATGCGGGACAGCGTCGAGGTGGGCGGCAGGCCGCGTACGTACACGGTGGTGGGACCGGTGGACGGCAGTCCTTCGCGTGCTCTGGTTCTCGTCTTCCACGGGTCACGGCAGACCGGGGCGAAGCACCGGAGGTTCACCGGGAAGGCGTTCGACGCGCTGGCGGACGGCGGCGCGGCGGTGGTCGTGTACCTGGACGGTCACAAGGGGAACTGGAACGACGGGCGCCGGGAGAGCCGGTTCCCGGCCCGCAGGGAGAACATCGACGACGTCGGCTTCACCCGCGCGGTGATAGAGAAGCTGGTGGCGAGTCACCGGATCGACCCGGGACGGGTGTTCGCGATCGGTTACTCCAACGGCGGGCAGATGGTGATGCGCCTGGCCCACGAGACGCCGGAGCTGATCGCGGGGGCGGCGGTGCTCGCGGCGACGATGCCGGCGCCGGAGAACTTCCTGGTGGCCGGCGCGCCTTCCGTGCCGATGCCGGTGCTGCTGGTCCACGGCACGAAGGACCCGATCATCGGCTACGCGGGCGGCGAGCTGAGCTGGTGGGCGCGGAAGCTGTTCAAGATCGGCGGGCGGAGCCTGTCGATACCGGAGACCGCGGCCTACTTCGCGGCCCGCAACGGCATCACCGGCGGGCCGGTCAGCAGGACGCTGCCGAAGCGGGCGGGCTCGGCCGACGGGACGTCCGCCGAGCGCACCGACTACCGGCAGCAGGGCCGGCCGCCGGTGACGCTGCTCACGGTGCACGGCGGCGGGCACACCATCCCCGGCCCCCGCAGAGCGCCGGCCGTTCTCGGCAGGACCAGCCAGGACGTGAACACCGCCGACCTGGTCGCGGAGTTCTTCGAGCTGTCGCGTTAGTTCCACCCTCGCGTTCCGCACCTCGCGGCGCCGGGCGGAGGGACCACCTGACCTACGCGGGGCGGTGTGCGGGGGCCGACGACAGGACGGCGTCCAGCAGCGCCGGGAAGCGCGCGTCGACCTCCGCCTTGCGTAGCGTGACGATCCGCTGCCGGCCGGCCGGATCGTTGCGGATCAGCCCGGCCTCGCGCAGCGTCTTCAGGTGGTGGGAGAAGGTCGACTTGGGCACGCCGGGCTCCGTCGCCTGGCACTGCGCCACCGTCAGCGGCCCCTGCGCCGCGAGCTGCCGTACGAGGTCGAGCCGGGCCGGGTCGCTGAGCGCGAACAGGACGGCGGGAAGCTCGACGTCCTTCAGCTCGGGATGCGGGAGCCGGCGCGTTGTGGCGTTGCTCACAGTTCGACCTTCTTGGAACTATCGGCGTGACGGTGTGGTTCCAACGGTTCGATAGAAATCGAACAGTAGGCAGGTTGGAGCCCACGATGACAAGTCTGCTGCACGGATCACGGTCCTCCCTCGACAGCCCGGCGCCGGAACGCCGCCGCTTTCCGGTGCTGCCGCGCGCCGCGGCCTTCTGGCTGGTGGCGGGCACCACCGCCATCCTGCTGGCCGCGTCGAGCGCGCCGAGCCCCCTCTACCCCGTGTACCAGGCCGAGTTCGGCTTCAACGCCCTCACACTGACGGCGATCTTCTCCGTCTACGTGCTGGCGCTGCTGGTCAGCCTGCTCACCGTGGGACGGCTCTCCGACTTCCTCGGCCGCCGCCCGGTCCTCGCCGCGGCGCTGGTCGTCGAGGCGGCCGCGATGGCCGTCTTCCTCGGCGCGCACGGCGTCGCCGCCCTCTTCGCCGCCCGTGTCGTCCAGGGCCTGGCGACCGGCGCGGCCGTCGGCGTGGTCGGCGCGTACCTGCTCGACCTGCAGCCGGACGACGGCTCGCGGCTGGGCTCGCTCGTCAACGGCGCGGCGGCCACCGGAGGTCTCGGCCTCGGCACGATCGGGAGCGGCGTCCTGATCCAGTACGCCCCGCACCCGACCCGGCTGATCTTCGTGGTCCTGACCGCGGCGTTCGCCGTCCTCGTCGCCGCGACGGCGGTGCTTCCGGAGACGGTCACGCGGACGCCCGGCGCCGTGGCCGCGCTGCTCCCGAAGGTGTCCGTCCCCGCGCCGGCCAGGCGCGCGTTCCTGCGCGCGGCCCCCGTCCTGATCTCCACCTGGATGCTCGGCGGGCTGATCTTCTCCGTCGGGGGCTCGCTGCTCGCCACGGTCTTCGCCGAGCGCAACCACGCGGCGATCGGCGTCACGCTCGGTGCGCTCGCCGCATCCTCGGCGCTGGCGTCCGTGCTGCTCAGGCGGCACACCCCGGAGCGCATGCAGCGGGAGGGCACGCTGCTGCTCCTCCTCGGCACGACCCTGCTGGTGGTCGCCGTGGCGTCGTCCTCGCTGAGCGTCTTCGTCGCGGCCGCGGTCGTCGCCGGCGTCGGATGGGGGCCGGCCTACCTGGGCGCCTTCCGGATGGTCAGCCAGCTCGCGGCGCCGCATGAGCGGGCCGCGCTGATCTCGGCGATCTACGTGGTCAGCTACCTGGCCTTCAGCATCCCGGCTCTGGTCGCCGGGCTGGCCATCACCACTCAGGGCCTGCGGGGAACGTCGCTGGTCTACGGCGTCGTGGTCGCCCTCGTGGTCGCCGGCGCCCTCGCCTACGAGACGCGGAACCGGCGCCTCGCGGCCGCCTCGTGACGGCCGCTTCGTGACAGCCGCTTCGTGACGGCCGTCAGCCGGGCTCGCCGGCGCGGCGGCCGAGGGGGTTGGCGGCGGTGGAGTTGCGGATGCTGAAAGTGACGCTGCCGGCGCGGTAGCGGTCGTCGGAGCATTCGACGGGCCGGCCCTCCTGGCTGGTGGTGGTCCGGCGCTGGCGCAACAGGGGGCTGCCGCGGCGGACGCCGAGCAGCCGGGCTTCCCCGGCCCCGGCCGCCACCGCGTCGATCAGGTGCTCGCCGTACGCGAAGACCAGGCCGACCGAGTCGTACAGCTCCTGGGTCACCGACTCGCACTCCGGGTCGAGCCTCTCGACGGCGGGGGCGATCCAGCCCGCGTAGACGGTGTGCTCGACCAGCACGGGCTCGCCGTCGAGGTGGCGCAGCCGCCGCACGTCGAGCACCTCCTCCCCCGGCTCCACCGACAGCCGTACGGCCTCGTCGGGCGCGCACGGGCGGCGGCGGGAGGACAGCACGCTCCCGCTGGCGCGGTAACCCATGGACCGCGCCCACTGGGCGAAGCTGTGCAGTTCGGTGAAGCTCTGGCTGCGCTCGCTGCCCAGCACGATGCGCCGGGCGCCCTGCCGGGATCCGACCAGCCCTTCGGCGGCAAGCAGGGCGACCGCCTGGCGTACGGTCCCCCGCGAGGCGGAGTGGCGCAGGGCCAGGTCGGCCTCCGAGGGGAGCCGGCCGCCGATCGGATAATCCCCCCGCACGATGGCGTCCCGCAGGTCACCGGCGATCTGTTCATAACGGGCCATCGTGCCGAGCCCTCCCGTTCACGCGACCGACATCGATGTGCGACGTACTTGGTCTGGCTTGTTTGTACAAGTTCGCCTACGTTCGTTGCACGAACCCTATGGGAGGGACTCTTGTCCGCACGCACCGCCGGTCTCGTGGCCGCGCTCGCAATGACCACATCGGTGATCGCGGCCTGCGGGGCCGCCCCCACGACCGCCGGCGGCGCTTCGGGGTCCGGTGACTCCAAGGCCGCCTCCGCAACCTCGGCCCAGGACCTCGGCGGCCTGGACAAGCTCGTCGACGCCGCCAAGAAGGAGGGGCAGCTCAACACCATCGCGCTGCCGCCCGACTGGGCGAACTACGGCGAGATCATCAAGGCGTTCGAGGCGAAGTACGGCATCAAGGTCACCAACGACAACCCGGACGGCTCCAGCCAGGACGAGATCAACGCGGTCAAGACCCTGAAGGGCCAGGGCCGCGCCCCCGACGTGCTCGACCTCGGCAGCGCCTTCGCGCTGAGCGGCGCGCAGGAGGGCCTGTTCGCGCCGTACAAGGTGCAGAGCTGGGACAAGATCCCCGACGGGCAGAAGGAGCCCGGCGGCGCCTGGTCCTACGACTACGGCGGCTACATCTCCATCGGCTGCGACGCCAAGCGGGTCAAGACCTGCCCGGAGACGTTCGCCGACCTGCTCAAGCCCGAGTACAAGGGCAAGGTCGCGCTGAACGGCGACCCGACCAACGCCGGCGCGGCGTTCGCCGGCGTGTACGCCGCCTCGCTGGCCAACCAGGGCTCCTTCGACGACATCCAGCCCGGCATCGACTTCTTCAAGAAGCTCAAGCAGAACGGCAACTTCACCCCCGTCGAGGCCACTCCCGCCACCGTCGAGAAGGGCGAAACCCCGATCACCATCGACTGGGACTACCTGCAGGCGAGCTACGCCAAGGAGTTCGCGTCCAAGGGCGTGGACTGGAAGATCGCCATCCCCTCCGACGGCCGGTACGCGAACTTCTACGCCCAGGCGATCAACAAGTGGGCGCCGCACCCCGCCGCCGCCCGCCTGTGGCAGGAGTTCCTCTACAGCGCCGAGGGTCAGAACCTGTGGCTGAAGGGCTACGCCCGGCCGGTGCTGCTGCCCTCCATGCAGCAGGACGGCAGCGCGGACGCGGCCCTGGTCGCCCAGCTTCCCAAGGTCGAGGGCACCCCCGCCTTCCCCACGCCGGACCAGGTCAACAAGGCCAAGGAGGTCCTGGCGAGCGGGTGGGGCGCGGCGGTCTCCGGCTGACGTCGTGGGCGACAGCCGTACGGGGTCGAAGAGCGGGTGGGCGGTCCTGCCGCTGCTGGTCTTCGTCGTCATCGTCTTCGGCGTGCCGATGCTGGTCCTCCTCGGCGGCACGTTCACCAGGGAGGGCACGCCCAGTGCCGCCAACCTCACCGAGTCGCTCCAGGGGGCGTACCTCACCTCGCTGATCGGGAGCGTGGAGATCTCGGCGCTCGTGGCGGTGCTGGGCGGGGTGCTCGGCACGTTCCTCGCCCAGGCCGTGGTGACCTCCCGGTTCCGGGCCCTGCGGGAGGGGGTGCTGACCGCCTCCGGCGTGCTGGCCAACTTCGGCGGCGTGCCGCTGGCCTTCGCCTGGATCGCCACGCTCGGCAACTCGGGCGTCGTGACCACGACCCTGGGCCTCGGCGACCACGGGTGGAGCCTGTACAACTTCTGGGGCCTCACCCTGGTCTACCTCTACTTCTCCATCCCGCTCATGGTGCTCACGGTCGTGCCCGCCCTCGACGGGCTGCGCCCGCAGTGGCGCGAGGCCGCGCAGAACAACGGCGCGAGCACCTGGCAGTTCTGGCGGTACGTCGGCGTCCCGGTGCTGACCCCGGCGCTGCTCGGCGGGGTCGTGCTGCTGTTCGGCGGCGCGTTCGCGGCCTACGCGACGGCCCAGGCCATGGTGGGCTCCAGCGTCCCGCTGGTCACCCTCAAGATCGCCGATGCCCTCACCGGCAACGTCCTCATCGGGCACGAGAACGTCGCGCTGGCCCTCAGCCTCGACATGATCGTGGTCGCGGGCCTGGTGATGGCCGTCTACCTCCCACTGCGGCGAAGGAGCGCCCGATGGCTCCGCTGACTCCCCAGGTCACCACGCCCGCCGCCCTCGGAGCGGCGCCCGGCCGCGGCGGCCGTCCGCGCCGTCCCCGGCTCTGGCGCGGAGTGGTCCTCCTCCTCGCCGCCGTGTACTTCCTCGTCCCGCTGATCGCGTCGTTCGTCTTCACGGTGAAGGTGCCGGACCAGGGCTTCTCGCTCGACGCGTACGGGGAGATCTTCTCGGCCGAGGGCTTCGCCGGGAGCCTGCTGCTGTCGCTCGGGCTGGGGGCGGCGACGATCGTGATCGTGCTGCTCCTGACGCTGCCCGCCGTCGTGGCCGTACGGCTCGGCGCGCCGCGGTGGCGGCCGGTGCTGGAGGTGGTCTGCACACTGCCGCTGGTCGTGCCCCCGATCACGTTCGTGGCCGGGATCAGCACGGTGCTGCGATGGGGGCCCGACTACCTCGCGAGCACGCCCTTCTACCAGACGATCATCGCGGTGCAGGACCCCGGCTTCCCGGTCGTGCTGGTGCTCGCCTACGTCGTGCTGGCGCTGCCGTTCGCCTACCGCTCGCTCGACGCGGGCCTCGGGGCGATCGACGTGCGCACGCTGTCGGAGGCGGCCAGGAACCTCGGCGCGTCGTGGCCCCACGTGCTGCTGCGGGTGATCATCCCCAACATGCGGTCGGCGATGGCCGGCGCGTCCTTCCTCACGCTGGCGCTGGTGCTCGGGGAGTTCACCATCGCCCGGCTGCTCTCCTTCCAGACCTTCCCCGTCTGGATCTACACGATCTCCGGCGCGCACGCCCAGGTGTCGGTGGCCGTCTCCGTGTTCAGCCTGCTGATCACCTGGCTGCTGCTGCTCGCCCTGTCGTCAGCCGGCGCACGGCAAAGGAGCGGATCATGAACGGCGCCCGGGTGGAGTTCCGCGGGCTGCGCCGGAGGTTCGG
This sequence comes from Microbispora sp. H10949, assembly GCF_014161435.1. Lineage (NCBI taxonomy): Bacteria > Bacillati > Actinomycetota > Actinomycetes > Streptosporangiales > Streptosporangiaceae > Microbispora > Microbispora sp. H10949. The sequence continues at coordinate 496,360 of NZ_JABBWZ010000006.1, read as the reverse complement.
CGGCACGGTGGCGCTGGACGGGCTCGACCTGACGGTGGAGCCCGGCGAGCTGATCGCGTTGCTCGGCCCGTCCGGGTGCGGCAAGACCACCGCGCTGCGCTGCCTGGCCGGCTTCGAGCGGCCCGACGAGGGCGAGGTGCTGGTGGACGGCGCCGACATCACCCGGGTGCCGGCCAACCGCCGCGACGCCGGGATGGTCTTCCAGTCCTACTCGCTGTTCCCCAACCTCAACGCCCGCGACAACGTCGGCTTCGGCATGCGGGTGCGCAAGGCGCCGGCCGCCCGGCGGCACGCCCGCGCGCAGGAACTGCTGGAGCTGGTCGGCCTCCCCGACGTGGGCGGCCGGTATCCCCACCAGCTGTCCGGCGGCCAGCAGCAGCGGGTGGCGCTGGCCCGCGCGCTCGCGCTCGAACCCCGGGTGCTGCTGCTGGACGAGCCGCTGTCGGCGCTCGACGCCAAGGTGCGCGTCACGCTGCGCGAGGAGATCCGCCGCCTCCAGCTCTCTCTCGGCATCACGACGATCTTCGTGACGCACGACCAGGAGGAGGCGCTCTCGATGGCCGACCGGGTCGCCGTGCTGCGCGACGGCCGCCTGGAGCAGGTCGCCGCCCCCGCCGTCCTGTACGACCGGCCGGCGACCCCGTTCGTCGCCGAGTTCGTCGGCGCGATGAACCACCTGCCCGGCCTGCTGTCGGGCGACCGGGTGACGGTGCTCGGCCAGACGCTGCCGGTGGAGGGCCCCCGGCCCGCCGGGCCCGAGGCCGACGTGCTCGTCCGGCCCGAGGCCGTGCTGGTCACCCCCGACGGCGAAGGGGAGGGGGTGGTGACGGTCTCCTCCTTCCGCGGTTCCACCGCCCGCCTGCGGGTCCGGCTGGGCGACGGCGTCGAGGTGCTCGCCGACGTCCCCGGCCACGACTCCGCGCGCCTGGCGCCCGGCACCACCGTACGGGTCCGCCTGGTCGAGCGGCCCGTGCTCGTGTCGGCCCGTACGGAGATCGGAGTCACGGCGGCGGTCCCCGAACCCGATGTCGTCCGGTGACCATCTGGCGGCGGTGCTGTTCGACATGGACGGCACGCTCGTGGACACCGAGGGCCTGTGGTGGGACGCCTGTACGGAGGTCGCGGACGGTCTGGGCTCCCCTCTCGGGGAGGCCGACCGGGAGGCGCTGTTCGGCCTGCCGGTCGAGGACGCCGCGGCGCACGTCCTCGGCCGGGTGGACGGCGGTCCGGGGCGGAGCGCCGTCGAGGCCATGCTGACCGGCGCCTTCATCCGGCGGATCGAGGGCGGGGTGACCATGCTCCCCGGCGCGGCCGCGCTGCTGGAGGCGCTGCGGGCGGCCGGGATCCCGGCCGGGCTGGTCAGCGCGTCCCCCCGGCCGGTCGTGGACCTGGTGCTCGAGACCGTCGGCAGGCATCGCTTCCGGCTGTCGGTGGCCGCCGGAGACGGCGCCAGGAACAAGCCCGCGCCCGATCCGTACCTGGCCGCCGCCGCGCGGCTCGGGGCCGACCCGGCAGCGTGCGTGGTGATCGAGGACAGCCCGGCCGGCGTCGCCTCGGCCCGGTCGGCCGGGTGCGCCGTCATCGCGGTCGGTCCGGCGCCGCCGGACGGCGTGCCGGCCGTGCCGACGCTGGAGAGCGTCGACCTGCCGATGCTGCGCCGCCTGGTCTCGGGGCGGGTTCCTCCAGGGGCATAGGCTGCTCTCACCTCGACGGTTTCCCGATGGATACTCGTGTCCCTTGCGGGTAACCAGGCACCGGCGGATACCGTGCCGGTCACGCCGCCGGGCCGTGCGACCGGCGGAATCTCCATCATGAGCGAGGGGACAGACATGACCGAGAACCGGAACGGGACCATGCCCGCCGTCGCCTACCGGCGCAGCCTTCCCGTCGACGACCCCGAAAGCCTCCTGGACGTCGAGCTGCCGGTGCCCGAACCCGGCCCGCGCGACCTGCTGGTCCGGGTCGAGGCCGTCGCCGTGAACCCGGTGGACTACAAGGTGCGGCGGAACAGCGATCCGGGCGGCGAGCCCAAGGTGCTCGGCTGGGACGCCGCCGGCACCGTGGTCGCCGTGGGCGGCGAGGTGGAGCTGTTCGAGGCCGGCGACGAGGTCTACTACGCCGGCGCGATCGACCGGCCCGGCGCGAACTCCCTCTTCCACGTCGTCGACGAGCGCATCGTGGGGCACAAGCCCGCCACGCTCTCCTTCACCGAGGCCGCCGCACTGCCGCTGACCTCCCTCACGGCCTGGGAGGGCCTGTTCGAGCGCCTGGGCCTGCGCGGCGACGCGCTCGATCAGACCGGGACGCTGCTGGTGACCGCGGCCGCGGGCGGCGTCGGCTCCGTCGTCGTGCAGCTCGCGCGCGCCCTGACCGGGCTGACCGTGATCGGCACGGCCTCCCGGCCCGAGACGGTGGAGTTCGCCCGCCGGATGGGCGCCCACCACGTCGTGGACCACCGCGGGCCGCTGGCGAAGCAACTGGCCGAGGTCGCGCCGGACGGCGTGACCCACGTCTTCAGCACGACCGGCACCGACCGCAACCTCGCGGCCTACGCCGAGGCACTCACCCCCTTCGGCCGGATCGTCGCCATCGACGACCACGACTCCCTCGACATCGGCGTGCTCAAGCCGAAGAGCATCGCGTTCCACTGGGAGCTGATGTTCACCCACTCGCTGTTCCAGACCCGGGACCAGGTGAACCAGCACCGCATCCTCGACCGGGTCGCGCGGCTCGTCGACGCGGGGGTCCTCACCACCACCGCCAACCGGGACCTCGGCCCGGTGAACGCCGCCAACCTGCGCGAGGCCCACCGGATCCTCGAATCGGGCACCGCGATCGGCAAGATCACTTTGACGGGCTTCTGAGGCCCGCCGTACCGGACCGGGAACAACGGGCGGGGGCCGGCGGGTTGAGGAAGATCAGAAGAGGCCTCAGACAGGAGTTGCGCATGCGTGCCATCGTCGTCTCCGCGTACGGTGATTCCTCGGTGCTGGAGTACGCCGAGCGGCCCGACCCGGTGCCCGGCCCGGGTGAGGTGCTGATCGAGGTGGCGGCGACCGGGGTCAACTTCATCGACGTCTACCACCGTGAGGGGCGCTACCCGCTGCCGCTCCCGCTGGTCCCCGGATCCGAGGCGGCCGGGACGGTCACGGCCGTGGGCCCGGACGTCACCGACGTCGTGCCCGGCGACCGCGTCGTCTCGGCCAGCGTGGTCGGCGCGTACGCGACGAAGGCCATCATCCCGGCGGACAAGGTGGTCCGGCTGCCCGACGGGCTGGCCCCCGACCTCGCGGCGGCGGTGCTGCTCCAGGGGCTCACCGCGCACTACCTGACCCACTCCACGTACGCGGTCCGCACGGGTGACGACGTGCTCGTCCACGCCGCGGCGGGCGGCATGGGCCTGCTGCTGGTGCAGATGGCCAAGCTGCGCGGCGCCCGCGTGATCGGCACGGTCTCCAGCGCCGAGAAGGAGAAGCTCGCCCGGCAGGCCGGCGCCGACGACGTCATCGGCTACGAGGACTTCCCGGAGGCCGTCAGGGAGATCACCGGCTCGGGCGTGCACGTCGTATACGACGGGGTGGGGGCCGCCACCTTCGAGGGGTCACTCGCGTCGCTCCGCCCGCGCGGCATGATGGCGCTGTACGGCGCGGCCAGCGGGCCGGTCCCGTCCTTCGACCCCCAGCGGCTCAACGCGGGCGGTTCGCTGTTCCTCACCCGGCCCACGCTCGGGCACTACACGGCCACCCGGGAGGAGTTGCTGTCCCGGGCGGACGACGTGCTCGGCTGGGTCGCCTCCGGCGCACTGAAGGTGCGCGTCTCCGAGCGCTACCCGCTGGCCGAGGCCCGCCGGGCGCACGACGACCTCGAAGGCCGCCGTACGACCGGCAAGCTGCTGCTGGTCCCCTGACCCCGGGGGGCGCTCCTCTACCGCGGCGGCGCTTCTCCGGCCGGTGTGCCGATCAGACGTCGCGCGGCGACCATGGCACCGTCGTCGCGCACCTCGCCCGCGACGGCTTCGGCCCGGTCCCGCACGCCGGGCCGGAGGACCTCGCCGAGAGCCGCCGTCAGCGACCCGGCGGTAGGCGCGGCGGGCGGGTGCGCCGCCCCGATGCCGAGATCGCCGACGCGCCGCGCCCAGTAGTGCTGGTCGTACTGCTGCGGCACGACGACCTGTGGCGCCCCGGCGAGCGCCGCGGTGGTCGTGGTGCCCGCGCCGCCGTGGTGGACGACGGCCGCGACCCGGGGAAAGAGCGCCCGCTGGTTGACCTCGCCGATCGAGAGGCAGTCGGGACCGTCGTCCTCCGGGGACAGGCCGGCCCAGCCGCGCATCACGATCACGCGGCGTCCGAGCGCGCGGGCCGCGTCGACGGCCGCCTGGGCGACGCCCTGGGGAGCCCGGATGCTGCCGAAGCCGACGCAGACGGGCGGTTCGCCGTCGTCGAGGAACTTCTCCAGTTCCGGAGGCAGCGGGCGCCGGTCCGGCAGGACCCAGGCGCCCGTCTGCACCACTTCTTGTCCGGCGGGATCGGGCCAGGGCCCGAGCGCCGGGTCGGCGGCCAGCCAGGGCCGGTCGGTGAACATGTGCCGTCGCGCGTCGGCGACCGGAGCCAGGCCCATCGAGGCCCGGTGGGAGTTCAGCGCGGCGCCGACGTTGTCGTTCCAGCGCCGCGCGTCCTCGTCCCAGAGCGCGGCGTTGCCCGCCGTTCCGTCCGGTGGCGCCTGCCCCCAGACGGGCACCGGCGCGTGGTGCGGGGACGGCAGGGTGACCGGGCAGTAGCTCGCGTAGACGTAGCCGAGCCCCATCCGCTCCGCCACCGAGTGCGCGGCGATCGACAGGGCTCCGCCCGCCACGACGACGTCGCAGCCCTCGGCCGCCGCCGGGATCGTGGCGAACTGGACGGCGACCGTGCCGTCGAGCATCCGCCGGCGCTGCTCGGGCGTGGGCGGGGCCTGAACACGAGGGGCAGCCGACGCGGTCTGCCGCAACTCGGGACCGATCGGCACGACGGGGAAGCCGAGCCCCTCGATCCACTCGCGGAAGTCGGGCGGCACGCACAGGCGCGCCTCCTGCCCGAGGTCCCGCAACGCCAGGGCCAGCGCCACCATGGGCTGGACGTCCCCGCGGGTTCCGATGGTGGACAGAAGCACGCGCATGGCACTCCCCTGTGACGGCTCTGTGAGGGCATGGGTGACGGCCGGGCGGCCGCACAGCGAACGTGAGCGCGTCCACGCTTACGGACGGCGTCGGGCCTGGACCGGCCCGGCTCACGGCCCCCGATTCTGCGCCGTCACGGGGGTCTTGCCGCAAGTCCCCCCATGCCCTATACGTTGAAAGTGGCGGCCTCCGGCCGTCCGCTCCGATCAGCTCAGCGGGTGGGCGGGCCACTCCAGGAGGCGGGCGCCGAGCACGGCCGTCTCCAGGGTGAAGCGCTGCGTGGGGTCGCTGGGCGAGAAGCCGGTCAGCCTCCGGATCCGCTCCAGCCGATAGGTGATCGCCCGCGTGCTGACGCCGAGCCTGCGCGCCGCGGCGGTGTGGTTGCCCTGTGCCGCGAAGACCGCCTCCAGCGTCTCCAGCAGCGGCTCCGGCCCGCCCCGGGCGGAGGTCAGCGGGCCGAGCACGGTGGAGACCAGGTCCACGATCGCGTCCCTGTCCCGCAGCAGCACCGGGAAGACCAGCAGGTCGGCCGCCTTCAGCACCTGGGCCCGCAGGCCGAGCCGCTCGCCGAGGTCGATCGCGCCCGCCGCCTCCCGGTAGGAGGTGACGATCCCGCCCGGCCCCTGGTGCGGGCGGCCGATCCCCACCCGCCACGTCGTGAGCGCGGACCGCACGTGGTGGGTGAACTCCCCGCTCGCCGCGGTCAGCCCGGCCGGGAAGGCGCACACCAGCAGGCCGTCGCGGGCGGCGACCAGGATGTTGTGCGAGCCGAACCTGGCGACGAGCGCCTGCTCGATCTTCCCGGCCAGCGGGTCGCCCGCCTCCAGCGGCGTGCCCGGCTTGGCCACGCTCACGGCGTACGCGCCGGCCAGACGCAGGCCGAAGTGCTCGGCGCGTTCCGCGTCGGCCCGGCCCTGCAGCAGGTCGTCGATGAACAGGCGGCGCGCATCCTCCTCCCGCCGTACGGCGGCACGCTGCGCCTCCTCGTATCCGTCGATGTAGGCGGAAATGCCCCGTCGTACGGCGCCGAAGGCGCCACCGGAGGTCATCTCGGCGGCGTGCAGGCAGGCGTCGGCGAGCACGCGCAGGGGGATGCCGCGCTCGGCGGCGAGGGCGCCGCACTCGCGCAGGTCGTCCATGTCGGCGCGGCCGGGCAGCCTGCCGGTGGCGGCCGACGCCGCCAGGACCGACAGGAACCCGCCGAGCAGGTCGGCGGGCACCCCGGTCGCCTCGCTCACGCGAGCGAGAACGCTGTCCATCAGACCCCTACGTCGCGCCGTTCGAAGGCGAGCAGCGCCGTCATGAGCAGCACGGCCGTCGCGCCCAGCAGGACAAGGTAGTCCCCGTACGGCCAGCCCTGGTAAAGGGGGCGTCCATCGAGGTAGTAGTGGACGGGCGTGAGCCAGCGCAGCCAGGCGAGGGCGTCGACGCTCCGGCCCATGGTCTCCACGATGTACCCGGCGACGCCCCAGACCCCGGCCACGGCGAGCGCGACCTGCTTGCGGCCGAACGCCGCTCCGACGCACAGGGTGAGCGTCCCGAAGAACAGCACGAGCAGGAACAGTCCCGTGTGGGCGGCGAGTATGCGGCCGAACGGCACGCCCATGCCGGCGGCGGACGAGGCCCCGGCGGCGACCACCAGCGTCACCAGCGCCACGCCGAGCAGGCCGAGCGCCAGGGCCGACCAGCGCTCCAGGAGCAGCCGCCGGCGGTCGATCGGCAGCGTCAGCGTGAGCTCCAGCGTCTTGGCCTCCTCGGGGCCGGCCAGGGCCCGGTTGCCGAGGATCACGGCGCACATGGTGAACAGCAGCGGGCCCAGCAACTGGTAGGCGATCGCCTGCAGGTAGCCGGTGCCGGTCGCGATGTCGGACAAGCCGCCCATCAGGTCCCGGAGCGCGCCGGGATACTTGGCGATCGCCTGCTTGGTGAACGTGTCGGGGTCCTTCATCATGCTCGCGTAGATCGAGATGTACATCCCGAGGAACGCGCACAGCCCGACCGTCCACCCGATGAGGGCGCGGCGGTACTCCCCCAGGGTCTTACGCACCAGCGTGGGCATGCCGGGCCTCCTCCTCGCTGTAGTAGGTCAGGAAGATCTCCTCCAGGTCCGGCTCCGCGCTGACCAGGTGGACGACCGTGTGGCGGGCCGCCGCCTTGACCAGCGCGTCGGGCCGGCCGTCGATCGTGCACCGCAGGCTCGCGCCCTGCACGGTCACGTCCCGTACGCCGGGGAGCCCCTCGAAGTCCTCCCTGGGGACCGGCGCGTCGAAGTGGAGCTCCACGTGCCGTACGGCCCGCTCGCGCAGCGCGGCGATGTCCTCGACCGCGACGAGGCGCCCGGCGCGGACGATGCCCACCCGGTCGGCGACGTGCTCCACCTCGGCGAGCACGTGCGACGACATGAGGATCGTGCGGCCCGCCGTCCGCGCCTCCCGGACCATCGCCAGGAACTCCTGCTGCACCAGCGGGTCGAGGCCGCTCGTCGGCTCGTCCAGGATGAGCAGCTCGGGCTCGTGCATGAACGCCTGGATGAGCCCGACCTTCTGCTTGTTGCCCTTGGAGAGCCGGCCCATCCTGACCGACAGGTCGGCGTCCAGCCGTTCGGCCAGGTCGTCGATCCTGCCCCGGCTCACCCCTCCGCGTACGCCCGCGAGGAACCGCAGGTAGTCGCGGGCCCGTTCCCCGCCCTCCAGCGCCAGCTCGCCGGGCAGGTAACCGATCCGGGCGCGGACCCGCGGGTCCCTGGTGCTCGCGCCGAAGACCGTGGCCCGGCCCGACGTCGGCCGGATCACGTCCAGGAGCAGCCGGATCGTCGTCGTCTTCCCGGCGCCGTTCGGGCCCAGGTAGCCGAACACCTCACCCGGACGGATGTCGAGGGTGAGATCCTCCAGGCCCCGTCTCGTACCGTAGAACTTCGTCAGTCCTTCGGTTTCCACCACTGCTGTCATGCCGCAATGGTGGACCTCCGGCCCGGCGCCGGGGTATGCCCTCTTCCGGACACCTGGCGATCTCGTCCCTTCCCGGCTTCGGCAACGACGCCGATCAGAGGCCGGTCAGACGGGCGGCACGCCACAGGTCGTGGAGCCGGGCAGGAGGTGGCGGTAGCGCGACACCAGCTGGTAGCCCGCCTCGGCCGCCCAGCTCACCGGAGGCGCGAGCAGCACGCGGCCGAGCGCGCGCCAGGCGGGGTGCGGCTGCACCGCGAGCATCACCCCGATGGCCCGGGCACCGTGCGCACGCAGCCCTCCCGGGCCGATGAGCTGCACCGACGTCATGACCTCCTCGCGGGTCAGCCCCGCCGCGCCGAGGTCGAGACCCTGCCACGCCCGTACGGCGGGCATGTAGGGCAGGAACCGGTGCCCGGCGTTCACACACCTCTGGCAGAAGGCGCAGTCGCCGTCGAAGACCAGCAGGATGCGGTTGTCTCCGCTTTCTCCGCCCATGCGATCGAACCTACCAATCCTGGGACGGATCATTCCGGTCGCGTGGTGGCGGCGGCGCGGGCCGCCGCGACGCGCGCACCGCCAGCACGGCGACCACGATCACCGCGACCGCGACGCTGAAGACGACCGCGAAGACCAGCAGCAGGACGAGCAGCGTCATCGCCGGCCCCTTCGACCGGCCCGTGCGCGGGCCAGGCGCGCGGCGACGGCCAGGCCTGCCGAGGCGTACGACACCGCGCGCGCCAGCCGTACAGATCGGGGGATGTCGGCGACGGCCGGGCGGGGACCGTCGCCCAGTTCCGGGCGGTGCTCCACCCTGCCACCGTAGTCGTTCGCCCCGCCGAGCCGTACGCCGAGGGCGCCGGCGAAGGCGGCCTCGCAGTGCCCGGAGTTGGGGCTGGGGTGGCGGTGCCCGTCCCGTCGGAGCACAGCGGCCGCGCGGCGCGGGGAGCCTCCCACCAGACCGGCGAGACCGGTGGTGAGCAGCGCGGTCAGCCGGGCGGGCAGGTAGTTGGCCACGTCGTCCAGCCGGGCCGAGGCCCAGCCGAACCGCGCGTAGCGCGGCGACCGGTGGCCCACCATCGCGTCGAGCGTGTTCACCGCGCGGTAGCCGAGCAGCCCGGGCACGCCGAGGACGGCGCCCCACACGAGCGGCGCGACGACGGCGTCCGAGGTGTTCTCCGCGATCGACTCGACGGTGCCCCGCGCCAGTTCGGCGGCGTCGAGACCGGACGAGTCGCGCCCGCACAGGTGCGGAAGGCGGGCGCGGGCGGCGGCCAGGTCGCCGTCCTCCAGCGAGCGGGCCATCAGCGCGCCCTCCTTCGCGAGGGTCGTGCCGCCCAGGACCGCCCAGGTGGCGGCGGCGGTGACGGCGGCCCGCGCGACCGGGCTCGTCCGGGTCGCCCGGTCCGCGATCACTCCGATGGCCGTCGCGGCCCCGACGCAGATGGTCGTGTAAGCGACCCCCGCCACCCGCGAATCCCGATATATGAGCTTTTCGAGGGCGGCGGCCCGGCTGCCGAACACCGCCACCGGGTGACCCCGCCGGGGGTCGCCGAGGAGGGCGTCGATCGCCGCCCCGGCCAGCAGCCCCGCCGCCGTGGCACCGTCCATGATCCGGATCACGCACGCATTCTTCCGCAGCCCTCGCGCTCCGCCCCCGCCGGGGCGCGGGGTCAGGGCCGGCGTGCTTCCGGGGTGATCTGTGATGGGTCGCGCGGCCGGGTGGCGGGCCTCGTCGTGCGGGGCCTTCAGGACGCGGGCATCTGGGGCGGTCAGGACGCGGGCGTGTGGGGCGCGTTCAGGACGCGGGCATCTGGGGCGATCAGTACACGGGCGTGTGGGGCGCGTTCAGGACGCGGGCATCTGGGGCGGTCAGGACGCGAGTGTGCGGGGTGCGCTCAGGACGCTGGTTCGGCGGCCGGACCCGGGATCTCCGCGTCGCCGAGGAGGTGGTCCTGGAGCGCCTCCTCGTTGGCGTCCAGCCAGGCGGCAGCGCGCCTGATCCGGCCGCCCGCGCCGTCGGCCCACATGCGCGCCCAGCCGCCGCCCCGCGTGCGGGCCCGGTCCCGCATCAGCGCGTACGACCGGCCGAACCGCGTCCGCGCCGTCTCCACCAGCCTCAGCCGGTCGTGCGCCGGCAGGCCGTACGCGTCGCAGAACAGCCGCACCCGGGCCGCGGCGTCCAGGGACCGCTGCGCGGGGTCCCGGTCGACCGGGTCGGCGAGCGGAGCCCAGTGCCGCAGCGTCGTCACCACGTCGAACAACCGCGTCGTCGGCCTGGCCATGTCGAAGTCGATCAGCGCGTACGGCACGGGCCCCGCGCCGGGCCGGTCACGGAAGACCACGTTGGCCGGGGTCACGTCGCAGTGGCCCACGAGTTCGGGCGAGCCCTCGGGCTCCGAGCCGTCCTCCCAGGTCGCGCCGGGAGGCGGGCCGAACGACGCCGCCGCATCGTGCAGGCGCCGCAGCAGCAGGGCCAGCGCGGTCAGCGCCGCCTCGCTCACCGCGTACGCCGGAAGCGGGCGCGCGGGCACCATGCCCTCGATGTAGGTGAGGATCGCCCTGCCCCGCTCGTCGATCCCGAGGAACCGGGGCGCCCGGTCGAACCCGGCGGCCTCCAGATGCCGCAACAGCGCGTGGACGGACGGCGACGAGGGCCGCATCGGCCGCCGTACCGTCGCCCCTACCCGTACGAGCCCCTCGGAGACGTCTCCGACGAGTGGGATCTCACGTACGGCCATGCCGACGCAGTTTAACCACCACATTTCCGTTGCGAGGGGAAAGCCGCCGGATTTCTTCCGTCCGTGGCGGCCCGTGCTTCTCAGCGGAATGGTCGCGCGCGTCGGGTCGGAGCCTCGTCAACCCGAAGCCGAGCTGGCTGTAGAGCTCCAGCTGATCGAAGTACTCACGATGCGTCTGGATCTTGTCGCGCTCGACGAAGGACGAGCAGGTGGCGCGGAGCGTGACGCGGTGGCCCGTGCCGCCTATCTCCTGCCCGTCGGGCAGGAGGAGAGGTCCCGTGTGAGTGCCGGTATAGGTCCACTCGGTGACGGCCGGGTTGTCGCAGTCGCCGAGCTCGAACCAGGCCATCGCGTGAAAGTCCGGGAACCCCGTGAAGAACTGCTCATATATCCACGCGATCTGGTCATGTCCCTCGGCCATACCCGACGGTGCCACGTATACGGCGTCCGGGCTGTAGCAGGAAAGGATTCCCGGTATGTCGTGAGCGTTGATCGCTTCGGCCAGCCGGTGCTTGAGGTCCCAGAAGGTAGACATCACACCTCCACTTCCGCAGGGCAGCGTCTTCACGGTACCCACGGGTCGAACAGCGGCCGATCGAGTGAACGTCATGTCACCACCACGAACGACGCGGCGACCTCCGTGTTCTCCCAACCGGGCGTCAAGGGCCGCGTGTGCCCCGGGCGGTTCGCCCGCTCCTCTGTCAGATCCGGTCGCCCGGCGAGAGCCGGGCGTGCGCCTCGCGTGCCCGGCGCTCCGCCGTGGCCGCGGTGTACCGCTGGACCATCGCCAGGGAGTTCCAGCCCCCCACGCGCATCAGATCGAGTGGATCGCCGCCCGCGTCCAGGAAGGACGTCGCCATCGTCGTACGGAAGCGGTGCGTGTGGACACCGGGGATGCCGGCCTCGTCGGCCCGGCGCTTCAGCATCTGCAGAATGCCGGTCGTCGTGAGCCGCCGGTCCCCGCCGGCCGCCGTACGGCCACGCTCGGGCAGCCACAGCCACGGGCTGCCGGCGTGACCGTGCCGCGCCCGCGCACGGAGATAGCGGTCGATCGCCGCGGCGGTCTTCCGGCCGATGGGAGCCAGGTGCGTCCGCCCGCCCTTGAGGCGGATGCGCAGGACATGCTGGGACAGGAACACGTCGGACAGTTCGGGGTCGTCGGGGTGGTACCGCAGCCCGGCCAGTCCGGATCCGCGCATGCCGTTGTCGAGCAGCACCCGCATGATCGCCGTATCGCGTCGATCCTTGAAAGCCGTGCCCGAGCACGTCTTGAGCATGAGCCGGAGTTCGTCCTCGGTGAGGGGCTCGACCGGCCGGGTCACGACGGCCGGCGCGGCGACTCCGGCCATCGGCGAGGCGTCGAGCTCGTCCTCGTCGACCAGCCACTTGAACAGGACACGGAGGTTGCGGAAGTGCTTGTGGGCGTCACCGGCGCTACGTGACCGCGTCTCGCCACAGGGACACGGCCGGGTCTGCCCGTCGTCGAGCCAGCAGCCGTGCAGGCGGGCGGAGAAGAAGGCCCGCACGTGCTGAGCACGGATCTTTTCCAGCTGCCCGGGCATGTCATGCTTGTCCAGGTACTCGATCAGGAGACGCGCTGAGTGGAGGTAGCTCGTGATCGTGCCGGGTGCGAGCTTCTCACCTTCGAGTGCCAGCTGCCACGACGGGACCAGGTCTCGCAGGAGTGGGGATCTACCCATGGGGAAAGCTCCAAATCCGATGCTGTTTCATCGGTGTGCGGCTATGCTACCTTAGGCCAAGGTAACCAACCTTGCAGGTCATCCCCAAAAAACTGGCGCCCTTAGCTCAGCTGGATAGAGCATCGGACTTCTAATCCGACGGTCGGGGGTTCGAATCCCTCAGGGCGCGCTCCTCTCCCGGCCCATTCGGCCTCCGAACCGGCACGCGCTCGATCACGCATCCAGCCGTACGCCCTGATAGCCGCGGGATATACGCGGGATGATGTCGGACGCGTCTCCACAGGTCGGCTCATGGATTCCACGAGCTGCCGAAAGGATTTGGAGCCCGCCAAACCGCGCCTGGTTCCCAGGCCGGGGACGTGACACCATGCGTCCATGACCACCCGAAAGGCTGATGCCGCGTAGACGGCCAAGCGCACTGCGTGCGCGACTCTGGGTCAATCGGCGGCGCTACCGCCCAGCCCCCAAGATCCCGAAATTGACGAGTCGGACCTGTGCCGCCATCGCTCGCATAGAGCAACAGCGTCTCTGGCCCGGCGCCATCGTCGGCGCGTTCGCCTAGTACGAACGTTTCGTCCGGCAACCCGGCCGACATCTCTACCTTCCCAACGCGGGATGTCCATGCTGCGATCCGAAAAACGCCCGAGACACTCTGGAGTACACGCTCCGACGCCTGCCGGCTCTTGAACGCACAGAGCTAGCACGGCTCGTGACGAGGCTGGATCAGGAATTCCGCCGCCGAACCATCCCAGAGCCGCACCCGCACGTGCTCCCACGACAACCCGGTGCATGGTGGTATTTCCGGATTTCTGAACTCTGATCGAGCCAGGACATGGCGCAGGGTCCCGATGTGAGCCGAGACCCCTGCGTTCATTCACCCCCTCGGGCGGCCAGCATGCGGCTGGAGGCACGGCCACCAGCGACTATGGCCGCCGGAACGCGTATGGCACACTCCGCGCATGGAATGGAGCCGAGCCCATCACGCGGTCGAACATGAGCCCTAACTGCTCCCCTGCTCCTGCCGTCGTGCAGTTAGCGTGCAATCAGGCTGGAAAACGAGGGGCAACCACGGTCTCTCGTGACCGGCCCAACGCCCAGGTCGATGCCCCCAACGGTCGTGATCTATGCGAAGCCCAAGCTGACAGCGCGGACTCCCTTACAGTCCGATCAGATGGAGCCGATACTGGCTGGAGTCGTCGCGAACTTCTCGAACTCACCGACCATCTCGGCCAGGTTCGCGGGACCACATGCGCCCTGGAACAGCCTGCCGTCGCTTCTGATGTGGATCCAGTCGTCCTCAGTCCGGTCGAGGGATCGCCAGTCGAAGGCGTGGCCCTCAAGCTCGGTGCCGACGAGATCCACCGCTATCCGCCACCCAGGGTTGTCGAGCGTATCGATCGTGACGCCATAGGCGTGCTCCCATTCGTCGTCGCACTGAGCGGCATACCACCGCTGCAGGAAGCCGAAGGGATCATCGGTCATCGTGGCACCTCGGCATGCGGGACATCTACTTCTGATTCGACGGTCGAGGGCAGGCGTTCTGTGGGGAGACCGTGTACTTCGGGGGGTCGTCCATGTTCCTGCCGTACCCCTGGCCGGTCCAGTAGATCCCTATTACAGCCTTCGGCGCCCCCGCCGACAGGACGATCGGAAAGTCCGAGACGTACTTCTGACCATCGAGTGTTCTCCCCTCGACCACCAGCTGCCACGTTTCTTCGTACGTGCCGGTGGCGGGTAGATGCACCGAGCGCTTCACGGTCGGCCTGTCTCCGGGCAGGAGGCACTGCCCCAGGGCGTTCTTCAGAAGAGCCTCACATGTCCCGACGCTGCGCGCGAACTTGGAGCAGAAGCCGGCGACGCCGCTCTTGCCGACTCCGGCGACGACTTCCTGAAGGACTGATTCCGCCATCTCCGGCGTGAACACGACCGCAGGAGGTGGTTTCGGTTGCTCCGGCTCAGATGCGCAGCCGGCCATCAGCAGTGCGGCCACTACCGTTACCGCGATTCGACGCACGATCGGGAGCATGTGCCTCCTTCGGGGAATTTCCGGCCGTACACCACCGGCCTCTCGCGGCCCTACCTCTAGCCGGCCTCGGCCAGGAGGGCGCGGAGCGCAGGGTAGGTGATGGGCCGGGTCGGGCGGGTGCCCAGTTGGTCGAGGAGGACGCGGGAGCGGGAGAGCTCGGCCAGGTCGAAGATGGTGAGGGCCGGCGGGGCGGGGGCGGGAAGGGTGCGGAGCAGGAGGTCGGTCAGCGTACGGGCGAGGTGTTCGGTGGCGCTGCCGGTGGCGAGGCGGAGGCCGGTGTCGGCCAGGCCCGCGCGCAGGCGCTGCTGGAGGTGAAGGGCCTGGGTGAGGGTCGCGTAGGCGGCGGCGGGGTCGGTGACTCGCTGGGCGGTGCCGAGTTCGTAGAGCACGGTGAACGCCTCCGCGTTGAAGCCGCCACGTTGGAGCAGGTCCGCGGCCTCACTCAGCATGGCGGCGGCCTCGGTGGTCCGGCCGAGCAACCACAGCCGCATCCCCGCCTCGGCCTGGGCGCCGGCCCGGCCGCCGGGCAGGTTGGACAGGATGATCCTCGGCGGGCGGGTGCCGTCGTCCACCGTGACAGTGTGCCCTCGGGTACGGGCGTCCAGCACCTCCAGGGAGGCGAGGGTCATGCGGTACTGGCGGGCGGGGAAGGTGGGCATGCCCGCCGCTCGCTGCTCACGGTTGAGGACGTGGAAGTCCGTCCGGCCGATGACGTACTGGTGCCGGAGGGTCCGCATCGACGCGGCGCTTTCGAAGTCGCCGGTCAGGGTGGCGTACTCGGCGGCCAGCAGGAGCAGCGAGCAGCGCACGTACGGCACCAGGTCCGGCCGGCCGAGATGCCGGTGCAGCTCCGCCAGGGCGCGTTCCGGCACCACCGGCTGGGTTTCCTCGGCGCGGGCGCCGATGAGTTCCACGCACAGGTTGTTGGCGCTGAGGTTGTGCAGGTCGTGCTTGGTCCACAGCTCACGGACCCTGCGCTGGCTCGCCAGCGCCCGTTCCCGCTGACCGAGGCTGCCTTCGAGGTGGGCGCGGAACCTGACGAGGTGGGCCTCGGCGAGGTCCAGCTCACGCCGCTGGGCGGGCCCGGGGTCGGGTAGCGCGCGCGTCGCCTGCGCCAGCAGCTCCGAGGCCGCGTCCAACCAGGCCTTGGCCGCCTGGCCCGGCCGTTTCTCGGCTTTCAGGAAGCGGGCCATCTCGGGATGCGGATCCTTGTCCTGGGCCGCGACCATGGCCTCGTCGCAGAGCGTGTGCACGAGGCCGAGACCGGGGCACGTCTTCCCGCGCACGTCCTCCTCGATCCACAGTTCCGCCACGATGCGCCGGTAGGCGGGCGTGCCGCCGAAGTAGTGGTGTGCCTCGATCCTGCGGAAGCGCCAGAGTGGCGGGTGCTTGCTGACGAACAGATGATGGAGCTGCGCGAGCAGTTCGAAGAACACCAGCCAGGCGGCGAACTCCGCGATCCCGCGGTCCCCTGAGACGATCCCGACGAGAAACGCCGTCCACCCTTTGCGTACGGCGAACCATTCGAAGACGGCGTGGATCGGCCCCAGTATCGGGACCCGGGTGACGGCGGCGACGGCGGGCAGGTGACTGTGCCAGGCCAGGAACAGCGCCAGGACGATCTCGTACCTGCCGAGCGACGAGTGCCGGTGCCAGAAGTCGACGATCGACGGCAGGAAGCCGGCCGCGTAGGCGTACCAGACGAAGACCAGGGCGTAGACGATGCCCGTGCCGTCGCTCAGCAGCTTGCGGGCCCGTTCCCGCGGGCTCAGCACGCGCGCCGACCAGACGTCGAGCCGGATCGTCAACCCGATCAGCACCGCCGGGCCGATCAGGATCACGGTGGGGACGGCCGAGCCGCTGTCCGCCGCCTTGAACCCCAGCAGTACGGCAAGCCAGGCGAACCAGGGGTAGATCACGAGCGGCAGGCGCAGCAGACCCATGCGGGACATCATTGGGGAATGCCGGGCGAGGTGTGGCGAATTTCGTCAACTGACTGTGGCCAGGCGCCTACCCGGTCAGACTGTGCGGGTGCTGTTGTCGCCGGGCCAGCTCGGCCTCGGAATCGCCGTGCTCGGATTCGCCTGCTACCGGGTGGAGCGGCGCATCCGGCTGCGCAGACGCGGTGACTGGCGGGCGGTGTTCGAGGAGATCGCCGAGGTCCCCGGCCGCCTCGACGCGTGGCGGGCCCTCCTGTCCCTGCTGCACGCCTTCGCCGGGGCCGTGCTCGTCTCACTCCACCTGCCCGGCCCCGCCCTGGC
Organism: Microbispora sp. H10949; assembly: GCF_014161435.1. Taxonomy (NCBI): domain Bacteria; kingdom Bacillati; phylum Actinomycetota; class Actinomycetes; order Streptosporangiales; family Streptosporangiaceae; genus Microbispora; species Microbispora sp. H10949. The sequence goes on along the minus strand of NZ_JABBWZ010000006.1, from coordinate 479,532 downwards.
CGTGTTCGGCCTGGCCATGGGGCTGGCGGGCTGGCCGGAGGCGGCGTGCGGCGCGGCCGTCGCGGTCGTGCTCCTGAGGCTCGGGCACGAGCCGCTGGTCTGGGCCACCCTGCCCCTACTGGCGGGGTACGGGACACGCCTGGCGCACTTCCTGCCGGAGCGGTGGCGGCCTCCGGAGCGGCGGCTCGCCCAGATCTCCCAGTTCGGCCCATTCATCCGGCCGCCGCTGCCGATCGACCGGTTCTGGTCCATCGCCATGATGCTCACGACCGTGGCGCCGATGGTGGCGTCCGCCGTGCAAACCTGGTGGGACTGGGCGCTGCCGGCGTGCGCGTCGGCGCTCGCCGCGCAGATGGGCCTGCTCGACAGGGCGGTACGGCACGAGCACCGCGTGAGCATCCGGGTCCACCGGTTCGTCATGGCGTCCGGCAACGCGGTGGCGATGCTGGTGGCGGCGGGACCGGTGGGCGGCTGGTTCGCCGCGCGGTGGTCGGAGGCCGGGTTCCTCACCGGCTGGCTCGGCGGCGCGCTGATCTGCGCGGCCGTGTTCGCGATCAGGTTCGTCTGGCCGGGGCGGCTGCGGGTGATGACCGCGCACTGGTTGTTCCCGTTCTGGGCGGTGGCGGTGTTCCACCCCACACCCGGCGCGGTGTCCGCGCTGGCGCCGCTGTTGCTCGCCGAGACGTGCGTCGCGGCCGTCGCCGACCGCCCCGTGGCCGCGAGGGTGACCGACCGTTACGCGGCTTTCATGATCCAGCTGAAGCCGGAGAACCGGATGAACGTGCTCGGCCCGTGGCTGTACGACGGTTTCCTGCGCGAGCCAGGCACCGCCGACTTCGGGCTGGTCAGGCGGTATCTCGGCATGGCCGTACACGCCTCGCTCGGTGGGTTCGTCGCGGGTCAGAGCACGATCGTGAACAGGGATCCCGAGCTCAAGCAGCCGGTGGACGGCCTGCGCTGGATCGCTCTGGCCACGCAGGCGCTCTGGCTGGTGGACGAGGAGGTCACCCCGCGCGTCCCGGTGGAGCTGCGGGAACCGCTGACCCGGGCCCGGTCGACGATCGAGGCGGAACTGGTTCTCACGAAGGCCCTCGTGCTGACCTTCGGCCTGGAGTGGAACGACGCGCTGCGCGAATGGCGCGAGGCCGCCGTCCGGTACCGGTCGCTCGGCCTGCGCGCCGAGGAGGCCGCCTGCCGTGCCGGTACGGCCGACGTGCTGGACTGGCTGGGGCGTGCCGAGGACGCCCTGCGCGAGCGGGCGCGCATCCCCTCCGACGCTCCCGAGCCCGGCTGGGCTCTGCTGGACGAAAGGGTCCGCGACGGTCTCCGCGTGCTGTCAGCCGACCGGCAGGACCAGGCGGACCGGCCCCGCGTCGAGGCCGCGTGACAACGCGTCGAGATCGGCGGCGGGCACGGCGACGACAAGGGTGTCCTTGTCCGGGACGTCCAGTGCGAGCAGGCCGCCGAACATCCCCTTCGCCGTACGGAGGCTCACCACCTGGCCACGCTGGACCCGTACGGCGCCGACCGGCACGGTCGTCGCGACCCTGCCCGTCAGGGCCGCACCCAGTGGAGGGCCGAGGTCGGACGGCGCCCCGCCCTTCGCCACCGGCGTCACCGTGTAGCGCCCGCTGAGCCGGCCCGCCCCCTCGCCTTCCAGGTCGGCCGGCACCAGAACGTGGAACGCCGGAAGGTCCCGCGTCGCGCGGATCTCCCCGTCGGGGCCCAGCGCCGGTGCCGTGACGGCCGCGCCCACTCCGGCGAGCACGACCACGCCCGCGAGCGACGACCGGACCGGAAACGCCCGTCCCGTACGCACCGGGGCGGCCGCTACGGGGAGGGCCTTCACAGGCACCGGGTCACCCGAGGTCACCAGCCTTGCCGGTTCGGGGGAAGGCGCAGAAGACGCCGGATAGCGGAGGGCCGGGATCCGGTCGTAGTCGGGGGCGCCCCGATACCAGAGCTTGCCGAGTTGTTCCCATTGGGCGCGTTCCTGGGCGGGGCTTTCCGGCAGGCGGAGCCGCATCGCCTCAAGCAGCAGGAACCGGTGCACGTCGAACGCCGAACGGATCAGCTGGGCGTACGGCCGGGCGGCCCGGACGGCCCCGCGGTAGCCGAGGATCGCGACGAGAGCCCCGCCCCAGACGCAGCACACGGCCCCGGCGCCCGGCAGGATCAGCACGGCGAGTGTCCCGCCCACGACGGCGAAGGCTCCGCCCAGGAAGCTGATCATCACCGCCGTCTCCATGGCCGCGGCGGCCTGGGCGAACGACGCGAGGAACGGGTCCGGCAGGACGGTGTAGAGCCGGGGCCAGACGGTCGTCGCGTCCATCCCGTACCGGTCGCCGTGTTCCTCGGCGGCACGCAGCACGTTGCCGAGCCGGGTCGGCAGGGTCCGCTGTGCCGTACGCGGATATCCGAGGAAGAGGTCGGCGTCGGCCGCGCGCCGCACGCTCTGCGCGGCCAGATGCCGGGCCCGCAGCGCTTTCCGCAGCGGACGGAGCGGGGGCGAATCCGGCCAGTGGCCTTCGTACCAGCGGACCAGGCCCGGGCGGGCGACCGCGAGAAGCTGCCCGGCGAGTACGGTGACCAGCACCGCTCCGAGCACGAGCAGGATCCGGGTCTCTCCGGCGAGGCCGTTCCACCAGGTCAGCGTCCTCCCCCAGCCCGCCCCCGACGCGGCCACCGTGACCAGCGCCGCGAGGAACGCCGTCAGCGGCATCCAGACCGAGGTGAGCTGCCGCCGGTCGAGGAAGGCGACGGCGCCGTCGAACAGCCCGTTCACCCGTCATTCCGTCCCGGAGTCGACGAGCCGATGCCCCTGGCCGCCGGGGCACGGAATCTCGGCTATCGGGTACTCGTCCACTTCCGCCACGGTTCCGCAGACCTGGCACCTGACCCTGACCAGCCCTATCCGCGCCTCGGGCATGCTGTACAGCTCCCAGTCGCCGTCCAGGACGGTGCCGATGGCGTCCCCGTCCTCCTCCAGGGCCCTGCGCAGTTCCGTCCTGATCAGCGCGGCGTCCAGCAGCCCGATCAGGCGGCCGTCCTCGACGACGAGCACGGCCGGCAGACCGTTGTTGATCAGTTCAAGTACGCCGGGCAGCGCCGAGAGCCCGCTGACCGGCGCGTCCGGGCCGATCTCCACCGCGAGCCCGCGTCCGGCCGGGCCCACCACCCAGCGGGGCCGTCCCGTGTCGTCGAGCACGACGAGCGTGCCGTCGGCACGCTCGGGCGCCTCCTCCACCGTGGTCGTGTAGCCGGTGGCCATGAGCTCAGCCGCCGTCCGCATGCCGCCCCTTCCTAGTACCAGTCGCCGATGAGCACGAAAGCCGCCCAATAGTACGGATGCGCGTAGACGGCGCGGCCCAGATTCGGTGGCTCCGAGCCCTCGTGCAGCAACGCCCGCTGCCTGATCGTCTGAGCACTCCTCCGTACGGCGGGCTCACCGACCGTTTCGAGAGCCGCGTCGCAGGCCGCGACCGCCCTGCCGAAGTCGGCGGCCATCAGCCGGATCCGGGCCTCGGCGATCAGGAGCCGGGCCGCGGCCGGAGCCGGCAGCAGCGGCGCGACCGATTCGAGATAGGCCAGCACGTCGCCCGCGGTCGTCACGCGCAGCCGTTCCTGGGCGGCACGGAGCGCGTCGATGGCGTGCTCGCCCGCGACCAGCCGCTCGTAGAAATGCCGGAAGAGCATCGTGGTCGCCAGCTCGTCGACGGTCCACAGGCTGACCAGCACGGCGGGCGCGCCCGCGTGCAGCACCGAGCGGACCAGGCTGAGCAGTTCGTCGCCAGGCCGGGCCGCGGCGACGCCGGTCCGGCACGCCGCCAGCACGACCAGCGTCCTGGACAGTTTGAGCCTGAGAAACCGCTCGGCGGTGAACAGGCCGTCGGCGAGTACGACGCCCGAACGCATCGGAGCCGCCGCGTCGAAGACACCGTGCGCGCACACATGCAGGATGTCGGCCCCACCGACCCTGCGAACCAGTTCGCCGCTGACCGCGCCCTCGCCGGCAAGGGTCTCGGTCTTGAACAGGCCGGTGAGCAGTTCCGCCTGGGCGGGCCCCAACATCAGCTCGGCCCCTCCCGGCGGGTCGGCGACGACGAGGGCCCGCTGCCGGCGGCCACCCCTGTTGCCCCGGCAGTACCGCAACACCGACGCGCTCGGCGCGTAGGCGACGGAGTGCGCTGCCAGCTCAGGGCCGACGGCGTGCAGCGGAACCCGGTGCAGCGCGTCATGCGGAATCAGCCACACCCGGTCACCCGGCCCCAGCCGGTTGGCGACCGGTTCGACCAGATCGGTGAGGAGCGGATCCGACAGCAGCTCCGTCACCCGGCCCAGCGCCTCCGGCCGCCGGGGCGCCGACTCCAGCATCCCGGTCAACTCGGCCACGTGCGCCCGTACGTCGCGCAGCGTGTGCGGCACCGCCACCAGCTCGGGATCCGGATCGTCCGGATTGGCGATCATGATGACCGTCTGGCTCTCGGTCAGGAAGTACTCCGCCAGAAGCATCCGGCCCTCGGTCACGCGCGTTCTCCCGGCTTGACGGAACGTACACCCTCATCTGCGGAGCCTTTCCATCATTCCGGCCCATGGTCCGCGATGAAGGCATTTCCACCACTCCGCCGGAACGCGCGGAGCACGCAGCCTCTACCGGTTCAGGTTCTCCCCGAAGAACCCGGCGATCTTTTCTACTGCGGGATCCACGTACTTCTCCTTGTCATAGAGGTCGACGTGGCTGGCGCCGTCGATCCAGAAGATCTCCTTGGGGCCGGTGGCGCGCTGGAAGGCTTCGATGCTCATCCAGGACGTGACGGCGCGGGTGCCGACGATCATGAGCAGCGGCCGGCGCCCGATCAGCGGGATCGGCGCGAAGGCGTCGAAGGCCGCCATCCTGTCGATGCTGCTCCAGGTGAGAAAGCCCGCTGAGCGGGGGTGCCGGCCACGTTCGGTGCGGTAGTACTCGAAGCCCTCGGCACCGTGCTCCCCGCCGAGCGCATAGGCCTTCTCGACGGTGTCGGGGAAAAGGGTCAGCACCGGCGGTTCCTCGCCCCGGGCCTCAACGGTGCGGGCGTGGGCCGCGGCGTCCAGCATGCCGACGAACACGGCCGGGTCCTGGGCGCCGTCGGCCCCCAGGCGGAACTGGCGGGCGACGTCGACGGCGCTGACGGTGGCGACGGCCTTGACGCGGCGGTCACCCGCGGTGGCCGAGAGGGCGTAGCCGCCGGAAGCGCAGATGCCGAGCACGCCGATGCGGTCCGGATCGACCTCACCGCGGCCGGTCAGGAAGGAGACGGCGGCCTTGAGGTCCTCGACGCGCTGCGCGGGGTCCTCCAGGCCGCGAGGTTCGCCGCCGCTCTCGCCCTGATAGGCCGCGTCGTAGGCGAGTGCGACGAACCCCCTTTCGGCCAGGCGGCGGGCGTAGAGGCCGGCGGCCTGCTCCTTCACACCGGTTCCGGGGTGCCCGACGACGATCGCCGGACGCGGCCCTGTGGCCGGGGTGCCGGGAAGGTGGAGATGGCCGGCGAGCGGGATACCGTTGCTGCGGAAGGTGACGTCGATCTTCGCCATGGGGTTCTCCGTCCAGTGGTCGGCCCCGGCACGATGCCGGGCACGTGTCCACAGTCGTCGCAACCCTGGACCGGCAGAAGCGGCGAGTTCTTGCCTGGGAAAAGACCTGCCCCCTCACCTTCGCCACCCAGGTCCGCACAATGGAGGACATGACCAGCACATCCGGCCCCGGCGAACTCGGCGCCTTCCTCAAGGCCCGCCGGGCGCAACTGGCCCCGCAGGATGTCGGCCTGCCCGAGCCGGACTCCCGGCGTAGGGTCGCGGGGCTCCGTCGTGAGGAGGTCGCCCAACTCGCCGCGATCAGCGTCGACTACTACATACGGCTGGAGCAGGGCCGTGTCCGGGCGTCCGCCTCGGTGCTCGCCACACTGGCCCGCGCGCTGCGCCTCGACGACGACCAGCAGCGGTACCTGTACCAACTGGCCGGCAAGACCGACGCGCGGCCTCGCAGGCGCCGGCCCGCGCAACGCGTGCGCCCGGCCATGCGACGCCTGCTCGACCAGCTCACCGCGACCCCCGCCATCGTCCTGGGCAAACGGCTGGACATCCTCGAGTGGAACGCCGGCGCCGCCGCCTTGTACACCGACTTCTCGCAGCTTCCTGAGGATCGGCGCAACTACCTGTATCTGTTGTTCACCGACCCGATCATCCGGAGCATGCACCTGGAGTGGGAGCACGACGCCCGCGACGCCGTCGCCGCCCTGCGCATGGAGTCGGCAGCCGATTCCTCCGAGCCAGAGCTTGCCCGGCTCGTCGGCGAGCTGTCCGTGCGAGACGCCGACTTCCGTACCTGGTGGGCGGAGCACCGCGTCAACGATGCCGCCTACGGCACCAAGCGCTACCGGCATCGGCTGGTCGGCGACCTCACCCTCGATTGCGACACGTGGAGCAGTCCCGACGGCTCGGGACAGCGCCTCATGGTTCTCACCGCCGAACCCGGTTCGCCATCGGACGACGCGCTGCGCATCCTCACCTCGTGGGCGCCCGGGCAACCGAGCGGGAGTCTCTCCCCCGCTCGGTAGGCAGACGCCGGCGGACGGCAGCCGATCCCTCCTTCGGCTTCCGCGCGATGACGCCATGACCAACGAGATCTTGCCCGATGAGCGAGACGCGGCACCGCCGATCGTTGAAGCGACGGGCGATCAGTGGACACCGCGGATGGTGCCGCCGTCCACCCGCAGGGTGGTGCCCGTGACGTAGTCGGAGAGCGGGCCGCTGAGATAGAGGACCGCGGCGGCGATTTCCTCGGGACGGCCCATCCGGCCGACGTCGTTGGGCACCAGTTCCTCGATGGCGTTGCGTTCGATGTCCTCCCACATCTCGCCCCAACCGCGGGCCGGAGCAAGGTCGGTGAGGAACCGCTGGACGCTGTCGACCAGGATGGCGCCGGGAGCGACGGTGTTGGCCGTGATTCCGGTCCCCTTCAGCTCGCGGGCCAGCGAGACCACGAGGTTGTGGCGGGCGGCCAGCGTGGCGGTGTAGTGGGGCAGGTCCGCGCTCGGCTGCAGACCGAGCCCGCCGCCGATCTGGATGACGCGACCCCAGCCGCGCTCGTGCATGCGGGGAACCAGGCGCAGGATCATCCGGACTCCGGAGATCACGTTGACCTCGTAGGTGTGGCTCCAGTCTCCGGCGGTGGCCTCCTTCCATGAGCGGTGGGGGTAGGCGCCGGCGTTGTTGACCAGGATGTCTATCGAGCCGCCGGCCAGCGCGGCCTTGGCCACGACGTCGGCGCCGTCGTCGGTGGCCAGGTCTCCGACCGCGGTGTGAGCCCGCCCGCCGGCTGTCCGGATGGCGGCGGCGACGGTTTCGGTGCGCAGGCGGTCACGGCCGTGCACGACGACCTCGGCGCCTTCGGCGGCCAGGGCTCTGGCGATGGCTTCGCCGAGGCCGGAACTGGAGCCGGTGACCAGGGCACGCTTGCCCCTCAGTTGAAGATCCATCTCATCCTCGCATCGTGGTTCGGGCGGCGAGACGCATCACACCCGATGTCTACACTCGTAGACTTGCTCCAAAGTATACAGTCGTAGATATGAGTGACACCGCCGGGCCCACCTCTCCCCTGAGCCGATCAGAGCCGCAGGGCCCCACCCCGGGCAGACGCAGGCGCGACGCCGCCGCCACCCGGCAGGCCATCCTCGACGCGGCGGTCCCCGCCTTCACCCGGTACGGCTACGACGGAGTGGGCGTCCGCGACATCGCGGAGAGCGCAGGCGTGACCGCGATGCTCATCAATCGCTACTTCGGATCGAAGGAACGGCTGTTCGCCGAGGCCGTCGACGTGGCCTTCGCGCCGCGCACGGTGATCGCGGGCACCGGCGTGGAACTGGCCGGAAAGACGGCGCGGGCGCTGGTGGCGCGGACAGCGCCGGAGGCGGAGGAACTCGGGCCGTTCCTGCTCATGCTGAGGTCGGCGGCCAATCCCAGAGCCGCGCAGATCATGCGCGAGGCGATCGGGCGGCATGCCGGGCGGCACCTCGACGAGGAGCTGTCCGGTACCGCCACCGGCGTCCGGGCGGAACTGATGCTCTCCCTACAGGCGGGGGTGTGGCTCATGCGCAGCGTTCTGGGCACGCCGGCCCTGACCCAGGGGCAGCCGGAGACGCTTGCCCGGTGGATCGAATCGCTCTTTCAGGTGCTGGTGACGCCCGCTACCGCCGCCTCACCGCGGCCGGAACCAGGAGCGGGATCGGGGCCATGAAGGATCGGCAGGCCGCTCCTGGACTGCCGGCTGCCGTCACGACCGCCTGTCACGGGCCTGCACGCCACCGCCGCGCAGGGTCAGCGCGCCTGTGGGGTGCCGACGCCTCGCAGCAGCGTGTCGACCACGACGTCGGCGGCCTGCGCGGCGCTCAACTCGGACAGCTCCTCGGCGGCCTGTTCCAGCAGCGGCGGCAGGACCGCGGCCACCCAGCCGGGCGGCAGGTCGGAGCGCAGCAGGCCCTCGTCGGCGGCGCGCCGCAGGAAGGCGTCGACCTCGTCGATCAGGCGGCGGCGGCGCTCGCGAATCGTCACGTCGCGGAGCATGCGGCTCGTTTCCACGGGCCACTTGCGGTTGGCGGCGATGATGCCCTCGACGTAGCGATGCAGCGCGACCGCGACCGGGGCCTCGCGTAGCCTTGCGGCCTCGATGGCCTTCTCGACCGCGTCGTAACGTGCCCCGTAGACGGCGGCCATGAGGTCCTCGCGGGAGGCGAAGCGGCGGTAGACGGTACGGCGGTCCACTCCTGCCGCAGCCGCGATGGCGGCGATGGTCGCCGACGGGTCGTCGGCGAGCATGCGGGCGCCCGTGCTCAGGACCCGTTCCAGGTTACGTGTCGCGTCTGCTCTCACCCGCCTAAGTGTTACATCTCTGAGGCACTTAGAGTGCCGGATCGATGCTGCCTGCGTCTCTGTAGCACATGAAGAGGGTCATGCCCCATCGGCGTGGACACTGCCCATACAAGTGCTACATTGTTGAGACAGTTAGCTCGACCGCAGAGGAAACACCCATGGCCAGGACATGGCTCATCACCGGCGCGTCACGCGGCCTCGGACGTCGCCTCACCGAGGCCGTCCTCGAAGCGGGCGACCAGGTCATCGCCACCGCGCGCAGCCCCAAGCAACTCGACGATCTGGTGACCCGCCACGGCGACCGGATACGCGCGGTCGCACTCGACGTCACCGACGCCGCCGCGGCCTCCCGGGCGGTCAAGGAGGCCACCGACACCTTCGGCAGCCTCGACGTGGTGGTCAACAACGCCGGCTACGGCAACAGCGCACCGATCGAAGAGATGGACGAAGACGACTTCCGCGCCCAGATCGAGACCAACCTCTTCGGCGTCGTGAACGTCACACGGGCCGCCCTGCCCGTCCTGCGCACCCAGCGATCGGGAGTCTTCGTACAGTTCTCCTCCATCGGAGGACGCGTCGGCGGCACCCCCGGAATGGGCGCCTACCAGACCGCGAAATTCGCCGTGGAAGGCTTCTCCGAAGTCCTCGCCAGCGAGGTCGCGCCCTTCGGCATCAAGGTCGTCATCATCGAGCCGGGTGCGTTCCGCACCGACTGGCAAGGCTCCTCCATGGAGATCCACCCCGTCGGGCCCGAGTACGAGCAGACCGTGGGCGCCATCCACCGCTACCGGCGCGACACCGACGGCACCCAGCCCGGCGACCCGGCGCGCGCCGCCAAGATCATCATCGATGTCGTCCGCGACGACGACCCACCCCGACGGCTCCTCCTCGGCAGCGACGCCCTCGCCTCCGCCCGGAAAGCCGCCGAGATCCGCGCCGCGGAGACCGAGAAATGGGCCGACGTGAGCCGCTCGGCCGACTACCCCGCCGACGAACGTTAGCCATCACGAGCAGCCCCGACGGACATCAGGAAGGCGAGAGCCGGATGCGGCTCCCGCCTTCCACACCTTCAGCGTGCGGTGGTGAACAGGAAGGCGCAGTCCTGCACGGCCTCCACGCGGTGGCGGCGTTCGGGCATGACCAGCAGGTCGCCAGGCAGCCCGTCCCACGAGTCGGGCCCGGCGACAAGCCGGACTCGCCCGTGCAGCACGTGCATCGTGACCTCACCGGGATGCTCGTGTTCGTGCATGTGCTCGCCCTGCCGCAAGGCCATGACGGTCTGCCGCAACGAACGATCGTGCCCACCGTGGACGGTGGCGGCGCTGCGACCGCTGTGCGCCTCACGGGCGAGTTCGAGCAGGTTGCGGACGAGCGCGGTCAGCGAAACCTTGGTCATGACTGCGGCGCGCGACGGTCTCGCCGCGCCTCCAGCTCTTCCGGGCTGACCACGGTCAGCATCGGCTGCCCGGGTGCGCAGAACATCGTCACCACGAACGCCGACTCCTCGTCTGCCAGATGGTTGCCGTCCTGGTAGTGGATCACGTCCCCACCGGGCTCCCAGAACGCCTCACCGGCACGGACGACCCGTACGGGCTCTCCTTCAAGCTCGAAGTTGATGGCCCCCTTGACCACGTACCCGTACGCGGGCCCGGAGTGCCGGTGAGGTGGCGCACCGGGGCTGTTCGGCGGCAACGTGACCAGGATCGTCATCGCCTCGGCCCCCTCCGGCGCGGGCGGCGCTCCCGGCACGGTGGCGACCACGTCGAGCTTCGGCGGCGGCCCGCTCTTGTCGGGGTTCTCGAGGTGGTGAGCGTGAGCGTGATCGGTGCTCATCAGGCTTCCTTGCTGGACGGTGGCCGGCTCGATCCGGCCGTGTACCAGCTCAGACCGGACAGCACCCCGATGCGTGACAACGCCCTGACCGGTGCGCCTGCCAGAAACCAGTTCGCCCGGCATATGGGCCGGACATCCGCCGGATCTTCGCGCGCCGGACACCTGGACGCGACGGCATCAGAGAGCCAACGCGGCCATGAAGGTCATGCCGGCCGCCATGCCGGCCGAGCACGCGTCCTGGGTGAGCACCCTTCGGTCCGCCCTCCTCACGTGCAGAACGCGGGTGAGCCGAGCGCAGGTCCAGGTCAGACCGACAACCAGGGCCACCGCAGCCGGCGAACCGCCTCCATGCGAGTGTCCGTACGAAGCGCCGGCAAGAGCGGGCGCACCGAACGCCGTCAGCACCAAGAGGATGGACATGCCCGCGAAGTCCTGGATGTGATGACCAATCTGCGTGCGGCGGGATGGGGAGCCGCAGAGCCAGCCGGCGGTGAGCAGCGCCAGCACCCCGGCGGAGAGGAACCAGCCGCCCAGATGCCCGGCCACCATGCCGAACGCCATGACGATGTGCGGCCACCTCCTGCTGGGACGTGCGGCGGGTAGCAGGGCCGGGGCGAGGGCCAGTACGCAGCCGGCCGACACCCCCACCGTGTGGAGGAGAGCCTGCATCAGGGGATCTCGACTTTCACCTGCCGGTACTCCTCATTCTTCGGACCAGCCGGGCTGGTGGTCGTCGGCGGTCGTCTGGGCGACGACGTTCACGCGGTCGAAGGCGCCACGACGACTGCGTCGCCGCTGTCCACCTCCTTTGACAGGACAACTCGGCAAGGCGTGACAGGAAGACCGAGCGGTGCCGGCCCGACTCGTCGACTACGACAGCGACCCGTTCGAGCGTGGCTGTCTCAGGAACTCCCGCGCGCCGCGCAGCCTGGTCGTCAGATGCCGCTGAGTGAGACGGCAGTCCAACCGGACATCGAGCGGCCCGGGCACGTCGGTGCCGGCACGCCGGCCGGATGGGAGCCGAGACGGATCGAGTCCGTCCCGCCGCGCTATCAGGCGCCCGAGCTCATATCGACTCATCGCGTCGGCCCCTGCTGCGTGGTGAGTTCCCGCGCGATCGGATCCCGCGAGTTCCAGAAGGGCCGCCGCCAGATCACTCACATGCACCGGGCAGCGCACGTCGTCGGTGAACAACACCCCATCCGTGTCGCCCGCGGCAAGTGCATGCACCATGTCTTCGTGTGCGGAGCCGCCGTCACCGATTATCAGAGAAGTGCGCACGATCACCGCCCTGGGATCGACTGCGGTCGTCTCCCAGTCCGGCTGGCGGAAGGCCGCGTTGACGACGACGTCGGGGCCGATCGCGCCGATCAAGCCGAATACGGCCTTACGGTCACGGACGTCGAGCGGCAGCCACTCGGCTCCCGGCACCGCTCCCGGCCGAGTCAGGTATGTGGCGGCCACGATCTGACCGGCCGTCGTGGCCTGCCGTACGAGTTCGCCGCCGAGAAGGCCGCTGCCGCCCACGATGAGAATTCGCACAGCTGCGACCGTAGTGGGCGATCAAGTGGAGAACACTCCGCCGGCGCGGTGGGGACCGCCGACGGCGTCCTTTTGGCATTTGTCATCGCGGTGATCCGCGAGGCCCATGTCGATCCGGTGGCATCGGCGACTACAGCGGGAAGCGGCGCAGAACCCACCCTTGAGCCATGACGACGGACGTGCGGGAAACGGCGGTCGCCCTGGACGTGGCGATCGCGGCGACCGAGCTCAGGCAGAGGTACGGCGAGTTCGAAGCGGTCAGGGGCGTTTCGCTGACGGTCCGCAGGGGCGAGCTGTTCGCCCTGCTCGGCACCAACGGCGCCGGGAAGACCACGACGATGGAGGTCCTGGAGGGCTACCGCCCCGCCACCTCCGGCGTCGTGGAGGTGCTGGGGATCGATCCGTACCGCAGGCGCCGGGCGCTCAGCCCGCGGGTCGGGATCATGCTGCAGGAGAACGGCTTCCTCTCCGACCTGACGGTGGCCGAGACCATCGGGCTGTGGCGTGACCTGCACGCGAACCCCCGTCCTCTGGACGAGTCGCTGGAGCTGGCCGGGCTGACGGACAAGGCGCGGGTCAGGGTACGGCAGTTGTCCGGCGGCCAGAAGCGCAGGCTCGACCTGGTGCTGTCGATCATCGGCCGTCCCGAGGTGGTGTTCCTGGACGAGCCCACGACCGGTATGGACCCCGAGGCGCGCCGGACCACCTGGGGCCTGATCCGCGACCTGGTGACGGACGGCACGACCATCCTGCTCACCACGCACTACCTGGAGGAGGCCGAGCATCTCGCGAGCCGGCTCGCCGTCATGCACGAGGGCGAGATCCGGGTCGAGGGGACGCTGGAGGAGGTCGTCGGCAGGCACGGCGACCGCGTCTCCTTCCGGCTGCCGCCGGAGATCCCCATGGACGCCCTTCCGCTGATCGGCGGCCACACCCCCGGCGTCGCCCTGGCGGGCGGGACGCCCGTCGTCACGTACACGATCACCGGCGGCGACCAGGCCACGCGGGCCCACGAGGCGCTGGTGCCGCTGTTCGCCTGGGCCGCGGAGCGCGGCGTCGCGCTCGAACGGCTCGCCGTCCGGACCGCCTCACTTGAGGACGTCTTCCACTCCGTGGTGAAGGAGACCGCATGAACGACGTGGCGCAGGCGGTGCGGCTGGCCCGCGTCGACCTCACCCTTGTCTTCCGCAACCGTACGGCGTTCGTGAACGCCGTCCTGCTGCCGCTGCTGATCGCCGGCGCGCTGGCGTCCAACGGCGTCGGCGAAGGAACCGCCGGCATCCCGGGGACGCAGTACGTGATGACCGGGATGATGGCCTTCATCCTGGTCTTCGCGACGTTCATGAACCTCGCCGGCTTCTACACCTCCCGCCGTGAGGAGATGGTGCTGAAGCGCCTGCTCGGCGGGCCGGCCACCAGGACGGCCGTCCTCGGCGGCAGCGCCCTCGGCGCGACCGCCGTGTATCTCGGCCAGGTGATCATCCTCTGTGTGCTCATGTCCGCCGCAATGGGTACCAGTGCCCCGGCCGACATCCTGCTGCTGCTGCTCGCCGCGCTTCTCGGCGCGGCCTTCTTCTCCCTGCTCGCCATGGCCGTCTCCGGCCTGTCCTCCACCGGGGAGATGGCGCAGATCGCGACCCTGCCGGTCGTGCTGCTCCTGGTCGGCGGCTCGCCGGTGATGCTGCCACCGGAGATGCTGCCGCCGGCACTGCGCACCGCGATCGAGTTCCTGCCGATGACGCCCATCGTGGAGACCATGCGGACCGCCTACCTGGGGCTGGACTACATCGGCGCCGGTCACGAGCCGCTCGGCCCCCTGGAGCGCTGGGGCGCCGCCCTGCCCTCCCTGGGCCTCCTCGCCGTGTGGATCGCGGTCGCCGCCCTGCTGGCCCGGGCGTTCTTCCGCTGGGATCCACGCCGGGGCTGATGGGTAAGGTTGGGCCATGAACGCCGGGATCAAGCGGGCGCGTCACATCACCTTCTGGACCCTGGCCCTCGAGTTGGTGTTCGCATGGCTCGGCCCGGTGATCCAGATCGTGGTGAGCAGAACCGAGGGCGGGGTCGGCTGGAGCCGCCTCGTCCTCGTGGCCGGGGGTCTTCCGATCTTCAGCTGGCTGTTCCTCCGCATCGTCCGCGCCGCCGTCGACGGCCGGTACGCCGTACGCGAGGTCGTCGCCTCCGGCGCGCTCGCCCTGGTGATGATCGTCCTTGGGGCGGTCCTCGTGGCTGATGTTCCCGGGGTCGCCTCCGCGATGCTGCCGTTCTCCTGGAGCACGCTGACCACGACGTGGACCGGGGTGGCGGTGCTCGGCGTGAGCGCCCGGGCCGCCGTGGCGCTGACGGCGGGCGCCGCGGGCGTCTACGTCGCGCTCGACTTCCTGTTGCTTCCCGGCTTCGGCGAGCAGCGCGCCGAGCTCTTCCTCTATCTGCCGATGCTGGCGCTGCTGCCCTACAGCAACCGGCTCTGGCTGTGGATCTACCGCATGGTCATCCAGGCCCACGAGGGCAGGAAGGCGCAGGCCGAGCTCGCCGTGACGGAGGAGCGCCTCCGGTTCGCCCGGGACCTGCACGATCTGGTCGGCCACAGCCTCTCCGCCATCGCGGTCAAGAGCGAGCTCGCGGTCAAGCTCGCCCGCGTGGCCCCCGACCAGGCGACCGAGGAGATGACTGCGGTACGCGGACTGGCCAAGGACACCCTGCGGGAGATCCGGGAGGCCGTGCGGGGCTACCGCGCCATCGACCTGTCCGCCGAGCTGGGCAGCGTGCGTGCCGTGCTGGAGGCGGCGAACATCCGGTGCACCCTCGAACTGCCGGAGCGGACACCGCAGGGCGAGGCGGCCACGCTGCTCGCGTGGGTGGTCAGGGAGGGCGCCACCAACACGCTGCGGCACAGCGCCGCGACCCGGTCCCGCGTCACGCTGAGGCTGACCGGCGCGACGGCGGTGCTGGAGATGGTCAACGACGGGGTCGGCGGCCAGAGCACCGACGACGGCGGCACCGGTCTCATCGGGCTGAGCGAGCGGCTGACCGCCGCCGGCGGCAGCCTGACCGCCCGGCCGACCGGTTCGGGCGAGTTCGTCCTGCGGGCCGTCGTGCCGACCACCGACCGCGCGCACGTCCTCACCGAGGCGGTGGCCCGATGACCGACCCGATGATCCGCATCCTGCTCGCCGACGACGAGCACCTCATCCGCGGCGCGATCGCCACCCTGCTCGGGCTGGAGCCCGACCTGGAGGTCGTCGCCCAGGTGAGCCGGGGCGACGAGGTGGCACCCGCCGTGCGGGAGCACCGGCCCGACGTCGTGGTGCTGGACATCGAGATGCCCGGGATGGACGGCCTCACCGCCGCCGAGGGACTGCCGGGCCAAGCGATGATCATCTTGAGCAGCTTCGGGCGGCCGGGACATCTGCGGCGGGCGCTTGCCGCCGGGGTGCGCGGCTTCATTCCGAAGGACGCCTCGGCCGACGAGCTGGCCACGGCCATCCGCAAGGTGCACGCCGGAGGGCGTTACCTCGACCCGGAGATGGCGGCGTCGGCGATGATGGCGGGCGACAGCCCGCTGACCGACCGCGAGCGCGGCGCGCTGTCGCTGGCGGCCGAGGGCGCGTCGGTGCGGCAGATCGCCACGGCGCTGCACCTGACCGAGGGGACCGTGCGCAACTACCTGTCCAGCGCCGTCACGAAGCTCGGCGCGCCCAACCGGATCACCGCGATCCGCGCCGCCCAGGAGAAAGGCTGGCTCTGACGTCCTCCCCCGTCTGGCCGGCGGCAGAGCCCGCCCGCCGGTCCTCCCCGACTCCGTACGCCGTCGACCGGAAGAGGAACGAGGCCCACGAGCGGTAGGGCCGCCAGGCGTCGGCGACCTTCCGGTACGCGCTCGCCGTGGCGTCCTGCGGCAGCCCGTACGCCTCGCGGAGGATCGCGAACAGGCGCGGTTCGTCGCCCGGGAACGCGTCGGGCGCCCCCGCGCCCCTGATCAGGATCAGGCCCGCGGAGAACGGCCCCACACCGGGCAGGGCGCGAAGCTCGGCCAGCGCCTCCGGCGGGTCGAGCGCGCGCAGGTGCTCGGTGGTCAGCACGCCGTCGAGCGCAGCGCGGGCCAGGCCACGCAGCCACTCCTCCTTCTGCTCGGGCAGGCCGAGTCCGTCGGCGTTCACCAGCGACACGGGCGGCGGGAATGCGGTGTACGCCCGGCCGTCCAGCTCGACCATGGCGCCGTACCGCTCCGCGATGCGCTGTTTGAGCCGGGACGCGATGAGCATCGACGAACGCTGCACGATCACCGCCCAGCAGGCGGCCTCCCACGGGCTCCAGAAGCACAGCGGCCGCAGGCCGGGGCTGCGGCGCTGCAACTCCCCGAGCACCGGGTCGGACTCGCCGATCTCGGCGAAGCCCGAGCCGTCGACGTCCAGGGACAGGATGCGGGCCACCTCACCCCGGATCGCCGGCCCCGCGGGCCTGGTCGTCCGCACCGCTACCCCGCCCGGCGCGGCGGTCACCGTCACGCCGATCGGCAGCCAGTCGGCCTCGGCGCAGTAGGCGAAGCGAAGCGTCCTGCCGTCGGAGGGCAGCCCGCTGGTGGCCGGCCAGTCCTCGACGAACCGGAGCGTCGCGTCGAAGTCGAACGGGCCCGTGGCGGTGAGCGTGAATTCATGCCCGGTCATGCGGGACATCGTACGGACGCGGACCGACAACCCGGCACGCCGTACGCCGTCGTTCCCGCCGTACCGGGCCGGAGTGCCGGGCCTGAAGTGCCGGGCCTGGGGTGCCGGCCCGGCACACGTCTCGCTCCGGGACAGGGTCAGGGGCTGGTGCAGGTGGCGGTGGGGGTGGCCGCGCTGCCGTTGGCGGTGAAGCCGAACGTCGTGGACGCGCCCGCCGCGATCGAGCCGTTGTAGGACTCGTTGGTCACGGTCACCGAGGAACCGGACACACTCTGCCGACCGTTCCACAGGCTGCTGATGCTCTGGCCGCCCGGCCAGCTCCACTTCACGGTCCAGCCGTTCACCGGCGCACTGCCCGCCCGCACCGTCACCTCGGACTGGAACCCGCCGCCCCAGCTGTTGATCGTCTTGATCGTCGCCGAGCACGCACCCCCGATGGGAGACGAAGACGGGCTCGGCGAGGCGCTGGGCGACCGGGACGGCGACACCGACGGCGACGACGTGGGTGACTGTGACGGCGACTGGGACGGCGACTGTGACGGCGAGGAGGTGCCGCTGTTGAGCGCGCTCAGGGCCGCCTGGTAGGCGGGCTTGGGCTGGTAGCCGGAGTCCCACATCATGGGAGCGCCGTAGCCGGGGAACGTCCCGGGAATCCAGGTGTGGCCGTCGTCCACGCCCCACTGCGACACACCCACGCAGCGAGGAACGGCCAGGCAGGCGTTCACGACCCTGCCGTAGTCGGTGCCCTGCTGCTGCAGCTCGGAACTGTCCGCCGGCATCTGGATGCGGTCGTCGAGCTCGGTGATCGCGACGTCCAGGCCCAGGGCGGCGAAGCGCTCCATGTTCGCCTGCAGGGACGACGGCACCTGGCCGACGATGAAGTGGCTCTCCAGCCCGATGCCGTGCAACGGGACGCCCTGGGCCAGCAGCGACTGCGCGAGCGAGTAGAGCCCGTTGCTCTTCGCGTTGATGCCCTCGATGTTGTAGTCGTTGATGTACAGCTTGGCGTTCGGGTCGGCGGCGTGCGCGGCCCGCAGTGCGGCGGCGATGTAGCCGGAGCCCATCGCCCTGTAGAACACGTCCTGGCGCAGGGTGCCGTCCTCGTTGTACGGCTCGTTGATGACGTCCCAGGCGTAGACCTTCCCCTTGTAGTGGGTGGCCTCGGTGGTGATGTGGTTCTCCATCACGCCCTGGACCTGGTTGAGCGGCAGGCTGCCGACCCAGGCGGGCAGCTGGGCGTGCCACACCAGGTTGTGCCCGCGTACCCGCATGCCGTGCGACTGGGCGAAGGAGACGATCTGGTCGCCCGACCCGAAGTTGAACGAGCCCTTGGACGGCTCGGTGGCGTCCCACTTCATCTCGTTGCCGGGGGTCACCATGTCGAACTGGGCCGCGGCGAGGTTGACCTCGGCGCTGATACCGAGGTCTCCCCGTGTCAGCGCGGTGCCGAAGTACCTTCCCCTGGCCTCCGCCGCGGCCTTCAACGTCGAGGCCGCGTGAGCGGGGATCGCGAGCCCGAGCGCGACGGCGCCGGCGGCGATGACCGCGAGGGCCGTGGCCGGCCCCCGCGCGCGAGTCCGATGCCGTTCCGTCCCGGTAGTGGGCGGTTTCATGTCAGCCCTCCAGAGAGATCTGATCCCGAACTGCGAACGTGCGCACTCGCCAGCACAGAGCGTGTCATTGTTAGCGCTAACATTCGTGGGTCTCTCCGCTCCTGGGCCGATGGTGGCGCAGCAGCGGAGCCAATACGACGGGGAGCGGCGCGTCAAGGACGCGGCCGGGCCACTCCCCGGAAGGACCCTCCGCGAACGACCCGTTTCACCACCTCATCCGGCGTCCCCAGCCGTACCGCAGGCGGGGCGCCTCTTGCTGAAACGTTCACCCTTGCTGACGCCACCGGTCAGATCGGGTGCGCTCACGCTCCGGAGGCATGCGGGACGAGCCACGCCATGTCCCCAGGCCCAGGTCAGAGATAACGCCAGGCCGCCGCGATCTCCCGCAGCGGCTCGGCCACCTCTTCGGGAGCGGGCAGCGGGCGGCCGCGCTGCACCCGCCCGCTGCGGATCTTGTCGCGCCAGTCCCCGATGCCTTTGACGAACTCGCCGTGGTCCTTGTCGCCGTAGCGGATCATCTCGGGCTCGTACTCGACGCCGAGCCAGGCGCAGACCCGGCGCAACTCGCCTTCCGTGTCGTCGACGAGCCTCTCGTACCGGACGACGAGCCCCTCGCGCCTGCGCCTGGACTCCTCCAGGTGACGCATGTACTGCAGCGTGTGCCGTACGGCCTCCTCGACGGGCCGCGCCTGCGGATCGGCTTCGTGCCAGGACCGGACGATCGAGGCGGGGTGGCGCAGCAGGTAGACGAAGCGGACGTCCGGCCAGCACGTCGTGATGCGGCGGTGGGCGAACACGTTGCTCGGCGTCTTGTCGACGACGATCTCCTTGCCGCTCCTGACCAGCTCCCGGTGCAGCAGACGGTCCCACAGGATGTGCTCGATGTCGCTCGTACGGTGCCCGGCCGCCTCCATGGCCTGCCGTACGGGCTCGGTGGTGAGGGTCACGGCGATCCGCCGGACGTGCAGTTCGTGTGGCGCGTGGATCCTGGAATGGCTGTTCAGCAGCACCCGGAAGAGCGTGGAACCGGACCTGACCGGGGAGAGCACGAACACCGGCGCGCGGAGGAGGCGGTCGCTCTCCTGGATCGGCGACAGCCGGGGCCGACGGCGCGCTATGAGGGGGAGATCGCCAGGACCGCCTCGTCGGGCCGCACGCTCGTCAGCCGGAGGTGGATGTCGCCGATGCGGGCGGGCCGGTCCATCGTCAGCGTCAACGCTCCCCTGGTCCGGCAGCGGCCGTTGACGCAGTCCTGGCTGACCCCGACGTTCATGCCCTCGACGCGGTAGCCGCCGGAGGAGCCCTCGAAACGCAGGCGCACCACGCCCTGGTCGAGGGCGGCCACCGTGAGCGCGTCGAGGCCGGTGGCGGCGTCGAGCCGCAGCCGGTCTCCCTGCCGGACCTCGACCTCGCAGTCGGCGTTCCGGCACGCCTCCGGATCGGCGGCGGCCCGTACCGCCGGCGAGGCGGGCGGCGGGGCGGGCGTGGTCAGGGGGGCCGGGTCCGTGGTGGACACGGCGGCGGGTGTGGCCGCGGGCCGTGACCGCGTCGGCGGCTCCGGGGCTCCGCACGCCGTCAGCAGCACGGCCACCGGCACGGCGACGAGACCGATCCGCCCGGCGAGGACGCACGCCCCCGATGCAACCCGCATGACACCCGCTCCCCGTCGCGCCCCCGAATACGCCGGCGGCCGCACCTCACGACTGTCTTCGCAGGTCACACCGCCATCGAAGACTCTCCCCACGCATCGGCCAGCCCAACCGGCCGGGTCCGCGCGGTTCGCCGTCTAGGGCCGTACGGCCGCCCTGCCGGGGCCGCCGGTGGACGCCGGCGCCCTGCTGCCGTTCCCGGCGTCCGCCGGTGCCCTGCCGAACACCGGTCCGGTGCGCTCCGGTCCCGGCGCCAGGACGGTGCTCAGGGCTCCGGTGATCTGGTGGGCGGTTCTACGGACGGCCGGGCCCAGGCGCGGCAGCGCCGCGGCGCCCGCCGGGGCCGCGACGGAGACGACCATGCACACCCGGCCGTCCGGCGCGAAGACGGGCGCGGCGGCGCAGCAGACCCCTTCGGCGTACTCCTCCCGCGCGTAGCTCACGCCCTCGCCGCGGACGGCCGCGAGCTCGCGTTCCAGCGTGGCCGGGCCGGTCACCGTACGGCCCGTCATCCGCCGGGGGGCGGGACCGGCGTAGAAGGCCTTCCGCAGTCCGGCGTCATGGGCGAGCAGCGCCTTGCCCGCGGCCGTGCAGTGGAGCGGCGCGCGGTCGACGCCGTCCGACGGCGACCTGACCCGGTTGTGCCCATACAGCCGTTCGACGTACGCGACCTCGCCGCGGTCGGGCACGGCGAGGTTGACGGTCTGGCGGGTGGCCTCGTACAGCTGGAGCAGGTAGGGCAGGACCGCCCGGCGGCAGTCCGGCACCCGGCGGCCCTGCACGGGCCAGCCGCGTGGCGACAGCAGTTCGGCGAAGCGCCCGTCGACCGTGTAGTCGCCGCCCCTGCGGGTGACCAGGCCGCGTCCCTGCAGGACCCCGAGCAGGCGGTGCGTGGTCGTCTTCGAGAACCCGGTCGAACGGTGCACCTGGGTGAGGTTCATCGGCCTCATGCCGACCGCCAGGCAGAAGAGGATCGCGATCCCGCGCTCCAGGCTGCCCAGGGCCGACGCCGTCTCCGCCCTGCCGGACCGTTCCATCAGCACGATCGCAGACCTCCGTCATCGCATTCCGAAGAGCATTCCGAAGAGCACCTTGTGATCGGCCAGCGGCCACCCTAACCGGAGCGCCGCGCACGTGCGGCGGTTTCCGGCGAGGGCGGCCGGCGTACGGCCAGGGCGGCGGCGTTCAGCCGACCTCCACGCTGTCCAGGACGCCGAGAGCGTCGGGCACCAGCACGGCCGCGGAGTGATAGGTGGTCACGAGGTAGGAGATGACCGCCTTGTCGTCGATGCCGGTGAAGCGCACCGACAGACCCGGCTCGTACTCGTCCGCCAGGCCGGTGCGGCGCAGGCCGACGACTCCCTGTTTCTCGGTTCCGGTGCGCATCACCAGGATCGAGGTGAGCCCGCGGTCGGTGACGGGGATCTTGTCGCAGGGCAGTATCGGGACCCCCCGCCACGCCATCACCTTCGCGCCGCCGGACTCGGTGACGTCCGGATACAGGCTCCGGGCGGTGCACTGGCGGCCGAAGGCGGCGATGGCCCGGGGGTGGGCCAGGAAGTAGTGCGAGCTGCGCCGACGGGCCAGTAGTTCGTCGAGGTCGTCGGGGGTGGGCGGGCCCGACCGGGTGTGGATGCGCTGCTTGAGATCGGCGTTGTGCAACAACCCGAAGTCGCGGTTGTTGACCAGCTCGTGCTCCTGCCGCTCCCGCAACGCCTCGACCGTCAGCCGCAACTGCTGCTCGGTCTGGTTCATCGGCTCGTTGTACAGATCCGCCACCCGCGAATGCACCCGCAGAATCGTCTGCGCCACACTCAGCTCATACTCCCGCGGCCCCAGCTCGTAATCCACGAACGTCCCCGGCAGCGTCGCCTCACCCACATGCCCCGCCGCCAGCGCGATCTCCGCCTCCCCGTACCGGTTGGCCGGACGTCCGGCCGCCGGGCGGTTCAGCTGCTCCCGCAGGCTGTCCGAGCGCTCGGTCAGCTCGTCGGCCACCGGCCGTTCGAGCACGAGCACGACGCAGCGGGTGAGCGCCCTGGCGGGGGGCGCCGCCGGGCCGGTGAGATCACCGAGGTGATCCCCGTCGGCCACGACCCGGAGCAGCGTCTCGCCGCCGTACTCGCCGACGCCGACGCAGGCGATCTTGCCGTGGGCGACCAGGACCACCTGCCCGGCGGGCACCGGTTCGTCCTGGTCCAGTTCGTGCTGCACGAACCGGTCCGCCAGCGCGGCCAGCACCTCCGCGTCGGCGTACCCGTGCAGCGACGGCAGTTCGCACAGCTCGGCCGGGATCACCCTGACCTCGGCCCCGGTCGAGACGAACGTCACCCGCCCGTCTCCCGGGGTGTAGGTCAGCCGCCGGTTGACCCGGTAGACCCCGCCCTGCACGTCGATCCACGGGAGCACCCGCAGCAGGTGGCGAGGGGTGATCTCCCGCATCTGCGGCGGGGTCTTGGTGGTGGTCGCGAGGGTGCGCGCGGCCCTGGTGCCCAGGGCCAGCCGCGACGCGCCGTCGGGCCCGATCGGCGCGCTCATGAGGCACCCGCCGTGAGGTGGAGCACGGGCGGGTGCGCGGCGCCGTCCCCAGCGGGCGCGCCGTACGTGGTCGCGCCGTACGCGCGAGCGAGGGAGCCGATCCTGGCGGTGGCGGTGCCGAGGCCGGTCGGGCCCTGGGTCCACCGGGCCACCGGACCCGCGCGCAGTTCCTCGTCGAGATAACGCCGGCACCGTTGATGCCAGCGCAGGATGGCGGCCATCCAGTTCCGCAGATCGGTCACGTACGCCGCGACCGACTCCCGTACGGCCTCACCCGCGTCGATCCGGTCGAGCAGGGCCGGCAGGTCGATGGTGGTGATGTGCTCGAACTGCCTCATCCGGCTCGTCATGAGCCCGTCCACCACCGTCACGCCCTCCTGCGGCGGGCAGTCGAGGAAGGTGGACATCACCAGGACCGCGTTGTGCAGTTCGCCCTCGTACTGGATCTCCTTGCGGTAGGAGAACAGGTCGTTGAGCAGGCACGCGTAGTCCTGCGCGGCGTCGGTCATGCCGAGGAACTCGCGGGTCAGGTGAATCTCCACGGGGATGACCCGGTCGGGGGCGAGCCTGGCGAGGCACATCGTCATGTGCGAGCCGAAGGTCCTGCGCCGCATCTCCAGGTAGTCGACGGGGTCGGGCACCCGGTTCTGGGCCTGGTTGGCCAGCTCCCACACCCAGCTGTCGATCATCTCCTCCACCGACGTGCGGAAGATCTCGCGGGAGCCGGTCGGCAGCGGCCCCGCGGTGCGCGGCCACAGGTCGGCGAGCCCTCGTTCCAGCCCCGTCGACGGGGTCAGCCGCGGGACGAGATCCAGCGGCATGAGCTCCTTGAGCCGCCGGTTCAGGAGCTTCGCGCCGACCAGGTCACGCGCCGCGCCGAAGACGCGTGGATAGTAGTCGTCGCCGTACGTCCCCCAGGCCAGCCAGTTGGTGGCCAGGACCAGCTCGTCGGCGGTGGCGTCCGGGGTGATGCCGGACGCGCAGAGAGCCAGGTCGAATCCGGCGAGCCGCCGTTCGTCCCACACGGCGGTCGCGGGGATGCCGGGAACCCCGTCGAAGAACCCCATCGCCGCGCACCACTCCAGGTCGGCCGCGCGCGCCGCGTCCAGGTGCGGGTTGTCGCGCACCTGGAACGGCATGTACGGCTCGGGCAGCCGTACACCGGCCGCCGCGAAGGGCCTGTGGGTGTGGTTGCGCAGGCCGCCCGCGCCCGTGAGGTGGGCGCGCGAGACGTTCATCCCGAAGGCCCCCGCCTGCCCGCCGTTCTTCGTGTAGCGGCTGGAGGCCGAGTGCCAGGCGTGGCCTCCCGCCTGCCAGTCCTGCAGCCCCTTGGCGTACCGGAGGACGAGCCCCTGCTCGGGCGGCGAGACCGCCTCGTCGGCGAAGAGCGCCGGCAGTTCGGTCAGCGCGGTGTGCTCGAACTGGTGCAGCCGCGACGTGAGCAGGTCGTTGGTGATCTCCACGGCCCGGGCGGTGTCACAGCCGAAGAAACGCTCGCAGACCAGCACGCAGTTGGACAGCTCGCCTTCCTCCCGCACCTCCCGCTCGTAGGAGAACAGGTCGTTGCGCAGGTGCACGGAGTCGGCGAACGACTCCGTCAGCACCCGGATCGGCCGGCTGCCGGCCAGCCGGGCCGGAAGCTCCGCACCCGCCGCGTGCTCGACCAGCGCCGCCGACCACGGGGCGCCGCCGACCTTCCGGCGTTCCTCGATGTACTCGATGGGGTTGGAGACGGCGTCCCGTTCGATGTGGAACAACTCCCACATCGACTCCTGGAGCAGATCCCGGGTGACCCGGACGAACCGCCGCCGCCACGCCGCCGACATGGCGGGCACGGTGCGGAGCCACAGGTCGGCCAGTCCCCGTTCCACGGGGTTGACCGGCTCGGGCGGGTCGTCCGCCATGAACGCGTCGAGCCGGTCCAGGTACTCCTGGGCGCCGTCGAGATCCCTGCTGCGCTTGAAGGTCTCCAGGAAGTGGTCGTCGAAGTAGAAGACCCAGACGTACCAGTCCGTGACCAGGTCCAGCTCCGGGGCGGAGCAGTCGGGATGGGTGTAGGCGCACATCAGGCCGTAGTCCATCGCGTCGAGCGACTCCACGGTCCAGATGTCCGGATCGTCCAGCATCCCCATCCGCTCCGCCCAGCCGCGGGTGTGCGCACGGGCGGTCTCGACGTGCGGGTTGAGCCTCGGCGGATACGGGAGATAGAAGTCCGGCAGCCGGTAGGACGACATCACAGGACCTCGACGCTCTCCAGGATGCCGAGGGCGTCGGGGACCAGCACGGCCGCCGAGTAGTAGGTCGTCACGAGGTAGGAGATGATCGCCTTGTCGTCGATGCCCATGAAGCGCACGGACAGACCCGGCTCGTACTCGTCCACCAGGCCGGTGCGGCGCAGGCCGACGACGCCCTGGTCCTTCTCCCCCAGGCGCATGACCATGATCGAGCTGACGCCCTGGTCGTTGACGGGGATCTTGTTGCACGGCAGCAGCGGGACCCCGCGCCAGGCGGGCGCCTTCTGGCCGTTGAACTCGACGGTCTGCGGATAGATGCCCCGGCTGTTGCACTGCCGGGCGAAGGCCGCGATCGCCTTGGGGTGGGCGAACATGACGGTCGGGTTCTTCCAGACCGTGGTCAGCAGTTCGTCGAGGTCGTCGGGGGTGGGCGGGCCCGACCGGGTGTGGATGCGCTGCTTGAGATCGGCGTTGTGCAACAACCCGAAATCACGGTTGTTGACCAGCTCGTGCTCCTGCCGCTCCCGCAACGCCTCGACCGTCAACCGCAACTGCTGCTCGGTCTGGTTCATCGGCTCGTTGTACAGATCCGCCACCCGCGAATGCACCCGCAGAATCGTCTGCGCCACACTCAGCTCATACTCCCGCGGCCCCAGCTCGTAATCCACGAACGTCCCCGGCAGCGTCGCCTCACCCACATGCCCCGCCGCCAGCGCGATCTCCGCCTCCCCGTACCGGTTCACCGGGCCGTCCGGGTCCTCCCGGTACGCCGACACGTGCTCGCGCAGGCTCTCCGACAACGCCAGCAGACGCTCGAAGGCGTCCCTGGTCAGGGCGAGTACGGTGCACGGCGTCACCGTCCGCACCGTCCACTCCCACCGCGCCTCGGGGTGCACCAGCATCTGCTCGCCGACGTACTCCCCGTCGGCCAGCACCCCGAGCAGCGTCTCGTTGCCGTACGCCCCCTCACCGATCTTGTCCACCTTGCCGTGGGCCAGCAGCACGACCTCCTCCATCGGAGTCCCCGCCGCCGCGATGACCTGCCCCGCCTCGTACTCCCGCTGCGTGAACAGATCGGCCAGCGACGCCAGCACGTCGGCGTCGCCGAAACCCCGCAGCGCCGGCAGCTCACACAGCTCGGCGGAGATGACCCGCACCTCCGCTCCGGTCGAGACGAACGTCACGCGCCCGTCGGCCACCTGGTAGGTCAGCCGGCGGTTGACCCGGTAGACGCCGCCGACGGCCTCGATCCAGGGCAGCACGCGCAGCAGGTGCCGGGAGGTGATCTCCTGCATCTGCGGCGGGGTCTTGGTCGTCGTGGCCAGGTTGCGCGCGGCCCTGGTGCTCAGGCTGAGCCTGCTGTCGTTCGGCGCGCTGGTCTGCGGGGTCGTTTCGGTCACAGCACATCACCCATCTTCTGATCGGCCGGCGGCCGGTTGTCCGCTAACAGGTCGTGCTCGTCGCCGAGCGGTGGAGGGGAAGGCATCGGAGGGGCGCCGCCCGGAGGGTCCCGCGCCGCCGGACCGGCCCCGGCGCGAAAGGCGCGGGTCGGGCGGTTGGGGCGAGGGACGCGGGAAGCCGCCGATGACGCGGGCGTGCCGTTCGCGCGCCTCACCGGACGCGACGCGTGAGCCGCTCGGTGAGCACCGCCAGCGCCTCGGCCGCCTCCGGCGTGATCGGGCAGTCGCGCAGCGCCGCGAGCGCCTGGCCGGTCCGCTGGACGATCAGCTCCTCGACCCGGTCGAGCGCGCCGGTGTCCACGATGATCCGCCGCAGCTCCGCCGCCCGCGCCTCGTCCAGTGCGGGATCGCCGTGCCAGGTGCGCAGCAGGTCCCGTTCCGGTCCGCGGGCCCGCGCGGAGGCGTACGCCATGAGCACGGTCCGCTTTCCCTCGCGCAGGTCGTCGAGGACGGGTTTGCCGGTGACCGAGGGATCGCCGAAGACGCCGAGGACGTCGTCGCGCAGCTGGAACGCCTCCCCCAACGGCAGGCCGAAGCGGGAGTAGGCCTCCAGCAGGCTCTGCGGGGCCCCGGCGAGCGCCGCGCCGATCTGCAGCGGGCGCTCCACTGTGTAGCGCGCCGTCTTGTACCGGATCACCGTGAGCGCCTGCTCGACCCCGTCGTCACCCCGGGCGTGCGCCAGCAGGTCGAGGTACTGACCGGTGACGACCTCGGTGCGCATGCGGTTGAAGAGGTCGCGGGCCGCGCGGGCCCGCACGTCGGCGGGCGCGGCATCCGCGAGCAGTTCCTCGGCCCAGGCCTGGGCGAGCACGCCCAGGAGGATCGCCGCGGACTGGCCGAACGCCTCTGCCGCCCCGAACCGCCCCGGCCGCGCGAGCCCCCGGTGGATCGTCGGACGTCCCCGGCGCAGCTCGCTGCCGTCCATGAGGTCGTCGTGGATGAGAAGACCGGCGTGGTAGAGCTCCAGCGCCGCGCCGGTGGCGACAACCGCCGCCTCGCGAAGCTCCTCACCGCCGGCGCCCCGCCAGCCCCAGTAACACAGCAGAGGCCGGACCCGCTTGCCACCCTCGATCACGAATTCACGCAGCAGGCGGTATCCCTCGGCCACGTCGTGGTCGCCGACCGGAGGGCGCCGCGCGTCGAGGAAGTCGGACAGCAGTTCGTCGACCCGCCGCCGGACCCGGCCGGTGATGCCGGTGATGGACGTGTCCACGATCTCCGCCGTCATGGTCGGCCTCCTCGTCGGCGCGCCGGTCTCCCTGCGGAAAGTTACTTAATGAGCACGCAAAGTAGAACCACGCGTTCCGATAGTCGGAACTTCTCCCCGGTTCACCCCGTGATCCGTCACATCACGCGAAAACCGGCTCCGCGGAGCGGCGCCGAGCCGCCCGGCCGATCGCGGAGTGGTAGGCGCTGGCGAGGGTGTCTCGGGAGGTGAGGGTGTCGGGGCGGTCGGGGCCCAGCACCGCGCGGGCCCGCCCTTCTCGGGGCGGCCCGCACGGCTTGATCACCCGGGCAGTTCCGAAAACCACCAATTCATTAAAGAACGAGGAGAGGTAACACGTTCGTCACTCCGGGCGACACTTCTCGGGCTGGGCAGCAGTCTGGAGACATGGCGCAGGCGAGGGATGGTTCAGCACCGGCGCCCCGGTCACGGATGGGGCGGGGGATGGCGATCGCGGCGATCGTGGTGCTGGCGGGTCTGCTGGTGGTGGGGCTGGTCGGGTTCTTCGCCGATCCGTTGCATCTGCCGCCACAGGTGCTGGAGGTGCTGGATCAGCGCGCGAGCGTGGTGAGCATGTTCATCGGCTCCGCCGGTCTGGTCGTGGCGGTGGTGGCCCTGCTGCTGCAGGTGCGCGCTGACGTGAGGCAGGCGGCCTCCCAGCCGGCCGCAGCAGCGCCTGCCGTGCCGGGCGTCCCGCAGACGCCACCGGCGGGATCACCCGTACAGCGGACCGTGTCCGGCGGTGAGCGGCACAGCTATGGCGGCGACCACATTGAGTTCCACGGCAACGCCTTCGGCGGCACAGTCGTGGGCAAGCAGGTGACCGGGCCCACGCCCCCGACGCCCACCTTCGTGGACGGGGATAGCGATGACCGGGGATGAGCCGCCCAGCGGCACCGCCGGGGACCACATCGAGTTCCACCACAACCTCATCGAAAAGGCCGTCGGCGTCGAACACCATCACCACTACCCGCCCCCACCGGAGCGGGCGCCGGGTCAGATCGTCGAGGGAGACATCCCGCAACGCCCGCCTGGGTTCCAGCCGCGCGAGCAGCTGCTGCGCCGCCTGGCCGTCCTGCTGGACGATGGGCCCCCCGCGAAGCACGCGGACGCCGGCAACGGCGGGGCGGTGGCGATCTGCGCGGTGGCGGGCACCCCGGGTGTGGGCAAGACGATGCTGGCCGCCTCCTACGCCTGGGCCTGCCAGGCGGCGGGCTGGCCGGTGGTCGCCTGGATCGCCGCCGAGAGCACCGACCAGATCGTGACCGGGCTGGCCGCCCTGGCCGAGCGGCTTGGCCAACGTCGGCCCGACGACGACGCCGCCACGGCCGCGGCCCGGGCCAGATCCTGGCTGGCCGCCACCACCCGGCCCGCGCTGCTGGTCTTCGACAACGCCGCCGACGTCGCCGTGGTGCGCCGCTGGTGCCCGGCCACCGGCGCCACCCGCGCGCTCATCACTACCCGCAACCGTGCCTTCCTGCGCTCCTATCAGCCACTCGAGGTCGGCGTGTTCACCCTCGACCAGGCGCAGGCTTTCCTGCACCGGCGTACCGGCCTGGACGACCCTGGCGGCGCCGCCGAACTCGCCACGGAGCTGGGACACCTGCCGCTGGCGCTGGCCCAGGCCGCCTCCGTGATCGCCCGCCTGCATCTGGACTACCCCAGCTACCTGGACCTGCTGCACGCCTTCCCCATCGGCGACTATCTGCCCGCCCACGACGGCGACGCCTACCCGGCCGGCACCGCCCAGGCCATCATGCTGTCGATCACCCAGGCGGAGGCGTCCCTGCCCTCGGCCCCGCACCTGCTGGCGATGCTCTCGGTGCTGTCGCCGGCGGGCATCCCCCTGACGGTGCTGTCGGCCGGGAGCAAGGCCGGTAGCCACCCGGTGCACCTGCGGGAAACGCTCGCCGCCCTGGCCGATAACTGCTTGATCTCCTTCAGTGAGGACGGCGCCACCGTCCTGATGCACCGCCTGGTGCAACGCGTGCTGCGCGAACGAGCCACCCACCACGGCCACCTGTCTGCCGCCCTCGCCCGGGCCGTCGGCCTGCTCCAGGCTTTCAACGCCACCCTGCCCTACGGTGCCGGCAGCTGGGCGGCCCGCGCCCAGGTCGAAACGCTGATCGACCAGACCAACACCGTCTATCACTGGGCCCTCGCCGGTGGCGACCTGCCCACCGAGCTGCTGGCTCTACGCGGCTGGTGCGGCCGGTACCTGTACGACCTGGCCGACCTCACCCGCGCTATCCCCTTGTTCGAGGCGACGCTGGCCGACCATGAGCGGGTGCTGGGCGCCGATCACCCCTCCACCCTGGCCTCCCGCAACAACCTCGCCGGCGTCTACCGGGAGGCGGGGAATCTGGGCCGGGCCATTTCGCTGTTCGAGGCAGCCTTGGCCGGCCATGAGCGGGTGCTGGGCGCCGACCACCCCGACACGCTGACCTCCCGCGGCAACCTCGCCGGCACCTATCGGGCGGCGGGCAATCTGGGCCGGGCCATCCCCCTGTACGAGGCCACCCTCGCCGGGCGGGAGCGGGTGCTGGGCGGCGACCACCCCGGCGCGCTGACCATCCGTAACGACCTCGCCCACGCCTATCAGGCGGCGGGGGACCTGGGCCGGGCCATCCCCCTGTACGAGGCGACGCTGGCAGACTGCGAGCGGGTGCTGGGCGGCGACCACCCCCACACGCTGATCTCCCGCATCAACCTCGCCACCGCCTACTGTGCGGCGGGTGATCTACGCCGGGCCATTCCGCTGCTGGAGGCGACGCTGGCAGACTGCGAGCGGGTGCTGGGCGGCGACCACCCCCACACGCTGCAATCCCGCATCAACCTCGCCCACGCCTACGAGACGGCGGGGGACCTGGGCCGGGCCATCCCCCTGTACGAGGCGACGCTGGCCGACCGCGAGCGGGTGCTCGGCGGCGACCACCCCGACACCCTGACCTCCCGCAACAACCTCGCCCACGCCTACCACGCGGCGGGCGATCTACGCCGGGCCATCCCCCTGTACGAGGCCACGCTGGCCGACCGCGAGCGGGTGCTGGACGCCGACCACCCCGACACCCTGACCTCCCGCAACAACCTCGCCCACGCCTACCACGCGGCGGGCGATCTACGCCGGGCCATCCCCCTGTACGAGAGCACGGTGGCCGACCGCGAGCGGGTGCTGGACGCCGACCACCCCGACACCCTGACCTCCCGCAACAACCTCGCCCACGCCTACCACGCGGCGGGCGATCTACGCCGGGCCATCCCGCTGTACGAGAGCACGCTGGCAGACTGCGAGCGGGTGCTCGGCGGCGACCACCCCCACACCCTGACCTCCCGCAACAACCTTGCCGGCGCCTACGAGACGGCGGGGGACCTGGGCCGGGCCATCCCGCTGTACGAGGCCACGCTGGCCGACTGCGAGGGGGTGCTCGGTGCCGACCATCCAACCACTCGTACCGTGCGGAGAAATCTTGAGGCGGCTGCCGCGGCCACTCATCGTGGCGCTGGAGGGCGGAGGCGAGTACCCCCGAGGCGGGGGAAGTACCCCTCATCGTGAAGTGGAAGCGAAGGTCGGCTTCATTCAACGATCGTTTCTTGAAGGCCCATCGGAAGGGCTCGCGAAGGGCCGGAAAACCCTTCAAAAACTCCTTCTATAACCTGTGCCTTTCAACAACGCTCGAAGAGCGTTCGTTGAAAGGAGGGCGGGTGTTACCAACGCCTTGGACCTGCCCGCCGACCCGCTGGCCGCCTTCCCCGCCCACCGCGCAGAGATCCGCATCGGCTACGCCCGCGTCTCCGCCAGGGTTCCCGGAGAGGAACGGGTGTTCGCGGCCGGCGGCAACCCCTCGTACGACGAGGACAGCCAGGGATGGCTCTGGACGCGGAACTGAGACCTGCCGGCGCGCAGGGTCAGCCCAGGCGCCGGCCGTGCCGGTCGCGGGCCTTCAGCCGTACGGTGGGCATCTCGGGCGCGGGCAACCGCTCCTGCCCGCCGGGGACGACGCCGAAGCGGGCGCCGCGCGCCCAGTCGTCGCGGGCCGCGGCGATCTCCTCGTGCGAACGGCCGACGAAGTTCCACCACATCACCAGGGGTTCCTCGAACGGCGTCCCGCCCAGCACGAACAGCCGCGCGGGCCCGGTGGTCTCCAGCGGCACGCCCTCACGGCCCTGCCCGAGGTAGAGCAGCGACCCCGGCGACAGCGTCACCCCGGCCACCTCCGCCGTACCGGACATGGCCAGCACCGCCGTCTCGAAGGCCGGGTCGACCGGCAGCCGGTGTCGTCCGGCGCCGCCGAAGAGCACCTCGACCCCGAGCAGCGGGGTGTGCGCCAGCGCGGGCGACCGGGCCGCTCCCACCTCCCCCACCACGACGGTCACCGTGACGTTCCCGTCGGTCAGCACGGGCAGCGCGGCGTGGTGCTCGAACCTCGCCTCGCCGTGCCGGGCGTCCTCCGGCAGCGCGACCCACAGTTGCAACCCGTGCATCCCCGGAGGGTGGTCCGGCGGCGACTGCTCGGAGTGGGCGATCCCGTGGGCCGCGGTCATCAGGTTGAGCTGTCCCGGCACGATCGCCTGGACGTTGCCGAGACTGTCGCGGTGCAGGATCTCCCCCTCGGCGAGCCAGGTGACCGTCTGCAGTCCCGTGTGGGGATGCGGCGGCACCCGCATGCCCGGCCGGTCGCGCACGTCGTCCGGGCCGAAGTGGTCGACGAAGCACCACGCGCCGACCATCCGGCGCGGGCGCTGCGGGAGCAGCCGGCGCACCGTCGTGTACCGGCCGAGCGGCACGTCGTGGCCGGGCAGGAGCACGCTCTCCGGCATCGGCTCGGCGGCGACCGTACAGCCGTAGAGCGCGGGCTCCCCTGGGCTCAGCGGCCCGGCGGTCACCCGGCCGCCTCGTCGCCGTCGAGCGAGAACCGGGCCCGCCGGTCGGCCGGCACCAGATCGAGGTACTCCGGGTGCCGCGCGATGTACCGCCGTACGAACGGGCAGTACGGCAGGACCGACAGCCCGGCGTCGCGCGCGGCGTCGAGCGCGGCGCGGACCAGCACCGAGCCGAGACCGCGGCCCTCGAACGAGGAGTCGATCTCGGTGTGGGTGAAGGAGATCGTCTGCCCGTCGAGCCCGTAGTCGGCGAAGCCGGCGAGGACGCCGTCGACGGTGATCTCGAAGCGGCGCGCCTCCGGATTGTCGGCGACCTTCGGGTCTGTCTGCTCCATCGGTTGTCCGTCCTTCCCAGATCGTCACGCGGCGATGGTCGCGTGCATCTCCCACACGAGGATCTCGGCGGGCTCGGTCGCGGTGACCTTCTGCCCGCCGGTGGCGGTGAACCGTACGGCGTCGCCGGTCTCCAGCATGCCCGCACCCTCCAGGGTGACGGCGCCCCGGGGCACGAAAAGGTGCAGGAACGGCGCCTCCGGCAGCTCCACGGACTGGCCGGGCTCCAGGCGGGCGGCGTGCAGCGCGGCGTACCGGTTCTTGATCCGGATGGCCGCGGCGCCGTCGTGCTTGTCCATGCCGGAGGCGACCGGCACCAGGCCGCCGGCCAGCAGGTCGCCCTCGATCTCCAGCTGCTCGTACCCGGGGGTGATGCCGGGCTCGTCAGGGACCACCCACATCTGGACGAAGTGGACGGGCTCGTCGTGGGCGCCGCCGCCGGTCAGCCGCCAGGAGTCGTTCTTCTCCGAGTGGAGGATGCCGGTGCCCGCGCTCATGCGCTGGGCGAGCCCCGGGTAGATGACGCCGGAGTGCCCCTCGGAGTCCTGGTGGACCAGCGAGCCCCGGAGCACCCAGGTGACGATCTCCATGTCCCGGTGCGGGTGCGTCTCGAAGCCGGTGCCCGGATGCACGGTGTCGTCGTTGTTCACCAGCAGCAGGCCGTGGTGGGTGTTGCCGGGGTCGTGGTGGCCGCCGAACGAGAACGAGTGCTTGGAATCGAGCCAGGAGATGCGGGTGGTGAAGCGCTCGGCCGCCCTGCGGACGTCCACACGGGGGGTCAGCCTGGTCGTGGTCATCGGAACCCTTTCCTCGTCGCCATGTAGATGATGCATCATCTACTGGTGCCCCACAACATAGATGACGAGTCATTGATTCCGGATACCCTGGGCGGCATGAACAGCCCACGCTGGCTCGACGCGGACGAACAGCGCGCCTGGCGGGCCTACCTGCGCATGCAGGGGCGTCTCACGGCCCGGCTCAACCGGGAGTTGCAGGCCGGTTCCGCCCTCTCCCTGGCGGACTACGAGGTCCTCGTGCACCTCACCGACAACGCCGACGAAAGGCTGCGGCCGTTCGAGCTGGAGCGCGGCCTCCAGTGGGAGCAGAGCCGCCTGTCCCACCACCTCACCCGGATGCAGCGGCGCGGTCTCGTCCGGCGGGAGGAGTGCGAGGAGGACGGCCGGGGCGCGTTCGTCGTGATCAGCGAGGAGGGCCGCCGGGCCATCGCCGCCGCGGCTCCTGGGCACGTGGCGACCGTGCGCCGCCTGTTCTTCGACGGGCTCACCCCCGAGCAGGTCGCCGCGCTCGAACGGCTGGCCACCGACGTGCTCGCCCGCCTCGACGACAACAGCCCCGACGACGACCCCCGCCCCGGCCCCGGCGACGGACTCAGCTGATCAGGCCCTCGGGGAAGACGACGCCGGCGACGCCGGGGACGGTCCTGACGACCATCTCGGCGATGCGGGCCGACCGCTCGTCGCCCGGGCCGTACAACTCGACGACGCCGTTGCGCACCGCCGCGCCGAAGTGCGCCGTGTCGGCGCAGTCGCGCAGCGCCGCGAGCACGTCGTCGCGGATCCGCTCGTCGCCCTGGACCAGCAGTCCCATCAGGTCGCGCCGGCTGACGATGCCGACGAGGTCGTCGTCGCGCACCACCGGGACGCTCTTCACCCCGGTCGTGATCATCAGGTCCAGGAGGTCCATGACGTCGGCCGTGTCGCCCACGGTGGCGACGCGCGGCGTCATGACCTCCTCGACGAGCGCGGGCGGCCTGCCGGTGGGCAGGGCCTCGGGGCGCAGGAAGGCCCGGGGTTCGCTCTCGAACTCGCCGCGCAGCAAATCCATCTCGCTGACGATGCCGACCATCCGTCCCGGCCGTTCGACCACCGGCGCGGCCGTGATGTCCTGCTCGTACAGCAGGCGGACGGCCTGCCTGATCGTCGCCGTGCGCCGCACCGTCACCACCGGCGCCGTCATGATCTCGCAGACCAGCATCGTGATCACCTCCTACCCGGCCGGCGCGAGGACGAGCGTCCCGCCGGGCGCCGGCCCGGTCCGCGCGCCGAACCTCCGGCCGATCCGGTCGAGCGTCCCGCGCAGCCACTCGCGGTCCTCGTCACCGGCGCGACGCAGCCGCATGCGTACGGCCCGCATCGGCGCCATCCGCAGTTCGCGCAGCCGCCCCGACGCGGCCTCCACCGTCGCGAAGTACAGCAGCCGCAGGTCGTCGCGGTACTCCTCATAGCCGGTGATGCCCTCGTAGTCGTCGATGAAGTCGCCGCAGCCGTAGAGGATCAGCCGGTCCCGGTACACCTCGGCGGGGCGGGGGTGGTGCGAGGAGTGGCCGTGGACGAGGTCGACGCCCCCGTCGACCAGCGCGTGCGCGAACCCGCTCTGGTCGTCGCCGACCTCGTAGCCCCAGTTCGACCCCCAGTGGACGGAGACGACCACGACGTCCCCCGGCCGCCTGACCCGCCGTACGCGCTGGATCATCTCGGCCGCGGCGGCGGGGGACGGCGCCGGGAGGAAGGCCACGCCGGGCCGGTCCCGCCGGGCCGCCCACCCGCCCGGGACGCCGCTGGACGGCATCGCGGCCGCGAACACCAGCACGCGTCCACCGCCGGGAAGCGGCACGGCCGCGGGCCGCCGCGCCTCGTCCTCGTCACGCCCCGCCCCGGCCTGGCGGAGCCCCGCCGCCGCCAGCGCGCCGAGCGTCTCGGTGAGCCCGCGTACGCCGAAGTCGAGCACGTGGTTGTTGGCCAGCACGCAGACGTCCGGGCGGGCCACGGCCAGCGCGGGAAGGTTGGCGGGGTTCATCCGGTAGTGCACGGCCTTGTCCGGCGCGAAGTCGCCGGACCGGGTGACGCTCGTCTCCAGGTTGAGCACCCGGACGTCGGGACCGGCCTCGTCCAGCGCCTCCAGCGCGTCGCCCCAGGGCCAGGAGTATCCGGCCGGGCGCGGGATCGGGCCGTTCGCCGCCTCCGCCAGCTCGACGTACGCCCCGGCGTCCCGGAGGTGCGGCTCCCGCAGGGCGGGATCGCCGGGATGCGGGAGGATCTGGTCGACGCCGCGCCCGAGCATGACGTCCCCGCACAGGAACAGGGTGACCGGGTCTCCCGCCGCCGGCCGCATGTCAGCCCCCCGGCGGCCGTGACGGCGACGGCGGCGCGGCGTGCCACGTGCCGTCGGCGTGGCCCGCACGCTCCGCGGCAGGGCTCCGTCTTCCGCAGGTCACACCCCGATCCTCCCCCGTAACCGGCCGCGCCACCACGGCGGGGAGGGGTGGTCAGCCCACCCGGCAGAGGATCTCGCCGTGCACGACGCTGAACCAGCCGTCCGCGCTCGCGCCCCACTCCCGCCAGCCGTCGGAGATCCGCCGCAGGTCGTCCTGGGTGGCGTGGCCGCCCTCGATCACCCGGCTCGCGTAGGCGGACTGGAGGGTGCGGTCGGCCCACAGGCCGCTCCACCACGCCCGGTCCTCGGGGGTGGCGAAACACCAGGTGGACGACGACGAGGTGATCTCGGTGAAGCCGGCTTCCCCGGCCCAGGAGCGCAGGCGCCGACCGGCGTCGGGCTCGCCGCCGTTGGCCCGGGCGACCCGGCGGTAGAGGTCCAGCCAGTCGTCCAGCGCGGGGACCAGCGGATACCAGATCATGCCGGCGTAGTCGGAGTCGCGCGCCGCGACGATGCCGCCCGGCTTCGTCACGCGCCGCATCTCGCGCAGCGCGCCCACCGGGTCGCCGACGTGCTGGAGCACCTGGTGGGCGTGCACGACGCAGAATGAGGCGTCGGGAGCGCCGAGCGCGTGCACGTCGCCGGTCGTGAAGCTCACGTTGGCGACGCCGCGCCGCGCCGCCTCCTCCCGGGCCTGCTCCAGCACGCCGGGCGCGTTGTCGAGGCCGACCACCTCGCCCTGCGGCACGTGCCCGGCCAGGTCGGCGGTGATCGTGCCGGGCCCGCACCCGACGTCCAGGACGCGCATGTGGGGCTTCAGCGCGCCCAGCAGGTACGCCGCGGAGTTGGCGGCGGTGCGCCAGCGGTGGGAACGCAGGACGGACTCATGGTGACCGTGTGTGTAGACGGCCGTTTCGTGTGCCATGCCGTCACTATTCCAGGCGTCTCGTCATTTGAGCAATTATGTCTCATATTCAGAGACGGCATGGAGAGACGCCGGGGCCGCGTTGATTTCCGGCGCCGGGCGCGGGCATGGTGATCGCATGACCAGCGATGAGGTTCGCGACGGAGTCACGCTGACCAACCTCGACCGGCCGTTGTTCGACGGCGCGGGCGCGGCCAAGCGCGACCTGGTCGACTACCTGGACGCCGTACGCGACCGGATCGTCCCGGTGCTGCGCGACCGGCCGCTGTCCGTCGTGCGGGTGAGAGAGGGCCAGGCGCCGTTCATGCAGAAGAACGTGCCCTCGTACGCCCCGGACTGGGTGCGGACGGTCACGATGTGGGCCGAGTCCTCCCAGCGGCGGGTGTCGTACGCGCTGTGCGACGACCGGCGGACCCTGCTGTGGCTCGCGAACCAGCGGGCGGTGGAGTATCACCCCGCTCTCGTCCACGCGGGTCACTGGGACCGGCCCACCCACCTCGTGCTGGACATCGACCCGCCGTCGGCCGAGGCGTTCCCCCGGGCCGTCGGCGCCGCCCGCCTGGTCGCCCGGGCGCTCGCCGACGCCGGGCTGTCGGGCGCGGTGAAGACCAGCGGGGCCAAGGGCCTGCACGTGTTCGTGCCGCTGGAGGGCGAGACGACGGAGGACGTGGCCGCCGCCACCCGCGCGCTCGGCGTCCGGGCCGAACGCCTCGATCCCGCCCTCGCCACGACGGCGTTCATCCGGGAGGACCGGGGAGACCGGGTGTTCGTCGACTCGACCCGGTCCGGCGGGGCGACCGTCGTCGCGGCCTACAGCCCCCGTGTGCGGCCCGGCGTCCCCGTCTCCTTCCCGGTCGCCTGGGACGACCTGGACCGGATCACGCCCGGCGACTTCACCGTGCGCACGGCGGCGCGCCTGCTACGCGACGCCGATCCCTGGGCCGACCTGATGCCGGAGCCCCAGCGACTCCCCCGCGACCTCGTCGAGGAGGGCCACACGATCCCGGTCGCCCGGGTGCAGGCCATGCACGAGGGCAGGCGCCGCGCCCGCGCCCGCCGCGGATAGCCGGCCCGGACGGTTCGCGGGCCGCCGGCACCCGGCTCGGCGGGCCCGGCGGGCTCGGCGGGTCAGTTGGCGACAGGTTGTTGCTATATTCGCGACATGCCGTCGCCAAACTCGCGTCAAAGCTGGCTTCCCCTCGTCGTGCTCGCGACCGGGGTGTCGATGGTGGTCATCGACGCCACGATCGTGAACGTGGCGGTGCCCGCGATCCTCGCCGACCTGCGCCTCGGCGCGACCGACGTGGAATGGATCAACTCCGTCTACTCCCTGATGTTCGCGGCGCTGCTCATCCCGTTCGGGCGGATGGGCGATCTCCACGGCAGGCGCCGCCTGTTCGCCCTGGGCGTCGCGGTCTTCCTGCTGGCCAGCATGCTGGCGGCGCTGTCGGTGAACGGGCCCATGCTGATCGCCGTACGCGCGGTCCAGGGCGTGGGGGCCGCGATGGCCGTCCCGATGACCCTCGCGATCATCAACCAGATCTACATGGGACGGCAACGGGTGATCGCCTTCGCCGTCTGGGGCTCCATCATCGGCGGCATGGCCGCCGCAGGCCCGCTGGCGGGAGGCTGGCTCGTCACCGAGTACGGCTGGCGCGCCGCGTTCTGGATCAATCTGCCGATCGCCGCGCTGCTCCTGCTCGGCTCGCTGCGGGTGCCCGAGTCGCGGGCCGGGCACGCGGCGGGCGCCGACCTCGCGGGCCTGGTCCTCGCCGTGACCGGCACGACCGGTGTCGTCTTCGCGCTGATCGAGGGCCAGAAGTACGGCTGGCTGGCGCCGCGCCGGACCGCGGACCTGTTCGGCCTGCGCTTCGAGAGCGTCTCGCCCGTGCCGTTCGCGTTCGGCGCCGGCGTCGTCGCGCTGGCCACCCTCGTCGTGCTCGAACGGCGGCGCGAGCGCGCCGGGCGGCCCGTCCTGGTCGACCTGACGCTGTTCGAGCTGCCGAGTTTCCGGTACGGCTCGATGGCCGCGGTGATCGTGGCGCTGGGCGAGTTCGGCATGATCCTCGTGCTGCCGCTCTTCCTGCAGTCCGCGCTCGGCTACACCGCGTTCCGCGCCGGGCTGGTCATCGCGGTGCTCGCCCTCGGGACCTTCCTCGCGGGCGGCCTGGTCCCGGCGTTGTCGAAGCGGTGGTCGCCGCGCGCGATCGTGCGGGCGGGCCTCGGCATGGAGGCCGTCGGCGCGGCCGGGATCGGCCTGTCCCTCACCCCCGGCATGGGCCCCTGGCGGCTCGTGCCGTGGCTGCTGCTCTACGGCGCGGGCATCGGTTTCGCGACGGCCCAGCTCACCGGCGTGCTCCTCGCCGACGTGCCGGCCCGCCTCTCCGGCGGGGCCTCGGCCCTGCAGAGCACGATCCGCCAGCTCGGCGCGGCCCTGGGGGTCGCCGTCCTGGGCGGAGTGCTGGTGGCCGGGCTCGGCTCGGCCGTCGAGCGCGGGCTGGCCGACCGGCCCGAGCAGCTGCGGGCGGGCGTGGCGCGCGTCGTCGAGGAGAGCGCCGGCGCCGCCATCCCCTCGATCCGCGATCCCGCGATCCACGCGGCGGCGGTCGAGGGCGCCGCCGAGGCGACCCGCAGGGTCGCGCTGATCACGGCGCTGGCGCTGCTGGCCGGGGTCGGCGCCACGCTTCTCCTCCCCCGTACGCCGGCCTCCCCGGACGAGCCGGACGAGCCGGGGGAACCGGTGGCGGCGGCGGGGCCCGATACTGGAGGGCGCGACCCGAAGACGTAGCAGCCCTGGAGGGGGAGATGCCGAGGATCAGCGCGGCGACCGTCGCGGACCACCGGGCCAACCAGCACGCCGCCCTGCTCGACGCGGCGCGGGAGATCCTGGCCGCCGAGGGCGTGCACGCGCTCTCCCCGGCGGCCGTCGGCGCCCGGATCGGCCTGGCCCGCTCCAGCGTCTACCGCTACTTCGCCTCCACCGCCGACATCCTCGCCCAGCTCGTGGAGGACGCCTTTCCCCGCTGGTCAGCGCGTCTGCGCGCCGCCGTCGCGCCCGCCGGCGGCCCGCTGCCCGACCGGATCCGCGCGTACGGCAGAGCGGCGCTCGACTTCGTCGGCAGCCCCGACTACGCGCTGATCCCGGCGCTGCAGGCGATCGGGCTGCCGCAGGAGTGCCGGATCAGGGTGGAGGAACTGCACGGCGAGCTGACCGCGCCGCTCGCCGACGCGCTGCGCGAGGCCGGGATGGACCATCCCGCGCTGCGGGCCGACCTGGCCTGGGGCGTGGTCCGCGCGGGGGCCCGCCGTCTCAAACCGGACCTCGCCGGGCACGGGACGCCGCCCGCCGAAGGCCCCGGAGCGGAGCCTCCGGAGAAGATCGTCGAACTCACTCTCGACGTGCTCACCCGGGCCCTGTGCTGACCCGGGCTCTGTGCTGACCCGGGCTCTGTGCTGACCCGGGCTCTGTGCTGACCCGCCACTGCTGAGCCCGTCGCCGCCGGGGCCGTTCGCCCAGGGACGGAGGGGGACGCCCGGGGACGAGGGGGGACGAGAGGGGACGGGCGGGGACGGCTGGTCAGGGCATGCCGCCGACCGCCCCGAAGATGCCGGTCCTGTCGTCGGCCTGCACCTCCCAGGGGACGTCGGGCCGCCACGCCTGCACGGGCACGAGGCCGGGTTCCAGGATCTCCAGGCCGTCGAAGAACGCCTCGATCCGCTTGAAGGGTCTGCCCACGAGCCCGCCGGAGGAGGTGGCCGCGTACACCTTCTTGCTCTCCGCGACGACCTCCTCGGCCACCTCGTCGGTCGTCAGGATGTGCGACAGCACCAGGTGACACCCCGGGACCATCCGCTCGCGGATCCGGGCGACGATCCGGTCGGCGTCCTCGTCGTCCGTGACGAAGTGCAGCACCGAGACCAGCAGCACCGCGAACGGCCGGGCGAAGTCGATGTGGGCCCGCACCTCCGGGTCGTCGAACACGGCGTCCGGGTCCCGCACGTCCCCGGCCACCGCGATCGTCTCGGGATTGTCGGCCAGCAGCGCCCGCGCGTGCGTGAGGACCACCGGGTCGATGTCCACGTACACCACCCGCGCTCCGGGGGCGTGCCGCCGCGCGACCTGATGGACGTTCTCCTGCGTCGGCAGGCCCGCGCCGATGTCGACGAACTGCGTGATCCCCGACTCGGCCAGGTGCCGCACGGCACGCTGCAGGAAGCCGCGGTTCTCCCTGGCGACCTCCCGTCCGTCGTTGCCCATCTGCCGCCCGATGGCGAGCATCTTCTCGGCGGCCTCGCGGTCGGCGGCGAAGTTGTCCTTGCCGCCCAGGTAGTAGTCGTACATCCGGGCGATGTTCGGGACGGTGGGATCGACGCCCTCCGGTGCCCGTCTCGAATCGTCCAAGCGTCTGCCCCTCGCCTGTGGAACCGCTTTCATGCATTGTAGGCGAGGAGCCGACGGAAGATCATCACCCTCGGGTCATCGCTCCGGGATTGAGGAAAGGCGCGCGGGGCAGCGACCGGACGACGATCTCGGGACGAATTCGGGAGGACGCGTGACGCCACGCATGACCCTGTCCGCGACGGTGCTCGACGCGCCGGACGCGCGGGAGCTCGCGGCCTTCTACCAGCGGCTGCTGGGCTGGACGATCGACTCCGACGAACCCGGCTGGGTGACGATGCACCCGCCCGGAGGCGGCGCCGGGTTGTCGTTCCAGACCGAGAAGGAGTACGTCCGGCCGGTCTGGCCCGCCGGTCCGGGAGACCAGCGGATGATGCTGCACCTGGACATCGAGGTGGACGACCTGGAGACGGCCGTGGCGCACGCGACCGGCGCCGGGGCGACGCTCGCCGGCCACCAGCCCCAGGACGACGTGCGGGTCCTCCTCGACCCCGCGGGGCATCCGTTCTGCCTTTGGGTCAGGACGGACGCCTCCACACCGGAACCGTGATGATCCGGTGATGCGGGCGGCGGCCCGGTGAGAGCGGATTAATGCGGACGACATTCCACGCACGGTGATCGCGTAACAGCGCCGGGTCAGACTTCTGGGCATGAGCGAACCGAGAAACGCCGCCGGCGAGGGCGGCCATCCGACTCCCGGCCCGCTTCACCGGCATCACGGCGTCCGATCCTGGCGGCGGGAGATCGCGGAACTGGCCGCGCTCTTCCTCGCCGTCGGGCTCGCCCACGTGCTCGCCACCCTGCTCGGCCACCGCGACCCCGGCCCGGTGGTGCTCGTCGGCGTCGGGCTGGCGTTGATCGTCGGCTCGGCCGTGCACAAGAGACTGTCGGTCCCGGGGGCCGTGCGCGGGCGCGTCCGCCCGGGCACGGATCACGCGACCAGCCTGTGGCGGGTGCGGGCCAGGGTCGCCGAGCGCCCCGGCCGCCTCGCCGCGCTCGCCGGGGCCTTCGCCCGGCTGGGCTGCAACATCCTCTCCCTGCAGATCGCCCCGGCCGGCAGCGCGGCGATGACGCGGGGAGGCTGCGACGCCCTGGACGAGTTCGTCGTCGAGGCCCCGGCCTCGCTCACTCCGCAGGACCTGTGGCGCGCCGTCGACGGGGCCGGCGGCGCCGACGCCGTCATCGTTCCCGCCCAGGTGAAGGACCTCATCGACCCCGGCATCCAGGCGCTGCTGCTGGGTCAGCGCGTACGGGACGATCCGGGCGAGCTGCTCCCGGCCATGACGGAACTGCTGCGTACGGCGGACGTCCGGTGGCGGGAGCCCGGTGAGCCGGCTCCGGACAGGACGCCGAACACCGTGATGACGGTTCCGGTGAATCCCGGCGCCGCCCTGGTGGTGACGAGACGCGACCTGCCGTTCACGCCGACGGAGGCGGCGCGGGCCGCCGCGCTCGCGGCGGCGGCCCGGCACCGTCAGTGGGCCGACGACTGGCCCGGCGAGTGAGACGGCGCTCAGCCGGCGGCGTCGAGGCGGCCCAGCTCCTCGGGAGTGAGCTCCAGGTCCACCGCCTTGACCGAGTCGAGAATCGTCTCCGGCCGCGACGAGCCGGGGATCGGGATCACCACCGGCGCCTTGGCCAGCATCCAGGCCAGGCACACCTGCTGCGGGCTCACCTCGTGGGCCTTCGCGACCTCCGCGAACGGGGCGAAGCGCGACCCCAGCTCGCCGGCCTTGGAGATGCCGCCCAGCGGGCTCCACGGCAGGAAGGCGATGCCCATTTGCGCGCAGAGTTCGAGCTCGGCCTCGCTGGAGCGGAACGCGGGCGAGAACTGGTTCTGCACGCTCACGAGGCGACCGCCGAGGATGTCGCCGGCCTGGCGGATCTGGTCGGGGTTCGCGTTCGAGATCCCGGCGTAGCGGATCTTGCCCGCGTCGAGCAGGTCGCGGAGCGCCCCGATCGACTCCTCGTACGGCACCCGCGGGTCGGGCCGATGGAACTGATAGAGGCCGATCGCCTCGACCCCCAGCCGCTTGAGGGAGGCGTCGCACGCCTGCTTCAGGTGCTCGGGCGAGCCGTCCTTCGTCCAGGAGCCGTCGCCCGGGCGCAGGTGGCCGCCCTTGGTCGCGACCAGCACGTCCGAGGTGTCGCCGCCGTAGCCTGCCAGAGCGCGGGCGATCAGCGATTCGTTGTGGCCCACCTCGTCCGCGTGCAGGTGATAGGCGTCGGCCGTGTCGATCAGCGTCACTCCGGCGTCCAGCGCCGCGTGGATGGTCGCGATGGAGCGCTGCTCGTCGGGCCGCCCCTCGATCGACATCGGCATGCCGCCGAGACCGATCGCGCCGACCCCGAGATCACCGATGCGGCGAGTCCGCATGAAGGATCCTCCTTGCGAGAAGAGACAGAGACGTGTCCCCTATCCTGCGGGTCCCGTATCAAGCCCGCCATCCGAAGATCCTCCTCACATCCGGACGTATCTACCCAAATGCGGATGGTTTACGAACACGTCAACCTATATTGGGATAAACCGCACGAGAGGTCCCGGGTTCGTCGCCGGGGCTCGTCGACAGCAAAGGCACAACCATGAGCGTGCATGTTCACGTCCGCCTCGACGACGGCCTGGCCGTGACCGAGGACGGCCGGTTGCTGGAGCTGACCCGCTGCCGCTGCGGAGCCTCGTGGACCAGGACCTACCACGTGCACGAGGGCGAACCGGAGGCCTGACCGCCCGTCCGCCCGCCACCGCACCGGTCAGGAGGGGTAGCCGAAGCGGCCGTGCAGGCGGACGAAGCTGGCCAGCGTGAGGACCTGACGGGGTTCGAGGCCGATGACGGTGCGCTCGAAGAGCACGACCTCCTCCCGGCCGCCGGTGCCGATGGGCTGCACCAGCCGCCCGCCGGGCCGCAACTGCTCGACCAGCGGCGCGGGGACCGTGGGAAACGCCGCC
The DNA here is from genome assembly GCF_014161435.1 of Microbispora sp. H10949. Lineage (NCBI taxonomy): Bacteria > Bacillati > Actinomycetota > Actinomycetes > Streptosporangiales > Streptosporangiaceae > Microbispora > Microbispora sp. H10949. Next base: position 435,211 of record NZ_JABBWZ010000006.1, on the reverse strand, counting down.
GAGACGATGACGGCGTCGTAGGGAGCGTGCTCACGCACGCCTTGGCCGCCGTCGCCGACCCGCACCTCCGCGTTGCGGATGCCCTGCCGGGCGAGGTTGCGCCGCGCCGCCCGCACGAGGTCGGGCCACAGGTCGACGCCGACCACGTCGCCGGCCATGCGGGCGAGCAGCGCGGTCTGGTATCCGAGGCCGGAGCCGACCTCCAGCACGTGCTCCACGCCGGTGAGCGCCAGTCCCTCGATCATCGTCGCCGACAGGGACGGCTGGGTCGTCACCTGCCCGTGCGCGATCGGGATCGGCGCGTCCTCGTACGCGTGCGCGACGTGCGCGGGCGGGACGAATCCCGCCCGCGGAGTCGAACGCACCGCCCGGAGCAGGCGCTCGTCACGGACCCCCACCGCCCGGACGGCCCGGACGAGGTCTTCGGGACAGGCGGCTGCGGTCACGTCCACCACGCTCACGTTCGACGCCGAGCGCGCCTCCCCCTCCAGCGGCCCGCTCTCCCCCGGTGATGCCCCCTGAGCGGCCCCGGAACCGCGCCACCGGCTCGGCCCGTCCGAACGGCTCGGGATGTCCGGGCGGCTCAGGGGGTGCCGAAGTCGACCTCAGCCGTGGGAACGGTCGCCGCGCCGCGGCCGGGCGCGGTCTGGAACTGCCAGTAGAGGTTCGTGTGCGCGATCACCTGCGCCGGAGCCGGCGCGCCGTAGGCGGTGAGGTCCTCGGTGGTGTGCGCGTCGCCGACCAGCGTCACGTCGTAGCCCCGGACGAAGGCCCCGTGGAGGGTCGAGCGGATGCACGCGTCGGTCTGGGCGCCGGTGACGACGACCCGGCCCACCCCGCGCTCGGCGAGCCGCGCCTCCAGATCGGTGTCCTCGAACGAGTCGCCGTAGATCTTGTGGACGAGCGGCTCGTCGTCACGCCGCACCAGCTCCGGCACGTACTCCCAGGCCTCGCTCTCCCGCTGCAACTCACGCCCGTCGGAGTGCTGCACCCAGATCACCGGCACGTCCTGCGCACGGGCCTTGCCGATCAGGGTGTCGATGTTCGCGATCACGGCGTCGCGGTCGTGCGCGCCCGCCACCACCCCCTTCTGGACGTCGATGACGAGCAGCGCGGTGTTCGGGCGTTCGGCCAGGGTCGTCATGGGTGTTCCCGTCTTTCGTCACGGATCCTGTCGCCGCCCAACCCTAGGACCGGCCACCGACATTTCCGCCGGACCGGAACGTCCGGCCCACCCAAATTGGAGTGTGAAATACCGATTTGCTAGGGTCGAGACGTGCGGTTGACGAAGTTCACGGACCTGGCCCTGCGCGTGACCATGCGCCTGGCGGTCCTGGAGGAGGGCACGTCGCTCACCACCCGCCAGGTGGCCGAGGCGATGGCGATTCCCTACAACCACACCGCCAAGGCCATCGCCCGCCTGCAGCACCTCGGCGTCGTGGAGGCCCGCCGGGGACGCGGGGGCGGGCTGGAACTGACCCGGTTCGGCCGTACGGCGTCGATCGGCTGGCTGGTCCGCGAACTGGAGGGAGAGGAGGAGGTCGTCACCTGCGAAGGGGAGGTCCCCTGCCCGCTCCGGGCCGCCTGCCGCCTGCGCGGCGCGCTGCGCGCGGCGCAGCACGCCTTCTACGCCTCCCTCGATCCGGTCACGGTCGACCAGTTGGTCTCCTCGCCGTCGGGGCCGGTGCTGCTCGGCCTCTCCTGACCCGCGTACGCGGGAAGAGTCCGGCAGATCCACGGCTTTTAATACGCATATTAGATACCAATTTGGAGGAATCATGCTGTCCCCGGAGTCGGCCGCGACCGTCCGCGCCACCCTGCCCGTGATCGCGGGCGCGATCCAGAGCATCACCGCCCGCTTCTACGACACGTTGTTCGCCGACAACCCCGAGCTGCTGCGCGACCTGTTCAACCGGGGCAACCAGGCCAACGGCGAGCAGCGCGTCGCGCTGGCGGGCTCGATCGCCGCGTTCGCGACCGCGCTGGTGGACCACCCGGGCGGGCTTCCCGGCACGATGCTGTCCAGGATCGCCAACAAGCACGCCTCCCTCGGCGTCACCGAGGAGCAGTACGCCGTGGTGCACAAGTACCTGTTCGGCGCCATCGGTGAGGTGCTGGGCGACGCCGTCACGCCCGAGGTCGCCCAGGCGTGGGACGAGGTCTACTGGCTCATGGCCGAGACGCTGATCGGCCTGGAGCGCGACCTCTACCGCGAGGCGGGCCGGGGCTGGACGCGGGCCACGGTGACCGAGCGGCGCGACGAGACGGCGGACGCCGCCTCCTTCCTCCTGCGCCCGGGCGTCCCGCTGCCGTTCCTGCCGGGCCAGTACGTGAGCGTCCGGGTCACGCTGCCCGACGGCGCGCGGCAGATCCGGCAGTACAGCCTGTCGAACGCCCCCGAGCGCGGCGACTGGCGGATCACGGTGAAGCGGGTGCGCGGCGAGAGCGCGCCCGAGGGAGAGGTCTCGACCTGGCTGCACGAGCACGTCCGGGCCGGTGACGTGCTCGACGTCTCCGCGCCCTTCGGCGATCTGACCCTGCCGGAGGGCGACGGCGCACTGCTGCTCGCCTCGGCGGGCATCGGGGTCACCCCCGTGCTGTCGATGCTCGATCACCTCGTCGCCACCGGGTCGGGCCGGCGGGTGGTGGTCGTCCACGCCGACCGCTCCCCCGGTTCCCACGTCCACCGGGAGGAACTGGCGGACCTGGTCGCGGCCCTGCCCGGGGCCACCCTGCACCGGTGGTACGAGGACCTGCCGGAACAGGACCTGAGCGGTCCGGCTCCGTCGGCCGGCCGGGCCGACCTGTCGGCGGTCGACCTGCCCGCGGGCGTCACCGCCTGCCTGTGCGGGCCGCTGCCGTTCATGCGGGCCGTACGCGCGCAGCTGACGGCGCGCGGCGTGTCCGCCTCCGACATCCGCTACGAGGTCTTCGGCCCCGACCTGTGGATCGCCGGGGACTGATCCGGTCCCGCCGGGAGGTTCAGCGCAGGAGGCCGACGCCCGCGTAGCCGTCCACGCCGGGGATCCTCGGCAGCCTGGGCTCGTCGGGCTCGGGACGCCAGTCCTCGGTCACCACCAGGCCCGGCTCCACCAGGTCGAACCCGTCGAAGAACCGCAGGAGCTCGGCGTGGGTCCGGGGGGTGACGCCGGCGGCGGAGGTGCTCTTGTACAGCTCGCGCCCCTCGCGGATCTTCTCCTCGTCGAGGTCGCCGTACGACAGGTGGCTGAGGGCCATCGCGCTGCCGGGGGCGAGGCGGTCGCGCAGCGTGGCGACGATGCCTTCGGCGTCGGGGATGAAGTGCAGCACCGCGACCATGAGCAGCCCCACGGGCCGGCTGAGGTCGAGGTGCTCGTTGATCCGGGGATCGCCGAGGATGCCCTCGGGGTCGCGCAGGTCGCCGTCGACCACGATCGTCGTGGCGTTGTCGGCGAGCAGGGCCCGGCCGTGGGTCAGCACGATCGGGTCGTTGTCGACGTAGACCACCCGCGAGCCGGGGGCGGCGCGCAGCGCGACCTCGTGGACATTCTCCTGCGTCGGCAGCCCGGCGCCGATGTCGAGGAACTGGCGGATGCCCTTCTCGGCCATGAGGGTCACGGCACGGCGGATGAAGCGCCTGTTGCTCCGGACCCCTTCGCGCGCGTTCGGAGTCAGCTCGATGAGCTTCTCGGCCGCCGCCCGGTCGACGGCGAAGTTGTCCTTGCCGCCGAGGAGGTAGTCGTAGATCCGGGCGACGCTGGGGACCGTGACGTCGATCCCCGGCGGCCCCTGCTCCAAGTTCATCGTGCTGCCCCTGATGCCGTGCCGTACTTTGATCACCAAAGTAGCCGACAAATCGGGATTCGGCGCACCAAAATGGGAATTGACCGACATGCTTGACCGCTGTCGAGCGGGGCCTCGGCCGTCGGTCAGCCCAGGTCGCCCCCCGAACGGTCGCCCCGGGGAGTGCCCGCCACCAGGACGTCGACGGGCGGACCGGAGGCGACGGGATCGGCGACGTCGAAGTCGTCGGGGCCGTAGCCGTAGTGAGCCCTGCCGTAGCCGCCCGTGCCGTAGCCGACCACGCCCGGGTCGCCGATGACGGGCCCGGCGATCACGGGGTCGGTCATCACGGGATCGATGAACAGCGGCTCGGGGGCCAGGGGGCCGTCGATCACGGGATCGGCGATGAACTCGCGCATCCAGCGGAAGCTGGACTTCGGCGTGCGCTCCTGGGTCTCGTAGTCCACGTGCACGAGCCCGAACCTCGCCGAGTACCCCCGGGCCCACTCGAAGTTGTCCATCAGCGACCAGGCGAAGTAGCCCCGCACGTCGGCGCCCGCCGTCATCGCGTCGTGGGTCGCGGCCAGATGGTCGCGCAGGTAGTCGACGCGCCCGGCGTCCTCCAGCACACCGTCGTCGCCGTAGCCGTTCTCGGTGATGTAGACCGGCGGCAGGTCCGGATAACGGGTGGTCAGGCCGACCAGCGTCTCGTACAGCCCCTCGGGCTCCACCACCCAGCCCAGCCCGCTGGTGCGCGCGTCCTCCGGCGTGACGGTGCGCACGCCGAGGTCGAACGCCGTACGGCGGCCCGGGTCGGCCTCCTCGTAGGGCGCGGCCTCCACGTGCAGCCGGTAGTAGTAGTTCACCCCGAGGAAGTCCACCGGCGTCCCGATGGTCTCCAGATCGCCGTCCCGCCGGAACGAGAAGTCGGTGATCCGGCCGAACGTCTCGGCCATGTCGGCGGCGTAGGAGCCGCCGAAGAGCGGCTCGGTGAACTGCCGGTTGACCAGCAGGTCCATCCGCCGCGCGGCCGCGACGTCCTCCGGCGAGTTGGTCGCCGGCACCGTGGGCGACATGTTGAGCGTCACCCCGACCCGCTGGTCGGGCCGGGCCAGCGCCCGCAGGCGCGCGACGGCGAGGCCGTGACCGAGCAGCAGGTGATGGGCGGCGGCCAGTGCGCCGTGCCCCTCCGTCGCGCCCGGCGCGTGCCGGCCCTCGCCGTACCCCACGATCGACGAGCAGTACGGCTCGTTGAGCGTGATCCAGTTCGACACCGAGTCGCCGAGCGCGTCGTACATCACCTCCGCGTAGTCGGCGAAACGCTCCGCCGTCTCGCGGACCCGCCAGCCCCCGCGGTCCTCGATCGCCTGGGGCAGGTCCCAGTGGTACAGCGTGACGTACGGCTCGATGCCGCCCTCGCGCAGGGCGTCGACGAGGCGTCGGTAGAAGTCGAGGCCGCGCCGGTTCACCGGCCCGCGCCCGTCCGGCAGGACGCGCGGCCAGGCCACGGAGAATCGGTAGGCGGCCGCCCCCAGCTCCTTCATGAGATCGACATCCTCTTGCCAGCGGTGATAGTGGTCGCAGGCGATCTCACCTGACTCGCCCCGCGCCACCGCGCCGGGCATCCTGCAGAAGGTGTCCCAGATCGAGCGCCCCCGGCCGTCGACGTCGACGGCCCCCTCGATCTGGTACGCCGCGGTGGCCGTACCCCAGACGAAGCCGACCGGGAAGGCCCGCGGCCCGGCGGGGCGGTGTTCGATCGCCGTCATCCTGTGATCGCTCCAGACTCGGCGCCCGCGCACGAGTGATCGGCCCACGCGCCGAGACCGGCCGTGCGGGCGATGGATCCGTTCCTCCGTAAGCCGCGGGTATCGCCGTACGGGACGACGACCGGACGCGCGGGCAGGCGGAGTTTCGCAGCGGACACCTGGACTCCTTCACAGGAGAAGGGATGCGGCTGCGAGATGGCGACAGCGGCCGAGCCCGTGGCAACGAAGCAGCGTCGGCCGATGCCCGACATCACACCTAAGAAGAAGGGAATGTGTCAAGTCACAGAAACATAACTGTGGGAAATTTCGATTACGGGTTGCGAGCGGCCCAGGAAGTACGTACTTTGTGAGAACGGTCCATGAAACCGGTTACAGCGAGATGCGATAGCGTTTGGTCCGTGGCAACGATCAGAGAGCTGGCGCGCCTGTGCGGCGTGTCCCCGGCGACCGTCTCCCGAGTGTTCAACAATCCCGAGGTAGTCAACGCGAAAACCAGGGAGCAGGTCCTGCGGACGGCCCGCCAGATCGGCTACCTGCCCAACGAGTCGGCGCGCACGCTGGCCACCAAGAAGTCCTTCATGGTCGGCCTGCTGTGGGACACCGACCACCGCCGGCCCGGCTGGCGCCATCCGTTCTTCCAGGAGATCCTGATCGGCCTGAAGACGGCGCTCAGCGGGCGCGGTTACCACCTGCTCATGCTCGCCACCAGCGGTGAGCACACCGACGACGCGTACGTGCGGGCCGCCCGCAGGCACAACCTGGACGGCGTGGTGATGATCGACAGCGGCACCTGGGATCCGTCGCTGCGGCACCTCGCCGAGTCGGGGGTGCCCTGTGTCAGCCTCGACCGTCCCGTGCAGGGCCCCAAGGCCACGTACGTGACCTCCGACAACGTGGGCGGCGCCCGCCAGGCCGTACGGCACCTGCACGAGCAGGGCCGGCAGGCCATCGCCACGATCACCGGGCCCGCGCACACCCGGCCGGGCGCGGAGCGCCTGCAGGGCTACCAGGAGGAGCTGGCCCTGCTGCGCCTGCCGTACCGGCCCGAACACGTGTCCGAGGGCGACTTCTACGTCACCGGTGGGGAGGCGGCGATGCGGCGGCTGCTGGAGACGGACGAACGGCCCGACGCGGTGTTCGTCGCGGGCGACGAGATGGCCGTCGGCGCGCTGCGCGCGATCGCCGAGGCCGGACTGAAGGTGCCCGAGGACATCGCGGTGGTCGGGTTCGACGACATAGAGGTCGCGGCCCTCGTGCCCCCCGGCCTGACGACGATCGCCCAGGACAAGGACGGTTTCGGCGCGGCCGCCGCGGAGGCCCTGGTCTCCATGATCAACGGCGCCGACGCCCCGCCGGCCCGGATCCTGCCCACGACACTCGTCGTACGGGGCTCCAGCACGCGCGCGATCTGACGGCCGCCGCGGCGGGACGGTTCCCCGGCGAAAAGAGCGGTTTCGGGCGAATTCGCCGCCGGAGCCGCTTATCGTGATGGGGCATCCCTGTGCCTCACCCCCGGAGATCCACGTGTCCGAGCACTCCTGGCCTGTCCGCATCCGCGCCGAGTTCGCGCAGCGTGTGCTGGACCTGCGGCACCAGCACCCGGGCGTCCTCGCCTCGCTGGACCAGCACATGGCCGCCGTCCGGCAGGCCATCTCGGGCCTCGGCGAGCGGGTCGGGCCGTCCTCGCTGCTCGCCTATCTGATCGGTTTCTGGGACGGGGCCCAGGAGAAGGGCTGGCGGACGCCCGGGCCGGACCAGCCGCTCGACTTCGCCGTCCTGCGCATGACCGCGGTCTGCCTGCTGCTCGACACCGCCGCCGAACCCGCCTGACGCCCGCCCCGCCCGGTTGACACGGGTGCGGGGCGCCCCTGGACGGGACGCCCCGCGAAACGCGACGGAGGAGACGGCGGTCAGCGGACCGGCGGAGGCTCCTCCGGCGGCGTGGGCCACGAGGCGGGACCCGCCTCACCCGGAGCCGCCTGACCGGGATTCGGTTCACTGCGCGCCGACCGGCCGCGCGGGTCCGCCGGGCTGATCGGGGTGGTCGCCGCGCCCGGAGCGGCCGGCGCGCCCTCCTGCGGGTACGCGCCCTCCTGCGGGTACCCCGTGGTCGGGCCCTCCGGGGACATCGGCTGCGGAGACACCGGCGCCTGCGGGGAACCGGCGGTCTGCGGGTAGGCCGTGCGCGCCGGCTGGGCGAAGGCGCCGGCCGTCTGGCGCGGGTAGGTCTCCCGCGGCATGGCCTCCTGCGGCACGTGGACGGTCTCCATCGCGTCGGAGCGGCCCTGGCTGTAGGCGGCCGCCTGGGCGCGGATGGTCTCGGTCTCCACCTCCGCACGGTTCAGCCAGTGCTCCCAGCGCTGCTGCATGGGCCGCACCAGCCCGCCGCCGACGCCCACGATGACGACTCCGGCGACGGCCGCCAGGAAGGCGATCAGGACCGGCGTGGTGACGGTGGTCGCGACCTCGATCTGGTTGAGCGCCGCGATGACGCCGAGGCCGATGATGAAGACCGACGCGATCGTGGCGAGCGTCCTGCCGTACGACAGGGAGCCCAGCGCCGCGCTGACGATGTCCTTGACGGCCCTGGCGATGGCGGTGGCGACCACGATGATCACGATCGCCACGGCGGCCTTGGGCAGCCAGGCCACGACGCCGGTGAGCAGGGCGCTGACCGGGTTGGGGCCGAAGACGGAGAAGGCGATCTGCAGCGTCACCAGCAGGATCGCGTAGTACACCAGTTTCGCGAGCAGGTCGGACGCGTCGTACTTGCTGCGCGCGAGCACCCGTCCCACGCCGCCGCGTTCGACCCAGCGGTCGAACCCGACGCGTTCGAGTACGGCGTCCACCACCTTGCGCAGGGCCTTGGCGACCAGCCAGCCCACCACCAGGACGACGACGAATGCGAGGAACTTGGGGACGAAGGTGACGACCGACGACCAGGCGTCGGCCACTCCTCTTCCCCAGTCGACCGGAGCGGCCATAAGTCCTCCTGTTCAGAGCCTTCCACCGCCGGGGGCGGGGACCTACGAGGGCGGCAGCTACCCGGTGACCGGCGTCTCATTCGCGGCCGGTGTCCGCCCCCGCACGCACGGCGACCGCCCTTCCCGGCGATGACGCAGGTCACACGCCGCGTGGGCCGCGCCGAAAAAGCACCGAAAAAAGCGGCAGAAAACGCGCGAACCATCCGCGCCCAGGCCCGCTCAGGACCCGCTCACGTTCACCCAGGCGACTCAGGTCCGCTCAGGCCAGGCGGACGACCTCGACCACGACCTCCTGGCGTCCGGAGGCCATGCCCTGGTAGACGCCCTTGATGGGCGGCACGTCCGTGTAGTCCCTGCCCCTGCCGACGACGACGTGGGCCTCACCGCCTCTCGTGCGGTTGGTCGGGTCGAGGGCGTTCCACTCTCCCGTCCAGTACTCGATCCACGCGTGGCTCTGCCCGGCGACCGCCTCGCCGATCTCCGCCTCGGGCCGGGGGTGCAGATATCCCGAGACGTACCTCGCCGGGATGTCCGCGGCGCGCAGCAGCGCCACCGTGAGATGCGCCATGTCCTGGCAGACGCCCTTGCCGTGCTCCCAGACCTCCTGCGCGCTGGTGCGCACGCCCGTCGCGCCCGGCACGTACGCGATCCGCTCGTTGACGTGCCACGCGAGCGCCTCGGCCGCCTCGTGCGCGTCCAGCCCCGCCGCACGCTCCCGGGCGTCCGCCGCCAGTCCGGGCGAGATCCCGGTCTGCGGGGTCGGCCGGAGCAGTTCGCCCACGGGCCCGCCGGCCGTGCGCAGGTCGTCCCGGGCCGGCGGCACGCCGAGCGGCGGCGCGGCGGAGGTGTCCACCCGGGCGTACGACTCGATGGTCAGCGACCGGTGCGGCGCGGTCAGGTCGAAGACGCCGACGATCGTCCCCCAGTGGTCGGTGTAGGTCCAGACGGGCGCCGAGGGACGCACGACCAGCCGCCGCTCCAGCGTGGTCTGGCCGCGGTCGCTCAGCGGGGTCATCCTGACCTCGTTGTACGACGCGGAGGCCGAGCCGTCGTAGTCGAACCGGGTGACATGACTGATCTTCACGCGCCAGCCCACGAGGAGCCTCCCCTCACCCAGCCCGCCGGGGCGGCGCCGGGGAAGAACCGGTCGCCGATCGCGAGCATGGCCGCCGCGCCCGCCTCCCGGATCTCGTCGAGCAGCCGGGGAAGCCGGGCGGGCAGCGCGGCCGTGTCGGCGTACTCCAGCGTCATCCGGACCCGGCCGATCGCGGCCCGCGCGGCGTCGGCCGTGCCCGCGCGGCCCTGGTTCGGGGCGAGTTCGGCCAGGCACCGCTCGGCGGTGGCGAGGGCGTGCACGACCGACCGGGGGAACAACCGGTCGAGCAGCAGGAACTCCAGCACCTTCGTGCTGTCGCCCCGGTGCGTGCGGGTGAACGACTCGTCGGCGCCGCACGCCTCCAGCAGCATCCGCCAGGCCGCCGGATCGGCGAGGAGACCGGTCTGCACGGCGATCAGGCGCGAGGTCATGTCGGCGCGTTCGAGGCTGCGCCCGAGCACCAGGAACCGCCACCCGTCGTCCCTGCTCATCGTGGCGTCGGCCAGTCCGGCCAGCAGCGCCGCCCGCTCCCTGACGTACCGCAGGTACACGTGCGGCCCGAGCCGTTCGGCGGCGGCCCGCGTCTCCGGCAGGGCGTTCCAGGTGACGTTCAGGCACTCCCACACCTCGGTGGAGATGATCTCGCGGACGCCCCGGGCGTTCTCCCGGGCCGCGCGCAGGCAGCCGGCGATCGAGCCGGGATCGGCCGGGTCGTAGGCGAGCCGGCGCACCATCGTCGCGGCCGTCGGCGGGCCGGCGTCCGGGACGGGCAGCGGGTGGCCGAGGATCGCGAAGACCGCCGTCGCGTCGTCCTCGCCCGCCAGGGCGCGGCGCAGCGAGACGTCGAGGATCCGGGCGATGTCGTCGGCGCGTTCGACGTAGCGCCCGATCCAGTACAGGGTCTCGGCGATCCGGCTCAGCAGGTCTCTCGCCACTGCCCTCTCCCTTCTGTGGGTGATAGTGCCGCCGATCACTGCTGCCCGGCGTCCCAGGCGGCGCCGCGGCTCGGCTCCCACCACGGCGGCGGCCCGGCCACCGCGGTGGGAGCCGGACCCGGCACCGCACCGGGCCCGGGACCACCCTCGGCGGGCAGCACCCAGGTGTCCTTGGAGCCGCCGCCCTGGCTGGAGTTGACCACGAGCTCTCCCTCGGGCAGCGCGACCCGGGTGAGCCCGCCGGGCAGCAGCCAGACGTCGTCGCCGTCGTTGACCGCGAACGGCCGCAGGTCGATGTGCCGGGGACGCGGCAGGTCGCCGATCAGGCTGGGGGCGGTCGACAGCGCGACCGGCCGCTGCGCCACCCAGCCCCGCGGGTCGGCCCGCACGGTCTCCGACAGCTCCCGCAACGTCTCCTCCGACGCCCGGGGGCCGATCACGATGCCCTTGCCGCCGGCGCCGTCCACCGGCTTGAGCACCAGGTCGCCGATGCGCGACAGCACCCACTCCAGCGTCTCCGGGTCCTCCAGGCGGTAGGACTCGACGTTGCCGATCAGCGGTTCCTCGCCCAGGTAGTAGCGCATGAGGTCCGGCACGTACGTGTAGACGAGCTTGTCGTCGGCGACCCCGTTGCCGACGGCGTTGGCGATCGTCACGTGCCCGGCCCTGGCGGCGTTGAGCAGCCCCGGGCAGCCGAGGGTGGAGTCCCAGCGGAAGTGGAGGGGATCGAGGTAGTCGTCGTCCACCCTCCGGTAGATCACGTGGACCGGGCGCCTGCCGTTCGTGGTGCGCATGTGGACCCGGTTGTCCTCGCAGACCAGGTCGCGGCCCTCGACCAGCTCGACGCCCATGAGGCGGGCGAGCAGGGCGTGCTCGAAGTAGGCCGCGTTGTGGACGCCCGGCGTGAGGATCACGACGGCCGGGTCGGTCACGTGCTCGGGAGCGGCCCTCCGCAGCGCGGCGAGCAGGCGGGCGGGATACTCCTCGACCGGCCGCACCCGCTGCTCGGCGAACAGCGCCGGCAGCGTGCGGCTCATCGCCAGCCGGTTCTCCAGGACGTAGCTGACCCCGCTGGGCGTGCGGACGTTGTCCTCCAGCACCCGGAAGCCGCCGTCCTCGTCCCTGACGATGTCGATCCCGGCGACGTGCACGCGGACGCGCGCCGCGATGCCGTCGGCCGCCCGGTGGAAGTGCGGCGAGGAGTGCAGCAGCCGCCAGGGCACCACGCCGTCGTGGAACGCCCGGCGCTCGCCGTACACGTCGTCGAGGAACGCCTCCAGAGTCCGCACGCGCTGCCGTACGGCCCTGGCGATGAGGTCCCACTCGGCCGCGTCGAGCACCCGGGGGATCAGGTCGAGCGGGAACGGCCGCTCCTCCCCCGCGTAGTCGAAGGTCACCCCGCGGTCGGTGAACACCCGGGCGAGCTGGTCGGCCCGGTAGCGGAGTTCCTCGGCCCCGAGGGGCTGCAGGGCCGCGAACAGCGCCTGGTACGCCGGCCGGGGCACGCCCGGCCGCTCGAACATCTCGTCCCAGGCGTCGGCCAGTGCGTACGAGTCAAAGATGTCCGCCATGTGCGGAGGTTAGACAAGCGATGTTTCGCCCGGCGGCTCGCCGTGTATCAGCCCCGTGCCGCGCGCGTTGCCGTGACGTGAGCCCGCGCCCTTCCGCCGCTCCGTAACCGTTGACGTTTGTTGGGGCGCTAGTCAAACTAATCCCGGAAGATCGCACGAGGAGACACCCCCGCCCCGACGATCGGAAGGCCGGTAATGGTGCGCAAGGTCCTGGCCGTGCTCGCGGCACTGCTCGTCCTCCTGCCGGTGCCGCTCCAGGGCCCGGCCGCGGCCGCCCCGGCGGCGCCCCGGGTCACCTACGACCACTACTCGCTCATGATCGACGGCCGGAGGGTCGTCGTGCAGGCCGCCGAGATCCACTACTTCCGGCTGCCGAGCCCCGGCCTGTGGCGGGACGTGCTGGAGAAGATCAGGGCCGGCGGGTTCAACGCCGTCTCCGTCTACTTCGACTGGGCCTACCACTCCCCCAAGCCGGGCGTGTACGACTTCACCGGCGTGCGCGACGTCGACCGCTTCCTGCGCACGGCCGAGCGGGCGGGCCTGTACGTCGTCGCCCGCCCCGGGCCGTACATCAACGCGGAGACCACCGGCGGCGGGTTCCCCGGATGGCTGAAGAACGTGCCCGGCCGGGGCCGCAGCAGCGACGCCGGGTTCACCCAGGCGTACCGCGACTGGCTCCACCACATCAACCCGATCATCGCGAGGCACCAGGTGGGCCGCGGCGGGTCGGTGATCCTCTACAATGCGGAGAACGAGTACGCCGCCAACACCGACGCGGCCTACATGCAGGACATCCAGGACCAGGCGCGGGCGGACGGCATCGACGTGCCGATCACCACGAACGACTGCTGCGACGCCGCCGACTGGAGCTCCACCTGGGCCGAGGGGCCGGGCGCCGTGCAGATCCCCGGCGTGGACGACTATCCGCAGTCCTTCGACTGCGCCAACGCCGAGACGGTGTGGGGCCCGTGGGGCGAGGGGGTCACCGAGAGGCTCCGCGACGACGCCCCGGTGTTCGCCGCCGAGTACCAGGCGGGGGCCATCGACCTGAACAACGCGGGCTACGACCGGTGCCGGGACCTGACCGGCCCGGCGTACATGAAGTTCTTCTACAAGTCCAACCTGCTGGTGAGCGGCGCGACGCTGTTCAACTACTACATGGGATTCGGCGGCACCAACTGGGGCTTCCTCGCCCAGCCCAACGACGTCTACACGTCGTACGACTACGGCGCGGCCGTGAACGAGGCCCGGCAGCCGACGGCGAAGTACGACGAGTTCAAGCGGCAGGGCTACTTCCTGCAGGCCGTCGCCCCGCTGGCGAAGACGGACCCCGCGGCGGCTCCCGGGACCGACAACCCGGCCATCGGGATCGTCGCCCGGGCGAACCCGGACACCGGCACCCGGTTCGCGCTCGTCCGGCACGCCGACCGCGCCGCCACGACCACCGACGCGGCCACGCTCTCGTGGACCGTCCCGGACGGCACGTACGCCCTGCCCGTGCAGGTCAGGGGCCGCGACGCGCACGTCCTGGTCGGCGCGTACGACCTGGGCGGCCAGCGCCTGGCGGCGTCCAGCTCGGAGATCATGACCCACGCCTTCGCCGGCGGCCGGGACGTCGCGGTGCTGTACGGCACGGCCGGCTCCCCGGGCGCGACGATCCTGCGTTACTCCACCAGGCCGCAGGTGAAGGTGCTGGAGGGCGACGTCCGCTGGGCGTTCGACGGCGGCGACCTCCGCCTGGACTACACGCATCAGGGCCTCGCCCGCGTGCTGGTCTCGGGCGGCGGGCGGCGGCCGCTGCTGCTCCTGCTGGGCACCGACGAGACCGCCGCGACGTTCTGGCGGGCGGACACCGACGCCGCACCGGTGCTGGTGCGGGGCACGTCCCTCGTCCGGGCCGCCGCCGTCGAGGGCGGTGCCGTACGGCTCACCGCCGACACCGCCCGGGAGGGCGAAGTGGAGGTGTTCGCCGACGCGCGGGCCTCCCGGCTGCGCCTGGCCGGTGACCCGGGCGACACGGACGTGCGCGTCACCCGGACGCCGAGCGGATCGCTGCTCGGCCGGGTGCCCGGACCCCGCGAGGCCGCGCGCCTGCCCGCGCTCACCGGGTGGCGCGTCCACGACGAGGCGCCGGAGGCCGCGCCCGGGTTCGACGACTCGTCCTGGCCGACGGCCGACAAGACCACGACCGAGAGCCCGATGAAGCCGAAGGCCGGGCCCGTGCTGTACGCCGACGACTACGGCTTCCACTACGGCGACGTCTGGTATCGCGGCCGCTTCACCGCGACGGGCGCGGAGACCTCCGTGGCGTTGAACGCGATCACCGGGAGGCGCGGGCGCTACCTCGTCTGGCTCGACGGGCGCTACCTCGGCTCGGCCGCGGGCGGCACCCAGGCCGACGTCGACGCGGCGAACCCCGAGCCGGGGCCGGGCCGCTTCGCGGTCCCCGCGGGCCTGCTGAAGCCCGGGCGCACCGCCACGCTGGCGGTCCTGGTGCAGAACATGGGCCACAACGACGACTGGACGGCCGACGACAACCGGTTCAAGCAGCCGCGCGGCCTGGTCGCCGCCGCGGTGGAGGGGGCGGCGGCGATCGCCTGGAAGATCCAGGGCGCCCGCGGCGGCGAGGACCTCGCCGACCCGGTGCGCGGGCCGCTCAACACCGGCGGCCTGTACGGCGAGCGCTCCGGCTGGCACCTGCCCGGCTACCCCGACCGCGCCTGGAAGGAGATCGCCGCCCCGGCCGGACGGCCGCTCGCGCCCGGCGTCACGTGGTACCGCACCGGCTTCCGGCTCGACCTCCCCGAGGGCCAGGACGTCTCCGTGGGCCTGCGCTTCGGCGGCGCCGTCCCGGCGGCCTCCCGGACGCTGATCTACCTCAACGGCTGGAACGTCGGCCAGTACGGCGGCGACATCGGGCCGCAGAAGGAGTTCGTGCTGCCCGCCGGACTGCTGCGCGAGCACGGTCACAACACGCTCGCCCTGGCCGTCACCTCCACCGCGGCCGCCGGCGGCGGGCCCGGCCCGATCGGCCTGTTCGCGTACGGAGCCGTGCGCGGCGGGGTGCCCGTCCCGGACGTCCCTGGGCCGTCGTACCCGCTCGCCCGCTGAGCGCCACGGCAGTGGCGGGCCGCCCGCGTACCGATTCCTGGCCGGTACGCGGGCGGCTCTTTTCGTCCCGGACCCCGCACCGGACCCCACGTGAGGGAGCATTCCGGACAGTTGTATAAGCTTCCTATGTAATTTCCGGTCCCTGGAGGAACCCCGTGTCCACCGTCCCGAACGCCGGTCCCGGCGAGGACTTCCCCGCGGTCGCCGCCGTGCTGGACGACCTCGCGGTGCTCGCCGTACGGCGGCTGTCCGCGCAGGGCGACCTCAGCCTCACGGCCGCGGCCACCCTGTCGTACCTGGACCGCAACGGCCCCGAGCGGCTGAGCGTCCTCGCCTCGCGGCAGTCCGTCACCCAGCCGTCGATGACCCAGCTCGTGCGGCGCCTGGAGCGCGAAGGGCTGGTGCACCGGGCGGCCGACGACCTCGACGGCCGCGCGGTGCGGGTCGCCGTCACCGACGCCGGCCGCGCGCTGCTCGCCGAGCGGCGCCGCCTGCGCCGGGAGCGGCTCACCGAGCTGCTCGGCACGCTCTCCCCCGGTGAGCTGCGCGACCTGACGCGGATCGCCGGCGAGTTCCTCCCCCTGCTCCGCCGCCTGCTCCAGAGCGAGGCCGGCGAGTAGGGACCAGGGCGCTCCCCCTCGCTACTCCCAGGAGGTCCGGTGAGCTCTGCTCATGCCCCCGTAACTCATGCCCCCGTAGCGCATGCCACCGTCGCCAGCCCCTTCAAGCAGCCGAAGGCGGTCTGGGCCGTCGCCTTCGCCTGCGTGATCTCGTTCATGGGGATCGGGCTGGTGGACCCGATCCTGCCCGCCCTCAGCTCGAAGCTGCACGCCACGCCCAGCCAGGTCTCGCTGCTGTTCACCAGCTATCTGGTGGTGACCGCGGTGGCCATGCTGATCACCGGATGGGTCTCCAGCCGGATCGGCGCCAAGCGCACGCTCATCGCCGGTCTTGCCCTGATCGTGGTGTTCGCCGCGCTCGCCGGCGCGTCCGGGAGCATCGGCGGCATCGTCGGCTTCCGGGCCGGCTGGGGCCTCGGCAACGCGCTGTTCATCGCCACCTCCCTCGCGGTCATCGTCGCCTCCGGCAGCGGCGGCTTCGCCGGGGCGATCATCCTGTACGAGACCGCGCTCGGCGTCGGCATCGCGGTCGGCCCGCTGCTCGGCGGGACCCTGGGCGGCATCAGCTGGCGCGGCCCGTTCTACGGCGTCGCGGTGCTGATGGCGATCGCCCTGGTCGCCACCGTCACCCTGGTGCAACGCACCCCCGCCCCCGCGCGGAAGACCGGCGTGGCCGAGCCGCTGAAGGCGCTGCGCCACCGCGGCCTGCTCATCCTGGGGCTGACCGCCCTCTGCTACAACTGGGGCTTCTTCACCGTCCTGGGCTACGCGCCGTACCCGATGGAGCTGAACGAGCACCAGCTCGGCCTCGTCTTCACCGGCTGGGGGATCCTGGTCGCCGTCTTCTCCGTCTTCGGGGCGCCGCGCCTGCAGGCGCGGTTCGGCATCGCCCGCACGCTCTACGCCAACCTCGTGCTGTTCAGCCTCGACATCCTGGTGATCGCGCTGTTCACCTCGAACCGGGTCGTGGTGATCTGCGGGGTGATCGTCGCGGGCGTCTTCATCGGCGTCAACAACACGGTCACCACGCAGGCGGTCATGACCGTCTCGCCGGTGGAGCGGCCGATCGCCTCCGCCTCCTACGGGTTCATCCGCTTCATCGGCGGCGGTCTCGCGCCCTTCGTCGCGGGCCGGCTCGCCGAGCACTTCGACAGTCAGCACGCGCCGTTCTACCTGGGGGCCGCCGCCGTGCTCCTCGGCGCGGTGATCCTCACCGCCGCGCACCGGCAGCTCGGCGAGGCCGAGCGCGCCCAGGCCGCGGAGCTCGCCGCGGCCGGCCCCGCCACCGCCCGGCGGGAGAGGCTGGAGGAGTCGGCCCTGGCCGAGGATCTCGGCTCGGCCACCTGAGCCCGCCGGGTCAGAACCGGGCGACCAGGGCCGGGGTGAGCGCGGCGGGCCCGGCGCAGCCGGACAGGGCCAGGGTGAGATCGGTCTCCGCCAGCACGCAGCGGAGCACGTGCTCCACGCCCGCCTGGCCGTCCAGGCCCAGCCCGTACGCGTACGGCCGGCCCAGCAGCACGGTCCTGGCGCCGAGCGCGAGGGCCTTGACGACGTCGTCCCCGCCGCGGACGCCGCCGTCGAAGAGCACCGTGAGCCGGTCGGCGACCGCGTCGGCGACGGCCGGCAGCGCGTCGGCCGCCCCGATCGAGCCGTTGACCTGGCGCCCGCCGTGGTTGGACACGACCACCCCGTCCATCCCCGCGTCGGCGGCCAGCCGGGCGTCGTCGGGATGGAGGATGCCCTTCAGCACGATCGGACCGTCCCAGTGCTCGCGCAGCAGGGCGAGGTCCGGCCACGTCTTGCCGGGGTCGCCGAACAGTCCCACGAAGTGCAGGACGGCGGCCTCCGGGTCCTCGTGCACCGGCCGCGCGAGCCCGGCCTGGAACGCCGGGTCGGTGAAGTAGTTGGCGGTGCCGACGCCGCGCAGGAACGGCAGGTACGCCTGGTCGAGATCGCGCGGGCGCCAGGCCAGCAGCGGCGTGTCGAGGGTGACGACGAGCACGCTGAACCCCGACGCCTTGGCCCGGGCGAGGAAGCTGAGGGTGACCTCGCGGTCGCGGCCCCAGTAGAGCTGGAACCACCGCTCGCCGTCCCCCATGGCCGCGGCGACCTCCTCCATCGGCGTGCTGGAGGCCGACGACAGCACGAAGGGCACGCCCAGCGCCGCCGCGGCGCGGGCGGCGGCCGGTTCGGCGTCCGGGTGCATGATCGACAGTACGCCGATCGGCGCGAGCGCCAGCGGCGCGGGCAGTCTCCGGCCGAGCACGGTCACCGACAGGTCGCGCCCGCGCACGTCGCGCAGCATCCGCGGCACGATGCGCCAGCGGTCCAGCGCCTCGCGGTTGGCCCGCTCGGTGCGCCCGCCGCCCGCGCTGCCGGCCACGTAACCCACCGGCCCGGGACCCAGGCGCCGCTCGGCCATCTCCTCCAGCCGGTTCAGATCCGTGGGCAGGCGCGGCACGACGCCCGCCATGCCGTTGAGGTAGATCTCGTACTGGAAGTCCGCCCAGCTCACCGCGCCTCCATTCCTCCAGATCACTGCCGTACGGCACGCTACCGGAACCGATGCGTTGATAGAGGGACGGAAGGGGTCAACGGGGTTCGCGCGCGCCGCACCCGGATGACGCTTCTTTGCTGTGATTGTGCGGAGCTCCTACCAAGGAGCGGCGGCGGCAGGGGCACACCCTGGAGAGCGACCGCGGTGCGGCGGTTCGTCGACAGCGTCGCGACGGGCGTCCCCGCGCGTCCGTGTCCCGCGAAGGGTCGCACCCGAGCGTACGCGGGGCCACCGACGATCACGCCCACCCGTCCGTACGCGATCGGCCAAAGGGTGATCATGCCGGGTTACTTATCTCGAACAGCGCAGGCCGACGCCTCGCGGGCCCTGCCCGGGAGGTCGCCCGGACGCCTGCACCACGTCTTCGAATCCCGTTGCGACCTGACGCCGTCGGCGACGGCCCTGGAGTGCGGGCGGCTGAGCTGGACCTACGCCGCGCTCGACGCGCGGGCGAACCGGCTCGCGCACCTCCTGCGCGACATGGGGGCCGGACGCGGTTCCCGGGTGGCGCTCCTGCTGCCGCGGTCGCCGGACACCTACCTGGCGCTGCTCGCGGTGGGCAAGGCGGGGGCGGCGTTCGTGCCGCTCGACCCGCAGTCGCCCCCGGACCGAACCGGCTACATCCTCGGCGACGCCGGCGTCGACCTCGTGCTCACCACGTCCGGGCGGGCTCCGGAGGTCAGGGCGCCGGGCCGCCGCGTGCTCGCCCTCGACGCCTCCGCGGACCTGATCGCGTCGGCGCCCGCCACCCGTCCGTGCCCCGGACCGCTCAACGGCGCGGCGGACGACGACCCGGCCGCGTACGTCATGTACACCTCCGGGTCTAGCGGGCGCCCGAAGGGCGTCGAGGTGGCCCAGTCGAGCATCTGCAACTTCCTCCGAGTGGTGCCGGAGCTGTACGGCGTGCGGCCGGACGACCGCGTCTACCAGGGGATGTCCATCTCCTTCGACTTCTCCGTCGAGGAGATCTGGCCGACCTGGTCGGCCGGCGCGGCCCTCGTCGCGGGACCGGCCGGCTCCCGGCAGCTCGGCGCGGAACTGGCGGACTTCCTGGACCAGCACGGAATCACGATCCTGTACTGCGTCCCGACGCTGCTCGCGACGATCCCGCGTGACGTGCCGTCCCTGCGCACCATCCTCGTCGGGGGCGAGCCCTGCCCGGCGCCGCTGGTGGAGCGGTGGAGCCGGCCGGGGCGACGGATGCTCAACACGTACGGGCCGACCGAGGCGACGGTCACCGCGACCTGCGCCGAACTGCTGCCGGGACGGCCGGTCACCATCGGCAGGCCGTTGCCCACCTACACCGTCGTGCTGCTCGACGAACGGCGCGAGCCGGTGCCGGACGGCGAGGTCGGCGAGATCTGCATCGGCGGTCCCGGCGTCGCCCGCGGCTACGTCGGCCGTCCCGCCCTGACCGCCGACCGCTTCGTCGAGCACCCGCTGGCGCCCCCCGGCGGCAGGTTGTACCGCACGGGGGACCTCGGCCGGGTGACCGCGACCGGGGAGCTCGAATACCTCGGCCGCTCCGACGCCGAGGTGAAGATCCGCGGGCACCGGGTGGACCTGGGCGAGATCGAGAACGTGCTGCTGGAGGACGCCGGCGTCGCCGAGGCCGTGGCCGCCCTGATGCCCGCGCCGGGCGTGGACGGACCGGACGGGGAACTGGCCGCCTACGTCGTGCCCGCGAACGGCCACGACGACGCGCTCACCGGGAGGCTGCGCGATCGCCTGAGCCGCCGCCTGCCGGCCTACATGGTGCCGTCGTTCCTGGACGTCGTGGCCGCCCTGCCCACCATGCCGAGCGGCAAGGTGGACCGCGGGCGGCTGCCGCGGCCGAGCGGCCGCCGTCTGGTCGGCTCCGGGCCGGTGGCGCCCGCCGAGGGCGCACTGGAGACACGGCTGCGCGCCGCGTGGGCGGAGGAGTTCGGGCTCGACCCCGAGTCGCTGTCGGTCGAGGCGGACTTCTTCACCGACCTCGGCGGCCACTCCCTGCTGGCCGCACGCATCGTGTCGCTCCTGCGGACGAGCGAGATCGGCGCGGGGCTCGCGGTGCGCGACCTCTACGCGAACCCGACCGTACGCCGCCTCGCCGCGCACCTCTCCGCGAACGGAGGCCGCGGGGGCGGACGCGCGCCGGCCTCCCGTCCCCGCCCGAGGCCGCTGCGGCACGGCGGCCGGGCGGTCGCGGCCGCCGGGGCGGCGCAGAGCGTGGTCGTCTACCTGCTGCTCCTCATGGTCACGTTGCCGGTCTCCGTCACGCTGTACGCCTGGACCACGCCCCACGGCGGCCCGCTCCCCGGCGGCCGCAGGACGCAGGAGGGCTGGCTGCTCCTCCCCGGAACGGGGACCGACCTGGTCGGCGCGCTGGCGCTGGCCGCGGCGGCCGCGTACCTCTGGGTGCGCTGGCTGCTGCCCGTGCTGCTGGTGCGGCCGCTGTCGGGCGGCGTCCGGCCGGGTCGTCACCCGCTGTGGGGCGCGACCTACCTGCGGCTGTGGGCGACGAACCTGCTGCTGTCCCTGTCTCCGCTGCGGACGCTGAGCGGCTCGCCCATGATGGCCCCCTACCTGCGGCTGCTCGGCGCGAAGGTCGGGCCCGCAACCGCCGTCGCGACCGCCGACGTCAACCTCCCGGCGATGCTGCGGATCGGCGAGGGCGCCTCAATCGGCTACCGCGCCTCGCTGCACGCCTGGCTGGTGGAGGACGGGTGGGTGGTCGTCGCCCCGGTGGAGGTCGGGCCGCACGCGTTCGTCGGGAACGGCGCCGTGCTCGGGCCGGGCGCACGGGTCGCCGGCCACGCCGCGCTCGGCGACCAGTCGGCCCTGGCGCACGGCGAGACGGTGCCACGGGGAGGGCGCTGGGCCGGATCGCCGCCGAATCCCGTGGAGTCCGTGGGGCCGGCCGTCGAGGCGATGCTGCGCGCCCCCGCCGGCGCAGGGAGCTGGAAGGCCCGCCACGTGGCCGCCGCCGTGGCCGGCCTCGTCTGCATCGAGGCGATCCTGCTGGCCACGATCATGCCGAGCGTCCTGGTCATCTGGACGGTCGTGGCCGCCTGGGGCCCGCCGGCCGCTCCGGTCGCCGTCCTCCTTGCGGGCCCGCTGTTCGTGGCCGTCGTCTGCGCGGTGGTGGCCGCCGGCAAACGGCTCGTGCTGCCGAAGGCGCCGGCCGGCATCCATCCGGCGCATTCCTGCCTCGGCGTGCGCAAGTGGGCCGTGGACAAGCTCCTGGAGTCCAGCCTGACGCTGACCAACTCGCTGTATGGCACGCTGTACACCTCGCCGTGGCTGCGGCTGCTCGGCGCGCGGGTCGGCCGCCGGGCCGAGGTGTCGACTGCCGCGCAGCTCGACCCCGATCTCCTCACGCTGCGCGAGGAGAGCTTCGTCGCCGACATGGCGGGCGTCGGCGCGGCCAGCTTCGCCCGTGGCCGGATCGCCCTGCGTCCCACCGAGGTCGGCAGGCGCGCGTTCGTCGGCAACGCCGCGGTCGTCCCGGCCGGGACGCGGATGGGGCCGGGCTCGCTGGTGGGCGTCAGCACCGTCCCGCCGCCGGACGGCGTGCCGGAGGGCACCTCGTGGCTGGGCTCGCCCGCGATGCACCTTCCCGTACGGCAGGACAGCGGCGCGTTTCCGGAAGACCAGACGTTCCGGCCGCCGCGCCTGCTGGTGCTGCACCGCCTGGGCGTCGAGTTCTTCCGCGCCACGCTCCCGGCGATGCTGTTCGGCGCCGCGCTCTACCTCCACCTCCTGGGCGTGCACGCGCTCGCCCGCCTCCTGCCCCTGCCCATGGTGGCGGCCGCGGCACCGCTCGTCGCCGGCGCCGCGTCGCTGGGCGTGATCGGTTGCTGCGTCGCGTTCAAACGCCGCCTCATCGGCGCGTACCGGCCGAGAGTGGAGCCGTTGTGGAGCAGGTTCGTCCGGCGCACCGAGTTCGTCACCGGGCTGTGGGAGGCCGCCGCGGTGCCCGCCGGGGTCGCCCTCCTGGCCGGAACCCCCTTCCTGCCGGCCGTGCTGCGGTGGTTCGGGGCCCGCATCGGCAGGCGCGCCTGGATCGCGACCACCTATCTGACCGAGTTCGACCTGGTGGAGGTGGGCGACGACGTCGCGATCGGGCCGGGGGTGTCGCTGCAGACCCACCTGTTCGAGGACCGGGTCATGAAGATGTCGGCCGTCACGGTCCGGTCCGGCTCCAGCGTCGGCGCCCGTTCCGTGGTGCTCTACGACTCGGTGGTGGGCGAGGACGTCTCGCTCGGCGCCCTGTCGTTGCTGATGAAGGGCGAGCGGCTCACCCCCGGGACGAGCTGGCGCGGCATCCCGGCGCAGGCCGCCGCCGGGGACACGTGAGCGCGATGGGCGAGCGACAGTGGATCGGGTGAGGGTCTGATGGGATTCGACGGCATTCTCGGCGCCGTACGGCGCGCCTTCCGCTCCGAGCCGGCCCCGCTGCGGCCTTCCGGACAGCCGCTCGCGCTCGTCTACCGGGGCCCGGCCTCGGTTCCCGGGTGCTCCGAGGCGGTCGCCGGGCTGC
Organism: Microbispora sp. H10949; assembly: GCF_014161435.1. Lineage (NCBI taxonomy): Bacteria > Bacillati > Actinomycetota > Actinomycetes > Streptosporangiales > Streptosporangiaceae > Microbispora > Microbispora sp. H10949. The sequence goes on along the minus strand of NZ_JABBWZ010000006.1, from coordinate 412,284 downwards.
TTGAGGCGAGCCGCTGGGGCTTCGACGTGCGCTACACGGGCCCGCACGAGAAGGTGCCGCTCACGGCGGAGTCGCTGTCCCTGGCCGCGGTGTACGCCCAGCCGGGCGGCGGAGACCTGTCCCGGGGTTACCGGCACCTCAAACGGCACCGCGGCGCGCTGCGCGACTACGTCGCCGGAGGCGGCCGGTACCTCGGCTTCTGCCTGGGCGGCTATCTCGCCGGCGCCACTCCCGGTTTCGCCCTGCTGCCGGGCGACACCGACCAGTACATCGCCACGCCGGGCGCCACCGTGGACGACGAGGAGGACACCCTCGTCGACGTGCGATGGCGCGGCCGGGAGCGCAGCGTCTTCTTCCAGGACGGCCCCTGCTTCCTGCTGGAGCCGGGCAACCGGGCCACCGTCCTGGCCACCTATCCCAACGGCGCCGTCGCCGCCCTCGTCACCCCGTACGGCGAGGGCAGGGTCGCCGTCGTCGGCCCGCACCCGGAGGCGACCGACGACTGGTTCGCCGACGCCGATCTGCCGGTGCGGCGGGCGCAGGACCTCGGCCTCGATCTGGTGAACGAGGTGATGGCCGACACCTGAGGTACTTTCGCGTCTTATGTGAAGAATGTGATGAATTACCGCTTTTTCCGGAAAATCCCCATTATGGGGACATGGTGCGTAAATTAGCCGCCCTGGCCGCCAGTGTCATGATGATCGCGTCCCCGGCCGCTCCCGCCGCCGCGGAGCCGGGCGCGTTCCTTCCCGGCGCGCCGGGGATCGGCGATCCGTACTATCCCCTGCAGGGAAACGGCGGCTACGACGTCGGCCACTACGATCTGCGGCTCCGGTTCGACCCCGGCGACCGCACCGCGGACGCCACCGCGACGATCACCGCGACCGCCACCCACAACCTGTCCCGGTTCGACCTCGACTTCTCGGGACCGGAGGTCAAGAGCGTGACGGTGGACGGCGCCCGCGCCGGCTTCCGCCGCGACGGCCAGGAACTGGTGATCACTCCGGCCGCCGGGCTGAAGGCCGGGAACACCTTCACGGTCGCGGTCTCCTACGCCGGGAAGCTCACGGCGGTCTCGGACGACACCGGCCAGCAGGGGTGGATCAACACCAAGGACGGCGCGTTCGTAGCGTCCCAGCCGGACGGCGCGCGCAGCTGGTTCCCGGCCAACGACAGCCCGGCGGACAAGGCCACCTTCAGCTTCCGGGTGTCCGCGCCCGAGGAGCTGACCGTCCTGGCCAACGGCGAGCGCGCGAGCGCGGACGAGGCGGCCGGCTCCGACGGCTACCGGACCGTGCGGTGGGAGATGCGGCAGCCGATGGCGCCCTACCTCGCCATGCTCGCCATCGGCCGTTTCGAGGTCAGTGAGGGAACCGTCGACGGCATACCGAACGTGACGGCGTACGACCCGGCGCTGGCGGAGAAGTCGAAGCGCCTGCACGATCTCACGGCGGAGGCGGTCAGGTGGGAGTCGTCGCTCTTCGGCCCCTACCCGTTCTCCTCCACCGGCGGGGTCGCGGACGGCCGCGGCTCCGTGACGGCGCTGGAGACGCAGGGCCGGCCCGTCTACAGCGGCGGCCCGACCGACGACTCCGAGATCGTGCACGAGCTGGCCCACCAGTGGTTCGGCGACAGCGTCGGGGTGCGGAGCTGGCGGGACATCTGGCTCAACGAGGGCTTCGCGAAGTACACGGAATGGCTCTACGAGGAGCAGCACGACGGGCCGTCCGCCAGGGACACCTTCGACCGGCTCTACCGGAAGGACGGCGCCTTCTGGCGCCTGAAGACCGGTGACCCCGGCCAGGCGCACATGTTCGACGAGAACGCGATCTACCTGCGCGGCGCGATGACGGTGCACGCCCTCCGGGAGAAGATCGGCGACAAGGTGTTCTTCGCCCTGCTGAAGACCTGGGCGCAGGAGCACAGGTACGGCACGGTGACCACGGCCGACTTCGTCGCCCTCGCGGAGAGGCTGAGCGGGCAGAAGCTCGGCCCCTTCTTCGACGCGTGGCTCTACCAGGCGAAGAAGCCGCCGCAGTCGGTGTTCCGCTCGGCACCGGCGGAATGAGACGGGTTTGCCCTGTTCATGCGGGGGGAAGGAGACGCGGCCACGGGAGGGGCGAGGTGAGCGGACTACCGACGATCAAGAGCCTGGACGAGCTGACCGAGCTGGTCGAACGCCGGCCCGGCCTCTACCTGCGGTACTCGAAGGGGCCGGACGCCGACGAGGGCAAGCCCAGCGTCGACTACGAGAGCGGCCTGGAGCTGCCCGGGCTGTCGGTGACCGTGCTCGACGCCGAGCACTGGTGGACGAGATCGACGCACGACTGGCTGGCCCGCCAGATGTGCAAGTACACACATCTGGCCGAGCAGGACGTGGAGCGGCACGCGTGGGTGCTGACCGGCCGGGTGGCGGGGCGGGGCCCCGACCACGAGCCGCTCATCGACCACGTCGAGCCGGTGGCGTGGATCGACGACGCGGTGATCGAGCAGGCCCGCGAACACTACGAGAGGGCGTTCGACGCCGGCCGCGACTCCACGGGCTGAGCCCCTCCGCGCCAGATCTCTCCGGGCCCCTTCCGGCCGTCCCGCGTCTTCCCTGGTCTCCCGGGGGGGGATACGGCGTTCGCACCCTGCGAGATGTACCATTCGCGCGGCCGCGGGGCGACGCGCCCGGCGGTGCTTTATATGCTTTCTTTTCCTGGTCAGACGGGATCGCGAGGGTGGACATGGTCGAGAGAGCTGGCACCGTCAAGCGCGCGAGAACATCCCGCGCCGCCGGCGGCGATCCGGAACTGGATCTGCGGGAACTCCTGGCGGGCCTGACCGCCGTACGGGACGGAGACTTCGGCACCCGGCTGCCGGAGGACGGCGACGGGCTGCTGCAGGAGATAGCGACCGTCTTCAACGGCATGGTCGACCAGCTCTCCCTCTTCACCTCCGAGGTGACCCGGGTGGCGCGGGAGGTCGGCACCGAGGGCCAACTTGGCGGCCAGGCCGAGGTGCCGGCGGTCTCCGGCACCTGGAAGGACCTCACCGACTCGGTGAACGCGATGGCGGGCAACCTCACCAGCCAGGTCCGCTCCATCGCCGAGGTCACCACCGCCGTCGCCAAGGGCGACCTCTCCCAGAAGATCACCGTCGACGCCCGCGGCGAGATCCTCGAACTCAAGAACACCGTCAACACCATGGTCGACCAGCTCTCGTCCTTCGCCGACGAGGTCACCCGCGTCGCCCGCGAGGTCGGCACCGAGGGCCAGCTCGGCGGCCAGGCGCAGGTCCCCGGCGTGGCCGGGACCTGGCGCGACCTCACCGACTCGGTGAACTTCATGGCCGGCAACCTCACCAGCCAGGTCCGCTCCATCGCCGAGGTCACCACCGCCGTCGCCAAGGGCGACCTCTCCCAGAAGATCACCGTCGACGCCCGCGGCGAGATCCTCGAACTCAAGAACACCGTCAACACCATGGTCGACCAGCTCTCGTCCTTCGCCGACGAGGTCACCCGCGTCGCCCGCGAGGTCGGCACCGAAGGCCAGCTCGGCGGCCAGGCCGACGTGAAGGGCGTCTCCGGCACCTGGCGCGACCTCACCGACTCCGTGAACTTCATGGCCGGCAACCTCACCAGCCAGGTCCGCAACATCTCCCAGGTCGCCACCGCCGTCGCCAAGGGCGACCTCTCCCAGAAGATCACCGTCGAGGCCAAGGGCGAGGTCGCCGCGCTCGCCCAGACCATCAACACCATGGTCGACACCCTCAGCGCCTTCGCCGACGAGGTCACCCGCGTCGCCCGCGAGGTCGGCACCGAAGGCCGCCTCGGCGGCCAGGCCGACGTGAAGGGCGTCTCCGGCACCTGGAAGGCGCTGACCGAGTCGGTGAACGTCATGGCCGACAACCTCACCGACCAGGTGCGGTCCATCGCCCAGGTCACCACGGCGGTCGCCCGCGGCGACCTGTCGCAGAAGATCCGCGTGGACGCCCGGGGCGAGATCCTGGAGCTCAAGGAGACCATCAACACGATGGTCGACCAGCTCTCGTCCTTCGCCGACGAGGTCACCCGGGTGTCCCGGGAGGTCGGCACCGAAGGCCGCCTGGGCGGCCAGGCGACCGTACGCGGGGTGTCGGGCACCTGGAAGGACCTCACCGACTCGGTGAACGTCATGGCGTCCAACCTCACCAGCCAGGTGCGGTCCATCGCCCAGGTCGCCACCGCCGTCGCCAAGGGCGACCTCTCCCAGAAGATCACCGTCGAGGCCAAGGGCGAGGTCGCCGCGCTCGCCCAGACCATCAACACCATGGTCGACACCCTCAGCGCCTTCGCCGACGAGGTCACCCGCGTCGCCCGCGAGGTCGGCACCGAAGGCCAGCTCGGCGGCCAGGCCCGGGTGCCCAACGTGGCGGGCACCTGGAAGGACCTCACCGACAACGTGAACTCGATGGCCGACAACCTGACCAACCAGGTGCGGTCCATCGCCCAGGTCACGACGGCGGTCGCCCAGGGCGACCTGACCAAGAAGATCGACGTCGACGCCCGGGGCGAGATCCTGGAGCTCAAGACGACCATCAACACGATGGTCGACCAGCTCTCGTCCTTCGCCGCCGAGGTCACCCGCGTCGCCCGCGAGGTGGGCAGCGAGGGACGGCTGGGCGGCCAGGCCGAGGTCGAGGGCGTGTCGGGCACCTGGAAGCGGCTGACCGAGAACGTCAACGAGCTGGCCGGCAACCTCACCCGCCAGGTGCGCGCGATCGCCGAGGTCACCAGCGCCGTGACCTCCGGCGACCTCACCCGGTCCATCACGGTGGACGCGGAGGGCGAGCTCGCCGACCTCAAGGACAACGTCAACTCCATGGTGGAGTCGCTGCGCGAGTCGACCCGGGCCAACCAGGAGCAGGACTGGCTCAAGACCAACCTGGCCCGCATCTCCGGGCTCATGCAGGGCCACCGCGACCTGTCGGCGGTGGCCGAGCTGGTCATGAACGAGCTGGCGCCGCTGGTCAACGCGCAGCACGGCACGTTCCTGCTGGCGGAGGAGACCCCGGCGGGCGCGGAGCTGGGGGTGGTCGGCTGCTACGGCCACCGTGAGATCTCCCGCCGCCACGCGTTCGGGGAGTCCCTCGTCGGCCAGGCCGCGCAGGCCAGGCGGACGATCCTGGTGGAAGAGGTCCCGCCGGCCTACCTGACGGTCTCGTCCAGCCTCGGGCAGGCCGGTCCGGCCAGCCTCGTCGTGCTGCCGATCGTGGTGGAGGACCAGGTTCTCGGCGTGATCGAGCTGGCCAGCCTGGGCCGGTTCTCCACGGCCCACCGCGACTTCCTGGAGCAGCTCGTCGAGACGATCGGCGTCAACGTCAACACGATCGTGGCCAACGCCCGCACCGACGCGCTGCTCGCCGAGTCGCAGCGGCTCGCCACCGAGCTGCAGGTGCGGCAGGAGGAGCTGCAGCGCTCGAACGCCGAACTGGAGGAGAAGGCGGAGCTGCTGGCCCAGCAGAACCGCGACATCGAGACCAAGAACACCGAGATCGAGCAGGCCCGTCAGGAGCTGGAGGACCGCGCCCAGCAGCTCGCGCTGGCCTCGAAGTACAAGAGCGAGTTCCTCGCCAACATGAGCCACGAGCTGCGCACCCCGCTCAACTCGCTGCTCATCCTGGCCCAGCTCCTCGCGCAGAACCCCACCCGCAACCTCACGCCCAAGCAGGTGGAGTACGCGAACGTCATCCACTCGGCCGGCACCGACCTGCTGCAGCTCATCAACGACATCCTCGATCTGTCGAAGATCGAGGCCGGCAAGATGGACATCACGCCGGAGCCGGTCAGCCTGCGTCAGCTCCTCGACTACGTGGAGGCCAACTTCCGGCCGCTGACCACCCAGAAGGGCCTGCGCTTCGGCGTCACCGTCGCCTCCGGCGTCCCGGCCCGCCTGATGACCGACGAGCAGCGGCTGCGGCAGGTGCTGCGCAACCTGCTGTCGAACGCGGTCAAGTTCACCGAGGCGGGCTCGGTCGAGCTCCGCATCGAACGCGCGCCCGGCGCGGACCTGCCGGGCGCCGCCGGGCAGGAGGTCCTCGCCTTCCACGTGGTGGACACCGGCATCGGCATCGCCCCGGAGAACCTCTCGCAGATCTTCGACGCCTTCCAGCAGGCCGACGGCACGACCAGCCGCAAGTACGGCGGCACCGGCCTCGGCCTGTCGATCAGCCGGGAGATCGCCACCCTGCTCGGCGGCGAGATCCACGCGACGAGCGCGCTGGGCGAGGGCAGCACGTTCACCCTCTATCTCCCGCTGACCCACTTCGCCGCCCAGAACCTGGCGGACCGGGACGAGCCGGAGGCCGGCGTGCCGGAACCGGAGCGGACTCAGGTCTCCCCGGTGACGACGGCCGGCGCCGTCGCGGCCGTCCTGGGCGCCGGACCCGACCGCAGGAACGGCGAGAAGGCAGGCGAGAACGGGGACGGCAGGAGCGACGGCGGGGCGCGCCGCCGTCTACTGGTCGTCGAGGCCAGGCCGGGCGGCCTGCTGTCGATGCTGGCGCAGAGCGTCGCGGCGGACCTGCGCGACACCCACGGATCCGTACAGGTGTCGACCGCGAACGACCCGGACTCGGCGCTGTCGCTGCTGCTCCGGGAGAGCGTGCACTGCATCGTCCTCGACCTCGGCATGCCTCACGACATCGTGGCGGACTTCCTGAGGGGCCTGGACCGCGACGCCTCCCTGCGGACGCTGCCGGTGCTCGCGCACCACTCGCGCAAGCTGTCGCGTCCGCAGGAGGACCTGCTCCAGGTGCGCTCCCGCAACCAGCCGCTGGAGCGCCTGCCCAGCCTGGACGAGCTGCGTGAGCGGATCACGCTGCACCTGTCGGCGAACGAGCCCGGCGACGTGCTGCCGCTCGTGCAGCAGCCGCCCGCCGAGGAGGGCGCGCACGAGACCGGGAAGGTCGACAGCGCGCTGGTCGGCCGCAAGGTCCTGGTGGTGGACGACGACGTGCGCAACGTCTTCGCCCTCACCACGATCCTCGAACTGCACGGCATGCAGGTGCTGTACGCGGAGAACGGCCGCAAGGGCATCGACGTGCTGATGCGCAACGACGACGTGGACCTGGTGCTGATGGACATCATGATGCCGGAGATGGACGGCTACGCCGCCACCGCCGCCATCCGGTCCATGCCACGCTTCGCCAAGCTGCCGATCATCGCGGTGACCGCCAAGGCGATGCACGGCGACCGGGAGAAGACGTTGTCGTCGGGCGCGAGCGACTACGTCACCAAGCCCGTCGACGCCGAGGAGCTCATCGTCTGCATGCAGCACTGGCTGGACCTGCCCGGCAACGGCGCCCGCGCGGATTCCGGCGAGGACCCCGGCAGCGGCTCCGGTAGCAGTTCCGGCGACGGTACCGGCGACGGCTCCGGCTCCGGCGCTCAGGCCTGACCGGCGCGGTCGCGGGCGGTCCGGCCCTGCCGGGCCGCCACCGGGCGCGTGCGCAGGTCCTCCAGCACCGCCCGGGCGGCCCGCCGTCCGGAGACCAGGGCGCTCTGGATGGACCCGGTGTCGCGGTGGTCGCCGCAGACTCGCCGCGCCCCCGGACCCTCGGCCGGCACCCGCACCGGGCGGCGCAGCGGCATCGGGGGCGGCATCGCGGGCAGGGCCGCCTCGATCGCGTAGGTGGCGACGTGCTCCCACGACGAGGTGTCGCCGTAGATCCGCGCCAGCCGGTCCCGCACCCGGGGCTCGTCCCGGTCGCCGTGCACGCCGAGGACCGAGGTGGAGATCAGCGCGCGGCCGTCGGACGAGTACTCGGGGGCGGCGTCGGTGACCACGATCGTGTCGGTGATCACGCCTTCCGCGTCCACGATCTGCGTCGGCTCCCAGAGCGGCGACGCGGGAGCGGCGTGGTAGAAGGTCGTCACCGACCGCATCGCGGGCACCGGCAGGCCGGGCAGGAGCCGTCCCGCCGTGGCCGGGTCGGCCGCGACCACGACGGCGGACGCCTCCATCTCGCCCCCGCCGCCGAGGGCGACGCCGGTGGGGGTCAGCGCGCCGACGGGGGTCTCCAGGCGGACCGCGTCCGGCGGGAGGCGGCCGGCGAGCTGCTCGGGGATCCGCCCCATGCCGAGGGCCGGCAGGCCGATGACGCCCCGCACGAAGGACCGCCAGAGCAGGTGGAAGATCCGGCCGGAGGTCTCCAGCTCCCGCTCCAGGACCACCCTCGACAGGAAGGGCCGGAACAGGTTCTCGACGACCTCCGGGGACGCGCCCCAGTGCCGCAGTTCCTCCTCGGTGGTGCGGCGCTCGGCACCGCCCCGCCTCCGTACGAGGGAGCCGGGCAGCAGCAGGTCGCGGGTGGTCACCGCGGCGAGCACGGCCTTGTCCACCGGTGTGCCCACCCGGGCGAACAGACCGCTGAGCGCCTGGCGCGGATGCCGCCACGGCAGCGTCACCCGCTCGTGCCGCCCGTCCCGGAAGACGATCACCCCCGAGGTGAACGGACGCAGGCGCAGCGCCGGGATGTCGAGGACCCGGGCGGCCTCCGGATAGCCGGTGTTGAAGACCTGGAACCCGCGGTCGAGCCGGAAGCCGTCCACGATGTCGGTGCGGATCCGGCCGCCCACGCCGTCCGAGGCCTCCAGGACCCGGACCGCCACCCCCGCCCTGTGCAGATGGACGGCACAGGCCAGACCCGCGAGTCCCGCGCCGACGACGATCACCGTGGCAGGCTGTGGCATGGACCGCTCCTCCTCTTGCCGTGACGTGCCGTACGTCTACGCATCGGTATTCGAGCCCGGCGGAGGCCGCGGATGCAGCCGGCGGCCGGTCGGGTCTGTGCACGTTCCCAGCGCGGCCGTGCCCCGGAGGTGAAATTTTCAGTGATCATCACCGGCCGGCGTGGCGGGGACGACCGGCGCGGGCCCGGCCGCGAGCGCTCTCACCTGCTCGGGCGGCCGTCCGGGAACGTGGCGGGCGGCTGCGTCCACATGGGTGAATCGGGGGTGTTTGACCACTGCGCCCGTTTCGCGTTGTGATGACGCGGCACCCGGCATGGCGCCGTCGCGTCGGCGGTGCGTCCCGGACGCCGTCGCGGCCCTGCCGGCACCACCGGCACCCTCGTCTGGAGTTTGGATGACCACACGACGAAGATTCGCGTCGATCGCCGCCGTGGCCTCGGCCGCCGCCCTCGCGGGAGCCGGGGCGCTGCCCGCCCTCCCCGCGTCGGCGGCGGCGGGCTGCCGGGTCGACTATCAGGTGACGAACCAGTGGCAGGGCGGGTTCGGCACCTCCGTGACGATCACCAACCTCGGCGACGCCGTCAACGGCTGGACGCTCACCTGGACGTACACCGCGGGACAGACGGTGACGCAGGCGTGGAACGCGACGGTCACCCAGAGCGGCGCGCAGGTGACCGCGAAGGACGCCGGCTACAACGGGTCGATCCCCACCGGCGGGACGGCGTCGTTCGGCTTCAACGGCTCGTGGAACGACTCCGCCAACCCCGTGCCCGCGAGCTTCTCGCTCAACGACACCACCTGCACCGGCGGGGTCACGAGCAGCCCCAGCGCGAGTCCCAGCGCGTCACCCAGCCCCAGCACCTCGCCCAGCCCCAGCGCCAGCCCGACGCGGTCGCCCAGCGCGTCGCCCAGCCCGTCCCCGAGCCCGTCGGCGAGCCCCACGACCATCCCGGCCGGGGCGCGGCAGATGGAGAACCTCAACCGCGGCCTGATCAGTGTGCGGTCCGGCAGCGGCAACCTGGTCTCCTGGCGGCTGCTCGGCACCGAGAACGTCGGCACGGGGTTCAACGTCTACCGGGGATCGACCAGGCTGAACTCCTCACCGATCACCAACTCCACGAACTACCTCGACTCAGGCGCCGCCGCCGACGCGTCGTACACGGTGCGGGCCGTGGTGAACGGCGCCGAGCAGGCGTCGTCGGAAACGTCGCTGCGCTTCACCGGCGGTGACCACCTCGACGTGCCCATCCAGCCGCCGTCCGGCGGCACGACGCCCGACGGGGTCTCCTACACCTACAGCGCCAACGACGCGAGCGTGGGCGACCTCGACGGCGACGGCCAGTACGAGATCGTGCTGAAGTGGGACCCGTCCAACGCCAAGGACAACTCCCAGTCCGGGTACACCGGCAACGTCTTCGTCGACGCGTACCGGCTCAACGGCTCCCGCCTGTGGCGGATCGACCTCGGCCGCAACATCCGCGCGGGCGCGCACTACACGCAGTTCCAGGTGTACGACTACGACGGCGACGGCAGGGCCGAGGTGGCGATGAAGACCGCCGACGGCACCAAGGACGGCACCGGGAGGGTCATCGGCAGTTCCTCGGCCGACTACCGCAACTCCTCCGGCTACGTCCTGTCCGGGCCGGAGTACCTGACGATGTTCAACGGCCAGACCGGCGCCGCCCTGTCCACCGTGAACTACGACCCGCCGCGCGGGACGGTCTCCTCCTGGGGCGACTCCTACGGCAACCGGGTGGACCGCTTCCTCGCCGCCACCGCCTACCTCGACGGCGCCCGCCCGTCGCTGATCATGTCGCGCGGCTACTACACCCGTACGGTCATCGCGGCGTGGGACTTCCGCAACGGCTCCCTGACCAAGCGGTGGACGTTCGACTCCAACTCCAGCGGCAGCCAGTACACCGGCCAGGGCAACCACAACCTGGCGGTGGCCGACGTGGACGGCGACGGCAGGGACGAGATCGTCTTCGGCGCGATGGCGGTCAACGACAACGGCGCGCCGCTGTGGAACACGGGCAACGGGCACGGCGACGCGCTGCACGTCGGCGACCTCGACCCGTCGCGGGCCGGGCTGGAGGTGTTCAAGGTCGACGAGGACACCAGCAAGCCCGCGGCGTGGATGGCCGACGCCCGCACCGGATCGATCATCTGGACCAACGGCTCCTGCGGCTGCGACAACGGGCGCGGCGTCTCCGGCGACATCTGGTCCGGCAGCCCGGGCGCCGAGTCGTGGTCGTCCGCCGTCTCCGGCGTCTACAACACCAGGGGACAGAACGTCGGCCGCAAGCCCGGCTCGACGAACTTCCTCGTGTGGTGGGACGCCGACCCGGTGCGCGAGCTGCTCGACGCCACCCACATCGACAAGTACGGCACCGGTGGCGACACCCGGCTGCTGACGGCGAGCGGGGTCCACTCCAACAACGGCACCAAGTCGACCCCGTCGCTGTCGGCCGACCTGTTCGGCGACTGGCGCGAGGAGGTCGTCTGGCCGACGAGCGACAACACCGCCCTGCGGATCTACAGCACGACCACCGCGACCACCCGGCAGATCCACACCCTCATGCACGACCCGACGTACCGGCTGGCGATCGCCTGGCAGAACACCGCCTACAACCAGCCGCCCCACCCGGGCTTCTTCCTCGGCGATGGCATGGCGACCCCCGCCAGGCCGAACATCTATCTGAGGTGATCCACCGGCGGCGGCCGCGGACCCACCTGACGAGGTCCGCGGCCGGCGCCGCGCCGAGCGCGCCGGCGCTCAGCCCGGGACCGTCAGGCACAGACCGAGCTGGGCGTACAGCTCCAACTGGTCGAAATACTCCCGATGGCTCTTGATCTTGCCGTCCTCGACGAAGGACGCGCAGGTGCCGCGGAAGGTGACCGGGCGACCGGTCCCCTGCAGTTCGCACCCGTTCGGCAGCAGGATGGGCCCGAGGTGCGTGCCCGTGGCCGTCCACTCCACTATCAGGGGCGCCTCGCAGGTGACGGCTTCGTACCACGCGAAGAGGTGGAAGTCGGGGAAGCTCTTGAAGATCTGCTCGTACATCCACCTGATCTGCTCGAGTCCCTCCGCCACACCGAAGGGCGAGACGAGGACGGCGTCCGGGCTGAAGATCTCGAGCACGCCCTCCAGATCATGTTCGTTGAGCGCGACGGTTAGCTGGCGCTTCACAGCCCATGGGTCGGACATGACGACTGTCCCTCGACGGTCGGTACGCAACGCTGGCCACCAACCTTAGCCAGAGGCCGGTCAAGCGCCGCTTTCGATCAGGTCGGCGGAGCACCACGAGCGGGTTCTGATTCCCACACGGTTCGCGCGATATACGCACAGCGGTCCCCGCGGCGTCCCGCTGACCGTGCGTCGCGGCCTCCAGGCCCTCCGCCACCGCGTGACCTGTGCCTTTGTGGGTAGGCCCTGTCACAGGGACGAGGGGAGGCAGGATGCGATCGTCGATCAGTCTCGGCCGCATCGGCGGGGTCCCGGTCGGGCTCAACGTCAGCGTTCTCGTGATCGTCGTGATCCTGGTCGTCGGGCTGGCCTTCGGGCGGTTCCCGATCGCCTTCCCCGGCCTGCCGACCGCGGCGTACGTGCTGGCCGCGCTGGTGTCGGCCGTGCTCTTCCTGGCCTCGCTGCTCGCGCACGAGCTCGCCCACGCCATCGTCGCGCGCCGGCACGACGTGGAGGTCACCGGCATCACGCTCTGGCTGCTCGGCGGTGTGGCCCAGCTCCGCGGCGAGCCCCGCTCCCCCGGCGCGGACCTCAGGATCGCCGGGGTCGGCCCGCTCACCAGCGTCGTGCTCGGCGGCCTCTTCGTCCTCGTGACGTGGGGGGTCTCCGCCGTTGGCGGGCCCGCGCTGGTCAGCGGGATGTTCGGCTACCTCGCCGCGGTGAACGTGCTGCTGGCGGTGTTCAACCTGATCCCCGCCGCGCCGCTGGACGGCGGCCGGGTGCTCCGCGCCTTCCTGTGGGCGCGCTGGGGCGACCGCCTCCGGGCCGCCGTCGCCGCCGCCCGGGCGGGCCGGATGTTCGGCTACACGCTGATCGTTCTGGGGTTCCTCAACCTCGTCTCCGGGCTCGGCTTCCAGGGGCTCTGGCTGGCCCTCATCGGCCTCTTCCTGGTCAACGCCGCCAGCGCGGAGGAGCAGCAGACGCAGATCGACGCCGCGCTGCACGGGATCAAGGTGGCGGAGGTCATGTCCCGGCACCCCATCACGGCCCATCCGGGCGAGACGGTGGCCGGGCTGATCGACCGGCTCGTGCTCCGTCATCACCTGTCCACCTATCCGCTCGTCGACGACGACGGCCGGTTCGCGGGCCTGGTGACGCTGGGCCGCGTCCGGGCCGTCGACCCCGGCCGCAGGGAGGTCACGCCGCTCCGGGAGATCGCCTGCCCGCCGCCGGACGTGCCGTCGGCCCGGCCGGACGACCTCCTCACCGAACTGCTCCAGCGGATGAGCGGCTCCGCCGACGGCCGGGCGGTGGTGCTGGACGACGGCCGGATCGTCGGCCTGGTGACGCCCAGCGACATCAGCCGGACCATCCAGACCGTGGACCTGCGGGCGCGCGAGCCGTACCGGACCCCGCGCGGCGCCGACCTCGCCCCGCACGCTCCCGAGGGACCGCCCGCGGGCGGTCCCACCTCCGGTGGCCCCTCCTCCAGCGGCACGATCCGGTCCGCCGGCCGCCGCGACGCGGCCTGAGAACCGGCCGCCAGGGGTTCTTCTCCGGCCGCCCTGCCCGACCGCGTCGAGGCGTGGGTCAGGGTGGCCGCGCCGGCCCGAACCGGAAAGCCGGTGGCAAGCCGTGTTGAAACGGAGACCAGGGGTAGGCGACCCGTGCGACCGGATCGGACAAAGCGGTCGTAACTATAAGGCAGTCCCTCAAGGAGGTGGGGAAATGACGATCGTCGACGACACGGCGGTCGAACGGCGGCGGCTGCGGTTCGAGCGGGACGCGCTGCCGTACATCGGCCAGATCTACGCCGGGGCCCTACGGCTCGCCCGCAACCCCACCGACGCCGAGGACCTCGTGCAGGACGTCTACATGCGGGCGTTCAGCAACTTCCACCAGTTCCGCGAGGGCACGAACCTCCGGGCCTGGCTGTACCGCATCCTGACGAACACCTACATCAACACCTACCGGCGCCAGCAGCGCCAGCCGCAGCGGGCCGTGACGGAGGACGTGGAGGACTGGCAGCTCGCCGAGGCGGCCTCGCACACCTCGACGGGTCTGAAATCCGCCGAGGTGGAGGCGCTGGAGAGCCTGCCCGACTCCAGGGTGAAGCAGGCGCTCCAGGAACTGCAGGAGGACTTCCGGATGGCCGTCTACCTCGCCGACGTGGAGGGCTTCGCCTACAAGGAGATCGCGGAGATCATGGACGTCCCCATCGGCACGGTGATGTCGCGCCTGCACCGGGGACGCCGCCAACTGCGGGCGAAGCTGGAGGACTACGCCGCCGAGCTCGGGTTCGTCCGCTCCGCGAGGACCACCTGACAAGGCGTCGAACCGGCTGTTGATCTCGGCGAACGATGTCACGGCCGACGCTCGTTCCTTCCTCTTGGTGGCCCTTGCTCAGACGGTGGTCGCGGCCTCGGCTGGTGCCGGTTGGGCTGGACCATTGGGGGTGGCGGGGGCGCGGAGGCCGAAGGCGATGACGATGGCGCCGAGTGCGGCCGCCGTCACGGGGACGATCAGCGCTGTGCGCAGGGCGTCCAGGCCCGTGCCGGCGGCGACGCTGACGGCGGTGACGGCCGACAGTCCGAGCGCCGTTCCGAACTGGATGGAGGTGTAGAGCAGGCCGCCCGCCAAGCCGTGCTCGTCCTCGGCGACGCCGTCGGTGGCGGCCATGGTGAGCGGGCCGTACGCCAGGGAGAAGGCCGAACCGAGCAGGAGCAGCGCCGGAAGCATGGCGGCATAGGTCCAGTCCATCCTGACGGGCAGGAACAGCGCGTACGCGGCCGCCGCGAGGACGAGGCCGCCGAACAACACGCGGGTGTTGCCGAAACGGTTCACCAGGCGCGGCGTCAGGACGGGCGCGAGGACGGTGTCGATGCCGATCACCAGCATGGCCAGACCGGCCTGCATCGTGCTCCAGCCGCGCAGTTCCTGGAGGTACAAGGTGGCCAGGAACTGGAAGCCCGCGAACGCGGCCAGGAACAACAGCGCGGCCACGTTGACGCGCACCAGCGGCGCCGAGTGCAGAATCCCCAGCCGCACCAGCGGGGACGAAGAGCGCCGCTCGACTGCGGTGAACAGCCCCAGTAGCGTCAGGCCCGCGACGAACACGCCGGCGGTCAGGCCGGGGCCGTCACCGGGATGCTCCAGCCGGACCACCCCGTAGGACATCAGCAGCATCGCTGCGGTGATGGCGAAGGCCCCCGCCAGGTCGAAGCCGCCCGAGGGCCGCTCGCCGCCGGTGCCGCGGACGAGGGCCAGGGCCGCCACCAGGATCAGCGCTGACAGGCCGACCGGCGCGAAGAACACCCATCGCCAGCCGACCGAGGCGAGCGCGCCGCCCGCGACCACGCCGAGCGAGAACCCGCCCGCCGCCGTCCCCGCGTACACGCCGAGCGCTTTGGTGCGCGCGGGCCCCTCCGGAAAGCTGGACGTGACCAGCGCCAGCCCGGCGGGTGCCATGAACGCGGCCGCGACCCCTGTGACGAACCTTGCGACCAGCAGCATCCAGCCCTCGGTGGCGAACCCGCCGAGCCCGGAGAAGACCAGGAACACCGCCAGCCACGACACGAACATCCGGCGGTGGCCCAGCAGGTCGGCGGCGCGTCCGCCCAGCAACATGAACCCGCCGTAGCCCAGCACGTAGGCGCTGACGACCCCGCTGAGCATCCCGGTGGACAGGCCCAGATCGGCGCGGATCGCCGGCAGCGCCACGTTCAGCATCGCCACGTCGATCCCCTCCAGGAAGATCGCGCCGCACAGCACCAGCAGCACGCCCCACGCGCGCCCCGACATGCGGGCGGGCCTATCAGCGGATCTGGTGACGGAATCGGACATCGGTTCCCGACTTCCTCTCGATCGGGAACCGGTCCCGGGTGGTTCCCCGAGTGCCTGCCGGTTCCCTCTTGTAATCGACAGCATCGTTAGGCACCATCGGTGACCATGGAAGACGGCACTTTCGAGTCCCTCGGTTACTGCGCGGATACCGGCGTCGACGACGACGTTCTCCAATGGGACCAGCGCGCCGACTGCGAGGTGCGGCAGATCCTCGACCGCATCGCCGACAAGTGGTCGCTCCTGGTGATCGCGCTGCTCGACAAGCGCAGCCTGCGCTTCACCGAGCTGCGCCGCGCGATCGACGGGGTCAGCCAGCGGATGCTGACCCGCACCCTGCGGCACCTGGAACGCGACGGGCTGGTGAGCCGAACGGTGCACCCGACCGTCCCGCCACGCGTGGACTACGAACTGACGCAGATGGGCGCGACCCTGCACAGCACCATCCGCGCCCTGGTCCACTGGACCGAGGAACACCAGAACGCCATCGCCGCGGCCCGCGCCGCCTACGACAGGCGCACCGCCGCCGAACACGAGGCCGCCGAACACGAAGCGGCCAAACGTGACGTCATCGCCCGCGCCGCCCTGCCAACCAGGGACTGACCTGCCCTAGCCGGACCCGTCCCCGCACGCCGCCCCGGCCCTGAGCACATCTGCCCGCACACCCGCGGCCCCTTTCTGGCGTATTCCGGCTGACCCCCACGTGGAGGACCGGCTAGGCGTCCTCCCGGCCGGGGTTCTCCAGGCGGAAGAAGTTGCTCGGGCTGCCGTCCTTGCGATGTTCCTGGTAGACGAAGTCGAGCCGGCGCTCCTCGAACGTCCTGAACCACTCGTCCCAGGAGATGTGCTTCAGGTCCTCGCCGCCGTAGCCCGGGAAGTCGAAGCGGAGAACCCCCGGACGGCCCTCGTGCTCGGTGCCGGGGACGGTGGCGGGAGTGGCGTCCCGGTCCCCCGCCCATCGCCTGATCACCTCGTGGTCGGTCGTGACCAGGCTCCGTCCTGGCCGCTCCTCGTGCTCGTCCGCCGAGGTGATCGCCTGCTCGTACTTGTGCTCGCCGGTGACCGGATGCCGCCGCCCGGCCGCTCCCCCGCTTCCACTGGGACCGCTCATGGCCGCACCTCCCCTGTCCGGCAACTACCCCGCGCCGTCCCCCTTACCCGGCAGGCGCACCCAGGCCGCGGACTCCTCCCCCGGCGCGTACGCCGAGTCGAGCCGTTTGCCCACCACGCCCGGCAGGCCCTGCTCGGCCGCCGCCCGCCGTACCGCGTGGACCTCCCCGGGCCAGGACGGCGCGGTCTGCCAGCGCGGCCCGTTCACCGCGAGCGCCTCCAGGCGCGTACGGCGGCGCTCGAACGGCTCGTCCAGCAGCGACCGCCCGTCGTCGTAGAGCAGGTCGTAGCAGACGTAGACGAGGGTCGCCCCGAGGGCCGCCACCTCGCCGTCGAGGATCACGGCCCGGCTGCCGAGCGACTCGGCCAGCGGGCGCAGCCAGCGGTGCTCCGCGGTGACGTCGGCGCCGTCCGCGTCGCGCAGGGTGAGCCTGCCGCCCTCCACGTGCGCCAGCGCCCGCCGCCCGCCCCACCAGAACTCCCAGGCGTACCGCTCGGGGTCGCGGGGGACGCGGGTCCGGCTCGCCGGGGTCATGGGCGCCGGCCGGGCCGGTGGGGGCTCCCACCCGCCGCCGGGCGGGTCCATCCGGTGGATCACCCAGTTGCGGCCGCGGGTCCGGAAGAGCACGTAGCGCCCGGCCACCCGGGAACCGCTCAGCACGACCTTCACCTCGCGGTCGCTCCACTTCTCGGTCGCGTAGTGGCCGCGGTCCCAGATCGTCATCGTGCCGCCGCCGTACTCGCCCCTGGGGATCTCGCCCTCGAAGCGGGCATACTCCATGGGGTGGTCCTCGGTGTGGACGGCGAGGTGGTTGGTCGCGGGGTCGGGCGGCAGGCCCTTGGGGATCGCCCACGAGACCAGCACACCGCCCCGCTCCAGGCGCAGGTCCCAGTGCAGGGACCGGGCGTGGTGCTCCTGGATCACGAACGTGTCGTCCTCACCCCGAGGCGACGGGCCGTCGGCGGGCATGGGCTCGCCGGTGCGCGCAGGGTCGCGTTTCGCCCGGTACGTCTCGAGTTTGTCGGTCACCTCATCGGTCCTACCCCGGCCCGGGTGAGAAGCGTGTCACCTTGTAGCGACATGTCCGGTTAAGAACTTCGTGACCACTTGGTAATTGCGTGACACTATCGTCACCCACCATGAGTTCAGCGATCAGGCTGACCGCGGGCGCCACCACCGTGGCCCTTGGTCTCCTCCTGCCCGGCGCCGCCGCCTCGGCGGCACCCGCCAAGACGGTGAAGATCACCGTCATGGCCAGTTCCGACATCCACGGAAACGCGCTCAACTGGGACTACTACAAGAACGCGGAGTACGACGACAGCGCGCACAACGACGTGGGCCTGGCCAAGATCTCGACGATGGTCTCGCAGATCAGGGCCGACCGCGGCGCCGGCCACACCCTGCTCTTCGACTCCGGCGACACCCTCCAGGGCACACCGCTGGACTACTACTACGCCAAGATCGAGCCGATCACCTCGACCGGCGAGACCCACCCCATGGCGAAGGCCATGAACGCCATCGGGTACGACGCCGTGACGCTCGGCAACCACGAGTTCAACTACGGCCTGCCGCTGCTCGGCGCGTGGGTGAAGCAGATGAAGGCGCCGGTCCTCGGCGCGAACGCCGTCTCCGCCGGAACCGGCCTCCCGGCCTACCGGCCGTTCGTCATCAAGACGATGAACGTCAAGGGCGAGAAGCCGATCAAGGTCGGGGTGCTCGGCCTCACCAACCCCGGCGTCGCGATCTGGGACAAGGCGAACGTCGACGGAAAGCTGAAGTTCCTCGACCTCGTCACGACCGCCAAGAAGTGGGTGCCGGTCATCCGCGGCCTCGGCGCCGACGTCGTCCTGGTCACCGCCCACGCGGGCGACAACGGCCTGTCGTCGTACGGCTCGGACCTGCCGGTGGAGAACGCCGCCGCCATGGTCGCCGAGGAGGTGCCCGGCGTCGACGCCGTGCTGTTCGGGCACGCCCACAACGACGTGCCGCAGCGGTTCGTCACCAACAAGGCCACCGGGCGGCAGGTGCTGCTCACCGAGCCCGGTAAGTGGGGCCAGCGCCTCAGCGTCGTCGACTTCACCCTCGCCAAGGAGCGCGGGAAGTGGACCGTCACCGGCAAGTCGTCCACCACGCTGAACACCAACGGCGTGGCCGAGGACCCGAAGATCGTCGCGCTGATGAAGAAGCAGCACGACAAGACCGTCGGCTACGTCAACCAGGTGATCGCGCAGTCGAAGGAGCAGCTGTCCGCGGCCGAGTCGCCGTACAAGGACACGCCGATCCTCGACTACATCCAGAAGGTGCAGACCGAGCTCGTGAGCAAGGGCGTCGCGGGCACCGCCGACGCCTCGCTGCCCGTGCTGTCCATCGCCGCGCCGTTCAGCCGCAGCGCCGTGTTCCCGGCCGGCCCCGTCAGCGTGCGTGACATGGCCGGGCTGTACGTCTACGACAACACACTGCTCGGCATCAAGATGACGGGCGCCCAGATCAAGGACTTCCTGGAGTACTCGGCGAAGTACTTCGCCCAGGTCGCTCCGGGCGCGCCGATCGACCTCGCCACGCTCACCAACGCCGGCGGCACGCCCGACTACAACTACGACCAGCTGTCCGGCGTGACGTACGACATCGACATCGCCAAGCCGGTCGGCCAGCGCATCGCCGGCCTGTCCTACCAGGGCAGGCCCGTCGCCGCCGACCAGCAGTTCATCGTGGCGATCAACAACTACCGCCAGTCGGGCGGCGGCGGGTTCCCGCACGTCAGCACGGCCCCTGTGGTGTACAACGCCCAGGTGGAGATCCGCCAGGCGCTGATCGAGTACGCCGCGGGGACCGGCACCATCGACCCGGCGACCTTCGCCGAGGCGAACTGGAAGCTCGTCCGCGACGGGGTCCCGGTCTTCTGACCCTTCCTTCCCGTCAGGGGTGGCCCGCGTCCTCGCGGGTCACCCCTTCCTCACTGAGCGGTCCTACTCAGACGATCCGGGTGATCATGCTCATGCCCGGGCCGCGGTCCGGCGGCGACACTGGTGCCCGGAACACCTGAGGAAAGGGCCGTCGTGAGCAGAAGCGGAATCGTCTTTCTGACGATCATTTCGACGATCGCCGGGATCGTCCTGGTCTACGTGGTGGACGTCCCGCTGCCGGTGGTCGTCTCCCTCGGATTCGGGGCGCTGTGCCTGATCTGGCTGATCGTGCTCCTGACGCTTCCGTGGAACGTGTACTTCCAGGCCCACGCGCTGATCCACGAGATCCGGGTCAGCCGCGAGCGCGGGATGACGATCCCACCGGAACGGGAGGCCGAGGCCCGCCGCATCGCGGTCCGCATGCGCCGGGCCGCCGTCGCCGCTCACCTGGTGTCGGCCGCCCTCCTCGCGTTGATCACGTACTTCTCCGGTGAGATGGTCGGCTACTACTTCGCGGTCTTCTACCTGCTCGCCACGTTCCTCCGGCCGGCGGGTGCCTGGTTCGCCCACCTGCGCGGCCGGATGACCACGATGCTGGAGGAGGTCCGCTACCCCCGCGAGGACGCCGTCGCGCTGGCCGAGCGCGTCACGGCGCTGGAGGCCCGGGCCACCGAACTGGCCG
This sequence comes from Microbispora sp. H10949, assembly GCF_014161435.1. NCBI lineage: Bacteria > Bacillati > Actinomycetota > Actinomycetes > Streptosporangiales > Streptosporangiaceae > Microbispora > Microbispora sp. H10949. The sequence goes on along the minus strand of NZ_JABBWZ010000006.1, from coordinate 391,845 downwards.
AGCGTCTCGACGCCCTCGTCCCTGAGACGCGCGCCGGGTTGCACGCGGCCACGGCCCGCGCCGACGACCTCGATCGCCGCCTCGACGCGGTGGGCAGGAAGTTCGAGGACTCCCTCAGCCGTCTCACCGACAACCAGGAGGTCCTGTCGGGCATCAAGGCGTTCCTCCGCCTGATCAGGTCCGAGACCGCCTGATCCGCCGTACCGGCCTCGGCCTTTATCGGGAAATTTCGGATCTCATGCACGACCCTGCCGCCGCCGGATACCCTCTGCCGGGTCAAGATTGTCGGATCTTCAACCAAGCAGGTGGGGACGGCGTGATGGCGCGGTCGTGGAGCGATCTTCCCGTCGGCCGGGTCGTGCACGTCGGCGAGGACGCCGGGGCGGTCGCCCTCGCGCTGGAACCCCTCCCCGACGACGCGCCCGCGCTGGTCGCCTACGCTCCCCGCCCCGCCCGGACCCCCGCGGACCTCGTCGCCGACGTGCTGGGCGAGCTGGAGACCGCGGCGGTGGCGATGTTTCCCGCCTGGCTGCCGGACGCGGACGGCATCACCGGGGCCGGTGGCGCGGCCGTCCCCGCCGTACGGGCCCTCGCCCTGCGCACGGCCTCGACCACCCGGCACTTCGCCCCCTTCCTCGCCCACCTCGCCGAGCGGGCCCTGCGTGACCGGGCCGGCGCGAGCGGGGTCGCGGCCGGTAACCGTACGGCGGGCAGGACCGGGCCCTTCCCGCCCGAGGTCCGCGCCGCGGGGCTGGCCCGGGTGCTCCGCGACGGCTACCGGCGTCCGGAGGCGGCGATCCTCGTACGGCCGTCCTCCGGGCTCTCCCCCGCCGCGGAGGAGGTGCTGGTGACGGGGTGCGAATGGCTCGCCCAGCACGGCCGGTTCGGCGTCTGGCTCACCGGGCCGCCCCTGCGGGCGGTCGATCGCGTCGAGAGCGTGACCGCCCCGATCCCCGACGAGGTGGCGGCCCTCGCCCGTGAACTGGCCGGCCCCGGTTTTTCCGATGGTCCGGCGGACGACCAACCGCTGCCGGTGCTCGCCTATCCGCCCATCGCCGGGCTGCCACACCCCGGCAGCGCCGCCGAGAAGAGCCTGGAGACCGCGCTGACCTCCTGCGCATGGGCGGCGGGACGGGCCTGGAACCAGACGTACCGGTCGGGCCCGCTCACCACTCCCATCAGGGTCGACCTGCTGTTCCGCGCGGAACGTTGCGTCGTCGAGATCGACGGCCCCGAGCACCTCGGCCCGCACCGCCGCACCGCCGACCTGCGCCGCGATCTGCGCCTCCAGCAGGAGGGCTACGCCGTACGCCGCTTCACCAACGACCAGGTCCTCGGCCACATCGGCACCGTCCTGGCCGAGATCGAGCATTTCCTCCACACCCGCCGCAATGGAACGTTCGAAGGATCCCCCCATGCCTGACAAACCCCTGTCCTTCTCCGCGACCTGCGCCCTCCTGGTCCTCATGGCCGAGGATCGGGAGCTCTCCAATCCCGAGCTCAAGGAGAAGTACGGCGTCACCATCACCGGCAAGGAGCGGACCGCCCTCAACGCCGGCGGATACGTGGACAGCCGGAAGCAGGGGCGCTCCTACAGCCACGTGCTGACCGACAAGGGCTGGCACCACGCGTCGGAGCTCTTCCGGGCCGGCGTCGGCGCCCCGGGCACCGGTTTCGCCGCCGCTGCGGTCAGGGCGCTTGTGGCGGGCGTCCAGCGGCACGTCAGCCGCAGCGAGAGCAGCCTCGCCGACGTCTTCGGCCGGCAGGACCCCGCAACGACGCCCCCCATGGGAGTCGAGGAGACGATCAACACCCAGGAGAAGACGGTTTCGAGGGCCTCGGACGCGAGCGTGGCCACCTTCCTCTCCGATGACGTCGAGACGTCGATCCGGAAGGCGTACGCGCAGCTCGCCGACGGGCCGAACGCCTGGGTGAGCCTGACCCGGCTGCGCCCGCTGCTGGGCGAGGCCCCGCGAGAACTGGTCGACGCCGCCCTCCGCCGGATGATCGCCCAGCCCGACGTGCACCTCATCCCCGAGTCGAACCAGAAGGCGCTGAGCGACGACGACAGGCGGGCCGCGGTGACCATCGGGGACCAGGCCAAGCACCTGATCCTGATTGGAGCATGATGACGAGCGAGGAGCTGCGGGCCCTCTCTGCGCTGCGATTCAACTACGTCCGGGTGGCCGACGACGTGTGGCGGCCCTCGCCGTTCCATGTCGAGAGCCTGCACCGGCAGACCGTGCGGACCATCCTCGACGGATTCATCGAGGCGGAGGAGAGCCCGGACGCGAGCCCGATCGGGGTCGTCGTCCAGGGCCAGCGAGGCGCGGGCAAGACGCACCTGCTCGGCTGGATCCGGCAGAAGGTGCAGGAGGAGGATGGCTACTTCTTCCTCGTCGGACTCCTGGACGCGCGGACCTTCTGGGAGAGCACGCTCCTCTCAATGCTCGACAGCCTGTCCCGCCCCATGGCGAACTCGGCGAGTCAGCTGACCGAGCTGCTCTGGAGGCTGTGCCTGCTGGCCGACGTGCCGCAACCGGTACGTCACGCGGTGATCGGTGACACTCCTCTCACGAGGGACGACCTGGACGTCTTCATCCGGGCCCTGCGCGTGTACAACCAGGACGCCGGCCGTGACGCCCAGGACATCGCACGCGCCCTCGCGCTGTGCGCGTCCCGCGACCTGACCGCTCAGGACATCGGTGAGGCCTATCTGGCCTGCCTCCCGGAGGCCGACCCGGGCGAGCGTGGCGGCTGGGGGTTCCGGACGAAGGACAGGTCCCCGCAGGAGGTCGTCAGGAGCCTGTCCCGGCTGCTCGCCCTGACCGGTCCCTCGGTCATCGCAGTGGATCAGATCGACACACTGATCGCCCAGTCCACGACCGCCATGGGCCACGGCGGCGAGGAGAGCGCGGAGTACAGAAGGGCCGTCGAGCCGATCGCCGGCGGGCTCATGACCCTGCGCGAGGTGACGCGCCGCACCCTGACCGTGTTGTCCGCTATCCCTCCCACCTGGGTGAAGATCCAGAAGTACGCCACCGACACCGTGCAGGACAGGTTCCGGTTGACGCCTTTGCTCAAGACGATCCCCGACGCGGAGACCGGACGCGCCCTGGTGGAGAAGCGGTTCGCCGCGCAGTACGGCGCGGTGGGGTTCACGCCTCCCTATCCGACCTGGCCGGTGCGGCCGGAGGCGTTTGGGCAGGCCCACGAGTACACCCCTCGTCAGCTGCTCATCCGCATCGACAAGCACGTTCAGTCGTGCCTGACGAACGGGCGGGTCACAGAGCTGGAACGCCTCAACGAGCACACGCGGATCGACCCGATCGTTGTGGACCCGAAACCCCGGCCGGAGCTAGGCGCGCTCGACAGGCGGTTCGCAGAGCTGAGGGAGCGGGCGGACGTGGGGGGGGCGCTGGACCCGGTGACGGAGGACGCCGTGATGCCCGGGCTGCTGTCGGCCGGGCTGCAGGCCTGGATCGCCGAGCAGGGTGAGGCGGGACGTGTGTTCAGCCAGGACCCGTCGCCGAGTTCCAAGCCGCCCCTGCACGCGCGCCTGCGGCGCACCCTGGACGAGGCGACCGAGAACGAGGCCCATTGGTGCTTCCGGGCCATCTCCGCGACCCATCACACCGCGGCGCTGACCCGCCTGCTCAATGCGTCGACGGCGGCGGGGCTCAACGACCGGATCCCCCAGCGGAAGCTGTTCGTGCTCAGGAACCAGGGCTGGGCGAAAGGGCCGGTCACCCAGGAGGCGCTGGCCGCCTTCGAGCAGGCGGGTGGGCGGATCCTCCAGGTCGTGGACGACGACCTGGGGATCTTCGCCGCGCTGCGCACCCTGCTGGCCGAGAACCCGCCGCACCTTCAGGCCTGGCTGGTCGCCCGCAGACCGACCAGCGAGGTGAAGCTGTTCGCCGAGGCGCTGAGCGACGCGGCGGTGCCGGGCCTGTCCGGGGCCGGAGCCGTCGACGGCTCCGGGCGCGCGAGGTCCTCGCGGGCGGCCACGCGGCCGGACCAGCCCCGGCCTGTCGCCAACCCCGACCGGCGGGCGCGGCTGCACCAGCAGGAGACCGTGCCCGGCCCGACGCGCCAGCCGGTGTCCGACGTGCCGTCCCCGGTCTCCGGCGCCGCGCCCGGATCGGCCCCTACCGATGATGTGCTGCTCAGCGACGTGGGCAACGGCCCGGCTGCTTCCGATCAGCGGTTCGGGCCGCCGCCGTCCTTTGCCGAGGCACCACCGGCCGAGGTGCCGACTGCGGAGCAGACTCCTGCGGAGGAACCGGTGGTTCCTCGCCCTCGCAGGCCACTGTCGCCCATTGATGCACTGACGATTCCGTACCTGACGATCGGAGCGGCGAGCTCGGACGACCGGCCGGTGCGGATCGCACTGGACGCCCTGCGGAAGCATGTGGCGATCTTCGCCGGTTCGGGGTCGGGGAAGACCGTCCTGATCCGGCGGCTGGTGGAGGAGTGCGCTCTGCAGGGGGTCTCTTCGGTCGTCCTCGACCCGAACAACGACCTGGCGCGGCTCGGCGACGCGTGGCCCGAGCCGCCCGGCGCGTGGGGCGAGGACGACGCGGCCAGGGCCGCCGACTATCTGGCGAACACCGATGTGGTCGTCTGGACCCCCCGCAAGGAGCAGGGACGCCCGCTGAGCTTCCAGCCGCTGCCGGACTTCGCCAGCGTGCTCGACGACCCCGACGAGTTCGGGGAGGCCGTGGACGCCGCCCTCGCCGCGCTGGTGCCGCGGGCCAAGGTCGACGGGAGGACGGCGAGGGCGCACCTGGGCCGGGCGGTGCTGCGCGAGGCCGTCGTCCATTACGGACGGCAGGGTGGCACGGCGCTCAACGGGCTCGTCGCCCTGCTCGACGACCTGCCGGACGGCGTGAGCCGCCTCGAGGGCGCGGCCAGGCTCGCGACCGAGATGGCCCAGCACCTGCGGGCCGAGATGATCAGCGATCCCCTGTTCGCGGGGAAGGGGGTTCCGGTCGACCCCGGCCTCCTGCTGACCCCGGCGGAGGGGAAGCGAGCCCGCGTCTCGGTGATCAGCCTCACCGGCCTGACCTCCGACGCCCAGCGGCAGAGCTTCGTCAACCAGCTGCAGATGGCGCTGTTCTCCTGGATCAAGCGGCACCCTGCCGGAGACCGGCCGCTCGGCGGGTTGTTCGTGATGGACGAGGCGCAGACCTTCGCGCCGTCCGGGGCTGCCACCGCCTGCACCCAGAGCACGCTCGCCCTCGCCGCCCAGGCGCGCAAGTACGGCCTCGGGCTGGTGTTCGCCACCCAGGCGCCGAAGGGGCTGCACAACCAGATCACGGGCAACGCGGCCACGCAGTTCTTCGGCCTGCTCAACGCGCCGGCGCAGATCACGGCGGCGCGCGAGCTGGCCAAGGCCAAGGGCGGCGACGTCCCGGACGTGTCCCGGCTGCGGTCCGGCCAGTTCTACGCGGCGGTCGAGGGCGGGTCGTTCACCAAGGTGCGTACCCCGCTGTGCCTGAGCCACCACCCCAGCAGCCCGCTCACGGGCGAGGAGGTCGTCACCCGGGCCCGCGGCCGGTCCTGAGGGCCGGCCCTCAGGTCTGCAACGGAGCCGGCGCCGCCTTCCCGGGCGGCGCCGGCGCGCACCGATCGGACTCGGCGCGGAGTGGTCACCCCGCCGGGTGCTCCACCAGTGGGGTGACCGGCCGGCCGTAGAGGATGGACGTCCAGGCGTTGGTGAGGACGTCGACGAGCACCTCCTCGTCGTGGAACGGGGGAACCCCGGCCGCGGCGAGGTAGTAGAGCCGTTCGCCCATCCAGGTGAGCGACGCGGCGACGGCGCGCACGTCCAGGTCACCGAGCCGCCCGCGAACCTGCGGGTCGGACTCGATACGGGCCGCGGCGGCGTCGGTGAACAGGTTCATCTGCTCCAGCCAGAGGGCTCGCAGGCCCTCGTCCGAGCCCTGGTTCTCCACGATGGCCATGAGGACGCCGGCGTTGTCGCGCCACAGCCGGGCGCCGTCCCGTACCCCCGCGCGCATGGCGGCGACGGGGTCCTGCAGCCCATCGACCCAGGGGCGCGCGGCCTGCTGCCCCTGCGCCACGGCGTCGCGCACCAGTTCGCCGAGCACCGCCTGCCTGCTCGGGAAGTAGAAGTAGAAGCTCGCCCGGGAGACCTCCGCGGCGGTGAGGATGTCGGCGACGCTGAGGGTGTCGAACCGGCGCTCCCGGAGCAGTTCGCGGGTCGCGGACAGGATGCGCTCCCGCAGCCCGGTGGACGCCGGCTCCGCGACCGATCTGCGGGCCGACTCCGCGCCGCGCTTCGAAGGCATGCCCCTCAGAATACGACGAGCTGCAAGGACTCCACGGCGCTCAGGCCGGGGCGGGTGAGACGGTTCCCGCCGGCCCCGGCCCGTCGTGATAGCTGTGGACGAGAGGGAGGAAGATCTCGTCGACGATCGACGTCACGCGTGCGGGCTTCAGGGACTTGAGGTCCATGAGCAGGTCGTGGCGCACCAGGTCGAACGGCATGGCGAGCACCGCGGGAGGGATCCGTTCCAGGTCGATCTCGCCGCGGTCGTGGGCGCGCTGGTAGATGACCCGGACGCGCGAGAGCGGCTGGTCGCCCAGGATCCGTTCGCGTACCTGAGCGGGGGTGAGCCCGGTATCGGCCAGCAGCCCCGAGAAGGCCGCGGCCGCGGCGATGGCGGAGAAGGCGGCGCGGGCCTCGCCCATGCCGGTGAGTGCGGCGAGGAGGTCGCCGCGCAGGGTGCCGGTGTCGGGGAGATCGACCGGATGGCTGTTCCGGTAGTGCTCGAGCGCGGCGAGCACGAGCTGGTTCTTGTTGGCCCAGCGGCGGTACAGCACGGCGACGCCGGTGCCGGCGCGGGAGGCCACGGACTCCATGGTCAGCTTCGCGAAGCCGGCCTCGAGCAGCTCGTCCCACGCCGCGTCCAGCAGCGCGGCCTCGAGCTCGGGCCCGCGCCGGCGCTGACGAGAGGACGCGGCGGCAGATGTCACGACTCCATCATAAGAGAGGTTTACATTTCTTAACAACGCGCCCTAGTCTCTTAAGAGATGGATTCCACTCTTATCTCAGGGACGAGACGATGACGGAGACCACCGAGGCGAAGCTGTCGCCACAGGTGAAGCACGCGCTGATCGCGCTGGTCGTGGGCGGGATCGCGGCGATCCTCGACTCGACGATGGTGACGCTGGCGATCCACACGCTGGTCGTGAAGCTGCACTCGACCACCGGCACGATCCAGTGGGTCACCACCGGCTTCCTGCTGGCGATGGCCGTCGCGATCCCGGCCACCGGGTGGGCGGAGCGCCGCTGGGGCGGCAGGCGGGTCTGGATGGCCGCGCTGGTGCTGTTCGCGCTCGCCTCGGTGCTGTGCGCGGTGGCGTGGAACGACGCCGCCCTGATCGGCTTCCGGGTGCTGCAGGGCTTCGCCGCCGGGCTGATCTTCCCGCTGATGCAGACGCTCGCGGTGAGAGCCGCGGGCGGGCGGGTCAGCAGCCGGCTGATGGCGGCCGTCAGCCTGCCGGTCGCGCTCGGCCCGATCCTCGGCCCGGTGATCGGCGGCGTGATCCTCAACTGGCTGAGCTGGCGCTGGCTGTTCCTCGTCAACGTGCCGGTGATCGCCGCCGGGCTGCTGCTGGCGTGGCGCTTCCTGCCCGCCGGCCGCCCCGGCCCCTCGGACGGGCGCGGGCGCCTGGACTGGATCGGCCTGGTGCTGCTCGCGCCGGCGCTGGCGGGAATCCTGCTCGGCCTCTCGCAACTGTCCGAGAACGGCGGGATCGCCCACGCCGGAGTGCTGGTGCCGCTGCCGGCCGGGCTCGTCCTGCTGGCCGCGTTCGTCGCCTGGGCGTCGCGGCCCGGCGAGCGGGAGCCGATCGTCGACGTACGGCTGCTGCGCGTGCGCTCGCTCGGCAGCGCCTCCGCGGCCCTGTTCGCCGCGGGCGCGGCGATGTACGCCGGAATGTTCCTGCTTCCGCTCTACTACCAGCAGCTACGCGGCGACAGCGTGCTGGACGCCGGACTGCTGATGATCCCGCAGGGTGCCGGGGCGCTCGTCTCGCGCTTCGTGATCGGCAGGCTGGTCGGCCGGTTCGGGGCGCGGGCCGTGACGATCGCCGCCTTCCTGCTCGCCGCCGTCGCCACCGTCCCGTTCGCGCTCGCCGGGCCGGACACGAGCCCGTGGTGGCTGGGAGCCGTGCTGCTGGTTCGCGGTCTGGGGATCGGGGCGGTGCTGATCCCGCCGATGTCCGTCGCCTACCGGGACATCCAACCGGCGGGCATCCCGCACGCCACCATGAACACCCGCATCGTCCAGCAGGTGGGCGCCTCGTTCGGCACCGCGATCGTGGCCGTCGCGCTGCAGTCGCTCCTCGGCCACGGCGCCACCGGCGCCTTCCAGAGCGCGTTCTGGTGGGCGATCGGCATCACCGCCGCCGCGGTCGTCCCCGCCGTCGCTCTCCCGGCCGACAGGCCGGCGAGGCACGAAGCGGCCGCGAAGCCGGTGCAGGACCACGGGACCCCGAGCGACCGGACGGCCAGTGGCGTCGGCACGCCGTGAGCGGCCATGGGAGGCAGACACGTTGTCCATACAACGTGTATAGTCCTGCCTATGACACAGTTATCCGGTCAGCCGCTCGATCCGTGCGGGCACCGCTGGGCACTGGACCAGGACGTCCGGGGATCGGCCACGGCATGAGATACCGAACCCTGGGCGCGAGCGGCCTGCGCGTGTCCGATCTGATCCTCGGCGCGATGACCTTCGGCGAGCAGGGCGGGGTCGGCGCGCCGCCGCAGGAGTGCCGCCGGATGCTCGACCTGTACGCCGAGGCGGGCGGCAACACGATCGACACCGCCGTCAACTACCGCGACGGAGCCAGCGAGGAGATCCTCGGCGAGCTGCTCGAAGGCCGGCGCGAGTCGTTCGTCCTCGGCACGAAGTACACCGTCTCGCGGGACCGCGCCGACCCGAACGCCGCGGGGAACCACCGCAAGAACCTGAGGGCCTCGCTGGAGACCAGCCTGCGCCGGTTGCGTACGGACTACCTCGATCTCTACTGGGTGCACATGTGGGACCGAGACACCCCGATCGAGGAGACGATGCGCGCCCTGGACGACGCCGTCCAGGCCGGCAAGGTGCTGTACGTGGGGATCTCCGACGCCCCCGCCTGGGTCGTGGCCCGTGCCAACACCCTCGCCGAGTGGCGCGGGTGGAGTCCCTTCATCGGCCTGCAGGTGCCGTACAGCCTGCTGCAGCGCGACATCGAGAGGGAGCTGCTGCCCATGGCCGAGTCTCTCGGGCTCGGCGTCACGGCGTGGAGCCCGCTCGGGGGCGGCGTGCTGTCCGGCAAGTACACCGGTGCGGACGGACCCGCGCCCGCCGGACGGCTGGCCGCACAGTCCCTTTCGGACCGCGACCACGCCGTGGCCCGGGCCGTGCGGGATGCCGCCGGCGAACTCGGGGCGACCCCGTCCCAGGTGGCGATCGCGTGGACGATGAGCCGCTCCCCCGCCGTCCACCCGATCGTCGGGGCGCGTTCCGCCGACCAGCTCCGGGACAATCTCGCCTCGGCCGGTCTCGCCCTCCCTCCCGAGATCCGCGAGCGGCTGGAACAGGCCACCGAGTTCACGCTCGGGTTCCCCGGGGACTTCATCGCCCAGACCTCGTCGTGGGTGTTCGGCGCCGCGCTCGCCGATCCCTCTCCCGGCATGGCCCGGCGCTGACGGCGTACGGCTACCGCACCCGGAACGCGGCGGCCGCGGCGGCGGCGATCGCCACGCACAGGACCACGACGACCGTGAGCGACCCCAGAGGGTCGCGGCGCCGTACGGGCGTCGCGGCATGCCTGGCCGGCACCCGGTGGACGGGGGACGCCGACGGCGTGGCCACGGGCCGCGGGGTCGCATGGGGACGAGTCGCATGAGGACGGGGTGACGGCGCCACGACGACCGGCGGCCGGGGCACGGCCGGACGCGGGGAGGGGCGCGGCGCCTTCGGCGGGGCCGGCCTGGGCTTCGCCGGCGCCGGCGACGCCGGTGGCGGTGGCGGTGGCGGTGGCGGTGGCGGTGGTTGCGGGCTGGGAGGCGCGGGTTGCGGGGCAGGCGGAGGCGGCGGCACGGGTGTCGGCGGCATGCAGCGGGCCGGGCCTCCGACGCCCACCTCCACGTGCAGGCCGACGATCACGTCCACGTCGACGCAGAGGCCGATCCGCGCCCCCGGCCGGTGCGGGTCGGCAGCCGTGCGGGACGCACCCGCCACGCCGCCCACAACTCCGGGCGCGATTCCGGGGCCGACGGCCGTCGCCGTGATTTCCGCCGCCCGCACCGTCCCCCCGGTCTCCGGCCGCCCCAATGCCGCCGCCCCGGCCGCGGCGAGCGTGTGGCGCTCGGCCCGCGCCTGCCCGGGGAACGCGGCTGACAGCGCGGCGCAGGCGGAGACGGCCGCGACGGCCATGCGCAGGCCCGCCGTCCGGCCCATGTCAGCGGCCCTCGGGGATCCGCTGGAACTCGTGCAGGGCGCTCACGAAGGCGTCCGGCTTGACCGCCAGGCCCCCGCTGAAGGGATGGGCGATGTTCCAGGCCAGGTAGACGCCCACGCCGAGCAGGATCGCCATGGCCGTGACCGGGATGAGCGCGAAGCCCCGGGGTCTCGCCCCGGCCAGGAACGGGAAGACGACGACGAGGACGCCCGTGACGACCGTCAGCAGGAGGACTCCCGGCGGCGGCGCCGTCCCCGCGTCCGCCGCGCGCTGCCGCCGGGCGGCGAACAGGTCCGCCATCCGGTCCAGCACCGCGCTCTTCGCGTCGCGGGCCTCGTCCGTCGTCACCGGCAGTCCCGCCACGTAGGCGCGCAGGGACTCCAGCCGGTCCGTCCCCTCCGGACCGAGCCGCCCGGCGGCCATCAGCGGCCACTCGTCGTCGACGACGTACCGCGCGTACTCCCTCAGCCCTTCGCGTAACTGGCCGGCGTCGGGGACGGGCAGGGGCGCGGCGGCCCAGTAGGTCTCGACGAGGGCCTGCGTCTCCAGATAGGTGTTCTGCCGCGCCGCGTCGGCCGAGGTCCACGGCACGACGATCGCGATGGCGAACACGAGCAGGAAGAGCGAGGAGAGCATCGACCCGGCGTGGCCGGCGGAGGTGCCACCCGGATCGCGGTCGTCGGTGCCCCGGCCCAGTGTGCGGAAGAGGATGACGGACAGGGCCACCAGGCCGACGGCCGCCACGGCGGCGAGTACGCCCGCGAGCATGACACCTCCAGCAGTTTGACGATTACTTTAGGTAACATGACTAGCACATTAAGTAACCCCAGACCAGCGGTTGCGGATAGAGTTCCGGCTATCGGCACGGCCGTTACCAATGAGGCGCGTGTACCACAACCCTGAATTCGGCACTAATGCGTCCCATTACGGAAAAATCCCGAAATCGGAGAGTTGGAGCTCCTTGACGAAGTTCCTACACCGACGAAGACTTCCTTCGACCTGCGTGCCCCGGTCCGGCCGACCCCCCTGCCTGGAGGGGCACGCCAGATGGAGGAAAACCCGATGAGGAGCTCCCCCCGCCGAACGCGGCGTTACGCGGCCGTGCTCGCGCTCCCTCTGGCGCTCACCCTGAACGCCCTCCCGGTGCTCGCCGATCCCTCACCCCAGCCGGTGCCGCCCGACCGCGTGTCCGGCACCGCGCAGAACGGCGTCGCGCTGATGCGGGTCGTCGTCGCCGACCAGGCGGCGGTGGACAGGCTGGTCTCGCTGGGCGTCGACCTGGCCGAGTACACCAAGCCGGTCGACGGCGGCGTCGAGGTGCACGCCGTGCTCAGCCCCGGCGAGGCGCAGGGCCTGCGCGACCAGGGCTTCGACGTCCGCGACGCGATATCCGACCAGGGCGACTACGCCGCGAACCTCGCCGAGCGGCGGCAGGCCCTCGCCTCCGCCGCCGCCGACGCCGCGGAGACCGACATGCTCACCCCGCTGCGCGCCGAGTGGTTCACCAGCCTGGACGGCCAGAGCTTCCTGTCGGCCGAGGTGAAGTCGAGCGCGGCCGACGCGCAGACCGTGCTGACCGCCACCTGGGACAGCGGTCCCGGCACGGCCCCCGGCTCCGGCGGCACGACGACCATGTCCCGCTTCACCGACGCCGGGCAGTACATGTACCACCGGTTCAGCGCGCCCGTCCCCGTGGCGCAGGTCCCCACGAAGGTCACGGTGACCAGCAGCCGGGGCGGCTCGGTCACGGTGCCGGTGACCAAGTGGCTCGGCGAGAGGCGCAAGCCCCCGAGCAAGCACTACGTGTCGGACTTCGTCGACCACTACATGGACCCGACCGAGGTCACCGGCCGCATCACCGGGCTCGCCGAGCAGTTCCCGAAGATCGCGGAGATCGTCGACCTGCCGTACCGGACGAACGGCTACCGGCGGGCGGCCCAGGCGCAGTTCGGCAGCGGGACCGGCGCCGCCGCCGCGAGCACCTTCTACGTGAGTTCCAAGGCGTACGGCAGCGAGGGCGGCAACGACGTGAGCGTCGCGCTGGTGAGGCCGGCCACCACCGGAACCCCGCTGTCGGTCGCGGTCACCGGCGGGAACGTGGCGGTCACCCTCGCCACCGACGCCTCCGGGGCGATCGGCAGCACGGCCGCGCAGGTGGTGGCCGCCCTCAACGGCGACGCCGCCGCCTCCGCGCTGCTCACCGCCGCCACCTACCGGGGCAACGCCGGGAACGGCCTGGTGGCGGAGGCCCCCGCGACCCGGCTGACCGACGGCCTGCTGGCTCCGGCGACGGTCTCGCGCCGGCCGTTCCAGATGAAGGCCCTGCGGATCGGCAGGCACCGGGACGGCTCGAAGGTCGGGGTCTTCCTCTACTGCCAGGAGCACGCCCGCGAGTGGGTGACCCCCGTGACCTGCGTGGAGACCGCCGAGCGGCTGCTGCGCAACTACAACGAGGACCCGGCCACCCGCAGGCTCGTCGACGACCTCGACATCTTCGTGATGCCGACGGCCAACCCCGACGGCGGCCACTACTCGATGTACGACTTCAACATGCAGCGGCGCAACATGACCGACCACTGCCCGGTCGCCAACGGCGACCCGGGGCGCCGCAACTCCTGGGGTGTCGACCTCAACCGCAACTTCACCGTCGGCTCGGTGTTCGACGGGTTCAACGGCGCCTCCACGACCTGCACCAGCGACACGTTCGGCGGGCCGTCGGAGCTCTCGGAGCCCGAGACGCGCAACCAGGTGTGGCTCGTCGACACGTTCCCGAACATCAGGTTCGCCATGAACACGCACTCCTACGGCGGCTACTTCATGTGGCCTCCGGGGGCCTACAAGACCGCCGGGCGTGAGACGCTGCCGCGGGCCGACTTCGGCACCGAGAGCTTCTTCTGGAACGCGTCCGGTCACATCCTGTCGGCCGTGCAGGACTGGCGCGGAACGGCGATCTGGCCGGGGCGCACCGGCCCGGTGGTCGACGTGCTCTACTCGGCGGCGGGCAACAGCGCCGACGAGCACTGGTACAACCGCGGCATCATCGGCTGGGACTTCGAGGTCGGCGCGGACGTCTACGACCAGGCCACCAAGCAGTACCGCGCGGTCGGCTTCCAGCCGCCCTTCGAGGAGGGCCACGAGGAGGCGATGGAGTTCGCGGGCGGCCAGATCGCCATCCTGGAGGTGGCGCGGGAGTACGGGGAGGACCACCACCGGCCGGACTCCCGGCTCAAGGAGCTCGCGAAGGACGACACCTCGGTGACGTTCACGTTCACGACCGACGAGCCGGCGAACGTCTACTACACGCTCGACGGCGGCCGCCCGACGCTGAACTCGCCCAAGCTGGCCGCGGCCGGCATGCGCGAGGGCGCGCAGAGGATCACGGTGAACCAGACCACGGAGGTCCACTGGTTCGCCGTCGACATCGCCGGCAACGTCGAGAAGAACTACAAGCCGGACGGCGCCGGCGACAACTACAACAAGGAGACCGTCAAGGTCAGGGGCAGGCGCTGACCGGTTCGTGAAGGTGGCCGCCGGCGCCGGGACTTTCCCGGGCGGGCGGCCATCGCCGTACAGGGGGAGGTTTCGGCGCGGAGTCCGCGACCCGCGCGTTCAGTGCGTTGTCACTCAGGGTTAGGAAATCCTGACGTAACGGGTTGTTGACCGGGCGGTCAATCAGACGGAGTGTCGGAGCACAGCCAATCTCTCCCGTACGGAGGCACGGATGGATCTCACGAGATCGTTGTCCGACGTCGTCGCCCTCCTCGCCGGACTGGTCGCGGTGGTCGCGCCGTTCTTCTGGGCCGACGCCCAGGCCGCGACGCAACCCCTGCTCGTCCTCGGCGCGCTCCTCGTCGTCTCCGCCCTGTGGTCCATCCTGGGCGCGGGCGGCGCGAGTTCCTGGGTGACCGCGGCGTTCGGCGCCCTGCTGTTCGTCTCGCCCTGGGCGTTCGGTTTCGACGGCGACGCCGCCTCGGCGTGGACCGCCTGGATCACCGGCGCCGTCACCGTCGTCGTCGGCCTGCTGACCGTCCTCCAGGTCCGCGGCCGGACGACCGTCGCCGCCTGAGCCCCTGCCCACCCTCTGTACGGCCCCGCTGCCGCCCTCCCCCCGGCGGCGGCAGCGGGGCCTTCGTCCGCGGCCCGGCGGCCCGCATGCCGAGGGGCATGCTGGGAGCATGGACCTGTCCGTACGCTTCTCGCCTGATCTGTGGCTCTTCCTCGCGCCGCGCAACCGGCGGCCCGAGGTGTTCCTGCCCTACGACGGGACCTCCTCGCTCGGGCACGTGATCGAGTCGGCCGGGGTGCCGCTGACCGAGGTCGGCGGGCTGACCGCGGCGGAGCGCCCGGCCGGCCCGTCGTACCGGCCGCGCCCGGGTGAGGTCGTGGACGTCCGGCCGGTATGCAGGCCGCAGGTCATCCCGGGCATCCGGTTCCTCCTCGACGTCCATCTCGGCACGCTGGCCCGCCGTCTCCGCCTGGTCGGCCTGGACACCGCCTACCACAACGACATGGACGACGACGCCCTCATCGAGCAGGCGGGCGCCGAGGAACGGGTGCTGCTCACGCAGGACCGCGGCATCCTGCGCCGCCGGTCGCTGCGGCACGGCGCGTACGTGCGCGGCGCACGGCCGGACGACCAGTTCCTCGACGTGCTCGACCGGTTCCGGCCGCCGCTGGCGCCGTGGACCCGCTGCACCGCCTGCAACGGAACGCTCACGCCGGTCGGCAAGGCAGAGGTGGAGGACGCGCTGGAGCCCGGCACCCGGCGCAGCTACGACGCGTTCGCCCGCTGCCTCGCCTGCGGCCGCGTCTACTGGCACGGTGCCCACGGCGACACGCTGTCCGCCATCGTGCGCACCGCCGCCGACGCCGTCTCCCGGCCGTGAAGGCGGTCCGGGAGCGGCGGGCGGGGGGTCAGCGCCGGCAGGTGCGGAGCATGTTGAGCAGGGCCGTCCTCTCCTTCCCGGTCACGGAGAGCCGGTGGTGGTGCTTGACGGCGATCCACGCCGTGGCGTAGCGGCACCAGTGGCTCCGGCGCGGCGGACGCCAGCTCTGCGGGCCCCGGCCTCCCTTGGCCATGTTCACCGAATGGCTCACCACGACCAGCTCGGGCCGGGTGAGGTCGTTGGCGAAAGCCCGGCGACGCGCCTGGCTCCATCGGGCGGCGCCGGAGCGCCAGGCGTACGCCAGGGGCACCAGGTGGTCCACGTCGACCTGCTTGACGCTCTTCAGCACCCTGCCGTCGTACGGGCTGTACCAGGCGCCCTTGACGGGGCGGCAGTGCGCGTCCCTGCGCACCCCCCGCCCCTGGCGGGCGAGGACCACCTCCCGCGCGTCGCACGCTCCCTTGTGGTGCGCCCACCGGGGCTGGAACCGCCGATGGCTGTATCCGCGGAGCGGCAGCGGCCTGGCGACCTTCAGCTGGGCCAGGAGACGGCGGGCCGACGCCGCCGCGTGGGAGCTGCCCCCGGCGTCGGCCGTCGCCTGGGGAGCGGCGGCGACCGTGGTGATCGGGACGACCAGAAGGGTGAGTACGGCGGTGTTGAGCGCCCTCGCGGGAAAGATCATGCCTACAGCCTTACCAAACCCACGGGCGCGCCGAAACCCGAAGCGGGCCCGGACCCCTCGGGTCCGTACGCCCTGACGGCGGTCGCGCGATCGCACTCCAGGCGCTTCCACCTCGGCGGCCCCGGCCTTCGGCGCTTGTTTTCAGATCTGCACCGCTAACGAATGTGGTGCACCCGGAATTCGGTATGCGACGTCGGTATGCCGGAGATTGCGGAATTACGTCTTGACGATTTCTGTAAACTTGATGCCGATTTGTGTGCGTCGGGGGGTGCGGATGCAAGTTCTGGAGTGGAGCACCAGGGACCTGGCCGCTCGGGACCGTTTTCCTTTCTGGCATCAGACGTTGTCGCAGACACTCGTGAGCACGTGGCCGGCCTCGGACAGCCCCGCCGACTTCAACGCGTCGGCGCGGCTGTTCGACCTCGGCGCGGTCACGTTGTCGGCGATGAGCCACAGCAGGCTGCAGGTGAGCCGGCCCGCGAAGCTCATCCGGCAGACGGATCCGGAGGTCTTCCAGCTCCACCTCGTTCTCGCCGGCGACGGTGCGATGACGCAGGCGGGCCGGGAGGCGCGCTTCGCGGTGAATCACCTTCTTCTCATCGACTCGTCCCAGCCGTGGCAGGGATGGCGAGGGGCCGACCGTGGGCCGGCGGAATCTCTGATCGTCCAGTTCCCGAGATCCTCGCTGGGCCTTCGGTCCGACATGATCGGGCGGCTCGTCGCGGCTCCGTTTCCCGCGCGGGCCGGGATCACCGGTGTCCTGGCCGCGCACCTGAGGCAGCTGACGGAGAACGCCGGCGACCTCACCCGCCAGGACGCGGAGGCGCTGGGCGCCGTCACCCTCGACCTGGTCGCGGCGGCCTGCGCGCACCGGTGCGAGGCCACCCGCGCGCTGGCGCCCGAGTCGCGACACCAGGCTCTGCTGTCGCTGATCCACCATTTCATCCGGCAGCGGCTCGGTGATCCGGACCTGAACGCGGAGATGATCGCTGCGGCGCACGGGATCTCCGTACGGCACCTGTACAAGATCTTCCAGGAGCAGGGGATGAGCGTGGCGGGCTGGATTCGCCGGTGCCGCCTTGAGGGGTGCCACCGCGATCTCGCCGACCCCCTGCTGCGAGCACGGCCCATCCAGACCATCGCCGCCCGCTGGGGTTTCAGCGACGCCGCGACCTTCAGCCGCAACTTCCGCGCCGCCTTCGGCATGTCCCCCCGTGATCACCGGCACCGGGCGGCGGACGACGCGTGGCGGGAGGGAACGGGCCTGGACTGAGGCCCCCGCCTGGGGCGGGGGCCCGGGACGATGGCGATCAGGAGGCGACGGAGTACGGGGAGTTTAGCTCCTTCTCGAACCAGTCGATGGTGCGGCGCAGGCCGGTGACGGGGTCGACGCGGGGACGCCACCCGAGCCGCTCCTCGGCGAGCGAGGTGTCGGGGCGGCGTACGGCCGGGTCGTCCACCGGCCGGTCGATGAACCGGACCGGCGAGGAGGAGCCCGCGAGGTCCCGGATCGTCTCCGCCAGGTCCGACATCGACATCTCCGCCGGGTTGCCGATGTTCACCGGCCCGGCGAAGTCGCTCGCGGCGAGCGCGAGCACGCCGTCGACCGTGTCGTCCACGTAGCAGATCGACCTCGTCTGGCTGCCGTCGCCGGTCACGGTGATCGGCTCGCCCAGCAGCGCCTGCCGGATGAAGGTGGGAATCGCCCGGCCGTCGTGCGGCCGCATCCGGGGGCCGTAGGTGTTGAAGATCCGCGCGATGGCGGTGTCGACGCCCCGCGAGTCGTGGTAGGCCGTGGTCAGCGCCTCGGCGAAGCGTTTGGCCTCGTCGTACACGCTGCGCGGCCCGACCGGGTTGACGTTGCCCCAGTACGTCTCCTTCTGCGGGTGCTCCAGCGGGTCGCCGTACACCTCGCTGGTGGACGCGAGGACCAGCCGGGCGCTCTTCTCGGCGGCGAGTCCGAGCGCGTGCAGCGTGCCCATGCTGCCGACCTTCAGCGTCTCGATCGGATGACGCAGGTAGTCGGCGGGCGACGCCGCCGACGCGAAGTGGAGCACCAGGTCCACCTGGCCGGGCACGTGGACGAACCCGGTGAGGTCGCACTCCACCAGCCGGAACGCCGGGCGGCCGATCAGATGCTCGACGTTGCGCGGGGAGCCGGTGAGGAAGTTGTCCAGGCACACGACCGCCGCGCCCTTCTCGACCAGGCGTTCGCACAGGTAGGAGCCGAGGAACCCGGCTCCTCCGGTGACCACGACACGGGATCCCTTCACCGCACCTCCACTCCTCGTAACCTTCTGACCGCGTCCAGCACCTCGGGCACTCCGATCTCCAGCAGGCCTTCCGACGGCGTGTCGCCGTGCGGGTCTCCCCGGCGTCCGGCCCACAGCGCGATGTGCGGGCGGCCCGGCGGCGGCCCCCACAGCGCGGGCGGGACCGGGCCGTACAGGAAGACCGAGGGCGTGCCGACGGCGGTGGCCAGGTGTGACATGCCGGTGTCGCCGCACACCACCAGCGCCGCGTGCGCCGTGAGCGCGGCGAGCTCGGGCAGGTTCGTACGGCCGGCCAGCACCGACTCCTCCGGCAGCCCGGCGAGGGCCGCGACGTGCCGGGCGAGCGCGATCTCGGTCACCCCGCCCGTGACGACGACCCGGTGGCCCGTCCGGACGAGCTCGGCGGCCACCTGGGCGAAGCGGTCCGGCGGCCACTGCCGGGCCCGGAACGCCGCGCCCGGATGGATGACCACCTCGCCGCCGGGCAGCGGCCCCGGCCCCGGGTCGCCGAGCGCGAGGTCGTCGGGGTCGGCCGCGATGCCGTACCACTCCAGCAGTGCGCACCACCGCTGACGCTCGTGCGTCTCCGCGTCCCACTCCGGGCCGTCCGAGCCGGGGACGGCGGGGTGTGTGTGGGTGAGCAGGCGGCCCGGCCGCGTGCGGCGCAGCGCCTGGATGCTCTCCGGGCCGCTGCCGTGGAGGTTCACCGCGACGTCCGGCGACGCGTACGGCACCGGTCCCGGCCCGGACACGTCGATCAGTTCGTCGACGCCGCCGATCAGCGGGAGCAGCCCGCCGAGGTAGGCGGGGGTGGCGAGCACGAAGTGATGCCCGGGATGCGCCCGCCGCAGCGCCCGCAGCGCGGGCACCGAGGCCAGCAGGTCGCCGAGCCCCAGCCCGCGCAGGGCGAGCAGGACCGGTCTTCCGGGTTCCTCTAGGGCCATGACGTCTCCGTCGAGGCCGCCACGACCAGCTCCCTGACCTCGCAGCCCCGCGGCTGGCCGAGGGCGAACAGGATCGCCGAGGCGACGTCCTCCGGCTGGTTCAGCCGGGCGTCCGGGCCGGGCTTGTACTGCTCGGGCCGGTCGTCGAAGAAGTTCGTGTGCATGCCGCCGGGGATCAGCAGGGTCACCCCGACCTGCCCGGCCAGTTCGGCCGCCAGTGCCCGGGTGAAGCCCACCACGCCGAACTTCGAGGCGCAGTAGGCCGTGGCGTCGCTGAGCGCCCGCACGCCGAGCGTGGAGGCGACGGTGACGACTCTGCCCCCGGACTCGCGCAGGAACGGCAGGGCCGCCCGGACCACCGCGGCGGTGCCGAGGAGGTTGACCCCGATCACCCGCTCCCACCTGTCGGCGGCCACGTCCTCCAGCCGTCCGCAGGCGTCGACGCCCGCCGCCGTGACCACGGCGTCGAGTCCGCCCGCCCGCTCGGCGAGCTCGCGTACGGCCCGCTCGGCCTGCTCCCGGTCGGCGAGGTCGGCGCGCACGTGGTCGAACCCGCCGTCCGGCTCGTTGAGATCGACGACCAGCGGCCGGCCGCCGGCCTTGGCGACCGCCGCCGCCGTCGCCCGGCCGAGGCCGGACGCGCCGCCGGTGATCAGTACGTTTCCCACCATTGGGTTTCCCTTTCGACTGGAGGACCGCTACCCGCGACGGAGGTCACGATGCGGCCCGGGCGGCGGCGATCAGGCCCGTGGTGGAATATCCGGGCACCGTCGGCAGGATGACGACCTCCCCGCCGGCCCGGCGCACGGCCTCGGCCTCGGGCATCGACCGCTCGTCGTAGTCGCCCCCCTTCACCCACACGTCGGGGCACAGCCGCTCGATGACCTGGGACGGCGTGTCCTCGCCGAAGACCGTCACGGCGTCCACGCAGCCCAGCGCGCGCAGCACCTCGACGCGGTCGCGCTCGCTCACCAGCGGCCTGCTCGGGCCCTTGAGCCGCCGGATCGAGTCGTCGGAGTTGACGCAGACCACGAGGGCGTCGCCGAGCGCCCTGGCCCGCCGCAGCAGGCTCACGTGGCCGGCGTGCAGCAGGTCGAAGCATCCGCCGGTCGCGATGAGCCGGCCTCCGGAGGCCCGCACGGCGGCGGCCACCTCGAAGGCGGAGGCGCCGGACGGGAACGGCACGGGCGCCTCGGCGGCCGGACGCGGCAGGCGGAGGGCGGCGGCCCCGCCGTCCGCCACGAACCTGGTGGCCTCGCCGACCGCGCGGGCGACGGCGTCCTCGGTGGACGCGCCGTCGGCCAGGGCGAGGGCCGCCGCCGCGGCGAAGCGGTCGCCGGCGCCGCAGGCGTCCGCGCCGACGGCGACGTGCGGGGCGGGGACCGGCCCGAACCTGCCGCCGCGACGGGCCAGCATCGCGCCGCGCTCCCCGAGCGTGATCGCGACGGCTTCGGCGTCGAGATCGCGCACGAGCCTGCGGGCCGTGCGCTCCGGCGAGACGTACGGCTCGCCGCACATGCCCCGGGCCTCCGCCTCGCTGGGCGTGACGAGCGCGCAGCCCGGCACGGGCAGCGACCCGCGCGGGTGGGGGTCCCAGACGACCGGCACGTCGAGGCCGCGCAGCAACTCCCGGAGCAGGTCGGCCACGCCGCGCCCGTAGTCGGCCACCAGCACCGCGCCCGCCGAGGCGAGGGCGTCCGCGGCGCGGGCGAAGGCCGAGGCGGAGGCCACCTGGCCCGGCCGCCCCATGGCCCGGCCGTCTCCGGTGTCGATCCTGACCAGCGTCTGCCCCCGGGCCCGGACCCGCGTCTTGCGCACGGTCGTGCCGCGCAGCGGGAGCCGTACGATCTCGACCGTGGGCGACAGCAGGTCCTCCAGGCAGCGGCCGGAGGGGTCGTCGCCGACGGCGGTGACCAGGGTCACCGGTGTGCCGTCGCGGGCGGCGAGCAGCGCCGCGAGGCCGGCGCCGCCCGGCCGGTGGTGCTCCGCCTGCCCCTCGACCACGGGGACGGGCGCGTCGGGACACAGCCGGTCGGCCGTGCCCTCGACGTCGACGTCGAGCAGGGAGTCTCCGACGATGACGAGTGGTGCGCTCACGCGACGGCCTTCTCGATCACGTCACACAGCATGTGGATCACCGTGAGATGCACCTCCTGGATGGTCGCGGTGTCGTCGGCGGGCACCGTCAGGGCCTCGTCGCACAGGTCGGCCAGCGGGTTCGGCCCGGGGCCGGTCAGCGCCCAGGTGGTCAGGCCGCACTCGCGGCCGGCCTCGGCCGCCTCGGTCACGTTGGCGCTCGTCCCGCTGGTGGACAGGCAGATCAGCACGTCGCCGGGGCGGCCGTGCGCCCGCACCTGCCGCGCGTACAGCTCCTTCAGGCCGAAGTCGTTGCCGATGGCGGTCAGCGACGAGGTGTCGCCGTGCAACGGGATCGCGGCGTACGGCCTCCGGTCGGCGCGGTAGCGCCCGACCAGCTCGGCGGTCAGGTGCTGCGCCTCGGCGGCCGAGCCGCCGTTGCCGCACGCGAGCAGCCGTCCGCCGCCGCTCAGCACGGCGGCGAGCTTGTAACCCCAGGCGTGGATCTTGGGTGTCTCCGGGTCGACCGCCGTCAGTGCGGTGCTCAGCCGGGCCAGGTGAGGATGCATCGCTCAGCCTCCCGCGGCGGCGAGGGCGCCGAGACGCCCGCCGGCCAGGTTTCGGTACACGGACTCGGTCTGCTCGGCGATCCTCCGCCAGCCGTAGCGGGCGCGCGCCCGCCGGGCCCCCGCGGCCGACAGCGCCGACCGCAGCTCGGGCCGGGCGAGCAGGTCGCCGAGCGCGCGGGACAGCGCGCGGGGCCGCCGGGGCGGCACGAGCACGCCGCACCCCGCGACGGTGTCGAGGTGGCCGCCGACCGCCGAGGCGATCACCGGCACCCCGCAGGCCAGGGCCTCCAGGGGCACCATGCCGAACGGCTCGTACCACGGGACGGTCACCAGCACGTCGGCGGAGCGCATGAGGGCGGGCACCTCGGCCCGGCCCACGCTGCCGATCAGCCGGACCCGGTCGCCGAGGCCGAGGCCGTCCGCCAGCGCGCGCAGCCGCGTGCCCTCCTCGTCGCCCGGGTCGCCGCCCGCGATGACGAGTTCGGCGCCGGGCACGTGCCGTAGCGCGCGGACGACGGTGTCCACCCCCTTGCGCGGCACCATGCGCCCGATGCTCAGCACCCGGGGCCGGTCGCCGCGCGGAGCGGCCGGGCCGCCGGGGTGGAACAGGCCGAGGTCGACGCCGCACGGCACGACCGCGATCCGGTCGCGCGGCACGCCCAGCGCGACGAGTTCCCGCACCTCGTCGGAGCAGGTGGCGACCACAGCGACGGCCCGGCGGCCGATGTCGCGCTCGGCGGAGATCCGGGTCGCCGGGCTGGTGTCGGCCTCGCCCTGCCAGCGCCGCTTCACCGTGCCGAGCGCGTGGTAGGTCTGCACGACCGGGACGCCGAGCGGCTCGGCCGCCGTCAGGGTGGCCAGGCCGCTCATCCAGAAGTGGGCGTGCGCGACGTCGGGCCGCTCGGCCTTCCACCGGCGGGCGAGGTGCGCCCCGAACTCCGGCATGTGCGGCAGCAGCTCGTCCTTGGGCAGCGGCTCGGGCGGCCCGGCCGGCACGTGCTCGACGGCGACGCCGGGCGCCATGGGCACGGTGTCCGGCTGCTCCGGGGAGGTGCGCCGCGTGTGCACGACGACCTCGTTGCCCCGCTCCGCCAGGGCCAGGGCCAGCGCCGCCACGTGCACGTTCTGCCCGCCGGCGTCCACGCCGCCGAGGGTCGCGAGCGGGCTCGCGTGCTCCGACACCAGGGCGATCCTCATGGCACCCCCTCCGTGACCGCCTCGCCGAGCTCCGTGACCACCCCGCCGAGCGACTCCTTCGCCGCGGCCAGGCCGCGGACGGCGTCCACGACCTGCGCGCCGCTGACGGCGGACAGGCACGGATGGCCGGGGACGGGGCAGAGCCTCGCCCTGCTCCCCCTGCAGGGGGCGTCCTGGTCGCCGAGGAGCACCGAGGGCACGCCGTACGGCGCCCAGCGGGCGGCGGGCACGACCGGCGCGAACAGGCTGACCACCGGCGTGCCGACCGCCGCCGCGAGATGGGCGGGGCCGGTGTTGGCCGCCACGACCACCGACGCCCCGGCCAGCACGGCGGCCAGTTCGGCGAACGTGGTCGCCCCGCCGAGGTCCGCCGCGGGACCGGAGACGATCGCGGTCAGGGCCCGCTCCCCCGGGCTGCCGGTGACGACGACCCGCTCGCCCGCGGCCAGCAGCGCCTCGACCGCCTCCGCCCAGCGCTCCACGGGCCACGCCCTGGCCTGCGCGGTCGTGCCGGGATGCACCACCACGTAACCCGGCGGGCCGGTGAGGCGCTCCACGTCCGGCAGCGGCCCGCGTACGGCGAGCCGCCCGTCGTCGCCCGGCGGCAGGACGAAGCCGGCCGCGCGGGCGAGGCCGAGCATCCGCTCCGGCTCGGGGACGTCCACGCTCTCGTCCACGACGTGACGCACGTCGAGCAGGGAGCCGGGGTAGTCCTCGCTGATCGCGGCGATGCGCGGCACCCCGGCGAGCCGCAGCAGCAGGGCCGTCGGCAGCGCCGACTGGTGGAAGGACGTGAAGATCACGGCCAGGTCGGGGCCGACGGCGCGCACCTGATCGACCAGGCGGGCCGCGTGCTCGGAGGTCACCGGCATCCGGTCGGGGTCGATCCAGGGGGCGCGCCACTCCAGCACGCGGCCGACGCCGGGCAGCAGTTCGGCCGCCGCCCTGCCGTACGGACCGGCGAGCATCACGACCTCCCGCGCCCCGGCGGCGACGGCGCGCACGGCGGGCCCCGCGAGCAGCACGTCTCCCGCGTTGTCGGGCCGCACCACCAGTGCGGTCCCGATCACGGACGCCTCCCCGTCCGCACCGCCAGCTCGCCCCTGAGCCGGTGGGCGCACGCGACCGGCGGGATCACCACGCTGGTCACGGCCATGCGCCAGATCTCCCCGGGCGTACGCGGCCCGGGGGCGATCCGCGCCCAGGCGAACTCTCCGGTGAGGCCGAGCCAGGCGAGCCCGGCGGCGCCCGCGGCGAGACGCGTCCGGCGGCCGGTCCGCACGCCGGCGGCGGCCAGCGTGAGCGCGAGCAGGCCCGCGCCGGTGGTGAGGGCGTGCCGCCTGAGCCTGCCCGGTCCGCCGATGAACAGACGCCAGTCGCGGCCGTACGCCTGGCGCATGATCGCGTCGGAGGCGTTGCCGCGCTGGAAGCGCACGCTGGACCAGAAGCCGTCGCCGCGCACCGGATGCCGGGTCAGGCGCTCCCCCTTCACCAGGCAGAACCCGGCCCGCTCCACGCGTATCGCGAGGTCGGCGTCCTCCCGGTACGCGCCGGGGAAGCGCTCGTCGAACCCGCCGGTCGCCTCCAGGGCGGTCCTGCGGTAGGCCATGTCGGCGGTGATCCAGTCGGCGCCGGCCAGGCCGGCCGTGTTGCGCTCGGCGTCGGTCGGGCGGCGGCCCTCGGCGGAGCCGGGCAGCGGCACCTCCAGCCGTCCCTGGCTGCCGCCCACGTGCGCGGGCAGGCGGGCGAGGTCGGCCGCCAGCGCCCGCGCCCAGCCGGACCCCGGCACCACGTCGTCGTCCAGGAACGCCACCCACGGGGTCGTCGCCGCCCGCCAGCCCACGTTGCGGGCGGCGGCGGGGCCGCGCCCGCCCGACCTGAGCACTCGTACGCCGGCGGGGACCGGCAGGGCCTCGGCGTCCTCTCCCGGACGGTCGTCCACCACGATCACCTCGGGGCCGTCCCCCTCCTGGGGGCCGGCGGCTTCCCGGGGGCCGATGGCGGCGAGCGTGGCGGCCAGGCTCGGCCGCCCGATCGTCGGGATGACGACGGTGACCGCCGGCCCCTGGGGGGTGGCGTCCGCGGGCGCGTTCCTCCGCTTCCGGCCGCTCTGCCGGTTGGTCTGCTGCGTCGCCTGCTGTGTCGCCTGCTGTGTCGTCTGCCGGGTCGTCTCCGATGTCATCCCGCGAACACCGCCCCCCTGCGCACGACGTACGGGCCGAGAACGAGCACGTCCACGGGCGCCGAGCCGAAGCACTCCAGCGCGTCGCGCGGGTCGTCCACCATCGGACGGCCCGCCGTGTTGAGGCTCGTGTTGACCACCACGGGAACCCCGGTGCGGGCCTCGAACTCCTCGAGTAACCGGGCGAGCAGCGGGTCGCGCCCGCGCTCGATCGTCTGGATGCGGGCCGTGCCGTCGACGTGGACGACGGCGGGGACGCGGTCGCGCCACTCGGGCTTCACGTCGTGGACGAACAGCATGTACGGGCTCGACATCGGGCCCCTGCCGAAGATCGTGGAGGCGCGTTCCGCGAGGACCATCGGGGCGATGGGGCGGAACTGCTCGCGGCCCTTCACGTCGTTGAGCCGCTCGGTGTTGCGGGGATTGCCGGGGTTGGCGAGCAGGGAGCGGCGGCCGAGGGCGCGGGGGCCGTACTCGGCGCGGCCCTGGAACCAGGCCACCACGCGGTCGGCGGCCAGTTCGGCGGCGACGGCCGCGGCGAGGTCGGCGGGCCGCTCGTACGGCACCTTGGCCACGTCGAGCCAGGCGCCGAGCTCCTCGTCGGTCCAGCCGCGGCCGAGGTCGGCGCCGGGCATCGGGGCGACCCGGTCGCCGGAGGCCTGCGCGAGGTGCAGCGCCCCGCCGAGCGCGGTGCCGGAGTCGCCCGCCGCGGGCTGCACCCAGACGTCCTCGAACGGACCCTCGGCGAACAGCCGGGTGTTGGCCACGCAGTTCAGCGCCACTCCCCCGGCCATCGTCAGATAACGGGCGCCGGTCCGCTCGTGCAGCCACCTGGCGAGGTCGAGCAGCACCTCCTCCAGTCGCGTCTGCACGCTGGCCGCGAGGTCGGCGTGGTCGGAGGTCCACTTCTCGCCCTTGCCGAGGGCCTTGGCGTAGACGCTCCAGTCGATCGGCTCGACCCGGAAACCGCCGTCGCCCGTGGGGTAAACGAGCTCGCGCATCTCCCGCAGGAACCGCGGCTCGCCGTAGGAGGCGAGGGCCATCACCTTGTACTCGTCGCTCGACCGCAGGAAGCCGAGGTGCGCGGTGAGGTCCTCGTACATCAGTCCGAGGGAGTGCGGCAGGGCCTGGCTCGCCAGGACGGTGAGCTCGCCGTCCCGGTAGTGCCCGGCGAGGTGCGACACGGCCTCGCCCCGGCCGTCGCAGACCAGCACCGCCGACTCGCGGTACGGCGCGGCCAGCCCGGCCGACGCGGCGTGCGCGATGTGGTGGGGAACGAAGCGCACCTGGGCGGAGTCCAGCCCCGGCAGGGCGGTCGCCAGGAAGTTGGGGGCCCGGCGCGCGTAGGTGGTGCGCATCTCCTCCCAGCGTGCGTCCTGTCCCTCCCCTCCGGGCAGCACCAGCTCCGGGTCGTAGGAGTAGGCGACGCCGTCGAGGTCCTCGGGTCGCAGGCCGGCCTGTTCCAGGCACCACGCCGCGGCCTGCTCGGGCAGTTCCCAGGCGGAGAACGGCACCGGCCGCTTGCCGTGCTTGCGCCGGCTGAAGCGCTCCTCCTCCGCAGCGGCGACCACCTCGCCATCGATCACCAACGCGGCGGCTGGATCATGAAATATCGCATTTATCCCCAAGAACCGCATCGGTTTCCCTCCGTTGCGCAGTGCCGGTCTGGTTACCGAGAGAAGTGGCGCTAAACACTGCTTTGTAGAGAAGTCGACGTGAGTGGGGGATGTGCTCAATAATCGCTACTCTGCGTAGCCAAATGCCCTGACCTGGAGGTGGTCAGCACGTGGTCAGGGCGTGGTCACAGCGCGTTTGCTCCGATTTCCTCCGGGTAGCCCGGCGGGCGATTCCGCAGGAGGCCGCCCGTGACCCAGCCCGCTCACCAGCCCGCCGCGGTGCTCTTCGACCGTGACGGCACTCTCGTCCACGACGTTCCCTACAACAGCGATCCCGGCCGCGTGGCGCCGGTGGAGGGGGCGCGGGAGGCGCTGGACCGGCTCCGCGGGGCCGGTGTCCCGATCGGTGTGGTCACCAACCAGTCGGGGGTGGCCAAGGGGCTGATCGCGCCGGAGGCCCTGCGGGCCGTGAACGACCGGGTGGAGGCCCTGCTGGGCCCGTTCGACGTGTGGGAGATCTGCGAGCACGACGACGGCGACCGCTGCGCCTGCCGCAAGCCCGCGCCCGGCCTCGTGCTGAGCGCCGCCCGCCGGCTCGGCGTCTCACCCGTCGACTGCGTCGTGATCGGCGACATCGGCCGGGACGTGGAGGCGGCCCGCGCGGCGGGCGCGCGGGGCGTCCTCGTGCCGACCCCGGTGACGCTGCCGGAGGAGGTGGCCGCGGCCCTCGAGGTGGCGCCCGACCTCGCCGCGGCGGTCGATCTGGTGCTGCCGAGGATTCCGCTCACGGCTGAGCCTTAAGCGGGTACGGGCGGGGCAGAGGGGTGACGCGCCCGGCGGGGAGGCGCGACAGGAGGCACGGTGTTCCAGAGTCTGCAGAAGGACGGACGGGGAGCGACACGATGAAGATCATGGTCTGGCACGTCCACGGTTCGTGGACCACCTCCTTCGTGCACGGGGGGCACGAATACCTGGTGCCGCTCACGCCCGACCGCGGCCCGGACGGGCGGGGCCGGGCGGAGACCTATCCCTGGCCCGCCACCGTGCGGGAGGTGCCCCACGACCGGCTGGCCGCCGAGGACGTCGACCTGATCGTCTACCAGCGGCCGCACGAGATCGAGCTCGCCCGTGAGTGGCTGGGCCGCGACGTGCCGGGCGTCTACGTCGAGCACAACACCCCCGCGGGAGACGTGCCGAAGACCCGCCACCCGCTGGCGGACCGGGGCGACATCCCCCTCGTCCACGTCACCCACTTCAACGACCTCTTCTGGGACTCCGGCCGCGCGCCGACCCACGTGATCGAGCACGGCGTGGTGGACCCCGGCCACCTCTACAGCGGTGAACTGCCCCGCGCGGGGGTGGTCGTCAACGAGCCGATCAGGCGCTGGCGAGTGGCGGGCACCGACCTGCTGCCCACCTTCGCCACGGGTGCCCCGATCGACGTGTTCGGCATGCAGGTGAGGAACCTGCCCGCCAAGCTCGGCCTCGACGGGGCGATGGAGGCCTTCGAGGACCTACCGCAGAGCGCCATGCACGCCGAGCTGGCCAGGCGCCGGGTCTACCTGCACCCCTACCGCTGGACCTCGCTCGGCCTGTCGCTGATCGAGGCCATGATGATCGGCATGCCGGTCGTCGCCCTCGCCACCACCGAGGCCGTCGAGGCGGTGCCGCCGGAGGCGGGGGTCGTCTCGACCAAGATCCCCACGCTGCTGCGGGCCCTCGACCGGTTCGCCAACGAACCCGAGCTCGCCGCCCAGGCCGGCAAGGCCGCCCGCTCGGCCGCGCTCGCCCGCTACAACCTCGACCGCTTCCTCGCCGACTGGGACCGCCTGCTCACCTCCATCGTCGCGAGTTGACATTCTTGGACAAGGCCTTACTCCTCGATGAGACCGGCCGTTCTCACCACCGGAGTACGCTTCCGTGAGGGCGAGGGGGAGCCATGCCCGATCCTCGGGAGATCCATGACGCTTTCGCGGAGGCGCTCTGCACGCACGACAAACGGCGCCTTCTGGACTGCTTCCACGCGGACGCCGTTATCGTGACCCCCGTCGGCGTGGTGGAGGGGCACGAACAGATCGAGTGGTATTTCGGCCAGTTCTTCTCCACCGTGCCCGACCTGACGACCAGGGTCATCACGATCTCGGTCTGCGGTGACACCGTTTCCGTCGAATGGGTCACGTCGGGAACCCAGACGGGGGAAATGCTGCTCCCGGACGGCACCGTGATCCCCGGCACCGGCCGCCCCGTCTTCTGGAGGGGTTGCGGAATGTGGTCGGTGGAAGACGGCAGGTTCGTCACCGGGCGCATCTACTACGACCAGTTGCGTGCTTACCTGTCGCTGGGCTGCCGGCTCGTAGAGAACAAGCCCCGCTCCGCGACCGCCGCCCCTGATCAGGAGGCCCGACCCGTGCCCGCCACCCGTCCGAGCGACCAGGAGACCCGGGCCGAGCCGCGCTCCAACTCCATCCGCCGGCTTCTCCGCGGAATCTTCGGCATGTGACCGTCCCTGCCACCCGACCGGCATACCACGAGCTCCGCGACTCGCCCACGGCTGTCGTGCGACGCCTTGATTGTTTACCGAGAACGGGGCACCGCGAGGGCGGGTGATCCGGCCGGGGTGGGAAAAGGCTCCTCATGATGCGCAACCTGGTGAACGGCGCCGTCGGCGGCGCGCTCGCGACGGCGGTGTACAGCGCGATGCTGATGGCGGCGGACAGGGCCGGTCTGCTGGAGGAGCCGCCGCCGCGGCGGTTCGCCCGGATGACTCTGCCGGGCCGCGGGAGCCGTCCCCGACCGGGCGAGAGCGTGCTCTCGACCATCGCGCACTACGCCTTCGGGTCGAGCTGCGGCACCGTGCTGGGCCTGCTGTCGGCCGGTCAGCGGGTGCCCGTCCCGATCGGCACGGCGTACGGGCTGCTGGTGTGGCACTTCGGCTGCCGGGGCCTCGCTCCGAGCATCGGCGCGTACGCGCCCCTGCCGAAGGACCGCCCGGGCCGCCAGGCCACGCTGCTGGCGGGACACCTGCTGTGGGGCACCGCGCTCGTGCTCGCGCTCAACCGGCTGCGGACCGAGAGGGCGCCGCTGACCACCGAGCTCGCGCCTCGGCTGCGGGAGGAGGTCCGGCGCCCCGTCATGCCCGCCCCCGAGCCGGTCTCCGTACGTTGATCCGGAGGCGAGGATCATGTCCCCCGTCCTCGGGAAGAGAATGTGGTCGTGCGCTGTCGTGTTGCCGATCTGGGCCAGCGCCGACCGACCGAGGAGAAGTCGAATGAGCAAGCTCGATGAGAACGCCGTGGCTTTACTGAAGGAGCCGGTCCACGCCTGGGTGACGACCGTCAGGCCGGACGGATCGCTGCACAACACTGTGGTGTGGGTCGACATCGACGGAGAGGAAGTCGTCTTCAACACCGCCGTGGGACGGGCGAAGGAGCGGCATCTGCGCGCCAACCCCCGGGTGTCGGTCAGCGTGCTCGACCCGGGCAACGCCTTCCGCTTCGTCAGTGTCTCCGGCACCGCCACGCTGGAGCTCGAAGGCGCGGACGCGGTCATCGACGGCTTGGCGAAGAAGTACCTCGGGGTGGACGCCTACCCCTACCGCCAGCCGGGAGAGCAGCGCGTCACCGTACGCGTCGTTCCCGAGAAGGTCATCTCCAGCGCGGGACGCTGACGGGGCGTTCGCCGGGCGAGCACGCACAGAGCCGCCCGGCACGCCTTCCCGCCCCCACCGGCGCCGGGACCGGCGCTCGGTCATCCGCACGCGACCGGCGCGGCGCGACCTCAGGCCCGCTCAGACTCCGGCGCGCAGGTAGGCGAGCACCGCGAGCACCCGGCGGTGGTCGTCCGCGTCCGGAGGCAGGTCGAGCTTGGCGAGGATGCTCGCGATGTGCTTGGCGACGGCCGCCTCGGTGACGAACAGTGCGCGGGCGATCGCGGCGTTGGACCTGCCCTCCGCGACCAGGGCGAGCACCTCGCGCTCGCGCGGTGAGAGCCGGGCCACCGGGTCGCGCCGCCCGCGCAGCAGCTGCCGGACGACCTCGGCGTCGATGACCGTGCCACCGCCCGCGACCGTCGTCACCGCCCCGGCGAACTGCGTGACGTCGCCGATGCGGTCCTTCAGCAGATAACCCACCCCGCCCCCGCCCGGGCACCGGGTCTGGTCGAGCAGTTCGGCGGCGTAGGTCTGCTCGACGTACTGGCTGAGCACCAGGACGGCGAGGGACGGCCGCGCCGCCCGCAGTTCCAGCACCGCCCGCAGCCCCTCGTCGCTGAATCCGGGCGGCATGCGCACGTCGGCGACGACGACGTCCGGGTCCTGCTCGGCGACGGCGGCGACCAGCGCGGCGGCGTCGCCGACCGCCGCGACGACCTCGTGCCCGAAGCGTTCCAGCAGGCCCACGAGGCCCTCCCGGAGCAGCACCGAGTCTTCGGCTATCACCACACGCACGGGATCACCTCTCGCACGGGATCTCCGCCCGCACCGTGGTCGGGCCGCCGTACGGGCTGTCGACGGTGAGCGTGCCCCCGACGGCCGCCACCCGGTCGGCGAGCCCGGTCAGGCCGGTGCCGCACGCCGGGTCCGCTCCCCCGCGCCCGTCGTCGGCGACCTCCAGCACGAGCCGTGCGCCGCGCAGCCGGCCGCGCACCGTGCAGGAGCCGGCCCCGCTGTGCTTGGCCACGTTCGCGAGCGCCTCGCAGGCCACGTAGTAGGCCGCCGCCTCCACCCGCTCGGGGAGCCGCCGGTCCAGCGCGATGTCCGCCCGCGCGGGCACGGGCGACCTCCCGGCGACGTCGCGTACGGCGGCGGGCAGCCCGCGATCGGCGAGCACCTGCGGATGGACGCCGCGGATCAGCTCGCGCAGTTCCTCCAGCGCCTGCCCGGCCAGCTCGCGCGCCTCGTCGAGCCGCAGGGCCGCGGGCGAGCCCGGCGGGAGGTCGAGCCCGGCCAGGCCCAGCTTCATCGAAAGCGCGACCAGCCGCTGCTGCGCGCCGTCGTGCAAGTCGCGCTCGATGCGGCGGCGCTCGGCCTCGAAGGCGTCCACCAGCCGGGCCCGGGACCGCGCGATCTCCCGCATCTCGGCCTCCTGCGGGACCAGCATCGCCCGCGCCATCGCGGCCCGGGCGCCCGCCCAGGCGCTGACCGTGTACGCCGCGACGGGCACCAGCAGCAGTCCGACGGCCGAGCCGGCGAAGGTCTCCGCCAGAGTCGCCTCCCCCTCGGGAGCGATCGGCTGCACGACCGGGGAGAGGATCAGCACCGCGGGCCCCCCGATCGCGGCCGCCGCCACCAGCAGGTCGACCCACCAGAGCGCGAACAGCCCCACGAGGGTGTGCCCCGCCTCCCGCCATCCCGGCCACCACCCGCCCGGCAGCCCGCGTACTGGCTGCCGGTCCACGTACCTCAGCCGCCACCGCTCGAACCGGGCCACGGGCGTGAGCAGCACGGCCGCCACCACGAGGGACACCGGTACGGCTGCCGGGCCGTCCATCGCCCGGACCGGCGTCAGGACGGCGGCGAAGGCGGAACCGGGGACGATCCCGGTCAGCAGGTACGCCAGCGACCGCCACGGCCAGGCCGAGGCGAGGAACCGCTGGGGCGGCCCGGTGAGCGCCTCCAGCGCGGTACGGGGCGTGAGAGGGGCGACGGCGGGGACGAGGAAGGAGGCGGCCACGGCATCGACGCTAGCCGCCGGGCCCGCCGTGGTCGGTAGTGCTGGGGATACCTCCGGTTCTCGCCTCAGCGCCAGTGCCTCGCGGGCCCGCCCCCGGTTGGCTCGGGTCCATGACACGAACAGGCACGACGCGATCCGGCACAACACAGACAGGCACAACACAGACAGGCACGGCACAGACAGGTACGGCGCAGGCGGTCCTGCTCGACTCGGTCCGCATGGTGTACGGCACCGGGCCCGGCGCGGTGAACGCTCTCGACGGGGTGACCCTCGGCTTCGCCCAGGGGACCTTCACGGCCGTGATGGGGCCCTCGGGCTCCGGCAAGTCGACGCTGCTGCACTGCGCCGCCGGGCTCGACCGGCCGACGGACGGGACCGTCCTGATCGGCGGCGTCGACCTCGGCCCGCTCGGCGAGAAGGCGCTCACCCTGCTGCGCCGGGAACGGGTCGGCTTCGTGTTCCAGGAGTACAACCTCGCCGACTCGCTCACCGCCGAGGAGAACGTGGCGCTTCCCCTCCGCCTGGCCGGGCGCCGGCCCGGCAGGGACGAGGTGCGCGAGGCGCTCGCCGAGGTCGGCCTGGAGCGGCGGGCCGGGCACCGGCCCGCCGAACTCTCCGGCGGCGAGCGGCAGCGGGTGGCGATCGCCCGCACGCTGATCACGCGGCCCGCCGTGCTCTTCGCCGACGAACCGACCGGCGCGCTCGACCGCGCCGCGTCCCGGGTGGTCATGGAACTCCTGCGCGCGCTCGTGGACGCCCACGGGCAGACCGTCGTCATGGTCACGCACGACCCCGCCGCGGCGGCGTACGGCGACCGGGTCGTGCTGCTCGCCGACGGGCGGCTCGCCGGGGAACTGGACCGGTCGAGCGCCACCGAGATCGCCGCCCGCGTGGCGCTGCTGGAGGAGACGTGCTGAACCGCCCACTGGACCGGCCACTGAACCGGCCACTGAGTCTTTCGCTGCTCCGCGGCCGGTGGACCGGCCTGGCGGGCACCTTCGCCGCGCTCTGCCTCGGCGCCGCGATCCTCACCGCGAGCGCGCTGCTGCTGACGTCCGCCGGCCCGCGCGTGCCCGCCCGGTACGCCGCCGTGCCCCTGCTCGTGCGCGGCCCCGGCCTGCCCGGGGAGGAGAACGACTTCGCCGAGAACCCGCCCTGGTCGCCCGAGACGACGGAGGCGCTGGTCCGCGCCCTGGCGTCCGTGCCCGGTGTCGCGGCGGTCGTCCCCTACCGTGACCCCGGGCCGTACGTCCCGGACGACGAGGCGGCACGGTCCGGGGACGGGGTGACACGGTCCGGGGACGGGGTCCGCGTCATCGGGCTGCGCACCGAGCCAGGAGCCGATCTCTCCGCCGTTCGGGCGGCGGCCGGGCGTGCCGTACGCGGCGCCGGGGACGGCACGGCGCGGGTGCTTGCGGGAGAGGACCGGGCCGAGGCCGAGCCCGCCGCCGACGCGCGGACCCGCTGGATCGGCATGCAGGTGCTGACCGCGATGGCGCTGCTCGGCGGCTTCGTTTCGGTGTTCGTGGTCGCCTCCACGTTCGCGTTCCGGGTCGTCCAGCGCCGCCGGGAGTTCGGCCTGCTGCGGGTGGCCGGCGCGACCCCGCGGCAGGTGCGGCTGATCGTGTACGGCGAGGCGCTCGCCGTGGGCGTCGTCGCGGCCGTGGCCGGGGCCCTGCTGGGCGCCGCCGTCGCGCCCGCCCTGGGCCGGGTGCTCGTCACGGCGGGGTTCGAGCCCGCGTCGTTCGACGTGCGCCTCACCCCGCTCCCCGTGGCCGGCGCGGTCGCGGCCGGGATCGCGGCGGGCCTGCTCGGCGCGTGGTCCGCGTCGGGCCGGGCCGCCCGGGTCCGCCCGCTGGAGGCCCTGCGCGACCACGCGGCGGGCGGCACGCCGATGACGCGCCTGCGGTGGATCACCGGCGTCACGGCGGTCGCCGGCGGCCTGGCCCTGGCGGCGGCGAGCGCCTCCGCGCGGGAGGACTCCCTGGTGAACGCCGTCCTGGTCGCCGCGATGGCGCTCATCATGGGGCTCACCCTGCTCGCGCCGGTCACCCTCCCGCCACTCGTCCGCGCCTTCGCGTGGCCGATCTCCCGGGCGGCCGTGGGCATGCTGGCCGGGCGGAACGCGTTGGCGGCCGTACGGCGCACCGCCGCCACGGCGGCCCCGGTGCTGCTGACGGTGGGCTTCACCGTGCTCGTCACCGGCATGGTGCGGACGACCGCCGCGGCGTACGCCATGGGGAACCCGGCCGCCGACCAGGCGGAGGAGGACCGGCTCGTCTGGCTGTTCACGCTCCTGCTGGTGGGGGTCTCGGCCGGCTACTCCGGCCTGGCGATCGTCAATACGCAGGTGATGGCGGCGTCGGCGCGCGTGCGCGAGTTCGCCGTCCTGCGCCTGTCCGGAGCGACGCGGCGGCAGGTGATCGGGGCGACCGCGGCCGAGGCGGTGCTCGTCACCGGGATCGGCACCACGCTGGGGTTCGCGGTGGCCGTGCCCGCGCTGCTCGGGATGCGCGCCGGGCTGTCCCAGAAGGCCGGCGCGGCCGCCCCCCTGGTGATTCCCTGGCCGTCGGTCGCGGCGGTGGTGACCGCGTGTCTCGCCCTCGCCGCAGGCGCCGCCACCCTTTTCACATCTGGCGCGATTTCACCTCGGCGACCGCTGTTCCCACGGTCCGGGAAAGGGGCGTGAGGCGAGCGTAAAGGGACAGCCAAGCATCGGCCCTGAGCTGGTAAGACTTGTGATCCTTTTTGTCCTGAGGGTTTCGATCTCGGATACGTCTCATATCTTTTTATGCGGGCATTGCATTACACGGATTCGGGGAGGGGTCATGGCTGGCAGGCGCATTCCTTTCCTTTTACGCCCGCGTTCGATCCAGGCGCGCATCGCCACGATGAGCGCGGTCCTCTCCCTCGTGGTCCTCAGCGTGATCGGAGTGGGCCTGGACCTCGCGGTCCGGAACCGGATCCACTCGCACCTGTTCATCGACGCCCAGCGGGTGGCCACCGAGTGGATCGCCTCGATGGGCCCCGACGGCGTCCCGGAGCCGCCCGCCGCGCCCGAGAACCTGGTGCAGCTCGTCGACTCGCGGAACCGGGTGATCACCGCCAGCCGGGGGGCGACCGGCAGGCCGCCGCTGACCTCTCCCATGCCCGGCGACCAGGACCGCCTGCAGTACCGGATCGAGTGCCGGGACGGGGAGCGGTGCGTCGTGGTCACCGCCGTACGGGTGCTGCCGGTGCAGACCCGGCTCTTCTGGAACGGCGAGCCGCACGCCGTCTACTCCGGGAGGGCCGAGCCGGCTCTCCTGGCGACGCGGCGGCTGGAACTGTTCATCGCGATCGGGGTGTTGCTCATGACGGCCGGCTGGACGTGGGCGAGCTGGCGCGCGGCGGGGCGCACTCTGCGTCCCGTCCGGGAGATCCGCGAGAAGGTCGAAGAGATCACCGTGTGCGACCTCAGCCTGCGGGTGCCGCAGCCGCGCGGCCGCGACGAGATCGCCGAGCTGGCCCGGGCCTCCAACAACCTGCTCGAACACCTCGACTCCTCGGTGCGCCAGCAGCGGCACTTCGCCTCGATGGTCTCCCACGAGCTGCGGACCCCCCTCGCCGGGCTGCGGACGCAGCTGGAGGAGGCCCTGCTCTACCGCGACGACACCGATCCGTACGAGACCCTGCGAACGGCGGTGCGCACCACCGAGCGCTGCCAGGCGATCATCAACGAGATGCTCGCGGTGGCCCGTGTCCGCACGGCCGCGGCGGCCGAGCCCGAGCCGGTCGACCTCGGGACGCTCGCGCGGGAGGAGGCCGCCGCCCGTACGGACGGGGTGCCGGTGCGCGCCGAGATCAGGGACGACGTGACCGTCCTCGGCAACCGGGTCCAGCTGTGCGGCGTGCTGACCAACCTGCTGGTCAACGCCCAGCGGCACGCGCACAGCGAGGTGGAGGT
Source organism: Microbispora sp. H10949 (assembly GCF_014161435.1). NCBI lineage: Bacteria > Bacillati > Actinomycetota > Actinomycetes > Streptosporangiales > Streptosporangiaceae > Microbispora > Microbispora sp. H10949. The sequence continues at coordinate 355,323 of NZ_JABBWZ010000006.1, read as the reverse complement.
CAGCGTCGAGCGGGCCGGGGACGAGGCGGTCGTCACCGTGCTCGACGACGGTGACGGCATCGCGCCGGAGGACCGCGAGCGGGTCTTCGAGCCGTTCGTCCGGCTGAAGGACGGGCGCCGCCGCGACCCCAAGGGCACCGGGCTGGGCCTCGCCCTCTGCCGCGTCACGGCGGACGCGCACCACGGCACGCTCCGCGTCGAGGACTCCCCGCGCGGCGCCCGCTTCGTCCTGCGCCTGCCGCTGTCCGCGGCAGTCCCGGCCGCCGTGGGTCGCCGGCTCAACTGTTGACGATCGGCACGGCGGCGAGGGTCAGCGCGAAGTCGCCTCCGCTGTCGGTGTACCAGCGGGCGACCGCGAACCCGGCCCGGGACAGCTCGCGGAGCAGGCCCTCCCTGCGGAACTTGGCGCTGATCTCCGTGCGCAGCTCCTCCCCCTCGGCGAAGCCGGCCGTCAGGCCGAGCGCCCTGATCGGGACCTCCATCGGCCGGGTCGCCCGCAGCCGCATCTCGATCCACTCGTTGTCCTCGTCGTACAGCGCGACGTGCTCGAACGCCTCCGGCTCGAAGGCGGCGTCCAGCTCGCGGTTGACCACCCGGAGCACGTTGCGGTTGAAGGCGGCCGTGACGCCCCGCGGGTCGTCGTACGCCGCGACCAGCCGGGCGTGGTCCTTCACCAGGTCGGCGCCGAGGAGCAGGGTGTCCCCCGGCCGCATGGTGGCGCGCAGTTCCTTGAGGAACACCTCCCGGGCGGCGGGCGTGAGGTTGCCGATCGTGCCGCCGAGGAACGCGACCAGCCGCCTGCCCGTCCTCGGCAGCAGCGCCAGGTGCCGCTCGAAGTCGGCGCGCACCGGCCGCACGTCCAGGCCGCGATAGCGTACGGCGAGCCGCTCGGCCGCGGCCTCCAGCGTGACGGCGTCCACGTCGACCGGGACGTAGGTCCGGAGCGTCCCGGCGGCGGCCAGCGCGTCGAGCAGGAGCACGGTCTTCTCGCTGGTGCCCGAGCCCAGTTCGACGAGCGTGTCGGCGCGGCTGAGGGCCGCGACGTCGACGGCCCGGCGGCGCAGGATCTCCAGCTCGCACCGGGTGGGGTAGTACTCGGCCAGCCGGGTGATCCGGGCGAACAGCTCGCCTCCGGCCGCGTCGTAGAACCACTTGGGCGGCAGCCACTTGGGTGTGGAGGTGAGCCCGGCGCGCACGTCGCCCTCCAGAGTCTGGCGCAGGTAGTCGCCGCCGAGATGATCGATCATGCTCATGGGCCACCTCTCAGTCGATGGGTGTCACCGCCACGCCGTCGGGGGAGGCGAGCAGCAGACTGCGGTCGGGCACCGGCCGCCATCCGGGCCGGTCGTCCAGCGGCTCGCTGGACACGAGCACTCCCTCCTCCAGGTGGGTGAACAGGGTGTCGCCCCAGGCGACGGCCGCCACCTCCGCGCCGCCCGTCACGAGCAGGTTGAGCCGCGCGTGCCGGTCCCCCTCCGCGGCCCCGCGCACGACGAGGGGCAGCGCGTCGGCGAGCGGCACGCCGCCGCGGAGGCGGGCGAACACCGCCGCGGCGAGCCACGCCGAGTCGCACGCGCTCTCCGGGTCGGCCTCCACGCCGGTCACCAGGGGCCGGACCGCCTCGCGCCGGACCCTGCCGTTGTGGCTGAGCAGCCAGCGCCCGTCGGCGAACGGCGCCGTCGCCGTCTCCTCGACCGGCATGCCGGTCGTGGCCGACCGGACCGCCGCGAGCAGGCACGACGAGCGCGCCGCCGCGGCGAGGCCGGGCATGTTGGCGTCCGCCCACATCGGCACCGCCCGGCGGTAGCGGACCGGCTCCGGCAGGGCCGCGTCGTACCACCCGAACCCGAACCCGTCGGCGTTCACGGTGCCGTACCTCTGCAGGCGCGGCGCGTACGACTGGCGAAGCAGGCCGTGCTCCGGGTCGCTGACGAGCGAGGCCAGGGACCGCGCCGGCCCCAGCCACGCCGCGTGGCGGCACATCGCCTAGTCCTCCGAGCGGGCGCAGCGGAACCCGGCGAAGATCTGCCTGCGGATCGGGAGGTCCCAGTTGCGGAAGGTCGTCCGCACCGCGGAGGGATGGGTGGCCCACGACCCGCCGCGCAGCACCCGGTAGGTCTCCCCGAAGAAGACCTCGCTGTACTCCCTGTACGGGAAGCTCCGGAAGCCCGGGTAGGGCTGGAACCACGAATCCGTCCACTCCCAGACGTCGCCGACGAGTTGCTCGACGCCGTACGGGCTCGCGCCCGCCGGGTACGCCCCGGCCGGCGCGGGCCGGGCTGCCCGGTGTCCCAGGTTCGCCCGGTCGCCGAGGTCGCCGGGCCCGGCGTCGCCCCAGGGATACTCGCGGCCACCGCACGCCTTCTCCCACTCGGCCTCGGTCGGCAGCCGCTTGCCCGCCCACCGGGCGTACGCGTCGGCCTCGTACCACGAGACGTGCTGGACCGGCTCGTCCGGCGGCACCGGCTCCTCCCGGCCGAAGCGGAGCCGCCACCAGGTGTCGCCGTCCCTCGTCCAGAACAGCGGGGCGTCCACACCGCTCCGCTCGACCCACTCCCAGCCCTGCGGCAGCCACCAGCGCGGGTCGCGGTAGCCGCCGTCCTCGACGAACCGCAGGTACGCCCCGCAGGTGACGGGGTGACGGTCGATCCAGTAGCCCGGCAGGTGCCGCCGGTGCGCCGGGCGTTCGTTGTCGTACGCCCAGGCCACCGTGTCCGTGCCCATGCTGAAGATCCCGGCGGGGATGTGGACCTCGGGATCGGCGGCCGGAGCGCCGGGCGGCAGCTCGCCGTCCCGCACCAGTCCCGGCCGCCGGGACAGCTGCAGCGTGGCCAGCATGGTCTCGTCGTGCTGGTGCTCGTGCTGCAGGACCAGCCCGAAGACGAAACCGCCGGCCCGCAGCGGGTCGGGGTCGGCCGGGTCCAGCCGGTCGAGGACGTCGAGCACCCGGCCGCGTACGCCCGAGATGTACCTCCTGGCCTCGGCCGGGGCGAGCAGCGGCAGCGTGGGCCGGTCCGCGCGCGGATACCTGAACGCGTCGTAGAGGTGGTCGATCTCCGGGCGCAGCGGCTCGATGCCGCCCGCCTCCCGCAGCACCCACAGCTCCTCGTAGTTGCCGACGTGGGCGAGGTCCCAGACCAGCGGCGACATGAGAGGCGAGTGCTGGCGCGTCAGCACGTCGTCGTCGGCGTCGGTGTAGACGAGGGACCGCTCCCGTACGGCGGCGAGTTCGGCCGCGATCCTGTCCTTCAGGCCGGGCATGCCGATGTCGAGTTCGGTCATGCGAACATCTCCTCCATCCGGTCGACGGCCGGTGGGCGGCCGGATTCGATGTGCCGGGAGGCGAAGGCGCGGACCCGGCCGACCAGCCGGGGCCCGGCTCCGAGCCGAGGCAGGGCCTCGGCGGCGGCGCGGAAGCAGACGGAGGCGCAGCGGCGCAGGGCGGAGTCGGTGAGCCCGAGGCGGGCGGCGTCCGTCCACCTGCCGGCGAGCGGCCGGGCGGCCTCCATGGCGGTCGCCGCCGCCTGGTCGTCGGTGACGAGCGCGTGGACGACGGCCGCGCACACGGGCCATCCGGCGGGACCCTGCGCGTCGAGGTAGCGCACCTCCAGCCAGCCCCGGGGCCGCACCGGCGGGAAGAGCGTGGTCGCGTGGTAGACGAGGTCGGCCTCGCCGGCGGGCCGCCCGGCCACCCGGGCGAAGTCGCGGAACGCCGAGCCGTCGAGGACGGGCCGGCAGTCGTCGCCCTCCCGGACCATCATCAGACGCGCGTCGAGGAGGTAGCGCGCCCAGTCGTCCGCCGGGTCGCCTCCCCCGTCCAGGCGTTGTGCGACGGGAGCGGTCCTGGTCGGATCGAGGCGGCTCCACACAGCCTGGCGCCCGGATACCCACCCGCCGGCGGGTGAGTTGGCGAAGGCGGCCACGAGCACCGGGCCGAGCGCGTGGGCTCGTTCCCAGCGGCTCCGCGGATCGTCACCGAAGTCCAGGTTGACCTGGATCGAGGCCGTCGAGCACATCATCGTCCGGCCGTACGGACGGCCCAGGAAGGCGTCCATCGCCTCGTACCTCGGCTCGGTCAACTGCCTGGCCGGCGGGCGGAGCACGTCGAGGCCGCGGTTGCCCAGCCGCAGCCCGGCCCGGGTGAGCGCGAGCCGTACGGCCTCGACGTCGGCGGTGAGCTTGGCGATCGCGGCGGGCAGGGTGTCCGGCGGGGCCGACAGTTCGAGCTGACCGCCGGGCTCGAAGGTCACCTTGCTGCCGCCCGGGAGCGGCGGGAGCGCGTCCGCGATCCTGGCGACGGGGACCGGCCTCGCCGGGTCCACCGCGTCGAACACCAGGAACTCCAGCTCGACGCCCAAACGGTTCGACGCGGCTCCGCGGAAGCAGCTCCGAGCGTACTCCTGCACGTCGGCCATCCGCCCCCCTCGCCTCACGCGACCCGTCTCACACGACTCGGTGGTGCCGAGTCAACTTTCCCCGCAAACGCCTCTTTCAACCTGAGACCCCGCGAAACAGGGTGACAACAGGGGTCACGCGGAGGTCGCGGCCCACTCCTCGTCGCGCATCCGGATCATCGAGACGCCCACGACACCGAAGACCACGAGCAGGATGACCGGGCCGCCGAGCCCCAGGACGAGGTTCCAGGCGCTCGCGCCGAACAGCCAGACGATGATCCCGGCCAGCACACCGGCCGGGAACCACCATCCCGCCCGGCCCGCCCGGGCGTACGCGACGGCCACGAGGACGAGCCCGAGGAAGCTTCCGATCATGCCGGGCATCTGCCAGGCGGCGATCACCGCGGGCTGCGCCGCGTCCTGCATGAGCTTCTCCGCCTGGTCCGCCGGGAGCATCTGGTAGGCCACGATGTCGAAGAAGTCGGAGATCATGAGCGCCGAGAAGTTGACCAGGCCGAGGACCGCCATCACCCCGGCGATGTGGGCGAGCACCACGCCCTTCCTGCGTACGAGGTGGACGAGGCCGATCACACCGGGGACCCACAGGATCCACGCGTAGTGGAGGAGGGTCGCGCTGACGCCCACGGCGCCCGGGTTGTGCGCGTACACCAGGGGGTCCTCGACCCCCGGCTCCGACGGGTCGGCGGCCATGCCGAGGAGCAGGCAGAGCGGAGCGAGGACGAGGCTGGCGCCCGCCGCGACGCGGCGGAAGGAGTTCGCGTTGGTAAGCATGCGGTGGACCGTACGGATCAGGCCCGGGACCCGTCGTCAAAGCGTTCTTTGACCCCTGGTCCCCCTCCAGGCGGATTTCCGCGCCCCCCCCCCGCATCCCCCGCCAACCTCGCTGGGGGCAGTCACCGCTACACAGATCACCGATGATGCTCAAGCCAAGCCGTCAAGCTCGGGGAGCCGCTCTGCGAATAAGTTGCGCGCGTTCGATGGCCGACACACGTTCCTGGCGCACATTCATCCGCTCAGCGACCTCGGCCTGTGTCAGCCCCAGGCTCGTGCACATCCCGGCCAAGCGGCGGGCTCGCTGACGTTGACGAGAGCCTGAGCGCCCTCCTCGACATCCGCCCGGTCAGGAGATACCGCCCTTGGCCGTAGGTCACAATCTGTGGCGGAAGCCGATGGTGTGTCGGGCCGCTCCACTACGCTGACGCATCGTGATAACGGGCGAGCTGAAGAGTAAAATTGATCGGATCTGGGAGGCCTTCTGGTCGGGTGGAATCTCCAACCCGCTGGAGGTCATCGAGCAGATCACCTACCTGATGTTCATCCGTCGGTTGGAGGACATCCAGACCGCGAAGGAGCGCAAGGCCAGCCGGAGCGGCAAGCCGATCGAGAACCCGGTCTACACCGAAGAGACCAACGCCCTTCGGTGGTCGGAGTTCACCGAACTGCACCCGGAGAGCATGCACCAGGTGGTGCGGGACGCGGTCTTCCCCTGGCTACGCGAACTGGGTGGAGAAGACTCCACCTACTCCCACCACATGAAGGACGCCCGGTTCACGATCCCGACGGCGAACCTGCTCACCAAGGTCGTCGACATGCTCAACGAGATTCGCTTGGGCGAGCAGGACACCAAGGGCGATCTGTACGAGTACATGCTCAGCAAGATCGCTGCTGCTGGGCAGAACGGGCAGTTCCGCACCCCGCGCCACATCATCCAGCTGATCGTGGAGATGATGGCCCCCGGCCCGCAGGACGAGATCTGCGACCCGGCCTGCGGCACCGCCGGCTTCCTGGTGGCAGCGGCTCAGTACGTCAACCGGACCCACAAGGATGCGCTCCTCGACCTGGCGCAGCGGCGCCACTTCAACGAAAGCATGTTCCACGGCTTCGACTTCGACAGCACGATGCTGCGGATTGCCAGCATGAACATGCTGCAGCACGAAATCGAGCGGCCAGACATCCGCTACCGCGACTCGTTGGCCGAGAGCACCGCGAGCGAGGCCGAGCGCTACACGATGATCCTGGCCAACCCGCCTTTCGCGGGGAGCCTGGACTACGAAACCACCGCCAAGGATCTCCTCAAGGTCGTTAAGACCAAGAAGACCGAGCTGCTGTTCCTGACGCTCTTCCTCCGCCTGCTCAAGCCAGGCGGCCGTGCCGCCGTCATCGTTCCCGAGGGTGTGCTCTTCGGCTCTTCGAAGGCGCACAAGGATCTCCGCCGCATCCTGGTCGAAGACCATAAGCTCGACGCGGTGGTCAAACTCCCGAGCGGCGTCTTCAAGCCGTACGCCGGAGTCTCGACAGCCATCCTATTCTTCACCAAGACCAACAATGGCGGCACAGACGACGTCTGGTTCTACGAGGTCACGGCCGACGGCTTCAGCCTGGACGACAAGCGCACTCCTCTGCTGAGCGAGAACAAGCTCGGCCCCACGCCGACGACCCAGCTTGACGAGGCCGAGCACGTCAAGAACAACCTCCCAGATGTTCTCGCACGATGGGCACTTCGGAATGGTAGCGAAAAGCAGCGAGCCAGAACCGAGCAGAGCTTCCTTGTCCCCAAAGCCGACATCGTCGCCCAGGGCTACGACCTGAGCCTCAACCGATACAAGGAAGTCGTCCACGAGGAGACAGAACATCGCCCCCCAATGGAAATCTTGGAAGAGTTGGAGCGCCTTGAATCCGATATCCAGCAGGGCACGTCTGAGCTGAAGGCCCTACTGGGATGAGCGAGACAGAAGTAAGACTCGGGGATATCGCCGAATTCATACGCGGCATCACCTTCAAGCCTGAAGACGTCGTTCCCGTCGATACACCTGGGGCAATACGGTGCATGCGCACCAAAAACGTGCAGGAAAATATTACCCTTTCGGATGTATGGGCCGTCGACGCAAGATTTATCAAGCGACCCAACCAATTTTTGCGCGCAGGAGATTTACTAGTCTCTAGCGCCAACAGTTGGAATTTGGTGGGAAAATGCTGCTGGGTTCCCGAACTCGACTGGGAAGCAACTTTCGGCGGCTTTATTTCAGCATTGCGCGCAGACCCCTCGAAGGTCCATCCGAGATATCTATACCACTGGTTTTCGTCACCCAGAATCCAGTCAACCGTTCGAAGTTTCGGTCGCCAGACAACCAATATTTCGAACCTCAACCTTGCGCGCTGCCTGGAAATGGTGATTCCACTCCCTTCCTACGAGAACCAGCGGCGGATTGTACAGGCCCTGGATCGAGCATATGCGTTGCGCGTAAAGCGCCAGGAGGCGATCGCCCTCCTCGACGACCTTGCCCAGTCCATCTTCCTCGACATGTTCGGCGATCCTCAAGCGGTCGAACTCAAATGGCCGACAGTCCCTTTGGGTCACCTACTAAACAAGATTGAGAGTGGCAAGAGTCCGAAGTGCCTCGATAGACCGGCACAAGACGATGAATGGGGCATCTTGAAGCTCAGCTCTATCACTAGCTGCGAGTACAAGGCGGCCGAAAACAAGGCTCTTCCCAGCTCAGTATCCCCTAATCCAGAATATGAAGTTCGGGCTGGAGATATCCTGTTTTCCCGAAAGAACACGCACGAACTCGTGGCCGCCTGCGTCTTGGTCGAGAGCACCCGCCCTAGGCTCCTCATGCCAGATCTTATATTCCGCCTTGACGTTGAAGCTGACGCGCCAGTCACAAAGCGATACCTTCACCGCCTTCTGGTTAACCCGTCAAAGCGCCGGAGAGTTCAAGAGCTGGCCAGCGGAAGTGCTGGATCGATGCCAAACATCCCCAAGGGGCGCCTGATGGATTTGCCGATCGAGCTTCCTCCTTTCGAAATCCAGCAGCAGTTTTCCGTACGAATTTCCTCGATCGAGCGACTCAAGGAAGCCCACTATGCCGGACTCCGGGAACTCGACAATCTGTTCGCGTCGTTGCAACAGCGGGCATTTCGAGGGGACTTGTGGGACGATCGGGATAACTGAATACTTCTCCCGGAGGGCGTCCGTTGGGCAACTTCACGTTCCTTCGTCCGGAATGGGCTGATTTATACGAAGAAGCGAGTCGTGCGGAGCGGCTCGCGATCGCCGATCCACGGGTGTCGTGCTTCTACGCCCGGCGCACGCTCGAACTGGCGGTCACCTGGCTCTACACGGCCGACGACACACTGCGGCTGCCGTACCGGGATGACCTCGCGGCGCTGATCACTGAGCCGACCATGGTGAAACTGGTCGGCCCGGTGATCCGCACCAAGATGGACCTCATCCGGCGCCAGGGGAACACAGCCGTGCATCGGCACGGGCCGGTTCCGCCCGAGGACGCGGTCAGGACCGTGGCCGAGCTGTTTCACGTCATGTACTGGCTCGCCCGGCGGTATGCCCGGAACCAGAATGCTCTGCCCGCCGCCGGCCTGGCCTTCGATCAGACGCTGATTCCCAAGCCCATGCCTGCCGAGGTCAGGCAGAAGAAGCAGGACGAACTCCGGAAGATGGCCGAGGAGTTCGCCAAGCAGCAGGCCGAGCTGGCCAAACAGCTTCGGAAGAACCAGGACCTGGACGCCGAGCTGACGCAACTCCGGGCCGAAATCAAGCAGGCCAAGGCGGCCAACGCGACCGTTCAGGATACGCACGACTACAACGAAGCCGAAACCCGGAAACTCCTCATCGATCTGCTGCTGAAGGAGGCGGGCTGGCCGCTCGACAAGAAGGAGGACCGGGAGTTCTCGGTCACCGGCATGCCCGACACGCAGACCGGGACCGGCAAGGTCGATTACGTGTTGTGGGACGACAACGGCAAGCCTCTCGGCCTGGTTGAGGCCAAGCGCACCAGCCACGATGCGGCGATCGGCCAGAACCAGGCCAAGGTGTACGCCGACTGCCTTGAGCAGATGTACGGGCAGCGGCCGGTAATCTTCTACACCAACGGCTATGACACCTTCATCTGGGACGACCTGGACTATCCGCCCCGAAAGGTCCAGGGCTTCTACACCAAGGACGAGCTGCGCACCCTCATTCATCGTCGCAGCAGCCGCCGCCCGCTGACGACCGAGCCGATCAACGAGGAGATCGCCGGCCGCCATTATCAGAGCCGGGCCATCCGCCGCATCGACGAGACGTTCGACAAGGACAGCCTGCGGCACGCCCTGCTCGTGATGGCGACCGGTTCCGGCAAGACTCGCACGGTCATCGCCCTGGTCGACCAGTTGATTCGCGCCAACTGGGTCAAGCGGGTGCTGTTCCTGGCCGACCGGAAGGCCCTAGTCACCCAGGCCACCAACGCGTTCAAGGAGCACCTGCCGGGCGTGCCCACGGTGAACCTGCTGAACGAGAAGAACGACGAGGGCCGGGTCTACGTCTCGACCTACCCGACGATGATGAACCTCATCAACGAGACCACCGATGGTGTGCGGAGGTTCGGCCCCGGCTACTTCGACCTGGTCATCATCGATGAGGCGCACCGGTCCGTCTACCAGAAGTACGGCGCGATCTTCGACTATTTCGACTCCTTGCTCGTCGGGCTGACCGCCACCCCGAAGGACGAGATCGACCGAAACACCTACCGGCTCTTCCACCTGGAAGACGGTGTGCCCACCGACGTCTACGGCTTGGACGAGGCGGTGGCGGAGGGATATCTGGTCGCCCCGACCGCCGTGGACGTGCCGCTGAAGTTCCAGCGCGGCGGCATCAAGTACGACGACCTCTCCGACGAGGACAAGGAGAAGTGGGACGCGCTCGACTGGTCGGAGAACGACGACGTTCCCGACGAGATCAGCGCCGACGAGATCAACAAGTTCCTGTTCAACGCGGACACGATCGACAAGACACTCATCACGCTGATGACGTACGGCGCGAAGGTCGAGGGTGGGGAGCGATTAGGCAAGACCATCGTCTTCGCCCGGAACAACAACCACGCCGAGTTCATCGTCCAGCGCTTCAACGAACTCTTCCCCGAGTACAAGGGCACCTTCGCGCAGGTCATCACCTATCAGAAGCGGCTCGCCCAAGAATTGATCGACAAGTTTTCCGACCGGGACAAGGCTCCGCACATCGCGATCTCGGTTGACATGCTCGACACCGGCATCGACGTGCCCGAGGTCGTCAATCTGGTGTTCGCCAAGCTCGTGCAGTCCAAGACGAAGTTCTGGCAGATGATCGGGCGGGGCACGCGGCTCTGTCCCGACCTGTTCGGTCCCAACCAGGACAAGAACGGCTTCCTTGTCTTCGACTTGTTCCAGAACGTGGAGTTCTTCAACCAGAACTTCCCGACCGCCGAGGGCAGGGTGCAGCCCTCGCTCAGCGAGCGGCTTTTCAAGCAGCGGCTGGACCTGCTGCTCAAGCTCGACCAGCAGCACCCCGACCTGCCTCCGTCTCCGGACGGCACGCCCGACGGGACGAAGAGCGAGGTCGATCTGCGCTGGTCCCTCGCCAGTCGGCTTCAGGCCGAAGTGGCCAACATGAACACGGCCAACGTCGAGGTGCGCCGTCACCTGCGCGAGGTCGAGACGTACCGCGAACCTGCGAACTGGCAGCGCATCACGCTGGACAAGCATGCTGAGATCATCTCGACCCTGGCCGGCCTCCCCACGGAGTTCCGCGACGACGACAACAGCCATGAAGCCAAGCGCTTCGACCTGCTCGCGCTGCGACTGCAACTCGCCCTGATACAAGCGGACGCGGACTACTCCAAACTCCGTGACCAGGTGCAGGAGATCGCCTCAGCGCTGCTCGACCCGACCACGCTGACGATCCCCAACGTCAAGCAGCAGCAGGAGTTCCTCGAAGACCTCACCACCGATCAGTGGTGGGAGGACGTCACGCTGCCGATGCTGGAGAACATGCGCAAGCGGCTGCGCGGGCTGGTCAAGCTCATTCCCAAGGTGAAGCGCGGCATCGTCTACACCGACTTCGAAGACGAGCTTGGCGACCTGAGCGTGACGCAGATCAACGGGGTGTCCCTGGGCACGGACAAGTCCAAGTTCGAAGCCAAGGTCCGGACGTACCTGCGCAGCCACGAGAACGAGCTTGTGATTCAGAAGCTTCACCGCAACCGGCAGATCACCTCCGCTGACCTCGACCAGCTTGAGCTGATCTTCCTCAGGAACGGATTCGGCACGGCGGACGACATCGAGCGGGCAAAATCCGAGCACGGCGGGCTCGGCCTCTTCCTCCGGTCTCTCACCGGGCTCGACCGAGAGGCCGCGGCGAAGGCGTTCGACCAGTTCCAGTTGGGCAAGAACCTCACCGCGAACCAGCTCCACTTCGTCTCCCTGGTGATCGACTTCCTGGCGAAGAACGGCTTCATGGAGGTTGACGTGCTCTACGAGTCACCCTTCACGTCGCTGGCCCCTGGCGGCCCCGAGGACCTCTTCCCCGACCCCGATGTCGACGCCCTCGTCGGGGTCCTCGCATCCGTCCAGGCGACGGCCATACCCGAAGAGAACGCCGCCTGAGATACCAGCGGAGGTCCTGCCGCAGGGGAAGGGCCACGGCTCCGAGGAGCGCCGTCAGGCCTCTGGGCCGGGCACCATGGCCGCCTGCCGTAACGAGGGCTGTACGGCAGGCCGGCCGTTCGGCGGGGGCGGTCTCCCTCGACGGGGAAGGTGCCTACGGAAGACCGCCCAGGCCCTGCCGGTCGCAGCCGGCAACGAGCGGCAGGGCAGTTCATCGGTGACGCTCGTCGCGTACGAGTGTCACGCGGGTGACGTCGGCGGGATCTCCATCACGCCGAGAGCGGCCAGACCGATCAGATGCGTTCCGACGCTCCGCGCCTCATCGATCGTCAACTCCACGAAGGAGCGGTCCTCGATCTGCAGATGAACACGGGGCTCGGCGTCACCCGGACCGAGGCTGAGATCGATCCACAACCGCTGCGGCTGCCCGGCCAGGGGAATCGCGTTCAGCTCGATGGACTGCAGCCAGGCGCTGTGGATGCGCTCACCGGGAGGCTCATCGATGTGCGCCTCCATGCACCAGGGTGGACACGACCGACGCGGACGCTCGACCAGCATGCGGCCCAGCCTGAAAGGCATGCCCCACGTGGACCCGCTGCCTTGTCCCTTTCGATCGCCGAGGCCGACTCCGGCGGACGTCTTGATGTGGTTTTCGATCACCGTGGCACCGCCACCTCAGCCAGGCTCTCCTGTTCGGCGATGGCCTTACACAGTTCGCGCAGGTCGTCTCCGTCGACGGTACGGCAGGCGCCCGCCTGCTCGGCCTCCGACGGGAACGGCCGCTCACGGCTCGCCCAGAAGCGCCCGACATCGCTCCTCATGATCCGCCACCCGGCGAACTCCGTACCGGGCGCAGTGGCCCTATCTTGGGTCATGGGTCAGGAACCTCGCTTCCTGATCAAGGACCCGTCCGGTCGTGCCCGCGACGGACGGGTCCGCTACTGAATGACGCAGATCAGCCGCTACCCGGAGATGCTTTCCGTGATGAGTCGACTTCGCTCTGCATATGGGTCATGGTGATTGTCGAATTGCAGCCTGTCAATGCACTGTGCAGATTCGTTTTGATCCATGCAATCTGCCACATGAAGACGCCCTTCTTCGACACACTGACCTCATGTCACCTGCCAGCCCTACGGTGCGCCTCAGGCGCCTCGCTCGCGAGCTCCGGAGGCTGCGCGAGAACAGCGGCTTGAGTCCCGAGGCCGCAGCCGTCCGGCTTGGCTGGAGTCGCAGCAAAGTCAGCCGCATCGAGACGGGTCGCACGCGAGCGACTCCCGCTGATGTGGCCGACACCTGCGACCTTTATGGAGTCAGCTCCGAAGCACGCGCCGGGCTGATCCAACTCGCGAAGGACGCCCGGCAGCGGGGATGGTGGACGGCCTATGCCGATGTGTTCACCGGCTCGTACGTCGGTCTCGAAGATGAGGCGGCCCTCATCCGCCAGTGGGAAGTGCAGCTCGTACCCGGCTTGCTCCAGATCGAGGACTACGCGCGTAGCGTGATCACTGCGGGAAGGCCCGGGAAGCCCGACCCCGACAACGTTCACAGGCGAGTCATGGCGCGCATGGCACGTCGCACGCTTCTGAGCCGCTCCGACGCCCCGGAACTCTATGCGGTCATGGACGAGGGCGTCATCCGGCGCCCGATCGGCGGCAACCGCGTGATGTGTGACCAGTTGGAGGCGCTCTTGAACGCGGCACGCCGGCCTAATGTGACGATCCGGATCCTGCCCTACTCCGCCGGGGAGCACGCGGGCCTGGAGGGCGCGTTCACCGTACTCTCCTTCGCCGAGGAGGAAGATCCAGACGTCGCCTACGTCGAGGGCACAGCCGGTGATGTCTATGTCGAGAGCACCGATCACGTGGACCGCTACAGGTCGGCCTTCGAGCAGATTTGCGATGCAGCCTTGCCGACGGAAGAGAGCTTGAAGCTGATCTCCGACGCCAAGGACAATCTGTCTCATGAATGACCTGTCCATGGCGATCTGGCGTAAAAGCAGCTTCAGCGGCAGCGGGAACAACTGCGTCGAGGTGGCGACAAACCTGCCGGGGCTGGTGGCCGTACGGGACAGCAAGGACCGCTCGGGCCCGGTCCTGGCCTTCACCCCGAGCGAATGGAGAGCCTTCATCGCGGGCGTGAAGAACGGCGAGTTCGACGGCTGATCGCGGAGGCATCCCCGGAATCATTGCCCCGCCAACACTGCCGGGAGGCGTGCCCCTTTTGTCATGCAATGGGCGTGAATACCTGACCGAGTGACCACTACTGTCTGCGTCATGCTCCACCGCCGTCTCCCCGCCCCCGTCGACTGGCTCGTCGCGGTGGCCGTGGGCCTGTTCGCGGTCGCCGAGGAGGTCAGCGGGCGCACGGCAGCCCCCTCACGCGGCCATCTGTTCCTCTGGACAGCCGCCGGGCTCGTCGCCGCCGCCGGCGTGCTGTTCCGGCGTCGCGCCCCCTTCGCGATCCTCGCCGTCTACTCCGCCGCCAACGTCGCGTTGCTCGTCCTGACGCCCCGGATGGCGGCGGCCTGGCAGTTCTACACCCAGCTCGTGCTGTTGTTCACGCTCCTGTCGGAGGTCCGGCCGCGCGGCGTCAAGGCCGTGTGCGGCCTCGGCGCGACCGGTGCGTTCGTGGCCGCCATGCTGGCCGCGTCGTCACCGCCGTCCGGCCCGGGGGACGTCGCCGTCGCGCTGGTGATGTGCGCGATCGCGGCGGGCGCGGGCCTCGCCGTACGCCGGCACCGCGCGCTCGCCGAGCAGGCCGCCGAGCGCGGCGAACTGCTGGCCCGCGAGGCGGTGGCGGAGGAGCGCGCCCGGATAGCGCGCGAGCTGCACGACATCGTCGCCCACAGCGTCAGCGTGATGACCATGCAGACCGGCGGCGTACGGCTCATGCTGCGCGAGGACCAGGAACGCGAGCGGCAGGTGCTCACCTCCGTCGAGGAGACCGGCCGGGGCGCCGTGGACGAGCTGCGCCGGATGCTCGGCCTGCTGCGCGGATCGCCGGCCGAGGTCCCGGGGCCGCGGGCCGGCCTCGACGGGCTGCGGGACCTGCTGGACCAGGTCAGGGCCGCCGGGCTCGACGTGACCCTGGAGGTGCGGGGCGATCCGGTGCCGCTGTCCGCCGGGCTCGACCTGTCGGCCTACCGCATCGTGCAGGAGGCGCTGACCAACACGCTCAAGCACGCCGGTGCCACCCGGGCGGAGGTGACCGTCGCCTACACCCCTCGGGAGCTGCGCCTCGACGTCGTGGACCACGGCCCCCGCGAAGGGCGCCCCCGGCCGGGCACGCGAGGGAGCGGGCACGGGCTCATCGGCATGCGGGAGCGGGCCGCGCTGTTCCGCGGCACGCTCACCGCGGCGCCACTCCCCTCGGGCGGCTTCGGCGTCCGGGCGGTGCTGCCGCTGTGAACGACGCCGTGAACGACGCTCCGGACGGCACGGGTGCGATCGGGATCCTGATCGCCGACGACCAGGCGATGGTCCGGGCCGGGCTGCGACTGGTCATCGGGACGCAGCCGGACCTCACCGTGCTGGACGAGGCGTCCGACGGCGAGCACGCCGTCGAGCTGGCCCGGAGCCTGCGGCCCGACGTCGTGCTGCTCGACATCGCGATGCCGCGCCTCGACGGCCTGGAGGCGGCCCGGCGGATCCTCGCCTCCCCGCGGCCGCCACGGGTGATCCTGCTGACGACGTACGACACCGACGAGAACCTCGACCACGCCCTGCGCTCGGGGGTGAGCGGCTTCCTGCTCAAGGTCTCGCCACCCGAACACCTGTTCGCGGCGATCCGCAGCGCGGCGCGCGGAGAGGTCCTGCTCGACCCGGCCGTGACGGAGCGGGTCGTCGACGCCTACCGGCGCGCGCGGCCCGCCACTACGCCGTCCGGCGAGTCGGGGCTGACGGCCCGCGAGGAGCAGGTGCTCCGCCTGGTCGCGCGGGGGCTGTCGAACGGCGAGATCGCGGCCGCGCTGTCGATCGCCGAGGCGACGGTGAGCACGCACATCAACCGGCTGCTCGCCAAGCTCGGCCTGCGCGACCGCGCCCAGGCCGTACGGCACGCCTACGAGTCGGGTCTGGTCCGCCCCGGAGATCCCGGATCCTGAGCCGGTAGCGTAGGTGCCCATGACAGCTATCGACTCCACCTCTGGTGCGTACGGCATCGGCCTGGCCACGATCGCCGCGGACGGCACCGTGCTGGACACCTGGTTCCCCTTCCCGGCGCTGGGCGAGCCCCCGGCCGTGGGCACCGAGCCGATCTCCCACGAGGACCTGGGCGAGGGCATGGCGGAGCTCGTCGGCCCCGACCCCGCCCGCGGCGTCGAGGTCGTGGCCGTGCGCACCGGCGTCGCCGACCTGGCGGCTCCGCCGGCCGACGCGCACGACGCGTACCTGCGCCTGCACCTGCTGTCCCACCGTCTGGTCCGGCCGCGCGGGCTCAACCTCGACGGGATCTTCGGGCTGCTGGCCAACGTCGTGTGGACCAACCACGGCCCGTGCCGCGCGGAGGGCTTCGAGGAGGTGCGGCTGCGCCTCCGGGCCCGCGGCCCGGTGACCGTGTACGGCGTGGACAAGTTCCCCCGGATGGTCGACTACGTGCTGCCCGCGGGCGTGCGGATCGCCGACGCCGACCGCGTACGGCTCGGGGCCCACCTGGCGAGCGGCACCACCGTCATGCACGAGGGCTTCGTCAACTACAACGCCGGCACGCTCGGCGCCTCGATGGTGGAGGGCCGGATCTCCGCCGGGGTCGTCGTGGGCGACGGCTCCGACGTGGGCGGCGGCGCCTCGATCATGGGGACGCTGTCCGGCGGCGGCAAGGAGGTCATCTCGATCGGCGAGCGGTGCCTGCTCGGGGCCAATTCGGGCATCGGCATCTCGCTGGGCGACGACTGCGTGGTGGAGGCCGGGCTGTACGTCACGGCAGGCACCAAGGTCGCCCTCCCGGACGGGCAGGTCGTGAAGGCCAGGGAGCTGTCGGGCAAGTCGGGCCTGCTGCTGCGCCGCAACTCGACGACCGGGGCCGTCGAGGCGGTGTCCAGGGAGAGCAGGGGCATCGAACTCAACGCCGCGCTGCACGCCAACGACTGATCTCCCCTGCCGAGGCGCACCCTGAGATGACCCTGAGTCTGCCCTGAACTTGGCCTTCGGCCCTGTGAGCGGGGGGAGTGCGGCCCGTACCGTGAAGGCATGGGACGCATTCTCCTCATCGCAGCAGCCGTCGTCGTCGGGTTCTTCCTTCTCGGCTCCGTGATCGGGCTCATCTTCGGCGCACTGAAGTGGGTCCTGATCATCGGCGCGATCGCCCTGATCGTGTCGGTCGTGTTCAAGCTCACCCGGAGCAGCCGGTCGAGCCACTACACCTGACCGGCGCGGTACACGCAGAAAAGGGGCGGGCCCCGTCGCGATCGCGACGGGGCCCGCCTTCTTGTGCGCCTACGCGGTTCCTCGGGTTACGAGATGGGCGGGTAGGCGTTCGCCAGGAGCTGCTGGAACTGGGCGGAGAACCAGTGGCCCGACAGCGGCGCGTTGGCGAGCGCGCCCGTCAGGTTGTTGCCGTTCAGGCTGTTGCCGTGGTAGGTCGGGTCGCACATCGGGTCGGCGCCCTTGCCCTCGTCGTTCGGGATCTGCGCGCTGGCGCCGTCGGACTCACCCGGAGGCTTGATCCAGACGTAGGCGTCGAGACCGGTGGCGGGGTTCGCCCTCGGCCGCTCGCCCATGCCGGCACCGGACTGGTTGCACCAGTTGCCGGCGTGGATCCGGCGGTCGACGCGGGACTCGTTGACGAAGGTGTCCACGTTGGTGGACGTGCTCGCCTTGGTCGGACGGGCCGAGCCGCCCCAGCCGTTGCGGGAGGTGTCGATCAGCATGCCCAGCGTGTTCGGGAAGCCCTTCGCCACCAGGGCGTTGCGCAGGCCGACCGCGAAGGTCTGCTCGTCCACGTAGTAGTTCCAGTCGACCCACTTGGACTGACGCACCGACTGGCCGTTCACCGAGGTGTTGATGGTGAAGTACGGCTCGGACAGCGCGGCGAAGTTGGCGGTGTTCGTGATGAAGCCGTCGACGCTGTTCACGCCCGCGGTGGTCCCGGACGCGACCTGGTGGAAGAGGTTCACCACCGGGCCGAAGTTGGTGTCCCAGCCGAGCCAGGCGTGGTGCGCCGCGTCGATGTAGGTGTAGACGTTCCGGATCGCGTGCAGCTTGTTCAGCGCGTACTGCACACCCTGGACGTAGGCGCCCGAGGACTGGGCCTCCTGGCACGCCTGGAAGTTGCTGACGTTGGTGATCAGGTTCGGCAGCGAGTCGGGCTCGATGATCGTCACGATGCGGAGGTTGGAGTACTTCGAGTCAGCCATGATCCCGGCGATCACGTCGATGTACTCGGACTTGTACCGCGCGAGGCCGTTGTTCGCGATCTTCAGCTCACCGTTGGAGGCGAGCGCCGAGCAGTCACGGTTCGGCAGGTCGTAGATGACGACCTGGATCGTGAGAGGCGCGCTGCCGTTGGCCGCGTCCTGCCTGACCGCCTCGTCCAGGTGGTCACGCAGACCCAAGCTGTTCTGGCCCGCGGAGCCGGAGCTGATCGCGGCGATGCGGTCCAGCCAGACCGCCGTGGAGGTGTTGGCGATCTTCGAGCCGCCCGGCTCGTTCGACGCGCTCCTCGACCAGTCCGGGTTCACGTAACCCGTGGCGCCGGAGTACGGGTTGTCCACGTGGGTCCCGGGCGGCGGCGGCGAGTACGACGGCGACTGGGACGGGGACTGCGACGGCGACTGCGAAGGAGACTGAGACGGCGACTGCGAGGGGGACTGCGAAGGAGACTGAGACGGCGACTGCGAAGGAGACCGCGACGGCGACTGGGACGGCGACTGCGACGGCGACTGCGGGGTGCCGTTGCAGGACACACCGTTGATCTTGAAGTCGGTCGGCGACGGGTTGCTGCCGGTCCAGGTGCCGTTGAAGCCGAGGCTCGTCGACGCGCCGGTCGCCAGCGACTTGTTCCAGTCGAGCGCGGTCGCGCTCACGTTGCTGCCCGACTGGCTCCAGTTGGCCGACCAGCCCTGGGCGACCTTCTGGCCGCTGTTCGGGAAGGTGAACGTGAGCGTCCAGTTGCTGAGCGCGTCGCCCAGGTTCTGGATGGTCAGGTTGGCGGACATGCCGCCCTGCCACTGACTGGCGGAGTAGGTGACTTTGCAGGAGACCGCGGCACTCGCCGAAGTGGCGGTGGCCACGGCCGCCGTGGAGCCGATCGCGAGCACGGCCGCCGCGACCAGGCCGCGGCGCACCGTGGAGCTCACGGCTCCCGGTCGGGGGGTGGATCTCATTGGGAAGGTCCTCCTGGCGGTGGTTTCTGCGCTTGGGAGCGCTCCCACGAACCATAGGCACCACCCCCGGCGCCGTACAGAGACCCGTCAAGACCCACATCGCCACGGAAAGCCCACCCGGCGTGTACCCGCCGCCCGAACAGGGCATCCATGGTGACGTTACGCCCGAAGACGCCTGCGTGTTACGTGAAAGTTTCACCCATTCATCCGCGAAACACGTGGCCAGGGGCCTACTGCGCGTCAACCCGCCTCCTCCGCGCGTTCCGCCGGGCGGCCCCGGCGGAACGCCCGGCACGGACGGCGCCGGACACGAACCTGACCTGGTCACGAGGGGACGGGATCCGGCGGGTAGCATCCGTGAGTCACACATATCGCGAATGGGGATCGTCATGACCGTCAAAGTGACCGTCACCGGCGCGGCCGGCCAGATCGGTTACGCGCTGCTGTTCCGCGTCGCCTCGGGCCAGCTTCTCGGGGCCGACACCCCGGTGAAGCTCAGCCTCCTGGAGATCCCGCAGGCCGTGAAGGCGGCCGAGGGCACGGCGATGGAACTCGACGACTGCGCGTTCCCGCTGCTGCGCGGCATCGAGATCTCCGACGACCCGGCCCGGGCCTTCGACGGCGCCAACGTCGCGCTGCTCGTCGGCGCCCGCCCCCGTACGAAGGGCATGGAGCGCGGCGACCTGCTCGAGGCCAACGGCGGGATCTTCGGCCCGCAGGGCAGGGCCATCAACGACAACGCCGCCGACGACATCCGCGTGCTCGTCGTGGGCAACCCGGCCAACACCAACGCGCTCATCGCGCGGTCCGCCGCTCCCGACGTGCCGGCCGAGCGGTTCACCGCGATGACCCGCCTCGACCACAACCGCGCGCTGTCGCAGCTCGCCGGCAAGCTGAGCGTCCCGGTGACCGAGATCAGCAAGATGACGATCTGGGGCAACCACTCCGCGACGCAATACCCGGACCTCTTCCACACCGAGGTCGGCGGCAAGGTCGCGGCCGAGCTCGTCGAGGAGGAGTGGCTGCGCGACACCTTCATCCCGACCGTCGCCAAGCGCGGCGCGGCGATCATCGAGGCGCGCGGCGCGTCGTCGGCCGCGTCGGCGGCCAACGCGGCGATCGACCACGTGCACGACTGGGTGAACGGCACGCCCGAGGGCGACTGGACCTCCGCCGCGGTGCCGTCCGACGGCTCGTACGGCGTGCCGGAGGGCCTCATCTCGTCCTTCCCCGTCGTGTCCAGGAACGGCCGCTGGGAGATCGTCCAGGGTCTGGAGATCGACGCGTTCTCCCGCGAGCGGATCGACGCCTCGGTCGGCGAGCTGGTGGAGGAGCGCGACGCCGTCAAGGCGCTGGGCCTCATCTGACGAACGACCCGACGACCGCGTGAGGAGGGGGCGGGCCGGTCACGGCCCGCCCCCTCCTCACGTTTTTCCCGGTGTTCCCGTACGTGCACAGGGGCCGTCTGCGGGCAGTGGACGGGCATGACTGGAGACGGGGCCTACGACGTTGTGGTGCTCGGCATGGGACCCGGCGGCGAGGGCGTCGCGGGACGGCTGGCGGAGGCGGGGCTCGGCGTGGCCGCCGTGGAAGCCGGCCTGATCGGGGGCGAGTGCGCCTACTGGGGCTGCGTCCCCTCGAAGATGATGGTGCGCGCGGCCGACCTGCTGGCCGAGGCCCGCCGCGTGCCCGGTGTGGCCGGGTCGGTCCGGGTGACCCCGGCGTGGACCCCGGTGATCGACCGGATCACCGGGGAGGGCACCGACGACTGGAGCGACGCCGACAGGGCCGAGCACTTCGAGAGCGCCGGAGTCGAGGTCGTCCGCGGCCGCGGCCGCATCACCGGCCCGCGCGAGGTGACCGTGGACGGCCGCAGGCTGCGTGCCCGGCGGGGGATCGTCGTCGCCACCGGCACCACTCCCGCCGTTCCGCCGATCGACGGCCTGGAGGGCACGCCGTACTGGACCAACCGGGACGCCGTCGTGGCGCGGCGGGTGCCCGAGTCGCTGATCGTGCTCGGCGGCGGAGCGATCGGCTGCGAGCTCGCCCAGGTCTTCGCCCGGTTCGGCGCCCGGGTCACGATCGTGGAGGGCGCCGGCCGCCTGCTGCCCCGCGAGGAGCCGGAGGCGGGCGCGCTGCTGGCCCGCGTGTTCGCCGGGGAACGCGTCGAGACGCACACCGGCGTCGCCGTCGAACGGGTGCGGCACGACGGCGACGGCTTCGCGCTGACGCTCGGCGACGGCCGGATCCTGCGCGCCGCACACCTGCTGGTGGCGACCGGGCGCAGCGTCGACCTGGCGGCGATCGGCGCCGGGAACGCCGGCCTGGACGAGAAGGCACGGTTCGTCGAGGTGGACGACCGGATGCGGGCCGGCGACGGCGTCTGGGCGGTGGGCGACGTGACCGGCCGCGGCGCCTACACGCACGTCGCCGTCTACCAGGGCAGGATCGCCGCCCGCGACATCCTCGGCGAGGGCGGGCCCGCCGCCGACTACCGCGCGGTGCCGCGCGTCACGTTCACCGACCCGGAGGTCGGCGCGGTCGGCATGACCGAGCGGGAGGCCCGGGAGGCCGGCGTCGAGGTGCGGGTGGGGTTCGCCGCCCTCGGCGACTCGGCGCGGGGCTGGATCCACGGGCCGGGGCACGAGGGCCTGGTCAAGCTGGTCGAGGACGCGCGGCGCGGGGTGCTCGTCGGCGCCACCAGCAGCGGTCCGGCGGGCGGCGAGGTTCTCGGCGCGCTCGTGGTGGCGGTGCAGAACGAGATCCCCACCGCACGCCTGCGGCACATGATGTACGCCTATCCGACCTTCCACCGTGCCGTCGAGGACGCGCTGGAGACCCTCGACCACCGGCAGGCCGATATCAACACGTGACAGAACCGGCCGGGTCCCGGACGGGTCCAATGCATGACATCCCGGAAAGGAGATGATCATGCGGCACCCCACCCGGCCGATCACACGGGGACTGACCGGCCTCGCCCTGACCATGCTGGCCCTCCCGGCGCTGGCCATCCCGGCGGCAGCACCCGCCACCGCCGCCGCCGCGCAGGCGCGGGCCTCCCACGGCACGATCCACCACACGATCCGCTACGCGTCGGTGGACTCCTGCCCGGGCAAGGACGGCACCGCGACGCCCTGCCACACCTGGCGGCTGGACCTGCTCGACGGCAGGCGGGTCGCGCTCAAGGACGCCATGCTGTGGCCGCTGACCGCCAAGGGCAGGCCCGACAGGACCAACAGCGCCCCGCTCACCGTCAGCGGCGACGGCGAGTCGGTGGCCTACTTCCGCAAGTCCGACCACCGGCTCGTCGTACGCGAGTTCCACGGCGGGGTTCAGGGTGGCGTCCGCGTGATGCCGAGGAATCCGCTGCCGCGCGGCGTCGGCATGAACGCGGCCTGGCTGAAGCTCTCCCAGGACGGCGACCGCCTCGCCCTCGGCTACACCACGGGGGACGGCCACACCCGGGTCCGCCTGTTCGACGTGGCGCGGGCGAGCGCGACCGGCACCACCCCGGAGACGGACGGGTTCGCGGGCTTCAGCGGGGACGGCTCGGCCGTCCTCCTGCAGCGGGCCGGCGACGAGAACACCATCGGGCTGGCCGTCCACGACGACACGGGCGCCGAACTGGCCGCCGCCGTCCCGCCCCAGATCGTGGCCAACAACGGCCCATGGGGACTGTCCGCCGACGACCGCACGGTCGCCTACGTCACCGGCCTCGGCGAGAAGGCGAGGCTGCGCTTCTACGACGTCGCGACCGACCAGGCGACGGGCTCGGTCCGCTTCTCCCTGCCGAAGGACGCCGCGCTCGACATGATCGACTGGACCGGCGGGCACGAGGTGACCCTGCACCTGGTGCGGTCGCGGGGATCCCGCGACGTGGTGACCGTCCTGAAGGTCGACACCGAGACGGGCCGGACCCGGGTGCGGGACTCCTACAAGGTCCGCTCCGGCGCCTTCGCGTACCTGAGCTGCGGCGGCTGAGGCCGCCATCACCAGCAGCGCCGCCACCTCCGAGACGACGGTCAGGCGCTGCGTGAGACCGGCGGGCACCATGCCGGGGTCGAGGCCCAGCGCGCGGAGGGCGTACGGCACGACCACCAGGACGAGCGACCCGAGCGCGACCGCGCACAGCAGCCGGACCGGCCGCGACCGGGTGGCCCTGGCGACGAGCAGCCCGGCCAGCGGAAGACTGACGAACGCGGCGAACGCCGCGTAGCGGTGGATGCCCCCGGACACCGACAGGGACAGCCCCGGCCGGTCGGTCGGGAACCCGGCGACCAGCAGCAGGCAGCCGCTCCACACGCCGACCAGCAGGGCCGGGCGCCGGTCCAGCCGCGCCAGCCGTACGGCGAGCACGGCGGAGCCGGCCGCGAGCAGCGTCAGCGAGACGGGCAGCAGCAGGCCGTGCGGCGCGAAGGCGTACTCACTGATCATGTCCGTCAGCGGGTCGAGCCCCGCCGTCAGATGAAGCACGAACATCACGGCGGCGCCGGCGGCGACCAGCGTGTATCCCAAGACCATCCCCATGGCTCCTCACTGTGGCCATGGGGATGGCGGCGGCCCATCGGAGATCCACCGGAGCCGCCCCTGAGGCGTCCCCTAGGAAGGGTCTGCGGAGTCGGCGGGGGCGGTCTCGGGGGCGGAGGCCCGGAACCAGCGGCAGCCGTACCGGCCCATGGGGAAACCGGCCCTGCCCGAGTCGTCGATCTCGATCCGGCCGTCCACGAGCAGGTCGGTCAGCACCTTCGACGAGTCGAACCCCTCCAGCGTGAGCTCCACCTCGGTCTCGGCGTCGCCGAGGTTGTGCACGGCGACGACCGTCTCGCCGTCGCAGTCCGCGCGGTGCGCGAACACCGCGTCCACGCCCGTGTCGAGCACGGTGTACTTCCCCCAGGCGAACTCGGGGCAGTCGCGGTAGTGCCGGATCAGGCGGGTGATCCACGCCAGGAGCGAGTCGGGGTCGCGTTCCTGGGCGCTGACGTTCACCTTCTCCGGGCCGAAGTCGCCCTTCGGCATGGGGATGCTCACCTTGGAGGGATCGGCGTCGCTGAAGCCGCCGTTGCGGTGCGGGGTCCACTGCATGGGCGTCCGTACGGCGAGACGGCCCTCGATCTCCAGGTTCTCCCCCATGCCGATCTCCTCGCCGTAGAAGAGCACGGGTGTGCCCGGCAGGGAGAACAGCAGGCTGTAGACCATCTTGATCCGCTCCAGGTCGCCGCCGAGCATCGTCGGCAGGCGGCGCCGCAGGCCACGCCCGAACACCTGCATGTCCTTGTCCGGGCCGAACGCCGCGAAGACCTCCTCGCGTTCGGAGTCGCTGAGCTTGTCGAGCGTGAGCTCGTCGTGGTTGCGCATGAACGTCGCCCACTGGCTGTCCCTGGGCGGGTTGGGCCGCTCCCGCAGCGCGGCGGCGAGCGGCCGGGCGTCCTCGCGCGCCAGCGACAGGTACGTCCGCTGCATGCTGATGAAGTCGAAGCACATGGTGAGCTCGTCGCCGAGGTCGTTGCCGAAGTACTTCACGAGGTCCGGGTACGGCAGGTTGACCTCGCCGAGCAGGATCGCGCTGCCGTCGCGGCGGCTGAGGAACGCCCGCAGGCAGGCGAAGAACTCGTGCGGGTCGGGCAGGTCGTCACCGCTGTCGGTGACCTGCTCGATGAGGAACGGCACGGCGTCCACCCGGAACCCCGACAGGCCGAGCTCCATCCAGAAGCCGAGGATGCGGGAGATCTCGTCCTGCACCTCGGGGTTGGCCGTGTTCAGGTCGGGCTGGAACCGGTAGAACCGGTGGTAGTAGTACTGCTCGGTCTTCTCGTCGTACTCCCAGAGGCTGTCCTCCTTGTCGGGGAACACGACGCCCTGGGGGTCGTCCGGCTCCGGCTTGTCCGACCAGATGTACCAGTCACGGTAGCGGGAGTCCCGGCTGGAACGCGCCTCCTTGAACCAGGGATGCTGGTCGGAGGTGTGGTTGACCACGAGGTCGGCGATGACCCTGATGCCGCGGTCCCTGGCCACCCGCATGAACTCGACGAAGTCGCCGAGCGTCCCCAGGCGCGGGTCGACGTTGTAGAAGTCGGTGATGTCGTACCCGTCGTCCTTGTCAGGGGTCGGGAAGAACGGCATCAGCCAGATGCACGTGACACCCATCCTGTCCAGGTGGTCGATGCGCTGGATCGCGCCCCGGAAGTCGCCGATCCCGTCGCCGTTGCCGTCGGCGAAGGTCTCGATGTCGAGGCAGTACACGACCGCGTTCTTCCACCAGAGGTCGGAGGTCATGCTGAGTCTCATGACCGTTCCCGCTTCCCGGCAAAGGAACGGCAAAACATCGGGCCCGCGCCGCCGGAACGGCGCGGGCCGACGCGGTACCGCTCGTGCGGCCGCTCACGGCCGCACCGTCACCGAGGGTCACGATCTACAGCGGCGTGACCTGTTCGGCCTGCGGTCCCTTGGTGCCCTGAACGGTCACGTAACTGACCCGCTGGTTCTGGTCCAGCGTACGATAACCGTTCGACGTTATCGCCGAATAATGAACGAACACGTCAGCGGTGCCGTCGTCCGGAGCGATGAAACCGAAGCCCTTTTCCGAGTTGAACCACTTGACAGTGCCTTCAGACAACTGCTTCTCCTTCTTGGAAGCCGCACCATGTTCCCAGGTCGGGAGCATGAGGCTGCGTAGCGGAATCGTCGCCCATCCGCGTGGGACGCTGGAATGGCACGCACGCCCGCCGCCGGGAACAACCCGGGTGCGCTTTTCACAGACCACGTTTTTGGAAATCGTCCACTGCGACACTCACAGCCTGTACGGACAGTACCCGCGATTACCTGAGGCTATGCCGGTGCCGCCATGTACCAGCGGGCGTGGCCGTCACCGCGCGTGAGCGAGTCGAGCCGGCGGGGCAGCTCCTGGCGGGAGAACGGGTCTCCGGCGGCGTTGCGGATGTGGATGCCCACGGCGTACATGTCCCGCACCTCCATGAGCGTGCCGTAGCCCGGCCACTGCCGAAGGTCGGAGCCGTACGCGTGGGCGAAGCCGTCCACGTCGTCCGTCGACAGCCCGAAGCGGCGCTGCCCGTGATAGGTGTGCACCAGGTCCCACTCGCGCGGCCCGACGGCCACGCCGTCCCAGTCGCACAGCACGACGTGCCCGTCCTGGCGGCGCAGCAGGTTGTCGATCCACGCGTCGCCGTGCAGCAGCACCGGCGCGCCGGTGTCCAGGTCGCGCCAGCGCCCGGTGAGCTCCTCGATGCGGTCTCTCAGCCAGGAGCGCTGCCCGGGGGTGAGCACCTCGGCCCGCTGCTCCACGGCGTGCCGCACCTCGGCGAGCGGGTCGGTGAGCGCCCGCAGCCCCATCGGCGGCACCGGCTCACGGTGGAGGCTGCGCAGCACCCGGCCGAGTTGCCGGGTGGTCGGACGGCCCCAGGAGGGGACGTACCGCCAGAAGGTCACCGCGCGGCCCTCGTGGACGATGGGCTGGCCGGGAATCTCGTCGACCGGCCGCACGGTCGGGAAGCCCCGGTCGGCGAGCCAGCGGGCGACCGCCAGGACCACCGGCAGGCGGGTCAGCGCGTCCGGCGCCGTCGCGATCCGCACCACCATCTCCCCGGCCGCCGCGCCGCCACCGGCGGCGTTCGCGCGCAGCTTGAAGACGGCGTTGCTGCGCAGCCGCATGAGTTGCGCGCCGCGCGCGTCCACGCCGATCCGCGCGCAGACCTCGCGCAGGACCTCGAACGCCTCCTCGGCCAGCGACGGGCGTTCCATGATCCTCATGCCGGAGGTCCTCACGACGGCGTCAGGCGTTCTCTGCGGACGGGAACAGCCCGCTCAGCACGAGCGCGGGCGACGACTCGGCCAGCACCTGCCGCAGGCGACGCACGGCGGGCAGAGCGGGATCGGCGTCCGCGAGCAGAGCCCTGGCCCGCGTCACCACGATCGAGGTGCGGTGCTCGGCCGGCACCTGCCGCAGCGCCTCGGCCGCGATCCGGCAGGCCTCCTCGTGGTCGCCGGTCCTCGCGAGGTGGCTCGCCTGGTCGAGCAGGATCAGCGCCGGGTCGATCGTCTGGAAGCCCGGCGGGAACGTGTCCATCCCCTGGATCTTCTGGGCGTCCCCCAGCTCGATCAGGGTCCCGGTGCGGTAGAACGTCATCCGCTTCTCGGTGAAGACGAAGGCCAGGTCGTCCTGGCTCATGCCGCGCATCCGGGCGAAGATCTGCTCGGCCTCGGCGAGCGCGATCCTGGCCGCTTTGCCGTCTCCCATCCTGGCCAGCGCGCGGGCCTCGGCCGCCGCCGCCAGCGCCGCCGGGGAGCTGGGCGCCGAGCCGGCCAGCATCCGCGCCTCGCGGGCCAGCCGGACGGTCTCGTTCAGGTCGCCGTAGTAGTAGAGGAGCATCGTCTGCTGGGCGCGGACCAGCGCGCGCAGCCGCAGGTCGCCCACGTCGTCGGAGGCGGCGCGGGCGGTGCCGTACCACGCGTGGGCCTGGCGCGTGTCGCCCAGCTTCATCAGCGCGTCGGCGGCGAGCAGGGTGAGCATCGTGGTCGCGGTGAGCAGGCGGCGCTGAACCGAGGACGGCTGGCGGGCGGCGCTCAGCCGGCGCACGTCGGAGATCTCCAGCATGACGCGGCAGAGCATGGGCATCGGCGGGGTCGTCATGTACTCACGGCGGTAACGCAGGACCTGCTCGTCCAGCCGGTCGAGCTGGTCCTCGTTCACCGTGCCCAGGGCGAGGGTGCGGTCGAGCTCGTGACGGATGCCCTCGACCTCGGCGAAGAACCGGCCGTTCGGCGTGCCCAGCAGCATCGCCTGGTGGAACAGCGCCCGGCGCTCGGCGTCGTCGGCGGTGAGGTCCTCGGTGCGGGCCTGCTCGCCGGTCTGTCCGGGCCCCACGACGACGATCCGCTGCCCGCCCGTGTCCTCGCAGTAGTCGGCGGCGAGGCCGAGCCGCACGGCGTTGGCACGGTACAAACGGGCCAGCAGGTCGATCGTCTGCGGGCGGGGGCGGGCCCGGTTGTTCTCCCAGGCGTTCAGCAGGTCGATGCTCGCGTGCGGGTGCCCGAGGTCCTGCTGGTCACACAGGTGCTCCAGCTCCTCGATGGCCTGCCGGGCCGACCAGCCGCGCCCGAGCCGGTGGGCCTTCAGCAGGCTCACGCCGCAGCACCCGTGGATCGCCTGGACGGTCTGCCACAGCGTCCACTGCCGTATCTGCGCCTGTTCGCGCCAGCGTCGCGCGCAAGCGGGTGAGTGCTCTCCGCGGGCCATGGACACGCCCTCCGTTTGTGCAGAGTCCCCGTTTACGGTTGTTTCCCCAACGTAAAGGAGCAGGCACCCAACCCCCCGCGACTGTTATGCGTTCGTGGCCGGGAACCCGTGTGCGTTCCACGGAATCGAGGTGAGTTCCCTGGTTATTGCGCGGTTTCGCGGGATCCGGACGATTGCCGGTGTGTCGTAGCGGGTTCACCCTTTCCGGTGATAGGTCCTGACGTTCCCCGGAGGCGACGATGACGACGGTAGACCGAAGTGCGGCGATGGACCATCTGGAGCGGCTCGCGGCCCAGCTCGAGGCTCACTCGTTCCAGGTACGCCTGACTGCGCCGGCAGGCCTCTACCCGCGTCTGCGTGTCATCAACCCCATGGAGCCCACGATGGCCGAGGACGTGCTGGCGTCCAACGCCAGCGACGGCGAGTGGTGGTACTGGCTGTCCTGGGCGGGCCGCATCGGCCACGCCTCGGACGTCGTCACCGCCGCCGAGCGCATCGCCAGCGTCCTGCACGTCATCCGCCGCTGACCCGACGCTGACCCGACGCTGACCCGACGCCGGCCGGACGGCACCGCGGGGACGAACCAGTGGGACGGCGCGCCGGCCGGGCCGGCCCCCGGCGCAGCGGTCCCCCGCCCGCGCGACGGTCCCGTCCGGCCGGACCAGCACCCCGCCCGCCGTGCCGGGTCAGGCGAACTTGGTCTTCGGGCGGGGCTGGAGAACGCCGTCGATGTAGACGTCCACCTTCTCGTCGTAGAAGGCGACCAGTCCGGCGATCTTCTGGGACTCCGGGAGCGGGGTGGGATAGGACCAGACGAGGTCCCTGCCCTGCTCGTCCTCGCCGACCGACCAGTACTCCGCCCGCCCCTTGTACGGGCAGCGCGTCACGGTCTCCGACGGCCGCAGCAGGTCCAGCCGCACGTCGGTCTTGGGCAGGTAGTACCGCGGGGGCAGGCCGGTCTCGAACAGGATGCGGGGACTGCGCGAGTCGGCGACGGTGACGCCCCCCACCTCCACCCGGACGTGGCGCGAAGCGGCCAGGACGTCCACCCGGGTGTAGGGGTCGCGGGCGTGGACGAAGACCTCCTCGTCCTCCTCGAACCAGTTGTCCATCGCGTCCCAGTCGAAGCGGACGTGCCCGCGGATCTCGGGCAGCGGCGCGTCGTCGCCGTGGACAACGGCGGCGCCCGGCCTGCCGGCCACGTCGTGGACCGGCGCGTCGCCCCTGCTCGGCGAGTGCCGCGTCTCGCCGGTGGCCTTGAGCGCGTCCATGCGGACGTCCTCCACCGGGAAGTAGTACGTCGGGTAGTAGGGAACCTCCCAGACCAGCAGGGCGCGAGTGGTGTCGGCCACCGGCAGCCCCTCGACATAGACGCGCACGCGCTTGGCCGTCGGCTCCACCCGGACACGGCCCCGTTTCGTCGGCTCCATGGCAGCGGCAACGAGCGGGCGAGACGTCCTTATTCCCCCACCCTCACCCGCCCTCACAATCGACATTTCCCGGTGTGCGAACCCGGGTCGGCCCGCACTATCGACAGCGAGCGGATAAGTCGCTTACCCTCGGCTAGGTGGGTCTTCGCCTTTACGATACGCATCGCCGCGCCGTCCGCGATTTCGTCCCCCGAATTCCCGGAAAGGTGTCGATTTATCTCTGCGGCCCCACCGTCGTCGTTCCGCCGCATGTGGGACAGCTCAGGTCGCAGGTGAACTTCGATATTCTGCACCGCTGGCTGAAAAGCAGCGGATACGAGGTCCTGCTCTGCCGTAACGTCACCGACATCGAGGACAAGATAATCGGCAGGTCACTTTCCGAGGGAATTCCCTGGTGGCGGATCACCGATCCCGTGCACCGCGCCTTCGTCCGCGCCTACGCCGCCCTGGGCTGCCTTCCTCCCAGCGTGGAGCCACGGGCGACCGGGCACATCCCCGAGATGGTCGAGATGATCGAGGAGCTCGTGGCGGCCGGGCACGCCTACGAGGCCGACGGCAACGTCTATTTCTCGGTCGACTCCTATCCACACTACGGGTCCCTTTCGCGGCAGCAGGCCCGGCATCTCCGGGCGGCCGAGGAACACGAACGCGGAAAACGCGACCCTCGCGATTTCGCGTTGTGGAAGAGCGCCAAGCCCGGCGAGCCGGTGTGGCACTCACCCTGGGGCGAGGGGCGCCCGGGGTGGCATCTGGAATGTTCCGCGATGGCCCGCCGATATCTCGGCACGGAATTCGACATCCACGGCGGCGGAGCCAATCTCATATTCCCGCACCACGAGAACGAGATGGCCCAGTCACGGGCCGCCGGAGACGCGTTCGCGCGATTCTGGCTGCATAACGGACCGGTCACCCAGGGCGGCGAGAAAGTGCGTAAACACCTGCGCAACCCGCTGGCCCTCCCGGCCCTGCTCGACCGCGTACGGCCGGCCGAACTCCGCTATTACCTGGCGGCCGCCCATTACCGGTCTCCGGTGGAATTCAGCCTCGACGCCCTGGACGAGGCGGCCGCGGCCTACCGGCGCGTCGAGAGGTTCGTGATGCGGGTGGGCTCCGACGCCGCCGCTCCCCTTCCCTCCCCCCTTCCCGCGCAGTTCAGCGCGGCGATGGACAGCGACCTGAACGTGCCGCAGGCCCTGGCCGCCGTCCACGCGGCGGTGGCCGACGGCAACGCCGCGCTGGCCGCCGGAGACCGCGAGAGGGCGGCGCGGGAATGCCGCTCGGCCCGGGCCATGCTGAATGTCCTCGGCCTGGACCCGCTCAGCGGGAACTGGCACCGGGAAACACATCTGCAGGAAGTCGCGGCGGCGGTGCTGCGGGTGGTTCGCGATCTCGCCTCCGCCAGCTCCCGGCAGGGTGATCACGATCGCGCGCGGGCCATGGAACAGCACATCGAGACGGCGCTCGCTAATCGGCGCCAAATCGAGCACCCCGTCCTTATCAGATAGATCACGAGCCGCCCGCCGGTGAGTGAGCGTTCACATCCCCGGCCCCGGCCCGCGCCAGGCCCTCCGCGGCGGCGGGAGACGCCGGGGTGACCGGACGGCGGATGTTACAAGAACAAGAACTGACGCACGGAGGGTAATCCTGGCCAAATCATGGGAATCATGACGGCACCAGCCGAGCGGACACCGCCGAAAGGAGGGCCGGATGAAGAAGGTGCAGATCGTGCAGCGACCGCGGCCGCCGAGAACGCCAGCCCCGGTCGACCTGCGCACCCCCTCGGGAAGGGTCCTCCCGTTCTGAACGCGGCTTCGGTCAGCCCCTGGCCAGCTCGTAGCAGCGGGCGAAGCCCTCCAGCACCGCGGGCCAGGAACACCTGACCGGCTCGGTCTCCCGGTTGTGCTCGGCGATCGACTGCCGCAGGGCGGAGTCGCGGGTCAGCCGGACGACCGAGGCCACCAGGTCGTCGAAGGTACGGCCCAGCAGGCCCTCCTTGCCGGGACTGACGAAGTCGGCCACGCCGCTCTGCGCCCGTGCCACGACCGGCACCCCGGCCGCGCGGGCCTCCAGCGCGGCCAGCCCGAACGACTCGCGCGGGGCCGGGGCGACGAACACGTCGGCCGCGGCCAGCAACGCCCTGATCTGCTCCCGTGTGTACCTGCCCGGCAGGGACACCCAGCCCATCCGCCGCTCCCGCAGATAACGCTCCATCCGCCCGCGGGCGGGGCCGTCCCCCACGATCGTCGCGCGCATCGCGATGTCCCCCGGCACCCGCGCACGCGCCGCCTCCAGCAGCTTGAGCAGCCGCAGCGGCTGCTTGCGCGGCGCCAGCCTGCCCACCGCGACCACGTGCACGGCCCCGTCCGCCAAGCCGTCCACCGGGCCGTCCACGGGCCCGTCGACCAGCCCGTCCGCCGGGCCGGGCCGCCAGGAGGTCACGTCGAGCCCGTTCGAGACGACCTGCACCGGCACGCGCGGACCCGCCACGTCGCGGATGGGCCGGGCGGCGGCCTCGCTGACCGCGCTGACGACCAGCCCCCAGCGCCGCCAGCCGAAGGCGCCCTGCAGCGCCCGGTACATCCCCCGGGTGACCGGGTCCCACATGCTGTGCACGGTCGCGACCACCGGAAGCCCGGCCCGCACCGCCGCCCGCACCCCCATCCACGCGAACGGCGAGACGGCCCCGGTGTGGACGTGCGCGACGTCGTACCGCCCGCTCGCCATGATCCGGAGCAGGTGGGCGGTCCCGCGCGGGTGCACCGGCAGGTCGAACGGGAGGTTCGCGACCACCCGGTGTACGCCGGGCAGCGGCTCCCCCGGCGTCGCCGTCACCACCTCCACCTGGTGGCCCGCCTCACGCTGCGCCCTGACGAGATCCGCGACCTGCACCTCGATGCCTCCGAGCCGCGGCAGGTAGCAGTCGCTGACGTGGAGAATCCTCACCGGGTCAGCCTGACAGAGCGCGCGATGCCCATCAAACCGGCCGCTCCCCGGCAGGGGTGGCGTCGCGGGACGCGGACCACGTGGGATCATGGCACGAGGACGACACGTGGTGGAGCACACTATGACAACGTTCCGTGGGGCGCGATGAGCACAGCGGTGTTCTTCCACGCCCATCCCGACGACGAGGCGCTGCTGACGGCCGGAACCATGGCGATGCTGGCCGACGAGGGACACCGGGTGGTGCTCGTCGTCGCGACCGCCGGAGAGCGCGGCCTCGCCGAACTGCCCAGGGGCGAGGAACTGGGCAGGACCAGAATGGACGAGCTGTACCGCTCGGCCGCGGCCCTCGGCTGCGCCCGGGTCGTGCTGCTCGGCTACGGCGACTCCGGCCTGGCGATCGACGGCGGCGTGGCCGACGACCGGCCCGACAACGCGTTCATCGACGCCGACGTCGAGGACGCGGCGCAACGGCTGGCCTCGGTGCTCAAGGAGGAGGCCGCCGACCTGCTCACGATCTACGACCCGGCGGGGGGCTACGGCCACCCCGACCACGTGCAGGTCTACCGGGTCGGCAGCCGGGCCGCCGAGATCGCCGGCACGCCCATCGTGCTGGAGGCGACGGTCGACCGCGACCTGCTACTCAGGGGCGTACGGCTGGCCGCCAGGTTCTACCCGGCGATCGACGTGCGGAGCTTCGAGCGGGCCTACTCCCCGCGCGACGCGATCACCCACCGGGTCAGCGTACGCAGGTACGCGAAGGCGAAGCGCGCGTCGATGGCGGCCCACGCCAGCCAGGCGACCGGCGGTGACGGCGACCGCACACTGGGCGCCATGCTCAGGATCCCCGGTCCCGCCTACCGCTTCGTCTTCGGCACCGAGTGGTTCGTCCGCCGGGGGCTGCCCAGAGGCACCCGCCTCAGGCATCCGTTCGACTCCCCCTAGGGGACGTGATCCTCCGTGAGGAGGAGCCGGGCGGTCTCGCGGCCCGGCAGACTGAAGGCGACCGGAGACCGGACTGGGGGCATTCGCGGGTGAACAGGAAGTGGCTGCAGATCGCGCTGTCCACGGTGTCGCTCGGGCTCGCCGTGGCCCTGGTGGTCTACCTGCCGCAGATCGTGCACACGCTGACCGGCGCGACCGTGAGCTGGCACGAGATCGGCCTGCGGTTCGGCGGCCTCGGCTGGCAGACCATCGCGCTGATGACCCTGCTCTGGCTGGCCAGCCTGTATGCGTACACGTACGTGATGACCTCCGCCCTGCCCGGCCTCACCCACCCGCAGGCGCTCACGCTCAACGCG
Organism: Microbispora sp. H10949; assembly: GCF_014161435.1. Classification (NCBI taxonomy): domain Bacteria; kingdom Bacillati; phylum Actinomycetota; class Actinomycetes; order Streptosporangiales; family Streptosporangiaceae; genus Microbispora; species Microbispora sp. H10949. The sequence continues at coordinate 321,247 of NZ_JABBWZ010000006.1, read as the reverse complement.
GCCGGCAGCGCGGTCAGCAACCTGCTGCCGTTCGGCGGCGCGGCCGGGGTGGCCCTGACGTTCGGCATGACCCGCGGCTGGGGCTTCGCGAACCGGCCGATCGTCGTCTACACGCTGGTCACCGGCATCTGGAACTCGCTGTTCCGGTTCATCCTGCCCGCCGTGGGGATCGCCTGCCTGCTGATCGCGGGCAAGGCCACCAACCCCACCGTCGCCAAGGCGGGCTGGGCCGGCGCGGTCTCGATCCTCGCGCTGGTGGCCGTGGTGGCGGCCGCCCTCTACTGGGACCGCGCCGCCGCCCTGCTCGGCCGTGCGCTCGACCGGCTCGTACGGCTCGCGCCCCGGCGGTTCCGCCCGGCCGAGCACGCGGCGTCGGCGGCCATCGAGCGGCTGCGCAGGGACACGGCCGGGATCATCCACACCCGGTGGGCCGGGCTGTCGCTGGGGATGGTCGCGTTCCTGTCGCTGCAGTGCCTCATCATGGCCGCCTGCATGGTCGCCACCGACTCCTACCCGGGGCCGGCCGAGACCGTCGCCGTGTTCGCGCTGAGCCGCGTCCTCACCACCGCCCTCGTCACGCCCAGCGGGGCGGGGATCATGGAGGGCGGCGTCGCCACCCTGCTGATCGGGGCGTTCGGCCAGCCCGCGGGCGGGGCCACCGCCGCGGCCGTGCTGTTCGGCTTCTGGACGTACACGATCGAGATCCCGTGGGGCGGGCTCGCGCTCGGCGGCTGGGCGCTGCTGCGCAGGCGGGAGGCGCGGGCCGCCGGGCCGGACGCCGACCCGGACGCCGACCCGGACGCGGACCCGGCCGCCGTGCGGCACTCCCGCGCCCTCTGAGCCTCCTGCCGGTCTTCCCGCCAGTCCTCTGGCCAGTCCTGCCGCGAGACTCACCCCGATATCGCCCGTGATCACCCGGTTGATCGCCTAATATCGCAGGGCGAGAAGGTGAGGGCGCACGGCTTGGGGAAAGCCTTGTGCCCGCTTCGGGGCGCGCATACGGTGACGCCTGACAGACGCCTGCCACCCCGTCCGCCCTGGCACACGACAACAGCAGAGGAGCGCCCCATGACTCCCCCGACGAGCCCGGTGACGTTCCGGGTCCTCGGGCCGGTGGGGGCGCACGACGGCGCCGCCGAGCTCGACCTCGGCGGGCTGCGGCAGCGGGCGGTGCTGGCCCGCCTCCTCGCCGCGCGCGGCCAGGTGGTGCCGGTGGACACCCTGCTGTTCGACCTGTGGGACGACGACGCGGCCAAGGGCGCGCAGTCGGGCCTGCAGGTGTACATCTCCCGGCTGCGCCGGGTGCTGGAGCCGAACCGGCCGCGCGGCGGGCCGAACCGGCTGCTCGTGACCGTCGCGTCCGGCTACGCCCTGCGCGCCGCTCCCGAGCAGGTCGACGCGCTGCGCTTCGAGGCCACGGTCCGGTCGGCCGGAGAGCGGCTGGAGGAGAACCCGCAGTCCGCCCGGGCCCGGCTGGAGTCGGCGCTCGCGCTGTGGCAGGGCACGCCGTACTCGGACTTCGCCGACCAGTCGTGGGCCGAGGCGGAGGTGGCGCGGCTCAGCGAGCTGCGCCTGGTGGCCAGGGAACGGCACGCCGACGCCGGGCTGCGGATGGGCCTGCACGCCGAGACCGTGCCCGACCTGGAGGCGCTGACCACCGAGCACGCCCTGCGCGAGGAGGGCTGGCGGCTGCTCGCGCTCGGCCTTTACCGGTGCGGGCGCCAGGGCGACGCCCTGGCCGCCCTGCGCAGGGCCCGCACGATCCTGGACGACGAGCTGGGCATCGACCCCGGTCCCGCGCTGCGGAAGCTGGAGTCGGACATCCTCGCCCAGGATCCCGGGCTCGACCTCGTGCTGCCCGCGCCCCGCCGGCCCGTCGAGATCACCGCGACCTGGCCGCCGCGCCCGGTCGCGACGGGGGACGCGCCGCCGCTGGAGCCCGAGCCGTTCGTCGGGCGCGACGCCGAGCTGGCCGCGCTCGCCTCCGCCGTGCCCCGCGCGCAGGCGGGCCGGTTCACCGTCGCCGTGATCAGCGGCGACCCCGGCGCGGGCAAGACGACGCTCGTACGGCGGCTGTTCGAGCGGCTGGAGCAGGAGGGCTGGATAGGGGCGACCGGCGGCTGCCCCGACAGCACGGCGACCCCGCCGGGCTGGGCCTGGGTGGAGGTGCTGCGCGCCCTCATCTCCCGCAGGGGCGCGGGCGAGTACGCCGCGCTGCTCGCGCCGCTGCTGGACGACGCCGCCCCGGACACGGGCGACGACGAGACGTCGGGGGGCTTCCGGCTGCACCGGGCGGTCGGCGGCTACCTGTCCGCGGTCGCCAGGGAGGCTCCGCTGCTGATCCTCCTGGAGGACCTGCACTGGGCCGACGACCAGACGCTCGCGCTGCTGCGCGCGCTGCCGAGCCTGCTCGCCGCCAGCCGGGTGCTGGTCGTGGTGACCTGCCGCGACGGCGAGCTGAACGACCAGCAGCAGGACGTGCTGGCCGCGCTCGCCCGGCTCGACCCGGTGCGGGTCGGCCTCGGCGGCCTGGACGACGCGGCGGTGGCGGAACTGGTCCGGGCGACCTGCGTGCGCGAGGTGGACGAGGAGGTCGTCAGCACGATCGTCGAGCGGGCCGGGGGCAACCCGTTCTTCGTGAAGGAGACGGCCCGCCTGTTCGAGGCCGAGGCGGACATCTCCGAGGTGCCCTCGGGCGTGCGCGACGTGTTGCGGCGGCGGATCGCCCGGCTCCCCGAGCGGGCCCAGCAGGTGCTGCTCCAGGCCGCGGTGATCGGCCGCGACGTGGACGTGGACGTGCTCGTCGACGTCTCGGGCGACGAGGACGCGGTGGTGGACGCGGTCGAGGCGGCGCTGCTCGCCGGCCTCGTGACCGAGCCCGGCCCCGGGAAGCTCAGGTTCGACCACGACCTGGTCAGGGACACGTTCTACTCCGACGCCTCCCGGCTGCGCCGGTCGCGGCTGCACGCGGCGGTCGCCTCCGTCATCGAGCAGCGCAGCCCGAACGACGTCGCCGCGCTGGCCCACCACTACGACGCGGCGGGCACGGTGGAAACGGCCGCCAAGGCGGTGCGGTATGCCGGCCTCGCGGCCGAGCAGGCCGAGCGGAGGTTCGCCCACCGGGAGGCGGCCACCCTGTGGCAGCAGGCCATCGCCGCCTTCGACCGGGCGCACGCGGGCCGGGGACCCGTACGGAACCGGCTGGAGTTACAGCTGCGCATGATCAGGGCGCTGGCGCTGTGCGGCGACATGACCGCCGCCCGCGCGCACCGGGGAGAGGCGATGGCGGTCGCGCTGCCGTTCGGCGACCTGGAGCTGACCGCCCGCGTCGCGGCGGCCCTCGCGGTGCCGCACAAGGGCATCGCCCGCGACTTCACCCGCACGGCCTGGGAGATCGTCGACGTCACCGAGAAGGCCCTGGTCGAGCTGCCGGCAGGAGAGCAGTCGCTGCGGGCCAGCCTGCTCGCCACGCTCGCCCTCGAACTGGAGGGGTCGGCGACCGAGCGCGGCTACCAGGCGTCGCTGGAGGCCGAGGAGCTGGCCAGGTCGAGCGGCGACCCCGCGCTGCTCGCCATGGCGCTGAGCGGCCGGCTGCGGCAGTCGTACACGCTGACGCAGGTCGACGAGCGGGAGACGATCGGCCGCGAACTGCTGCGGGTCGGCGCGGAGTCGGGTCAGATCGCCGTGCAGACGCTGGCGCACCTCGTGCTGCTGGAGTGCGCGGCGGCGCGGGGCGCCTTCGCCGAGGCCGACGAGCACCTCGCCCAGGCCGAGCGGCTCGGACGGCGTTACGACCTGCCCGCCCCCGCCGCCGTCGGCGCGTGGTACGCCGGGCAGCGGCTGATGATCACCGGCGACTACGCGGGGGCCGAGCGCGCCTACCGCAACGCGGCCCGGCTGACCGCGCGCGCGGGCATGCTCGAAGGCCGCCAGGACCTGCCGCTGATCGCCACGTTCTGCCTGCACCTGGTGGACGGGCGGGCCGCGGAGATGGTCGATCCGCTGAGCGAGGCCCACCAGCGCGGCGCCAAGTGGACGCTCGACGCCTACGCCGTGGCGCTCGCCGCCGCGGGCCACGACCGGGACGCCCGGGTGGTGGCCGCGAGCCGGGAGCCGGTCCGCACCGACTTCCTCTACGAGCTGACGCTCATCTGGCGCGCGCTCGCGGGGATGCTGCTCGACGACGAAGGCAGGATGCGGGAGGCGTACGAGAAGCTAGCGCCCTTCCACGACCGCATCGCCGGGGCGGGCACGGGGGTGGTCGCCCTCTGGCCGGTGGCCAAGACCCTCGGGGATCTCGCCGTACGGCTCGGCCTGCCGTCCCGGGAGCACTACGAGAAGGCGCTGGCCGTGGCCGAGCGGGTGGGTGTGCCGCGCTGGGTCGCCGAGGCCGGCGCGGCGCTCGGCGGATGAGCCCCGGCCCGCGCCGGAGCTGCGGAGGCGAGTTCGCGAAGGCCCCTGTCGGTGGTGGGCGCGTTCCCCGGCCGCGTCACACCGCACAACTTCGCGAACCCGTCGCCTCGTTGTTTTCGTCACTCTCAGGTGTACGGAGGGTGGATTGACCGTGAGTTGCCATCTGCTTGCAGACATGGCGTTCGGTGACGCTAAGGTGAGGCTTGCCTGATGACTCCCCCCGGACCGGTGGTGAGAGCACGTGCGAATCCCTGACCCCACGGCGGCCTCGGTGTTCGGCCTGCCCCTGTGGCTGGTCGTCGCGGTCGGCGCGGTCGCCCTGTTCGGCGCGTTCCAGGCGTACTACTGGATCGGCCGCAGGCTCGGCGACGCCCTCTACCGCTCCCGGGTGGGCCGCAGGATCGGCCGGGAGCGCATCGAGCGCGTGGAGGGCGTGGTGCGCCGGTGGGGCGCGCTCGCCGTGTACGGCTGCTTCTGGGTGCCCGGTCTCCGGCACACCCTGCCGTGGGTGGCCGGCGCGCTGCGGGTGGACTACCGCTGGTATCTGGTGGCGAGCGCCCTCGGCTGCCTGACCTGGGTGCCGGTGACCTCCTTCGGTCTCTACTCGCTCCTGTGGGCCTGGCTGTCGCTCGCCGCCCGGTCCCCGGCGCTGGCCGCCGCGGCCGTGCTCGCCGCGGCCGTCGTGGTCGCGCTGCTCCTGCGCCGCCGCAGGAACCGGCCCGGCGCCCCCGCCCCCGAAGCCGTGCGATCATGTCGGGATGCGTAACGGGGTACTCATCGCGCTGACCGCCGCCGCCCTCGTCACGGCAGGGGCCGTCGCGGCGCCCGCGGACGCCCGCCCGGTGTCCGCGGAGCCCTCTGGGACAGCACACGCGGCGCGGTCCTCAGCACGGTCCGCGGCGCCGTCGGTGACGGCCCGCGAGGCCTATCTGGTCGACGTCACGACGGGAACGATCCAGTTCGCCAAGCGGGAGACGCGGCGGGTGCCGGTCGCGAGCCTCACCAAGGTCATGACCGCGTACGTCGTCCGCCGCCGGGCCCGGCTGGACGACGTGCTGACGATCACCAAGGCCGACGTGAAGCACGCACTGGCCGGCGGCGCCTCGGCGGCGGGGCTGCGGGCGGGCGAGCGGCTCACCGTGCGCGACCTGCTCTACGCGCTCATGCTGCCCTCCGGCGCGGACGCCGCGCACGCCCTGGCCGAGCGGTACGGCCCCGGGACGGCGAAGTTCGTGGCGCAGATGAACGACACGGCGAAGCGTCTCGGGCTGCGCGACACCCGTTACGCCAACCCCGACGGGCTGCCTTCCAAGGGCTACTCGACCGCCCGCGACCAGGCGACGCTGGCCGTGGCCGCGCTGGGGGACCCGGTGATCGCGACCGTCGCTCGGAGCCCCAAGCGCGCGGTGACGAAGTCGCGCCTCCACCGGGCGCACGTGTGGCGCAACACCAACGAACTGCTGAAGGACGGCGCGGTGGGGCTGAAGACCGGCTACACCCGCCAGGCCGGATACTGCCTGTCGTTCGCCGTCACCCGCGACGATCGCACGTACGTCGGGGTGCTGCTGGGCGAGCGCAGCGAACGGGCGCGCTACACCACCGCGCGCAGGCTCCTCGACTGGATCGACGAGCAGGGGCTCGCGCTCCCCTGAGTAAGCCCCCTGAGTCAGCCCCCTGAGTCAGCGCCTGAGCAGGCCGTGGCAGGCGACGGCCGCGGCGGCGACCACGTTGAGCGAGTCGACGCCGAGGTCCATCGCCCGGGGGCTCATCGGGATGCAGACGGGCTGGTCGGCCTCGTGCAGCCAGTGGGACGACAGCCCGTCTCCCTCGGAGCCGAGCATGAGGGCGACCCGGCCGGACAGCGGGGCCTCGTCCAGCGGCACGGCCGACTGGTCCGGCGTGAGCGCCAGCAGGCGGAACCCGGCCGCCCTGACCTCCGCCAGCCCGCCGTGCCAGTCGGTCATCCGGGCGTACGGGATGGCGAACACCGCGCCCATCGACACCTTGACGGCCCTGCGGTAGAGGGGGTCGGCGCAGCGCGGCGACAGCACGATCGCGCCGACGCCGAGCGCCGCCGCGCAGCGGAAGATCGCCCCCACGTTGCCGTGGTCGACCAGGTCCTCCAGGACGAGGATCCGCTCCGCGTCCGTCAGGAGGGCGCCGACGGAGGGCAGTTCGGTCCGTTCCATGGCGGCGAGCGCGCCACGGTGCACCGGGAAGCCGGTCACCCCCTCCATCACCTCGTCGGAGACCAGGTAGACGGTGGTTCCCCCAGCGGTCCCGTCGACGACGTCGGCGAGCGCGTCGAGCCACTTGGCCGTGGTGAGCACCGAGCGCACCGGATGGCCGGCCCCGATCGCGCGCCTGATCACCTTCTCGCCCTCGGCGACGAACAGCCCGCGCTCGCTCTCCACGCTCCTGCGCAGGTCGACGTCGCGCAACCGCACGTAATCCGCCAGACGGGCGTCGGCGGCGTCCTCGACCGGGATGACCACCGGCCCAGGGTACGCCGTTCGCGAACCATGCCGGACGGAACCATGCTCAGACGGAGAAACGGGCGTACCACCATGCTTCGCCCTGCCAGTATCGTCCCCTAAGAAATTGTGGAGAAAGGGGGCACCGTGGGCGGACGGCACCGCACAGACGAGCTCGATGGCGGCTTCGAACCCCCGTACGAGCCCCCGTACGAGCCCCCGCCGCGGCGGCGGGCCGGGCGGGGCTCGGTGCTCGTCCCCCTGGCCGGGGCGGTCGCCCTGGCCGTGCTCCTCGGCGTCGCGGCGTACGTGGTGGTGAACAAGAGCCCGGGCTGCGCCGGCGAGAAGGTGTCGCTGTCGGTCGTGGCCTCACCCGACATCCAGCCGGCCATCAAGAAGATCGCCTCCAGGTTCGGCCAGGCGGGCAGATCCGTGGACGGCAGGTGCGTCGCCGTGACGGTCAAGGCCGCGCAGTCCGCCGACGTCGCCAACGGGCTGGCCGGCACCGGGCCCACCAGCGGCAAGCTCGACCCCGACCTGTGGATTCCCGACTCCAGCCTCTGGCTGACCGGCCTGAAGAGCGCGCCCAAGCCCGCGGCGAACGCCGCCAGCACCCCCGTCGTACTGGCCGCTTCCAGGGCCGGCGCGGACAAGCTGCAGTCGGCCTTCAGCCCGAGCTGGACCGGCCTGATGAGCGCCGCGAACGCCGCCAACCCCGACGGCCTGGCGAAGAAGGTGCGCGTGCTCGCGCTCGACCCCACCCAGAACGCCGCGGGTCTCGGCGCGCTGCTGGCCGGGGCCGCCGTGCTCAACCAGGGAGGCGGGAGCGAGGAGACGCTCGTCGGCGTGCTGCGCAGGCTCTCGGAGTCGACCGTGCCGTCGCCCGACAGCCTGTTCGCCACGCTGACCAAGGCCGCGGCCCGCATTCCCGTCGGCGTGACCTCCGAGCAGGCCGTCTGGTCGTACAACACGACGACGACCCCCTCGAACCCGGCGGTCGCGCTCTATCCGGCCGAGGGCACGGTCAGCCTGGACTACCCGCTGATCGTCACGGCCCGGGACGCCGCGGCGCGCAAGGCCGCGCAGGCCTTCGCCGCCGAGGTCTCCTCGCCCAGCGGCAGGAAAACCGTCCAGGACTACGGTTTCCGCACGCCGGACGGCAAGGGCGGCAGCCTGCTCAAGCCGGACAACGGCGTCAGCGCCAAGAAACCGGCCACGATCCCGCTGCCGGACGCGGCGGCCGTCACCCGGCTCTCCCAGGCCTGGCACCAGATCAAGCTCGGCACCAAGCTGCTCGCGCTGATGGACATCTCCGGCACCATGGCGCTGCCCGCCGACAAGAGCGGCATCACCCGGATGCGCGCGATCACCGACATCAGCGTCGAGGGCCTGAAGCTGTTCCCCGACAAGGCCGAGATCGGCATCTGGGCGTTCTCCGACAACCTGCAGGGCAAGGGCGTCGACTGGAAGCCCGTCGTGCACATCGGGCCACTGGCCCAGCAGATCAACGGTGTGACCCGCCGTGACGTGATCACGAAGGCGCTGCAGAGCGCGCAGGCCATCCCCACCGGGAACACCGGCCTGAACGACACGCTCTGGGCCGCCTACCAGAAGATGACCAAGGAGTACGAACCCGACAAGGTCAACACGATCCTGCTGTTCACCGACGGCGTCGGCAACGACGACCCGAACGGCGGCATCTCCAACACCGAGATCCTGCGAAAGCTGAAGGGCGCCTTCGATCCCAAGCGGCCGGTCAGCCTCCTGATCATCTCCTACAACACGCAGAAGGACGAGGACCGGACGCAGATGACCTCCATCGCCAAGGCCACGGGCGGCGCCGCGTTCTTCCCGCAGACGGTGCTGGAGATCCGCAACATCTTCCTCAAGGGCATCGCGCGCCGCCTCTGCGCGCCCGACTGCGGGGACGGCGGGCAGCGGTGACCTCCTGATTCACAAGGGTCGCATCAGTCCCTGTTTTCGCAGGTCATGCCGGTTGGGCATGATTTCGGGCACGGCCGTGCGGCCCGTAAACGGCGCCCGTCAGGGCGGCGTCCCACTCGTGTGGGGATCGGCGACATCCGGTTCCGTCACACGGGGAGGAATATCCGTTGCCCGAATGGCCCGGCGTCGGGCGAGCCGACGACCATCGACTGCTGGAGGCGCTGCGGCGTGGCGACGCCGAGGCGGCGGCCGCCCTGTACGACGCGTACGCCGACCGGCTGAGCGACTACGCCTACACCCTGCTTCGCGACCTGGAGGCCGCGGCGCGCGCCATGCACGACGCGCTGGTCGCCGCGTCCTGCTACGCGGATCGGCTGACCGAGCCCGCCCGGCTGCGGGCGTGGCTGTACGCGCTGACCCGGTCCGAGTGCGCCGCACCCGAGACCACGGGCGGCCACGCCGGACCGGTGATCGCTCTCGAAGAGTCCGCCGATCCCCCGCTCGCCGCGCTCGTGCAGGAGGTGCTGGGGGAACTCGGCGCCGCCGAGCGCGAGGCGCTCATCCTCGCCGTACGGCACGGCCTGACGCCCGCCGAGGCCGGATCGGTCCTCGGGCTGTCCTCCCGGCAGGTGTCGGCGCGGCTCGGCCGGGCCCGGGACCACCTGGAGAACGGCGCGGCGGCCCTCGTGCTGGCCAGGGTCGCCCGGGCCCACTGCCCCGGCCTGTCGGCCCTGGTGGACAACGGCGTGGGCGCCGACTGGCGGGACGGGCCGCTGAGCGACCCGCTGCGCAAGCGGCTGAGCAGGCACGTCGCCGGCTGCGAGATCTGCCGGGAGGGCCGGGGCAGGCATGTGTCGGCCGAACGGCTGCTGGACATGATCCCCATCGCGTATCCGCCGCTGTCCGCCCGCCGCCAGGTGATCGACTCGATCCTGCGCGCCGACCCCCCGGCCGACGCCACCGCTCCCCTCGACCACCGCGGCTTCCCGGCCGCCGCGGCGCGGGGACGGGCACAGGGGCGGGCCCGGCGCAGCGGTGGGCACAGCGGTGGGCACGGGGGAGCGCGCAGACGGCCCCGGCCGCTCAAGGTGGCCCCGGTGCTGCTCGCCGCCGCCTGCGTCTTCGCCACCGCGGGCGGGCTCGCGCTGGTCTCCGGGGAGTCCCCCGCCGACCGCCTGGAGGCGGTGCGCGTGCCCCCCACCGCCTCCGCTGCCCCTTCCCCCGCGCCGGACCCCGCCCTGGACCCCGCGATGGATCCCGCGCTGGATCTGGACGAGGGCGACCCGCCGGCCGACGAGGACCCGGCTGATGAGCAGACCGATGACCAGGACGGCGACCCCTCCGCCCCTCCGGACGACTCCCCCCACCCGGCCGCGACCGCCCCGCCCCACACCCTCCCACCGCCGGGGCGGTCGCGGCCGACATCCTCCCGTACGACCCGCGCGCCGAGGCCGTCGCTGACCGCCCTGTGCCCGGGCGACCTCGGCGGGGCCACCGGCGCGACGATCACCCTGGCCGCGCGCGGCTCTGTGATCGAGTGGACGGCCGCCGCGTCCGGCGGCGTCACCGTCTCCCCCCGGCAGGGCAGGCTACGCGCGGGGGCGAGCGGACGGATCACGCTCGCCGTCGCCGATCCGGCGGTCCCGGGCAGCGGTGTGGTGACCTTCCGGTCGGCCGCGGGCCGGCCGTCCTGCCGGATCTCCTGGGACGGGCAGGAGGGGAACGGCGACGACGGTCCCGGCCCGACCACCCGGCCCAGTGACGACCCCGGTGACGAGTCCACCCCCAGCCCGAGTCCCGCCGACGATCCGGTGTCCTCTCCTTCCTCGTGAGGAGATCCGCACCGGGCGGTAACAATCAGGCGACCTGAGGTGTCGAGGAAAGTTTGAAAGGGGAAAAACGACGCGACCGAGGATTTGAGGGGGCATTGTGGCCCAAGCATGGCTGCCCGGCGCAAGCCGACTTCCCTCCCCCGGGGACTCCGGATCGATGCTCGGAGGAGCCCCGAGGACCGTCTGGTTCATCTGGCCCGCCGATCCCCACGGGGTTTCGGCCAGATCCGTCGCCCAGCGGCTGATCCATCTCCGCCGGCCCTCCCACTTGGTGTGGAACCCGGTGACCGGGGAGATCGTCCAGTTGCTCCCGCCCACCCTGGCGGGCGGCGCGCTGGCGGCGGACCGGGGCAGGAACGGACGGGTCTGCGTGCAGATCCACGTCATCGGTTCGGCGAGGGAACCGTTCACCGACACCAAGCTCGACGGCCTGGACGACATCCTGGCCTGGCTCGACTCCTGGGGGGTGCCGCGCCGCTGGCCGGCCGGCCCCCCGCTGCCCTATCCCCACTCCCTGGCGGCGGAGCGCAGCAGGCGCCTGTGGGCGCGGGGCGGGCACTTCGGCCACTCCCAGGTGCCCGGCACCCGGGAGGGCGACCCGGGGTCGATCGACATCGCCCGCATCATCGGAGAGGACGCGCCCGGCCTGGAGGACGCCCTGCCCAGGGGCGGGCTCAGGCTTCTCCAGGAGGTATGAGCGCCCGGATCACCGCGCATCCGCGCCGCACCCCGGCGAGGGAGGCGGAGCCGTACCCCAGCACGAGGCCGTGCACCCGGGGCGGCCCGAGGTGGTGGCGTTCGGTCGTGTCCAGGAGCACGCCGTGTTCCCCGGCCCGCCGCACGAGGCCGGGGACGACGGCGGCGGGCAGCGCGACCATCACGTGGAGCCCGGCCGTGTCGCCACGCACGCACGGCCCGAGCGCCTCGACGATGGCGGCCCTCCGGCGGGCGTACTCCAGCCGCATCCTGCGCAGGTGCCGGTCGAGGTCGCCGCGTTCCAGCAGGGTCGTCACGGCCCGCTGGACCGGCCCCGACGTGCGGTCGGCGACACGCGCCCGGCGCTCGGCGACCCTGCCGAGCAGGTCCGCCGGGGCGACCAGCCAGCCGAGGCCCACATCGGGGCCGAGCGACTTCGACAGCGTGCCGAGCAGCACCACCCGCGCGGGGTCGAGCCCGTAGAGCGCGGGCAGCGGCGCGACGTCGTAGCGGAACTCTGCGTCGTAGTCGTCCTCCACGACGATCGCGCCGGTCCTGCGGGCCCAGGCGAGCAGCCGCTCCCTGCGCGGGATCGGCAGCCTGCCGCCCACCGGGAACTGGTGCGCGGGCGTGGTGTAGAGCACCCGCAGGTCGTCGGGGAGCGCCTCGACGATCACGCCCTGCTCGTCCACCGGGCAGGGCACGACCTCCGCCCCCCGCGAAGCGAACACGCGCCGGGCCGCCCCCCAGCCCGGCTCCTCGACCCCGGCCCGGGTTCCCGGACCCAGCAGCGTCGCCGCGACCAGGTCGAGGCCGTTGCCGGTGCCCCGGGTCACCATGACGTTCCCCGCGTCCACCGGCACCGCCCGGGCCCTGCGCAGGTGCCCGGCCAGCAGTTCGCGCAGCTCCGGGTGGCCGTAGGGGTCGGGGAAGGCGTTCAGCGGCAGGTCGCCGGCGGATCGCCAGGCCCGCCGCCAGGCCGCCCGGTCGTACCCGAACACCCACGGCCGCCCCGGCCGCAGGTCCACCACGTCCCCGGGAGCGGCCGACGCCGCCGGGGCGTCCTCCCCCGTCCCGGCCGTGCCGGTGGCGGCGTGGTCCGGGACCGCGTACTCGTACGGCAGCGCGTCCTCGGCGACGTAGGTGCCCGATCCGTGCCGCCCCTCCAGCCACCCCTCCGCGTAGAGCTGCTGGTAGGCGTCGGTCACGACGGTCCTGCTGACCCCCAGCAGGACCGCGAGTCTCCGGGTGGACGGCAGCCGCTCCCCCGCCTTGAGCCCGCCCGTACGCATGGCCTCCCGCAACTGGGCGGCGACCTGGACGGCGAGCGACGCCGGAGCGGCGCGGTCCACCGTCAGCGGCACATCGATGGTCAGGCGCACAGCGTTCTCCGCAAAAGTGTTCTCCGCAAAAGTGGTCTCCCCGCGGCGGCCAGAAGTGGACATGTTCCACCAGTCCACCCTGGACATAACGTAACGGACATGCTCTCCACGACCCCTCGCACCACCCTGAACCGCTCGAAGGACCGGGCCCGCACCGACCGCGCGGACCTGTACGCCATCCTGGACGCCGGTCTCGTCTGTCACCTCGGCGTGCTGGCCGGCGGCTCCCCCATGGTGATCCCCACCGGCTACGGGCGGATCGGCGACACCCTCTACCTGCACGGCTCCACCGGGGCCGCCTCGCTGCGGGCCGGCTCCGGCGCTCAGGTCTGCGTCACCGTGACCCACCTCGACGGTGTCGTGCTGGCCCGCTCCGCGTTCCACCACTCGGTGAACTACCGCTGCGCCATGGTCTACGGCACGGCCCGGCTCGTGGACGACCCCGAGGAGCGGCTCGCCGGGCTGCGGGCGATCACCGAGCAGCTCGCGCCCGGTCAGTGGGACGTCGTACGCCCGCCCGACCGCAAGGAGATGGCCGCGACGGCCGTGCTCGCGCTGCCGCTTGAGGAGGCGTCGGTGAAGGTGCGGCAGGGGCCGCCGAAGGACGACGAGGAGGACTACGACCTGCCCGTCTGGGCGGGCGTGCTGCCGCTCGCCGTGTCCTGGGGCGTCCCCGAGCCCGACCCGCGCCTCACCCCCGGCATCCCGGTTCCGCCACATGTCGGCGACCGCCGGTACTGACACCAAACCTAACTGAATCATGACTTTTCATCGCAATGGCGGGGTCGTCACTAAGCTACGGTCTCGGATTCGGCGGGGGCCCCAGGCGATGAGGAGACCGTTATGTACGGCCAGACGGACGCCTGGCGCGTCCCCGGCTATACCGAGATCAAGGAACTCGGCGTGGGGGGCGGCGGGCGGGTGGTGCTCGCCCGGCACGACGCCGACGACGTCCCGGTGGCGATCAAGTACCTGTCCGATCAGTTGATGACGGACCTCCACTTCGTCGCCCGGTTCCGGCACGAGGCCCGGCTGCTCGCGGCGATGGATCCCAATCCGCACGCCGCCCGCTTCTACGAGTACGCCGAGACCTCCCGCGGCGCGGCCATCGTCATGGAACTGGTCGACGGCGTCTCGCTGCGCGCGATGCTGCGATCGGAGGGGCCCACCGGCCCCGAGGCCGCGCTCACCGTGCTGAAGGGCTCGCTGCTCGGCCTGGCCTCGGCGCACGAGATCGGGGTCGTTCACCGGGACTACAAGCCGGAGAACGTCATGGTCGAGGCCGACGGCAACAGCAAGCTCGTCGACTTCGGCATCGCCGTCCAGGCCGGCGAGGGCGTGAACGCCTCCGGCACCCCGCCGTACATGGCGCCGGAGCAGTGGTCCGGCGGCAGGGCGGGCCGGGCCGGCGACGTCTACGCGGCCACCGTCGTGTTCTTCGAGTGCCTCACCGGCAGCCGGCCGTTCCGCGCCCAGAACATCGCCGCGCTGGCCCGCCAGCACCAGACCATGCCTCCGCCGGTCGACGAGGTGCCGCCGCCGCTGCGCGGGCTCGTGGAGCGCGGCATGGCCAAGCGGCCCGAGGACCGGTACGCCTCCGCCGAGGAGTTCCTGCGGGAACTGGAGACCGTCGCCGCCGGCGCGTACGGCCCGGCCTGGGAGGAGCGGGGACGGCGGCGGCTCGCGGCGCTCGCCGGGCTGCTGGTGCCGTTCTTCCCCCTCAAGAAGGACGTTCCCGAGGCCGGCACGACGCTGGCCGAGACCCGGCTGGGCGGCCTGCTGGGCCAGGCCCGGATGAAGATCGGCCTGACCCTGGCCGGAATGGTCGTGATCGCGGCCGGAACCGTGGCGCTCGTGCAGACGGTCAGCGGGACCACCCTGCAGGCGGGCACGACGATCGCGACGCCGAGCCCCCTCGGGATCGATCCCTCGACGACCGGCGACACTCCAACGGAGGAGCCGGAGGACTCCGAGCCCTCCCCCGAGCCCTCCCCCGCCTCCACCAGCCCGAAGCCGGTCGCCTCACCGACGCCGGTCGTCCGGCCCACCGCGACCGGCCGGCCGAACGTGAACCCGACCCTCCGGCCGACGCGCAGGCCGACCGTGAAACCGACGGTCAAGCCCACCGTGCGGCCGACGCCGCGGCCCACGGCTCGGCCCACGACGCGGCCGAAGCCCTCGGCGAAGCCCACCTCGCAGCCCGACCCCACGGTCACCGCGTCGATCCCCGGCGACCCGCCCACCACGCGGCCCTCCCCCAGGCCGAGCGCCACCCGGACCTCGACGCCGCCCACGACGCGGCCCACCCCGACCGTGAGCGGGACCGGCAGCAGCTCACCGCCGGAGGAGGTGCCCCGGTGACGGTCGCGGGGCACCGGCTCACCGGCCGCACCCGGATCAGCGAGGCCGGCGTCTGGACGGACGCGGTCTCCCCCGGCGGCAGGCCGTCCGGCGTGCTGCGGTTCGAACCAGCGGCGGCGGCCCGGGCGAGGGAACGGCTGGTCGCGACGGTCGCCGACGACCTGCGCCTCCAGCGCGGCGGGGCGGCCGGGCTGCTGCCCGTCGTCGACCTGGTGGCCGCGCGCGACGAGGTGTGGCTGATCACCGGCCGCGCGATGCCGTCCCTCGACGAGCTGCTGAGGAGCGCCGGCGGGCATCTCGACGCGGGCAGCGTGGCCGCCGTCCTCCTGGAGACGGCGCAGACGCTCGCCTCCGTACACGCCGCCGGGCTGACGCACGGCGCGTTCGGCGCCGGAACCGTCGTCGTCTCCGAGGACGGCGCGGCGCTGCTCGCCGAGCGCGGCCTGGTGGCGGCGCTCCGCGGCGAGCACGCGCCGCCGGAACACGACGTCGCGGCCTGGGTGACGCTCGCCCGGCGACTCGCCGCCGGACAGACGGCCGGGCCCGAGGCGGATCTCCTGCGCCGGGCGATCAGCGCCGCCACCGCCCACGGGCTGGCCGCCGCCCGTGACACCCTGCTCTCCGGGCGCGAGGGGCTGCCGCCCGGGTTCATGACACGAGACCGGCTCGCCCGGGCCGCGCGCGACTTCTTCGGGTCCGTTCCCGGTCCTGTGCCCGGTCCTGTGCCTGGTTCTCTGCCCGGCTCTGTTCCCGGCTCTGTGCCGGCCGCGGGTGAGGCGGTGACCCTGCTCGACCTGCCTTCCGCCGTACCCTCCGCCGCGTCCTCCGGCGCGTCCTCCGGCGCGTCCTCCGGCATGGACGACGACGTGCTGATGCGGTTCGGGCCCGGCGTGCCGACCGAGGCCCCGTCCGAGACCACGGCGGCGCAGATCTGGCGGTCGGGCCGGACCTCCGCCGTCGCCCAGGGGCGCCCGGCCGCCGCCCCGCCCCGGCGCCGCCGGCGTACGACGGCCTGGGCGGGCACGGCGCTGCTGGCGATCCTGATCGCGGCGGTGATCCTGTGGCTTCGGCAGACACCCGCCGTGGAGGCCGCGGTGAGCGGCGTCGACGTCAAGGTGGCCAAGAAGACGGTGCGCTGTGACGGCACGGCCGACTTCGTCGGGGTGGTCACGACCAACGGCGGGGCCGGGACGATCCGCTACCTCTGGATCCGCAGCGACGACCGCAAACGGCAGGAGCAGGAGCAGCGGGTATCCTCCGGGGACACGTCGGTACATCTCCCCCTGCACTGGAAGGTGACCGGCCCCGGATCGTTCAAGGGATCGGCGACGCTCCGTGTCCTTTCCCCCACGACGACCGGGAAATCGATTCAGGACGCGGCAAGTTTTACCTACAAATGCTGACTTCATTAGTGTGGCGCGCATGACGACGACCCCTGCCGGCTGGTATCCGGACCCGTACGGCTCCCCCCTCCTGCGATGGTGGGACGGCAATCAGTGGACCGACGCCACCCACGCCCCCGGACAGCCGGGGCAGGAGGCCGCGGCCGCACCCGATCAGACGGCACCGCCCCAGACGGCGCCGGCCCACACTGCGCCGGCCCACACTGTGCCAGCCCACACTGTGCCGAGTCAGGCTGTGCCGAGCCAGTCCGCACCGGCCCAGCAGTGGACCCAGCCCTCGGGCGGTCCCGGAGGTTACGGCCCCGGCGGTCCCGGAGGCCCCGGCCCTGGAGGCTATGGCCCCGGGGGTTACGGGCCGCCGTGGGGCTATCAGGGTCAGCAGGGCCATCCCGGCCAGCAGGGCGCGCCCACGGCCCAGCTTCCCGCGCCCCAGTTCGGCACGCAGCAGCGGAGCACGGCGGTGTGGCCGTGGATCGTCGGGGGCATCGCGGCGGTGGTCGTGCTGGCGCTCCTCATCGGCGGCGCGTTCGTCCTCCTGCGCGACCGCGCCGGAACGGTGACCGCCCGCCCCGAGCCGGCGACGACGGCCCCGCCGCGGCTGGACCAGACCGTGCCGCCCCAGCCGAGCCCGGAGCAGTCCCGGCCGCTGCCCACGCTGCCGGAGCCGGCCGGCGGCCGGATCAACGACTCGGTGTCCGGGCTGTCCTACGCCTTCCCGGGCGGCAAGTGGGTGGTGCCGAAGTCGCAGGAGATCAACAACCCGTCCAACGAACAGTTCCCGCTGTGGACGAGCGGCTACCAGGCGATGTCCCAGCAGGACTACGACGGCAAGGGCAGCAGCTGGGTGGGCAGCGTCTTCGCCGCCGAACTGCCCCGGGTCATCCCCTACACCGGCCCCCAGGACTTCGAGCGGCTCTCCCAGACGATGCTCGTCGCGTACGAACCCGCCTTCTACGGCCTTCCGCACACGCGCAAGGTCCTGCGCAGCGAGGCCATGAAGGTGAGTGGCAAGCAGGGCTGGGTCATCGAGTTCGAGATGGACTTCTCCAAGGCGTCCACCGCCCAGAAGCTCGCCTGGAAGACGGAGCGGGGCGCGTTCGTCCTCGTGGACCGCGGCCAGGGGGTCCAACCGGCGATGTTGTACGTCTCGGTGCCCGACAACCTGGACCAGTCGGTCGTCAAGCGGGTGCTGAACTCGCTCCAAGCCCAGTGACGTCCCTATTACGCTTGAGGCATGACTGACCCGCTGGTTTGGATCGACTGTGAGATGACCGGGCTCGACCTGGGCCGTGACGCGCTGGTCGAGGTGGCCTGCATCGTCACCGACGGTGAGCTGAACCAGCTGGACGAGGGCGTGGACGTCGTCATCAAGCCGCCCGCCGAGACACTGGAACAGATGTCGGACGTCGTGCGGGAGATGCACACGGCCTCGGGACTGCTGCGGGCCCTCTCGACGGGGGTGACGCTGGCCGAGGCCGAGGCGGTCGTGCTCGGCTACATCCGGTCCCACATCCCCGAGGCCAAGCGGGCGCCGCTGTGCGGCAACTCCATCGCGACCGACCGCGCCTTCATCGCCCGGGACATGCCTCTGGTGGACGGCCACCTGCACTACCGGATGATCGACGTGTCGTCGATCAAGGAACTTGCCCGCCGCTGGTATCCCCGGGTCTACTTCGCCTCTCCCGAGAAGCAGGGTGGACACCGCGCGCTGGCCGACATCACGGAGAGCATCCGGGAGCTGCGCTACTACCGTGCCGCGGTCTTCGTCCCGCAGCCGGGTCCCGACTCGGCCACCGCCCGCGAGGTCGCCGAGGCCGTCTCCGGATCGTAGGAGGCGGACCTCCGGACCCTCCGGACCTCGGGAGGGACGTGCGGTATCGAGGGCGCGGAG
This sequence comes from Microbispora sp. H10949, assembly GCF_014161435.1. Taxonomy (NCBI): domain Bacteria; kingdom Bacillati; phylum Actinomycetota; class Actinomycetes; order Streptosporangiales; family Streptosporangiaceae; genus Microbispora; species Microbispora sp. H10949. Next base: position 302,851 of record NZ_JABBWZ010000006.1, on the reverse strand, counting down.
GACTCGAAAATACCGCTACACTTTCTTCGTACGCCGCGAACGGCGGACATGGTGGGTGTAGCTCAGCTGGCAGAGCGCCAGGTTGTGGTCCTGGATGTCGTGGGTTCAAGTCCCATCACTCACCCCAACGGCGAACGGCCGGTCCTCACGGACCGGCCGTTCGTTTTTCCATGAGGAATTAGCACCTCCGCGTATACACTCGATGTATAGTCGCGGACATGACCGTTCCCCTCGCGTTGCTCGGCCTGCTGGAACGGGAGCCGAGCCACGGATACGACCTGAAACGCGACTACGACACCATCTTCGGCCGGGGCAGGCCGCTGCCCTTCGGGCAGGTGTACTCGACGCTGGGCCGCCTGGCCAGGGACGGCAAGGTCACCGGTCAGAGCGAACCGGGCGACGGGCCGGACCGCAAGCGCTACGCCATCACCCCGCTGGGCAGGCAGGAGGTCGCCACGTGGCTGGCCGAACCGGTCGCGGCCGAGCCGTATCTGCAGACCGTGCTGTTCACCAAGGTCGTGCTGGCGCTGATGCTGGGCCGGGACGCGGCCGGCTATCTGGACGCGCAGCGCGCCACGCACATGCGGCGCATGCGGGAGCTGGCGGAGATCAAGCGCGGCGGCCCTCTGACCGACGCCCTGCTGGCCGACCACGCCATGTTCCACCTGGAGGCGGACCTGCGGTGGATCGACGTCACCCAGGCCCGGCTGGGGGCCCTGGCCGAGGTGGTGCGCGCGTCGTGATCATCGAAGCTCGGGGGGTCAGCCGCTCCTACGGCAGCACGCCCGCGCTGCGGGAGGCGAACCTGTCGGTTGCCGCGGGCGAGGTCGTGGCGATCATGGGTCCCAGCGGGTCCGGCAAGTCGACGCTGCTGCACTGCCTGGCCGGCATCTTCACGCCCGACAGCGGCGAGGTGTGGTTCGACGGACGCCGTTTGGACACCCTGGACGACGGCCGCCGCAGCGAGCTGCGGCGCACCGCCTTCGGCTTCGTCTTCCAGTTCGGCCAGCTCGTGCCGGAGCTGACCGCGGCCGACAACGTGATGCTGCCGCTGCTGCTGGGCCGCGCCAGGAGAAAGCACGCCCAGCGGCGGGCGGCCGAATGGCTGGAGCGGCTGGAGCTGGCCGACCTGGGCGGCCGGCGCACCGGGGAGCTGTCCGGCGGGCAGGCGCAGCGCGTGGCGATCGCCAGAGCGCTGGTGACGCGGCCGCGGGTCGTGTTCGCCGACGAGCCCACCGGCGCGCTGGACACACTCACCGGCGAGCACGTGATGGACCTGCTGGTGGGCCTGGCCCGCGAGGAGGGCGCCACCGTGATCGTGGTCACCCATGACGCCCGGGTGGCCGCCTGCGCCGACCGGGAGGTCGTGGTGCGCGACGGCCGTGTCTCCGACCCGTACACGATCGGGGCCGTCCGGTGATCCGGCTGGGCCTGCGGCTGTCGCTGAGCAGCGGCAGGGAGGCGGCGGCCAGGCTGGCGCTGATCGTCGTCGGGGTGGCGGCCGGCGTCGCGGTGCTGCTGGCCACGCTGTCGCTGTTCAACGCCTTCCAGGCCACCGGCGGCCGTCCCTGCTGGGAGTGCACGACCGGCTCGGCGCCCAGCGGCTGGGCCCTCGACGCGACGGCCGACGGCGCGCTGTGGAACTACCACGAGGACTTCTACGGGGGCCGGACGATCAAGAGGCTCGACGCCGCCGCGCTCGGCACGCGGGCGCCGGTCGTCCCCGGCCTGTCCCGCATGCCGGGCCCGGGGCAGTACTACGCCTCGCCCGCGCTGGCCGGGCTGCTGGACTCGGCACCCCGTGAGGAGCTGGCCGCCCGCTTCCCCGGCACGCGCGCCGGACTGATCGGCGACGCGGCGCTGTCCGGGCCCGACGAGCTGGTCGTGGTGGTAGGACAGACGCCGGATCAGGTCGTCGCCATGCCCGGCGCCAGGCAGGTCGACACGGTCTCCACCGAGCCCGCGTTCGACGACAGCGCGGACGTCTACCGGTTCGGCTTCGGCATGGCAGCCGTCGGGCTGATCGTCCCGCTGCTGGTGCTCGTGGGCACCGCCACCCGGCTGGCCGCGGCTCGCCGCGAGACCCGCTTCGCCGCGATCCGCCTGGTCGGAGCGACCACGCGGCAGATCAACGTGCTCGCGACGGTGGACGCCGCGCTGGGCGCGCTGGTGGGCGCGCTGACCGGCCTCGCGATCTTCCAGCTCGTCCGGCCGGCCGTGGCCGGGGTGCGGATCACCGGTGCCCGGTTCTTCCCCGGGCTGGTCGCCCCGCACGCCTGGCAGTACGCCGCCGTGCTCTGCGGCGTGCCGGTCGTGGCGGCCTGCGCCGCCCTGTGGTCGCTGCGCCGGGTGCGGATCTCGCCGCTCGGCGTGGCGCGGAAGACCGCCGCGTCCCCGCCGCGAGCCTGGCGGGTGATCCCGCTGCTGGCAGGGCTGGGGATGTTCGCGGGCCCGGTGTACCGGAACGGCGAGCCCGACGATCTGCCGGCCGTCGTCGCGCTCGCGCTGGTCATGGCCGGGCTGATGCTGGCCGGTCCCTGGCTGACCATGGTCGCCGCACGGCTGGCCGCCCGGCTGACCCGGGGCGGGGCGACGCTGCTGGCCGCGCGGCGCCTGGCCGCCGATCCGAAGACCGCCTTCAGGTCGGTGAGCGGGCTGGTGCTGGCGGTGTTCATCGGAACGACGATCGCGGCCCTCGTGCCGACGGTGGTCGCCGGCCAGCAGAAGGTGGCCGGGGGCACGCTCAACGACGTTCTGGGCGCCAGGTTCGACCGGCCGGGCGTCTCCGGCCTCTCACCGCGGGCGGGGACGGAGCTCCTCGACCGGCTGCACGCCCGCCCGGGCGTGGACGTGCTGCCGATCTACGCGCTACCGATCAATGCGCTGCCGATCAATGCGCTGCCGGTCGATGCCGGCCCGCGGCCCGACGGCCCGCCGCCCATGCCGTACGTCGTCGAGTGCACCGACTTGGCCCGCTTCCCCGTACTCGGCCGCTGCCCTGTGAACATCGACGGCAGGGGCGCCCGGGCCGTGGCGGGCAACTTCGCCCGCATCGTCGGCGCCGACAACCCTCTCACCGTCGACAGACTCCTTCCGCTGGCGGGCCCGGCCAGCCCGCACGCCTCCACCGACGGGCTCGACCTGGCGGCCATCATGATCACCACACGCGATCCCGCGACACTGGAGCGGCTGCGCACCCTGCTGTCCGGCTACACCGTCGAAGCGCCGATGACCTTCGCCGAGATCGCCGAGGTCAGGGCGGACCTCTACGTCCGGGCGGAGAACGTCGCGCTGGCCATGGTCGGGCTCACCCTGGTCGCCGGTGCCTGCGGCCTCGTGGTGGCGGCCGGCGGCGGGCTGGTGGAGCGCAGGCGGCCGTTCACCCTGCTGCGGCTGGCGGGCACGCCCACGCGCACCCTGGCCGCGGTGGTGCTGCTGGAGTCGGCGCTGCCGCTCGTGCTGGCCGCCGCGCTCGCCGCCGGCTCCGGCTTCGGCGTGGCCGAGCCGCTCATCGACGCCCTCGCGATGAGGAGCGCGTCGATCGCGATGCCGGGACCCGTCTACTTCGCCTCCCTCGGCGGCGGCCTGGCCGCCTCCCTCCTGGTGATCCTCACGACGCTGCCGCTGCTGCGGCGCATGACCACGCCTGACAACGCGCGTTTCGAATAGGAGCTCCCATGAGGCTCATGCCTACTGCGGCGATCACGCTGGCGTTACTCGCCCCCGCCGTCGCGGCCGTACCCCCCGCGGAGGCGGCCGGCGGAGGCTACTCGGCCACGATCCGGCGCACCGAGTACGGCATCCCGCACATCACCGCCAAGGACTACGGCGGCCTCGGATTCGGGTACGGCTACGCCTTCGCCCAGGACAACCTGTGCACGCTGGCCTCCTGGGTGGTGACGCTGCGCGGCGAACGCTCCCGCTACTTCGGCCCGGAGGCCGAGTCCGACGATCCGGTCCGCCCGGTCTCCAATCTCGCCGGCGACGTCTACTACAAGAGCGTCGCCGCCTCCGGCGTCGTACGGCGGCTGCTGGCCCGGCCCGCGCCGGTCGGCCCGAGCGACGAGCTGCGCCGCCTGGTCGACGGCTACGTCGCCGGATACAACCGCTACCTCGCGGACACCGGCGTGGCGAACCTGCCCGACCCCACCTGCCGGGGCAAGGCGTGGGTCGGTCCGATCACCGCCACCGACATGTGGAACAATCTGCTCGACCTCGCCCGCATGACGTCGAGCTCCTCGTTCAAGGAGGCCGTCACCGGGATAGCCGAACCCGAGGGGCCCCCAGAAGACAAGAGACCGAAGCCCGAGCCGGCGGCGGGCAGCAACGCCTGGGCGCTCGGCCGTCGGGCCACGCGCGGGGGCGGCGGCATGGTGCTGGCCGACCCGCACTTCCCCTGGCAGGGGATCCGCCGCTTCTACCAGGTCCAGCTCACCATCCCCGGCGTGCTCGACGTCTCCGGTGGCAGCCTGTACGGCACCCCGGTCGTCCAGATCGGCCACAACGCCAAGGTCGCCTGGACCCACACCGTCTCCCACGCCCAGCACTTCACCGTCTACCGGCTGAAGCTCGCGGACGGCCACAGCTACACCGTGGACGGCCGGGCGGAGCCGATGGGCGAGCAGGAGGTGGAGGTCACCCTGCCGGACGGCACCGTCTCCGGCCACACGCTCCTCACCTCCCGCTACGGCCCGGTGCTCGCCATCGGCCGGACCGACGAGGCCGCGTACGCGCTGGCCGACGCGAACGCCGCCAACCTGCGGGCGGCCGACGAGTGGCTGGCGATGGCCAGGGCGGGCAGCCTCGACGAGCTGCGCACGGCCCAGCGGACCTACCAGGGGATGCCGTTCGTCCACACCCTCGCCACCGACGCGAGCGGGACCGCCTACTTCGCCGACACCTCTCTCGTCCCCCACGTCACCGACGCCGAGGCGGAGCGCTGCGCCAGGCCCTCGCCCGTTCCGGGCCTCGATGCGTACGTCCTGGACGGCTCGACGTCCGCGTGCCTGTGGGGCAGGGACGGCGACGCCGTCGTGCCGGGCGTCTTCGGGCCGGGCAACCAGCCGAGGCTGGTCCGCGCCGACTACGTGGCCAACTCCAACAACACCTACTGGATGACGAACCCGGCGAAGCCGCTCACCGGCTATCCCGAGGCGTACGGCCAGACGGGCACCGACCTGGAGCCGCGCCCGCGGGTAAGCCTCGACATGATCGCCCAGCGGCTGTCCGGCGCCGACGGGCTCGGCGCGCCCGGCTTCACGCTGGAGACGCTGCAGGCCACGGTGCGCGGCAAGCGCAACCTCACCTTCGAGCTCATGCGCGACGACCTGCTGAAGCTGTGCCGCACCCACCCCGAACTCCTGGACGTGCGCGAGGCCTGCCGGACTTTGGAGAAGTGGAACGGGCGCGCCACCCTGGACGGCGAGGGCACCGTCCTGTGGCGCGAGTTCTTCAGCCGGCTGGGCCGCCCCACCAAGCCGGGAGAGCCGGTCTTCAGCCCCTGGCGGGTGCCGTTCGACCCCGCGCGCCCGCTGACCACCCCGAGCGGGCTCAAGAGCGACGACCCGACCGTACGGCAGGCCCTCGCCGACGCCGTGCTCCGCTTCCGGTCCAACCGGATTCCCCTGACGCTCACCCCCGGGCAGGCGCAGAGCTACTCCTCGATCCCGATTCCCGGCTGCACAGAAGGAGAGGGCTGCTTCGACCGGGTGCGCACGGGCGGACCGCTGGGCACGGACGGACGCTATCCGGAGGTGAACACCGGCTCCAGCTTCTTGATGGCCGTCGAGCTCACCAAGGACGGCCCCCGCACGCGGACCGTCCTCACCTACTCCCTGTCCGCCAACCCCGCGTCGCCGCACCACACCGACCAGACGGCGCTGTTCTCGCGCGGCGGGTGGGTGACCGAGCGCTTCACGCCGGCCGAGATCGCCGCCGATCCGCACCTCGAAACCGTCACGGTCCACGGAGGGCATTGACCCGGGCAAGTCAGCCCTCTTAGCCCCCATCGGTGGACATTGCGGGTTATGCTGCCTGACAACCGCCGCGCGGGGGCCCCGGCGATCTCTGACGTCTTCGACGGAGGCCGGATGAGAGGCGACGACCACACCGCCCTTGGGTTGAGTAAGCGAGAGAGCGAGGTCATGGAGCTGATCGCGACAGGTCACTCCAATGGCGAGATCGCCCAGCGGCTGTTCCTGAGCGAGAAGACCGTGAAGAACCACGTGAACCGCATCTACGCGAAGCTGGGCGTGGAGTCGCGGGTCAGGGCCATCTGCCGCTGGCGCGGGGAGGCGGAGCCGTCCGGGGAAGGACGGGAGAGGTGCTCAGACGCCGGCGAGGCAGGCGCGGAGACCGGCGAGGCCGTGCTCAAGCTCGTCGGGCTGGACGGACAGGGCAGGGCGTAGCCGCACCGACCGCTCGCCGCAGCGCAGGACCAGGATCGCCCGCTCCTCCCGCAGCCGGGTGACCAGCCCGCCGGGGTCGGGGACGTCGAAGGCGCACATGAGCCCACGACCCCGCGCGTTGGCGACCAGGCCGTCGGACTCCAGGCCCCGCAGGGCGCCCAGCAGCTTCTCGCCCAGGATGGCCGCTCTCGGGATCAGCCCGTCCCGCTCGATGATCTCCAGCATCCGGCGGGACCGCACCATGTCGGTCAGCCCGCCGCCCCAGGTGGAGTTGATCCGGCCGCTCACCCGGAACACGTTGTCCGGCACCAGGTCCACCCTGCGGCCCGCCATGATGCCGCCGACCTGCACCTTCTTCGCGAAGGCCACGATGTCGGGGGCCAGCCCGAGCTGCTGGTACGCCCAGGGCGTGCCGGTGAGACCCACCCCGGTCTGCACCTCGTCCAGCACGAACAGCGCCTCGTACTCGTGGCACAGGCCCTGCATGGCCCGCAGGAACTCGGGGCGCATGTGGTTGTCGCCCCCTTCGCCCTGGATCGGCTCGGCGATGAAGCAGGCGATGTCGTGGCGGAACCGCTCGAACGCCTCCCTCGCCTGCGCCAGCGCCCGCTTCTCGGCGCGTTCGACGTCCCCGAGGTGGATCGCCGGGACGTCGACGCGCGGCCAGTAGAACCGGGGGAACCGGTCGGTCTTGACGGCGTCGGTGTTGGTGAGCGAGAGCGCGTAGCCGCCGCGGCCGTGGAAGGCCCGGGTCAGGTGGAGGACCCGGGTGCCGAGACCCGGATGACGGCCGTGGGCTTCATTCCAGCGGCTCTTCCAGTCGAAGGCGCACTTGAGCGCGTTCTCCACGGCCGCCGACCCACCCTCGACGAAGAACAGGTGCGGCAGTTCCGGGTCGCCGAGCACCCGCCGGAACGTCTCGACGAACTCGGCGAGGTGCACGGTGTAGATGTCGGAGTTGGCGGGCTTGTTGGCCGCCACCCGGCCGAGCAGTCCGACGAACCCGGGGTCGCCGGCGAAGGGGTTGACCCCGAGCGGCGACGAGGCGAAGAACGTGTAGAAGTCCAGATACCTGCGCCCGTCACGGGCGTCGACCAGCCAGGAGCCCGCGCTCCGGTCCAGGTCGAGCACCAGCCGGAAGCCGTCGACGAGCAGGTGCCGTGCAAGGGCGTCGTGCACAGCGCTGGGGTCCATGTCGCCTCCGCGTCAGGCTGGGAGACGAGATGATTCCCTCACAGTCGGTCAACTATGTGAATGGTTTCCGCCTTACTACCGTCCAGGACAAATATTTTTCAGACGAGAAGTTTTCCCGACTACGGACGCGACCACCCCGGTGATGACGAAACGAACGTAGTTGTGTACGTTTACTTCAGAATCCGTGGCCGACACCGGGTTCGGCAAGCTTTTCTGAGGCAGGGAACATGATCGACCGTACTCACCTGGCCCGGCTGCTCGACCGCGAGCGTGGCCTCTTCCGGGAGCGGAACCCGCGCTCGGCCGCCGCGTACGAGCAGGCGAGAGGGCACCTCTTCGGCGGCGTGCCGATGACGTGGATGAACAAGACGGCCGCGGGCTTCCCGCTGTACCTGGCCGAGGCCCACGGCGCCCGCGTCACCGACCTCGACGGCCACGAGTACGTCGATCTCTGCCTCGGCGACACGGGCGCGATGGCCGGGCACTCACCGCGGGCGACCGTGGAGGCGGTCGCCGACCGGTTCGGCCGCCTGGGCGGCGCCACCGTGATGATGCCGACCGAGGACGCGGCCTGGGTCGGCGCCGAGCTCGACCGCCGGTTCGGCCTGCCGTACTGGAGCTTCTCGCTGACCGCCACCGACGCCAACCGGTGGGCCATCCGGCTGGCGCGGGCGATCACCGGAAGGCCGAAGATCCTGGTCAACAGCTACTGCTACCACGGCAGCGTGGACGAGGTGCTGATCGTGGTCGGCCCGGACGGCCGGCAGGTGTCCCGCGAGGGCAACGTCGGCGCACCGGTCGACCCCACTGTGACCTCCCGCGTCGTGGAGTTCAACGACCTGCCCGCGCTTGAGCGCGAACTGGCGTACGGCGACGTCGCGGCGGTCCTGATGGAGCCCGCGCTGACCAACATCGGGATCGTGCTGCCCGAGCCGGGCTACCTGGAGGGCGTGCGCGAGCTGACCCGGCGGCACGGCAGCCTGCTGATCAACGACGAGACCCACACCTTCTCGGCCGGGCCCGGCGGTTGCACGAAGGCCTGGGGCCTGCGTCCCGACATCGTGACGATCGGCAAGGCCGTCGGCGGCGGCATCCCGAGCGGCGGGTACGGCCTGTCGGCCGAGGTCGCCGCGCGGATCGAGGCGATGGACGGGCTCGACCTGGTCGACATGGGCGGGGTCGGCGGCACGCTGGCGGGCAACCCCCTGTCGGTCGCCGCCATGCGGGCCACGCTGGAGCACGTGCTCACCGACGACGCGTTCACCGCCATGACCGAGCTGGCGACCCGCTTCGCCAAAGGTGTCGAGGAGATCATCGGCGACCACGGCCTGCCGTGGTCGGTCAGCCGGCTGGGCGCACGCGCCGAGTATCGCTTCACCAGCCCTGCCCCGCGCAACGGCGGCGAGTCGAACGCGGCCGGCGATCCCGACCTGGACGACTACCTGCACGTCTACCTGGCCAACCGGGGGGTGCTGCTCACGCCGTTCCACAACATGGCGCTGATGTCCCCGGCCACGACCGAGGCCGATGTGGACCGGCACCACGAGGTGTTCGCGGCGGCGGTCGCCGAGCTGGTCGCATGATCCCGGACGAGATCGACCGGGTCCTGCTGCGCGAGCTGCAGCGGGACGGCCGGGCCTCCTACACCGCGCTCGCCGAGGCGACCGGCCTGTCCGCCCCCGCCGTACGGCAGCGGGTGCAGCGGCTGCGCGACGAGGGCGTCGTGCAGATCGTCGGGGTCACCGACCCGATGGCGCTGGGCCTGCCGGTCATGGCGCTGATCGGCGTACGCGTCGACAGCGACGTGCACGAGGTCGCCGACCGGATCAGCGAACTGTCCGGCGTGATCTACGTGGTGCTCACGGCGGGCTCGTTCGACCTGTTCGCCGAGGTGGTGTGCCAGGAGCCCGCCGAGCTCCTCGCGGTGCTCAACGACCACGTCAAACGGGTGCCCGGCGTCACCAGGGCCGAGGCGTTCACCTACTTCGGGATCCACACCCACCGGTTCGCCTGGCCCGGTGTCTGAAGGGTCTAGAGGGCCTGCAGGAAGCGGGCGGCGATGGGCACGGCGGCGCTCCGCCCGGTGCCGCCGTGCTCGACGAACACGGCGAAGGCGAGGTCACCCTGGTAGCCGATGAACCAGGCGTGGTCCTGGCCGCCCTGCCAGTCCTCCGCCGTGCCGGTCTTGCCGGCCACCCCCTCCGGCAGGTGGGCCTCGGCGGCGGTCCCGTCGACGGTGACCGCGCTCATCAGGTCGCGCAGCCCCTCCGCCACGTTCGCCGGTAGGGGGACGCTCTGCGGCAGCTCGCCCTGGGACGCGTCATCCGCCAGCGGGCGGGCCGGCCGCCACTCGCCGCTCTTCACCGCCGCCGCGACCAGCGCCATGCACAGGGGGGTCGCCTCGACCGTGCCCTGCCCGAAGGAGTCCTCGGCGAGCGCGTCGGGGTTCTCCGGCCGTTTCAGGCTGCCGCAGGTGTAGCCTCCGCCCTGCCCACTGCCCTCCCCGCCGCCGCTCTCCCCCTGCACGCCGAAGCCGAACGCCCTCGCCTGCTCGACCAGCCTGTCGGCGTTCAGCCGCTCGACCGTCAACCGAGCGAAGGTGGTGTTGCACGACAGGGCGAAGGCGTGGCGCAGCGTGACCGCCCCGTGGTCCTCGTCGTGGTAGTTGGGGATCGCCCGGTGGAAGGGGATCTGGTACACCGCCGGGCACTCCACCGTGGTGTCGGGGGCCAGCCCTCCACCGAGCAGGGCGGCGGCCGTGACCGTCTTGAACGTCGAACCGGGGGCGTACTTGCGCTCGAACGCGCCCCGGCCGCCCAGACGGTCGGCGACCGCGAGGATCTCCCCGGTCGTCGGCCGTACGGCGACGATGGCGGCCCGCTGCGGCACGCCGTCGAGCGCCCGGGCCGCCGCCGCCTGAACCGACCACTCAATGGTCGTCCGCACGCCGGCCGGTTGCTGCTTGGGCGTGTAGGCGAGGACGACCTTCGACGGCGACGCGGGGTTCTCGACCCGCAGCTCCCACCCCACCTCGACACCGTTCGTGGGCGCCGCCACCTGGCCCGCCAGCCCGTCGAGGTACGCGTCGGCGTCCGAGTCCTGGGGGAACTCCTCTCCCTCCCGGGTCACCGGGCGCAACGGCCCGGTCGTCGGTGTGGTCCTGACCAGGCGGCCACCGGCTTCGATCTCGGGAAACAGGACGGCCGGCGTCCACAGGACCTTCCAGGTGGCGTCCCGTACGGCCAGGCGCAGGACCGAGTCGAAACGCCAGGGCCCCTTGTCCGGCTCGTCCCGCTCCTGCGTGAAGGGCACCTCGGCCGTCTCGTCCCCGTCGCGTTTCACGGTCCCGGGCGTGATCCGCATCGAGTTCGACAGCGCGGCGTCCTCGAACTGGCGGTGCTGGTCGGCGAAGTCGGCCGGCGGCTCGTCGACGAGGTCGCGCATCGCCTCGTAGTCACCCTTGGCCCAGGCGTCGAAGTAGGCGGCGGCCGTCTCGTCCGGCGAGCCGTCCGGACGCAGTTGGAGCGTTCGCGGAAGGGTGGGGGACGCGACCGGCGTGGCGACCATCACCGGCTCCTGCCTGCCCGAGACCACGAGGCCGACCACGCCGAAGACGAAAATGGCCGCGGCGACCGTGACGAGGGCGAGCAGGGCCCTGTTCCGCATACGGTTCTCATATCACGCGAAAGGAGCCAAAGGTGGCAAGGAGCAAAGAACCGTTGCCAGGCCGCTATCAAGTGACCTTCGGCGAGGTGGAGCTCCTGCGCGACCTCGACCGGCCCGACGGGTGGATGCTGATCAGGGACGGCGTGCCCCAGTCGTACGTGGACCTGACCGATCCCACCTATCTGGACTTCTCCTACGTACAGCTCATCGCCGCCGTGATCGACTGCCTGCCGGAGGGCCCGCTCGACGCCGTGCACGTCGGCGGCGGGGCCTGCACGATCCCGCGCTACGTCTCCGCCCGCAGGCCCGGGTCCCGGCACATCGTCGTCGAGCCGGACGCCGGACTGGTCCAGCTCGTACGCGACCAGCTGAGGCTCAAGTCCGTGCCCCGGCTGAAGGTCCGGGTGGCGGACGGCCGCACGGCGACCGCCGCTCTGCCGGACGCCTCGGCCGACCTGTTCGTGCTCGACGCGTTCTCGGGCGCGACCATGCCGGTCGAGCTCGCGACCGCGGAGTACATGGCGGAGATGGCCCGTGTCCTGCGTCCCTCCGGTACCGCCCTGATCAACATCGCGGACGGCAAGGGCCTGCCCTTCGTCAAACGGGTCGTCTCCACGGCCGCCCGCGTGTTCCCCCATACCGCGCTGCTCGCCGAACCCGGCATCCTGCGCGGCCGCAGGTTCGGCAACGTCATCCTGACGGCGGCCCCCGGGCAGTTGCCCGTCGAGGCGCTGACCCGCAGGGCCGCGGGCGGCCTCACCCAGGCCCGATGCGTCGCGGACGGCGACCTGACCCGGCTGGTCGCGGGGGCCGCCCCCATTCACGACGGCGACTCCATCCTCGCCCCCGTACCCCCGGCCGACCTGTTCGGCTGACCGGCCAGCGGCGTCGAGAGGTTCACAGTCATAGGCGCCGCCGGGTGCTGCGGAGGTTTCGGGAGTCTCGGGGGTTGCGGTAGGTGAAGGCCCAGCGGTCGTCGCCGATCTTGCGGCGGGTGTAGCGGGTGGGGTGGCGGTAGCGGTCGCGGTTGTGGAACTGGCACGCCGGTCCCAGCAGCTTGAGGTCGGTCAGCCCGCCGCTGCACCAGTCCTCGGCGTGGTCGACCTGGCACATCGTGGCCGGCAGCGGGCAGCCGTCCACCCAGCAGGTCGCATACCGCGCGAAGACCGCCCGCCGCTGAGCCGGGGTCGCCAACCTCACCTTGCGGCCCATGTCCAGCACCTGCCCACCGGCGTCCATCACGATCCGCACCAAAGTGCTGGTGCGAGCCAGCCGGTGCACCCTGGAGACGGGCAGCAGATGCCCGGTCGCCAGGATCAACCCCGGCAACCCCCGCAACCACACCCCCGGCGGACTGTTGCCCCCCGCCCTCGGCCACGCGTCATCGTCGCGTTCCACTCCCGGCGGAGCATCGGCTCCTGTCCGGGACGTCTCATGCTGTGCCTCGCCTGTCCAGGAGGCGTGCCGGTAGCCCTCCGCTGGGCAGTCGTCGGCAGGGCGGTCCCCGCCGGGGCTGCCGTGAGCACGGCGATCCCTAGGGCAGTCCCCGCTTGGACTGTCCTCGGTGTGAGCGCCAGTGGTGTCGTCACTCTTGGTCGGGGGCTCAGTCGGGGGATCAGGAGCATGCGTCTGCTGCGCACGAGTGCGCTGCGAATTCCAGGTTCGGTGTCTGTGCGTCTTTGCCTCGTCGGCGTGACCCTGCCGGGTATCGCCCACCTCGCCGACCTCGCCGAGGTCGGCACGCTCGTCGCCGTCGGCCGCGTCGAAGTGCGGCCAGACGACGGCCGGGCCACCTGTGGCCGGGCGCTCGGAAGCAGAGGGCTCGCTGTCGGCGTCGGTTGTGCCGGCGTAAGGCATGCCGAAGTCCTCGCTGACGCAGGCGTCAGAGCCGGGGACGGAGCCTGGGCCGCAGGAGCCGAGGTCGGGACCAGAGCTGTCGCTCGGGCCGGCGTCTGAGGGGTCGCTGGTGAGGTGGTCGACAGATGCGTCAGCTGTGGGATCGCCTGAGGGGCCGGTGCCCGAAAGGTCGGGACCAGGGCCATCGCTCGGGGCTGGGTCTACCGAGTCGGTGGTGGGGTGGTCGGCAGAGGGGTCGGCTGTGGAGTCGCCTGAGGGGGTGGTGCCTGCGGGCTCGCGTGAGGGTTCGTCGGCTGAGGGTTCGTCGGCTGGGGGGTCGTCGGGGAGGCTTTCGGCGGTGACCAGCACCAGAAGCTCGGTCGCGATCTTGTTCTCCAGGAACGCGATGACCGCATCGGCGTTCCGCACGCTCGGGGTGCGGTCGTCGCCCTCGGCCTTCGGCTTGGCGTAGACGTCCAGCAGGTGCTGCATCCGCGCGGCGGCCTCGACCGGGAGGTAGAACTCTCCCTCCAGTCCGCCGTTCCTGCGCCGCCGGACCCGGAAGAAGCGGCGGTCCGCCTCTCCGGCCCGGTGCACCCGCCCCACCCGGGCGGCCAACGCGCTGGTGATGCGGTCGCGGGCCGACAGCAACTCCTCGGCCTCAGCCAGACACACCTCCGCCGACTCAGGCACCGGCACCAACGCCACCACCCGCGCCGCCTCACCAACAGCCGCCACCGCCACCCACGACGATGCACCACTGCCACCAGCACCAGAAGCACCAGCGGAAGCGCCGCCGGAAGCGCCGCTGTAGGCACCCCCGGCGCCATCCGGACAAGCCGCGTCGGGAGAAGCACAACCGGGAGGATCACCGTCAGGAAAAGCACCGTCGGCGGCACCGCCATCGGCGCGCGCGGCATCGGCGCGCGCGGCATCGGCGCCCAGGGCATCAGCACCGGCACCGGCAGGGCCAGGGCCAGGGGCGCCGCTGTCGGCATCTCCTGCGCGAGGGGCAGGGGCGGTGGGACCGACTCCAGGGCCGAGGATGTCGGCATGGTCAGGAGCACCATCAGGGGCGGGGCCATTCACGATTTCATCAGCGCTGGAGTCGTCAGCGCTGGAGTCGTCAGCGCTGGAGTCGTCAACGGCAGCGGTACCCGCACGAGTCTTAAATGCTCGAATGAAGGGGAAATTCGCCGGGATACCGTGCCGGCTCGCGTCGTTTCGTACATCGGGATCGACGATCGGCACGTATTCACGGGCAAGTGCGCCCTCGGAAGACCAAAGGGGCGAGCCGGCGGTGAGCTGATCCCACCAGTCGCCATCACCAGTATCGTTCGAACGACGGAGGCGCTCAGGATCGATGTCGAACAGATCCATCACACCTCCCCTGCCGATTCGAAATCCTGTATGAATTCTTCCACACCAGCGCGCCACGAACACCCTGAGCAGCGATTTTGCTGGAGTCACAGGCGCGCAGGGATGACGCTGCGACAGCGAATCAAATAAATCGGCATATATCACTGCACGACGTCGTCAGCTCCCAGCACAAATCGCACAGTCACGCGCCGATCAAAGCCACCGCATAAGGGGGTTCAGCCGTACGAAATCGCCCAAAAAAGCCGCAGCAAGGGGCGGGACGACTCCGCGAACCGTGCTCGGGCGCAGCGGCGTGACGCCGCACCCGCGATGCGCAGGGCCGGCGGCAGCGCGGGCAGCTCGGGCAGCACGGGCTTCGAAGATCGGGAGCCCGTGCTTCAGGGTTGTGCGGATCCTGCCTCGTGGTCGGCGACCATGGCGTCGATGCGGGCGGCGAGTTTGTAGTCGAGGTCGGTGAGGCCGCCCGCGTCGTGGGTGGTCAGCGCCAGATGCAGGGTGCGCCACCGGATGTCGATGTCGGGATGGTGGTTCAGCGCCTCGGCCTGCTCGGCGATGTCGTTGACGATCGCGATGGCCGTACGGAAGTCGCGGGCGACGACGGTCCTGCGGATCGTGTCACCCTCGCGACGCCACTCGGAAGCCTCGTACATGGGTTCAGGACATCACGAAAACCCGCCGATTGTGTAGATTCGCCGGGTGGATGACGGGGTGGACGAGCAGGTGAACGAGCGAGTGGACGAGCTGCGGCGTGAGCTGTGCGAGTACGGCCGCAGGGCGGCGGAACTCGGTCTGGTGATCGGGACCTCGGGCAACCTGAGTGCCCGGGAGGGCGACCTGGTCGTCGTCACTCCGTCCGGAGTGGCACTCGACCGGCTCCGGCCCGAGGACTGCCCGGTCCTCGACCTCACCGGCCGGGTGGTCGACGGCGGGACCAAGCCCTCCTCGGAGACGCCGACGCATCTCGCCCTGTACGAGGCGACCTCCGCGCGGGCCGTGGTCCACACCCACTCGGTCTTCGCGACCGTCGTCGCCTCCACCATGACCGAGCTGCCGCCGGTCCACTACAACGCGCTGCTGCTCGGCGGCACGGTCCGGGTCGCCCCGTACGCGACGTACGGCACGCCGGAACTGGCGCGGGGCGTCCTCGCCGCGATCGAGGGCAGGCAGGCCGCCCTGATGGCCAGCCATGGCGCGGTGACGATCGGGAACGGCCTGGAGCAGGCGTTCGAGGCGACCCGCCTGCTCGAATGGCTGTGTGAGGTCTACGTCCGCGCCCTGGGGGTGGGCCGGCCCGCGGTGCTCACCGAGGACCAGCTCACCGCCGTGATCGAACGTGCGCTCGCCGGCTGACCCACGCGCCCGGAACCCGGGATGCGAAGCTCAGCCCAGCACGGCCTTCCTGGCGAGGCCGAGCGGCAGGCCGCCCGACCCGGCGATCGTGTCGTGGAAGGTCCGCAGGTCGCCCGCGTAGTCGGCCCTGATGCGCTCGATCTCCAGTGCGCCGGTGAGGTACGAGGGAGCCTGGGTGGGCCAGGCGCAGTAGCGGCCGACCTCTCCCGCGGCGGTCCCCGGCGACAGGGACGCCTTCGTGGTGAGGAACTCCTCCGCCTGCTCCGGCGTCATGTCGTCGCAGTGCAGCGCGGTGTCCACGACGATGCGGGCGGCCCGCCAGATGCGGCAGTCGAGGTGGGCGAGCTCGGTCTGCGGGGTGTCGAAGTAGCCCTGCTCGTGCATCAGCTTCTCGACGTAGAGCGCCCAGCCCTCCACGAAGTACGGCGTACGGAAGATCTTGCGGGCGCGGCGCGGATTGCCGGCCATCCACCCGAGGTGCCAGTGGTGCCCGGGGTAGGCCTCGTGGACGCTGATCGAGGGCATCTGGGCCCGTGAGTTGGTCCGCAGCCGCTGCCGCACCTGCTCCTCGGTGAAGCCGTCCGGCGTGTACGGCACGAAGAAGATCCCGTCCCGCGAGGCCGACAGCGGCGGCGGGGCGAGGTAGCTCGCCACGGCGATGATGGGCCGCTGGAACTCCGGAGACGGCTCGACGCGGCATTCCTCCCCCTCCGGGAAGGTCACCAGTCCCCGCTCGCGGACGAAGTCGCGGGCCCGCAACGTCTCGGCCTCGTACTCGGCGCGCATGGCCTCCAGGGTCGGCGGGTGGTCGTCCATGAGCGACTCCATCGCCTCCCGCCACGTGCCCGGTCCGAGGCGGGACGCGACCTCGGTCATCCGCCCGTCGAGCTCGGCCCAGGCCTGCCTGCCCTTCTCGTGCAGCTCGGGGGCGCCGTACCCGAGCATCTCCCGCTCGCGCAGCAGGGCGGAGTAGAGCTCCTCGCCCATCCGCCAGCTGCCCCCCGGCCGGAAGTCCTCCAGGAAGCGGACCAGCCCGTCGAAGGCGTCGGCGGCGGGCTCGGCGGCCCGGGCGAGCCGCGCCCGCAGCTCCGGGTCGCCGACCTGGGCGGGCAGCGTCTCGGTCAGGAACCGGCGTCCCGTACGCGCCTGGTCGAGGCCGCGCCGGACCAGCAGGTCGGCGGCGATCTCGGGGTCCAGGTTCGCCCGGCAGGCGGCGAGCACGGCCGGCACCTCGGCGAGGCGCGCGACGGCGGCGTCGACCAGCTCGGCCTCCGGTTTGAGGCGCTGCTGGAACGGCGTGAACATCGAGGCGAAGACCAGACCGAGGTAGGCGGCCGGATCGCGCCGCCACTCCGGCCAGCGGGCCAGCGCCACGGCGCCGCGCAGATGGGCGGCGACCAGGTCGCGGTCGATCTCGTCCCCCGGGTCCTCGGGGGTCGCCTCCGACAGCTTGCGCAGCCATTCCTCGGCCGCCCGCTCCCGTCCCGTGAAGGCGGCCTCGCTGAAGTCGCCCAGCGTGCGGTCGTACCCGTCGGCCCCCAGCAGAGCGGCCATGACCGGGTTCTCGGCCAGGTACCAATCGATGAACTCGTCCACCAGCGTCATAGCGCCCGACTCTATCCGCGACACTTGTGTGGAAGCCCCCAGATAAGGAGCAATCGGTGCCCCTGCAGATCACCGGAGCCCCCAGCGACCCCGACCTGATCCGCCTGCCCTGGGACCTCCCCCTCGAAGAATGGCCCGTCCACCACCTGGTGACGCTGCCGCGCGGCATCTCCCGGCACGTCGTGCGCTTCGCCCGGCTGTCCGGCCGGGTCTACGCGATCAAGGAGATCAGCACCCGGTACGCCAAGCGGGAGTACCGCCTGCTGTGGGATCTGGCCCGGCACGACGCGCCGTCGGTCGAGCCGGTGGCCGTGGTGACCGGGCGCAGCGCCGCCGACGGCTCGGAGCTCGACTCCGCCCTGATCACCCGGCACCTGCAGTTCTCCCTGCCGTACCGCGCCGTGCTGTCGGGCTCGGTGCGGCCCGACACGCTTACCCGCCTGCTCGACGCGCTCGCCGTGCTGCTCGTACGGCTCCACCTGAGCGGCTTCTACTGGGGCGACTGCTCGCTGTCGAACACGTTGTTCCGCCGGGACGCCGGCGCGTTCGCCGCCTATCTCGTGGACGCCGAGACCGGCGACCTCCACCCCGCGATCAGCGAGGGCCAGCGCGCCCACGACATCGACGTGGCGCACGTGAACATCTACGGGGAGATGCTCGACCTGGAGGCCGGCGGGCTGCTCCACCCGACCATCGACCCGCTGGTCTTCGCCGACCAGCTGGTCGAGCGTTATCACCGGCTGTGGGACGAGCTGACCGAGGACGAGATCATCGAGGAGGTCGACTGGCACCGGGTCGACCAGCGGGTGCGCCGGCTCAACTCGCTCGGTTTCGACGTGGCCGAGATGATGGTGCGCCGCAAGGCCGGCACGTCCCGGCTGATCGTACGGCCGAAGGTCGTGGACGCCGGGCACCACCAGCGCCGGCTGCTCCGCCTGACCGGCCTCGACGTGGAGGAGAACCAGGCCAGGCGGCTGCTCAACGACCTCGACGCGTTCCGGGTGTCGAACGGGCTGCGGCACGAGGACGAGGCGATCGTGGCGCACCGCTGGCTGGCCGAGGTGTTCCAGGCGGTGGTGAGCGCGATCCCGGCCGCCATGCGGCGCAAGCTGGAACCGGCCCAGCTCTTCCACGAGGTGCTCGACCACCGCTGGTACATGTCGGAGGCGGCCGGCAAGGACGTCGGCCTGGACGCCGCGGTGCGGTCCTACGTGGACAACGTCCTGGTGCACAAGCCCGACGAGAAGGCCGTCATCGTCACCGCGGATCCGCTGTCCCCCTGAGCTACGTGAGGGTCTCCAGGTAGCGGGCGGCGTCGGGGACGCGGTCCTCGCCGAAGACGCGGACGCCGTTCAGCTCCAGCAGCGCGGTGGTCACCCCCTGCCCCGGGGTGGTCCTGCCGCGGTGGGTGCCGTCGTAGATCCGCAGCGACCCGCACGACGGGCTGCCCTCCTTGAGGATCGCGATCCGTACGCCGGAGGACCGGGCGGCGGCGAGGGCCTGCCGCGCCCCGGACAGGAACGCCTCGGTCACGTCGGCGCCGTCCGGCGTCAGGATCCGGGCCTCTCCCGTGAGCACCGCCGCACCGCCCGCACCGCCCTCGATCTCGGCCGGCGGGCGGGGCACGGGCAGCCCGCCCTCGACCTCGGGGCAGAACGGTACGAGCCGTCCCTCCGCCCGCCACCGGGCGAGCAGGTCGTCGTCGCTCGTCTTGGCCCCGCCGTCGTACCGCACCCGGCGGCCGAGCAGGCAGGCGCTGACCAGGATCCGTTCCACGCCTCCCATTCTGGCCGCCGTACGAGGCTCCCCGCGCCCTGCCCACCGAGACGCTCGATACGAGGAAATTTCATGAAAACCGGGATTACCAGTCCGGGGAGAACAATTCTTATTCTTATGGATTAATCCATTCATCCCAGCCCGTTTCCGACTCGGGTGGCCCGTCCACCTGCTCCTCTAATGTTGGCCGCGCTGTACCGGCGAGGCGTGACGTGACGGGAGTGACGGGTTGATCGGGATAGAGGACTGCCTCTCGGAGGCCATGTCGATCCCTGGCGCGCTCGGCGCCATTCTGGTCGACCACACCAGCGGAATGGCCGTCGCGGCGAGGGGGATCGCCGATCCCGGCCGGGCGGCCGCCGGGCTCAGCGCGGCCTACCGCGCCACGCTCGACGGCGTAGCGACGGCGTCCGAGGAGACCGGCCTCCGGGTCGAGGACGTGATCGTGACCACGGGCACGTCCTACCACCTCGTACGGCCCATGGAGATGATGTTCGACGGCCCGCTGCTGCTGTGCGTACGGCTGGACGTGGAGCGGGCGAACCTCGCCCTGGCCCGGCTGCGGCTGCGCGCCGTCACGGACGAGCTGGTCGCCTCCTGATGGGAACCCGGCCCGGGTCCGCTCCGGCTCTGGACACCGTGCTCGCCGGTCTCGCCCAGGACGAGGCCACCGGCTCGCTGCGGGTGGGCAAGGAGGGCACGGTCTACCTCGTACGCGGCCGGGTGTCGTACGTGGACTGCGCGGCCACGCCCGGGGTGGAGGACCTGCTCGGCGGGTCGGGCCGGATCGACGCCGCCGGGATCCGGCACGCGCGGCAGGAGGCCGGGCCGGGCGGGGACGGCGGCGCGCTGCTCGTGAGCAGGGGCGTGCTCAGCCGGGGCGAGCTGGAGTTCTGCGTGCTGTCGGCCACGCTGGACGCCGCGTTCTTCCTGCTCGCCCCGAGGACGCTCCGGACCAGGTTCAGGGCGGGCGACGCGCACTGGCTCGGGGTCCACTGGTTCTTCGACGTGCCGGGGCTGCTGCGCGAGTGCGCCAGGCGGCGGGCGCGGCTGGAGCGGGCGTGGCCGTCGGCCGAGCTGGACGCGCGGCCGGTGACGCCCCTGCGGCGGATTCCCGGCACCCACGCGCTGCTCACCCGGTTGCAGTGGGAGCTGCTGCTGGCCGCCGACTCCACCGCCACTCCGGTCGAGCTGGCCCGCCGTCTCGGGCACCCGGCCTACTCCACGCTGCTGGCCGTACGGGAGCTCGCGGCGGCGGGCCTGCTGGCGAGGGATCAGGCGGAACCGGACGAACAGCCGGACGAACAGCCGGACGAACAGTCGGACGAACAGTCGGACGAACAGCCGCACGAACCGCCGGCCGCGCTGCCCACGCGCACGCCCCGGCCGGCGGCGGTTCCGGTCGCCGGCGCCGTGACCGACGTGGACCTGCTGCTCAGAGTGCGTGACGCGCTGGAGGCGCTGTAGTGATCGGGTGGCTCAAGCGGGCCGGAAGGGATGCCTCGGTGGATCTTCGCCACGACATACATCGGGAGCTGGTCGTCCTGCGCGAGCGGGCGCCCGAGATCACCGGGGCGCTCACGTGCACGGTCGACGGCATGCTCGTGACCACGGACCTCTCCACCGGCACCGGCACCGGCGCAGGCACAGGCACAGGCACAGGCACCGAGCAGACGGCGGCGCTCACGTCGGCGCTGCTGTCGCTGAGCCGGAAGATGACCGATCTCGCCCAGATCGGGCGGCTGGAGGAGACGCTGGTCTCCGCGGCCCAGGGGCACACCGCGTGCTACACCGCGGGACCCACGCTCGTCCTCACCGTTCTCGCGGGCCCGGGGGCGAACCTCGGCCTGCTCCGGATCGAGGGACGCAGGGCGGCGGACAGGATCGCCGCCATCGCCGGACGCGGATAGCGCCAGCGGGCGACCGCGGACACGAACACCAACCAGGAGAGAACGCATGGCGAACATGGATGTCTCCCTCAAGGAGATGCTGACCATCGACGGCGCGGTCGGCGCGGTGGTGGCCGACTACGGAAGCGGGATGGCGCTGGGCGCGCTCGGCGGGTCCAAGGACCTCGACCTCCAGGTGGCCGCGGCGGCCAACACCGAGGTGGTCAGGGCCAAGCTGCGGGCGATCGAGGCGCTCCAGCTGAACGAGACGATCGAGGACATCCTCATCACGCTGGGCTCGCAGTACCACCTCATCCGGCCGCTGACCGGCCGCGGCGGCAAGGGTCTGTTCCTCTACCTCGCCCTCGACCGCGCCCGGGCCAACCTGGCGCTGGCCCGGCACCAGCTCCGCTCGATCGAGGACAGACTGGAGATCTGACCTCGCGAGCCTGCCAGGAGACCGCCAGGAGGCCGCCGGGGGCGGCCTCCCGACCCACCTCAACCCACTTTTGACCGCTTCTGTACGGTTGCGTGGTGAGGTGTCGTAAATGACCCGCCGAAGGCGGATTCTTGTTCTCCTGATCTGCTGCATGAGCCTGCTGATCGTGTCGCTGGACAACACGATCGTGAACGTCGCGCTGCCCGCCCTCGGGCGGGACCTGCACGCGCCGGTCTCGGGCCTGCAGTGGACGGTCGACGCCTACACGCTGACGCTCGCCGGCCTGCTCATGCTGGCCGGGTCCACGGCGGACCGCGTGGGCCGCCGGCGCACCTTCCAGACCGGGCTGGTGATCTTCTCGGCCGGGTCCCTGCTGTGCAGCCTCGCGCCGAGCCTCGCCTGGCTGGTCGCCTCCCGGGTCGTCCAGGCCGTCGGCGGGTCGATGATGAACCCGGTCGCCATGTCGATCATCACGAACACGTTCACCGACCGCAGGGAGCGGGCCCAGGCGATCGGCGTGTGGGGCGGGGTCGTGGGGATCAGCATGGCGCTCGGCCCGGTGATCGGCGGCCTGCTCACCGACAGCGTCGGCTGGCGGGCGATCTTCTGGATCAACGTGCCCATCGGCCTGCTCGCGGTGTTCCTCACCTGGCGTTACGTGCCCGAGTCCAAGGCGCCGGCCGCACGCCGGCTCGACCCGGCCGGGCAGGTGCTGGTCATCGTCCTGCTCGGCACGCTGACGTACGGGATCATCGAGGGCCCGGCGGCGGGCGCCGCGGTCAGCGCCGCCTGTTTCGCGGTCGCGGCGGCGGCCCTGGCCGGGCTGGTCGCCTACGAACTGCGCAGGCCGGAACCGCTCATCGACATGCGGTTCTTCGGCAGCGCGCCGTTCTCCGGAGCGGCCCTCATGGCGGTCTCCGGCTTCGCCGCCCTGGGCGCGTTCCTCTTCCTCAACACGCTCTACCTGCAGGGACACCGCGGCCTCTCCGCGTTCGACGCCGGGCTCTGCACGCTGCCCGTCGCGGTGAGCACGATGATCGTCGGGCCGCTGTCCGGCCGGCTCGTGGGCACGCGCGGCCCGCGCGCGCCGCTGGTCGCCGGGGGCGTCTGCCTGGCCGCCGCCGGGGCGCTGCTCGCCCAGGTGACGCTCACCACGCCCCTCCCCCTCCTGCTCGGCATCTACGTGATCTTCGGTGTGGGGTTCGGCATGCTGAACCCGCCGATCACCAACACCGCGGTCTCCGGGATGCCGCTGGAGCAGGCGGGAGTGGCCGCCGCGGTCGCCTCGACCAGCCGCCAGGTCGGCCAGTCGCTGGGCGTGGCCATCGCCGGAGCCGTCGTGGCCGCCGCCTCCGGCGCGCGTTTCGTGCCGGCCGCGCGCACCGGCCACTGGATCACCGCCGCGTACGGCCTGCTCGTCCTGGGTCTCGCCGTCCTGACCACCGGCCGCTGGGCCAGGCGTACGGCGGAGCGCACGGCCGCCCGGCTGTCGGAGGGCCGGGAGGAGGCTCTGCGGGCCGGATAGCGCCCGGCTCACCCGGGGCTCTTGACCCTGTGGTCCTTGAGGTGGAGGTCGCCGCCGATCCTCAGCCGGAGCCGGTCGAGGACGTCCCGGGGCGCGAGGGCGGTCCAGATGTCGCCGACGAGGTGGGGGCTGTACTCCGGCGCCTGGTCCATCCACTCGTCCTTGCCCCTCTGGGTGGCGAAGGTGGTGAGGAAGAAG
The DNA here is from genome assembly GCF_014161435.1 of Microbispora sp. H10949. Classification (NCBI taxonomy): domain Bacteria; kingdom Bacillati; phylum Actinomycetota; class Actinomycetes; order Streptosporangiales; family Streptosporangiaceae; genus Microbispora; species Microbispora sp. H10949. The sequence continues at coordinate 279,586 of NZ_JABBWZ010000006.1, read as the reverse complement.
TCGCCGATCGGCGTGTGGCAGTGCCCCTGGCGGAGTTCCGCCGCGTCGATCTGCATCTTCGGGGTGCAGCCCGCCCGCGCGGCGAGTTGCTCGACGGTGGGCGGCGGGCCGTACACGGGGGTCGCGTCCGGGCCGGCGCAGGCGGAGGACAGGGCGGACGACAGGACGGCGGCCGCGACGGCGGCGAACGCGAGGGCGCGGTGACGCGGAAGTCTCAACACCTCCGAGGTACGCGGGCACGGGGCCGGAGGGTTCACCTTGGCCAAATCGCTATAGAAGGCGTTTAGGGGACATACCAGGCGAAAGACTCACTGGTAGCTACAAACCGAATGAGTGAGGAGCGACGTCTTGGCTGCCAACCCTTCCTCCGGAGTCCGTGCGAGCAGCCAGCCCTGGTTGCACCAGAGGGGTGTGGAGATCCAGTCGTTCGGCACGGTCCGGGACTTCCCCGTCGGCCTGCCGAGAGAGACCCGGGAGTACTCCTGCCAGCGGCTCAACCAGATCCTGGCCGACACGCAGATCCTGTACAGCCTGTACAAGAAGCACCACTGGCTCATGCGAGGGCCGACTTTCTACCAGTTGCACCTGCTGCTCGACAAGCACGCGAGCGAGCAGTTGCCGATCATCGACGCCGTCGCCGAACGGATCCAGACGCTCGGCGGGGTCGCGGTCGGCGATCCGCGCCAGGTGGCGGAGATGACCGTGATCCCACGGCCGCCGGACGGCGTGGAGGAGGTGCCCGCCATGCTCTCGCGGCTTCTCGAAGCCCACGAGACGATCCTGGTCGCCGCGCACGACGCCGCCTCCCGGGCGGCCGACATGGGCGACGACGGCACCAACGACCTGCTCGTCTCCGATGTCGTCCGTACGGGCGAGCTGCAGGCGTGGTTCCTCGCCGAGCACCTCGTCGACACGCCGCTCGTACGCACCTGAGCGGATCCCGGCAGCGGTCGCGGTAGCAGGGCCCGGCAGTGATCCCGGCAGCAGGGCGCGGCCGGAATGTCGGTCGGGGGCGTTAGGTTGACGGCGTGCTCACCCCACGCGTGCTCACCCCCGCCCTGACCACACGTGCGCTCAACCGCGCCCTGCTCGACCGTCAGATGCTGCTGCGCCGCCACACCATGAAGGCGTCGGCCGCGATCGAACGCCTGGTGGGCATGCAGTCCCAGGCGCCCCTGTCGGCGTACGTCGGCCTGTGGACGCGGCTGCTCGGCTTCCGGCACGAGGACCTGGCCGATCTGCTCGTCGACCGTTCCGTCGTGCGGATCGTGCTGATGCGCGGCACGATCCACCTCGTCAGCGCCGACGACTGCCTGGCCCTGCGCCCGGTCGTGCAGCCCGTCCTCGACCGCTGGCTCCGCACGTCGGTCGCGGGACGCCTGCCGGAGGCCGACCTCCGGGAGGTTGAGGCCGCCGCCCGCGCGCTGATGGAGGAGCGGCCCCGCACGTTCACCGAGCTCGCCGCACGGCTGGGCGAGCGGTGGCCGGACGGCGAGGCCCTGGCGAGGGCCGTACGCGGGATCGTGCCGCTGGTGCAGGTGCCGCCGCGGGGCGTGTGGGGCGCCTCGTCGCAGGCCCGCCACGTCCCGGCCGAGTCGTGGCTGGGCCGCCCGCTCGGCGACGGCTCGGCCGCCGGGGACATGGTGCTGCGGTATCTCGCCGCCTTCGGGCCCGCGTCGCTCGCTGATCTGCGGACCTGGTCCGGCCTGACCGGGCTCCGCTCGGTGGTGAAGGGCCTGGACCTGGTGGCGTACCGGGACGAGAACGGCGTGGAGCTTCTCGACGTGCCGGGCGCGCCGCCGCCGGAACCGGACGCCGAGGCGCCGGTGCGGTTCCTGCCCGAGTTCGACAACCTGCTGCTCTCACACGCCGACCGGAGGCGGATCATCGCCGACGAGCACCGGCGGCGGGTGTTCACGGTGAACGGGATCGTCCGGGCGACGATCCTGGTCGACGGGTTCGTGGCCGGGCTGTGGCGGATCGAGCGGGCCGGGGAGACGGCGACCCTGGAGATCGAGCCGTTCGCACCGCTGGACTCGGCGGCCCGGGACGCGCTGGCCGACGAGGGTGAGCGCCTGCTCGGGTTCGCCGCGGACGGCGCCACGTCGCACGCGGTCCGCTTCCTGGCATAGCCCGCTTCTTTGACGGCCCGCGCCTCCGGGACGGGAGGCGTCCGGCGGCGACGACCGATGCGTATGGACTGGCATGGGGACAGGCATGGAGACTCTCACGGTGACGGTGGACGCGCAGGCGAGCCCGGAGCGTGTCTTCGCCGTGCTGACCGACTGGTCCCGGCACCACGAGTGGATGCTGCTGACCCGGGCGTGGGTGGTCGAGGGCGACGGCCACAGCAGGGGCAGCAGGCTCGCGGCGACGACCGGGATCGGCCCGCTCTCGTTCCTGGACACGATGGACGTCACCGGCTGGCGTCCGCCGGACGAGGTGGAGGTCCGCCACACCGGCCGGGTCGTCCGCGGGACGGGGAGGTTCCAGGTGCTGCCCCGCCCCGGCGGCGGGAGCAGGATCCTGTGGGAGGAGCACCTGCACCTGCCCTTCGGGGTGGCCGGCCGGATCGGCTGGCGGGTCGCCGGGCCGCTGAGCGCCGTCTTCCTCCGGCTCTCCCTGCGCCGCCTCGCCGCGCTGGCCCTGCGCGCTCCCTGAGACGACCCTGCCGATCAGCCGGCCGCCATGTCGAAGAAGCGGCGCTCCAGGGCGGTCGCGCGGCGGAAGACGTCCAGCACGCGGGCCCGGCCGCTCTCGTCCAGTCCCGGGCCGAGCCGGTCGAGTTCGCCGCGCAGGAAGCCGACCCACGCCTCGAAATCCGGCCCGCTGTGCAACTCGACCCACTCGCGGTGGACGAAGGTCCCGCCCTCGGCGGGGATCCGGGTGGCCCAGCCGAGATAGGTCCACTCGGCCACGCACAGCACGGCCAGGATCAGCGGATAGTCCTGGCTGAGGCGCACCTCGTCCATCAGCGCGCGGAACTCGATCGTCACCGGTTCCAGCACGGGCGGGGCCGGATCGCCGCCGACCGCGGCGAGCGCGCGGTGGAAGTAGCCGCGCTCGGTGTCGGCCACCGTCTGCCCGAGGAAGCGGCCCACGGCCACCCGCGACTCGAAGGAGTCGGCCGCGGCGACAGCCGCACCGAGCAGCGCCGTGAAGGCGTCCACGAACTGGAAATCCTGCTCCAGGTAGCGCCGCATGTCGGCGGTGCCGCGGCTGATCGCGGCGGCGAAGGGATGCGTGACCACCGCCGTCCAGTCGGGCTCGCTGCGGTCCCGCAGCCACGCGCTGAACACCTGTTCGTCGGTCATTCCCCACTCCTCCCCGGCACGTCCGGCGTGAACGTTTCACGATGATCTCGTACGGCGCGCCGCGTATGCACGAGACCCCGGCGGTGACCGTTGACCACCGCTGGACAGGTCCGTACCTTGAACCTGGCGTTCCTACCCATGAATGTCGTTCATGTCCATGAATTCCTCGTGGGACCAGGATTCATCCCCTCGGTCAGGGGTCCTGCACGACACGCAAGGAGCTCGGCCTTGAGAAGGAGCACCAGAAACGCAGCCGGGATGGCCGGCGCCGTCACCGGGATCGTCGCCCTGGTCGGCGGAGTCTTCACCGGCGTCTCCAACGCCGCACCCACCACCGGCGCCTACCGCATCGTCAACGGCGCCAGCGGGCTGTGCCTCACCGTCCCCGGCAACAGCGGCTCCGACGGCGTACAACTCACCGTCTCCGCCTGCACCGGCACGACCAACCAGACCTGGACCCTGTCCGCCCAAGGCAGCGGCGTCCGCCTCACCGCCGGCAACAGCGGCAAATGCGCCGGCGTCACCGGCGCCTCCACCTCCGCCGGCAAAGCCGTCCAACAGGAAACCTGCACCGGCGCCACCTCCCAAACCTGGGAACTCACCGCCTCCGGATCCACCTACCGCATCATCAACGCCAACAGCGACAAATGCCTCAACACCGCCGACAACTCCACCACCTCCGGCGCCCTCGTCCAGCAGAACTCCTGCGACTCGGTCGCCACCAAACAGTGGACCCTCCAGCCCACCGGCTCCACCCCGAGCGGGACCCCCACCAGCACCCCGACCTCCACCCCCACGGGCGGCCCCACCACTCCGCCCACCACCGGGCTGGTCGGCTGGGCGACGCAGGGCGGCGGCACCAGCGGCGGCGCCGGCGGGCCGGCGACGACGGTCACCTCGCTGACCGCGCTCACCGCCGCCGTGAAGGGTGACACCGCGAAGACCGTCCAGATCAACGGCAACTTCACCTGCTCCGAGGACGTACGGGTGGGCGGCAACACCACCCTCGTCGGGGTCGGCGCGAACTCCGGGCTGACCGGCTGCGGCGTCAACATCCGCGACGTCTCCAACGTCATCGTGCGCAACCTGAAGATCTCCAAGGTCCCGGCCGGCAACGGCAACGGCGACGCGATCCACCTCGACAACGCCAAGCGGGTGTGGCTCGACCACAACGACCTGTCGAGCGACACGAGCCACGGCACCGACTACTACGACGGCCTGCTCGACATCACGCACGGCTCCGACTACGTCACCGTGTCCTGGAACAAGCTCCACGACCACGTCAAGTGCTCGCTCGTCGGCCACAGCGACAGCAACGGCTCCGAGGACACCGGGCACCTGCGGGTGACGTACCACCACAACGCGTTCCAGACCTGCGCCCAGCGCAACCCGAGAGTGCGCTTCGGCAACCCGGTCCACGTGTTCAGCAACTACTACTACAAGAACCCGTCGTACACGGACTACAGCTACGGCATCGCCTCCACCTGCGGCGCCGGGGTGCTCGTCGAGGGCAACTACTTCGAGAACGTCGCCGAGCCCACGCACACCTCCGAAGGCTCCTCGCCGGGCGGCTCGATCGTCGCCCGCAACAACTACCTAGTGAACTCCGGCACGCCGCAGACCTCCGGCAGCGTCGCCTCCATCCCGTACTCGTACACGGTCGACAACCCGAGCGGCGTGAAGGCGAACGTCCTCGCCAACGCCGGCACCGGCAGGATCTAGGTCCAGACGCGCAGGCACCGGCATGTCCCGGTGAAGCCAGGAGGCCGCGGCCACCCCGCCGCGGCCTCCGTCACGCCTGCCCGCGCCCCACCGGCCGCTGGTGCTTCGAGGCCCGGTACGCCTCAACGGACTTGCGTGAGGACCTCCAGATCCCGTCGGCCCCCTGGACGGCTTTGAGACGACCACGCTGAGCGGCCTGCCGGAGAGCCGCGAGGCTGAACTCATCGTCGGCGAGCGCCGCCAGCGGAACCAGACGGGCAGGCCCGGCGATGTTCGGGACGATGAAGCGGTTGAGATTGTCCTCCATCGCGCGTGCGATCAACTCGCCCAGCGCCCCGTAGTCCCCGTTGTCCGCTCGCCGCAGCGCCGCGAGGTAGGAGGAACGCTGTCGCTTCAGAATGATGATCGGAGGGTAGCGAAGTCTGACGAGAACGAGATTCACAACGAGACGTCCCGTACGACCGTTGCCGTCAAGGAAGGGGTGGATGCGCTCGAAGCCGTTGTGCAACCTGGCCAGCTCCTCGGGCAGGGATGTTCAAGCTCGTCACCCGCCTCGATCCGTTTGCCCAGAACGCACACCTCCGTGACCCATTGACCGACCTGCTCCGGCACCAAGGGCCAAGGCGGCGGCATCATCCCTTCGGAGAAGGGCATGATGTCGTGCTCGCGGAAGTTCCCCGGCCCCTCTCGATCCGTCGCGTCCGGATGTGGTGCGACATCCCACACCGGGGTCATCGCCGCATGATGCACCCTCCGGACCTCGTTGATCGTGATGAGGTTTCCGTCGTGCCAGGCGTCCGGCTCCAACGCCTGCCCGTAAACCCACTGCGCTGCCGTGGCGTAGCCACGCACCTCGTTGTACTCGCGGAGGGCCTTCGCTCCCACCGCCCTTCCCTGGTCAAGAAGGGCTCGAACCTCGCGGAGCACGAGCGTGTTCCCCTCAAGGGCCGTAGAGTGATGGGCCTCCTCATGCCAGATGTCGTCCCAGATCTCCTGGGCCTCCCGCGGGTTGGGCAAGCCGCCGAGCCGGTCGTTGAGTTCGGCGAGCGCCATGCCCAGACGTGCGTATACCGTGGTCCGACTCGGCCTGCCTCTGCCCGCCACCCGGCCGCCTCTTCCATTTTGATAAGCCTCACCAGCAGCTAATTGAACTTATCAAGTCGCTACCCGTTGTGATGGCAGGATCGCAAAAAGTGACGAGCACCAGGCTGGACCGTCGGCCTGTCGGCGCGGTCAGGGGGGCGGTAACGACCGGTCAGAGCTCCCCTAAGATCAACCGTCATGATTTCGGACAGGTTTTCGGTAGCCCGGAGGAACACCCTGCGCCTGCTGGCGGGCGGCGCCGCGGCGGGGCTCGCCGCCGGGCTGCCCGCGTCGCCGGCGGGCGCGGCGGCCCGCGTGTGGAGCGTCACCGGCCGCGGCGCGACGTCGCTGAAGCCCTTCGACGACACGCTGAAGCGCTTCATGCAGGCACGGACGATCCCGCACGCGTCCCTCGCCGTGGTCCGCAAGGGCAAGCTGGTGCTCGCCCGGGGCTACAACTGGACGGCGGACACCTCGTTCGCGGCCGGTCCCACCTCGCTGTTCCGCGTCGCGAGCCTGAGCAAGCCGGTCACCGCCGCCGCGGTGCTGAAGCTGGCGCAGGACGGCAAGCTCAGCCTCTCGGCCAAGGTCGCGCCGCTGCTGGGGCTGAGCACGACCGCCGATCCGCGCCTCGCCGCCGTGACCGTGACCCACCTGCTCCAGCACCTCGGCGGGTGGGACTCCGAGGTCTCGGGCGACCCGATGTTCAGGGACCGGGTCATCGCGGCGGCGCTCGGCGTCCCGCTGCCGATAACGCAGGCGCAGATCATCGCGCACACGTCCGGTCTCAAGCTCGACCACGCCCCCGGCACGACGTACGCGTACTCGAACTACGGATACGTCCTCCTTCAGAAGATCATCGAGAGGGTGAGCGGCGTCTCGTACGCGAGCTACGTCCAGAGCAAGGTGCTGACACCTCTCAAGATCAAGCGGATGGCGCTCGGCAGGACCGCGAAGAGTCTCCGCAAGTCGGGCGAGGCACCGTACTTCTCGCAGTACACCGGCAAGAGCATGATCGACACCTCGAACTCCGTGGTGCCCTTCCCCTACGGCGGGTTCAACCTGGAGAACATGGCCGCCCACGGCGGCTGGCTCGCCACGGCCGTCGACCTGGCCAAGTTCACCACCCTCTTCGACGCGGCCGGTGTGCTGACCTCGGCGTCGATCTCCAAGGCGTTCGCCAAGCCGTCGATCGGGGTCAACTCCGACGGCTGGTACTACGGCCTCGGCTGGCAGGTCCGCCCGGTCACCGGGGGCCGCAACACCTGGCACACGGGGTCGCTGGCCGGCACCTCCACGCTCATGGTCCGGCGCTACGACGGACTGAGCTGGGTGGTGCTGTTCGACCAGCGCGACGATGCCTCGGGACTGAACTACGGGGACATCGACGCCCTTCTCCACACCGCCGCGAACTCGGTGAAGTCGTGGCCCACCACCAGCCTCTTCTCCACGTACGGTCTGTGAATGTGGACGACGTGTGGGACCTCGTGGTGGTGGGCGCCGGACCGGCGGGCTCCGCCGCCGCGCTGCGGGCCAGGCAGCTCGACCCCGGCTGCCGGGTGCTGCTGCTCGACCGGGCGGCCTTCCCGCGGGACAAGCCCTGCGGCGACGGCATCGCGGCGCACGCGCGGCAGGAGCTCGCGCTGCTCGGCCTGCCCGATCTCCTCTCCGACCACCGGCCCACACCGCGCCTGGCGGTGACGTCGCCCGGCGGGGTCCGGGTCTCGGCCGCGGTCGCGCGGCCCAACCACGTGGTTCCCCGCCGGGTCTTCGACGCCCGGCTGGTCGAGGCCGCCGCGGCGCGCGGCGTGGAGGTACGCCGCCACCGGGTGCGCACGCTGGCCGTCCGCGACGGGCTCGTCGTGCTCGACGGCGAGGTGGCGGCGCGGGTGGTCGTCGCCGCCGACGGCGCCAACTCGGCCGTACGGCGGCTGATCGGCGTCCCGCCGAGCCCGGACCGGCACACCGCCATCGCGGTGCGCGGGTACGCCGACGTGCCGCCGGACGACGACGTGCAGGTCATCGTCATGCGGAGCGAGGGCTGGCCGGCCTACGCCTGGTCGTTCCCGGTGGGCGACGGCACGGCCAACGTCGGTTACGGGCTGCTGCTGCCGATGCTGAGACAGACCGGCCGGCCGGGGCGCGAGATCCTGCACGGGCGGCTGGACCGGCTGCTGCCCCTGCTCGGCGAGATCAGGTCGCCCGTCCGCGACCTGCGGGCCCACCACCTGCCGCTGTCGAGCGGACGGCCGGTGCCGGGGGCGGGCCGGGTGCTGCTGGCGGGCGACGCGGCGAGCCTTGTCAATCCGCTGACCGGCGAGGGCATCTACTACGCGCTGCTGTCGGGGCGGCTCGCCGCCGAGGCCGCGACCGGCTCGCCGGCGGACCCGCTGCGGGCCTACCGGCGGGCCCTGCGCCGGGCGCTCGGGCGGCACCTGCGCACCACCGACGTGCTCTCCCTGGCCGCCCGCTCCCCCGGCTTCATCGACGCGGCGATCTCCGTGGCCGCCCGCCGCACCGAGGTGTTCGACCTGCTCGTGGACGTCGGGCTCGGCGCGGGCACGGTGCCGCCCCGCCTGGCCGGCGCGGTCGCCCTCCGCTGGCTTCGAGACCTCACCTGAGCCGGTTCGCTCAGGCGGACGCCCAGAGGTCCTTGTCCGCGTCACCGGCGGCCTGGGGACCCATCAGGCCGAGCCCGCCGTCCACGAAGACCGACGCGCCGGTCACGTACGACGAGGCCGGGCCGGCCAGGAAGGCGATCACCTGGGCGACCTCGCGGGCGTCGCCGGGACGGCCCAGTGGATAGCCGGGCCGGGTGCCGGTCCGGGGCGGCCGGTCCTCCTGCCCGGTCATCGGAGTCGCGATCTCTCCGGGGGCCACGGTGTTGACCGTGATGCCGTGCCTGGCCAGCTCCAGCGCGAGCGTGCGGCTGAGCATCCGCAGGCCGCCCTTCGCCGCGCAGTACGGCCCCGCTCCCAGGCGGGGATACTCCTCGTGGACGCTCGTCACATTGATGATCCGCCCGCCCGCGCCGCGCTCGATCATCCGGCGGGCGGCGCGCTGGGCGCACAGGAACGGCCCGTCCAGGTCGACCGCCACCACCTCTCGCCACCGGTCGTAGCCGATGTCGAGCAGCGGCTCGGCCGTTCCGGTGCCCGCGTTGTTCACCAGCACGCCGAGGCCGCCCAGCTCGCCGGCGAGTTCGTCGATCACCTCGGCGGCGGTCACGGGGTCGGTGAGGTCGTGCCGCCGGACGGCCGCGCGGCGGCCCTGCTCCGCCACCTGCCCGGCCGTCTCCCGCGCGCCCTTCTCGTCCTGGTGGTAGGTGACGCCGACGTCGAACCCGTGCGCGGCGAGCGCCACCGCGGTCGCCCGCCCGATCCCCGAGTCGGCTCCGGTGACGATCGCCACCTTGTCGTAGTCGAAGCGCGAGATCGGCGCCGTCACCTCGCTCATGGGCCTCCCCCTCCGTGGGCGTACGGCGTACCCGGGAGGCCCTCCTTCACACGCCCCTTCAGCCGCGGCGGGCGCGGGCCAGGGCGGCCAGCCGCACCTTCTGCTCGGGGGTGAGCCGGGCCAGCCGCTCGCGCGGGACCGGCCGCCGCAGGATCTCGTCGGTGCCGATCAGGGCCTCCGCGTGGTCGGCGGCGACCCGTACGCCGTCCTCCGACGCGGCGTCGGCCGCGAGCGGGGCGATCCGCTCGCGGTACCCGTCGTCGGCGAGGGCACGGGCGAGCAGCCCGGCGGCGCGTTCCTCGTCCCAGTGGGACACGGGCAGCCACTCCGCCACACCCGCGCGGTCGAGCCGCTCCGCGTTGTCGGGGCGGTCGACTCCGTGGGCGAGCAGCACCTGCGGGGTCGACGACGCCAGCGCCCGGGCGAGCGTGCCGATCCCGCCGTGGTGGACGACGGCCGCGACACGAGGCATGAACGAGGCGAACGGCGCCGAGGGCACCCACTCCACCCCGTCGGGCAGCGACTCCGGCTGGAACGCCGGGTGCCGGTTCACCAGCAGGGCCCGCCTCCCGATCCGCCGGCACGCGGCGGCCGCCACCTCGTAGAACCGGTCGTGCAGCACCTGGCCGGTGCCACCGGTGATCAGCACGGGCGGCTCGACCCAGTCGGGGACCGGCCCCTCCGCCGTGTCGCCGAGAACGAACCCGCAGCGCACGGCGTTCGCGGGCGCCGGCAGGCCCGCGGCGTCGAACCACTCCGGCCACAGCACCAGCTGGACCGGGGCGTTGTTCAGGTAGGCGGCCCAGTCGCGGACCGGGCGCAGGCCGAACGTCCGGTAGACCTCGTCGTACCCCTCACCGAGCACGTGCCGGAAGAGGTTGGCGAGGACCGGCAGCGAGACGTACTGGTGGGGCGTGACGGACGCCAGCGCCACCGGGACCCCGTGCAGCTCGGCGGCCATCAGCGCGGCGATGCCCGAGGTGTGCCGGGCGACCACCACCGTCTCCCCCGGCCGGTAGTGCGCCTCGATCATGCGCACCTCCTCGACCAGCAGCTCGAAGAGGCCGTTGCGCCGGTAGAGCCGGAGCACGCCGTCCGGGTCCTTCAGCGGGTCGAGCATGTAGCGCCGGGCGTCGTCCAGGTGCCGGTCGTATCCCTCCGCGGTGTCGATCGGCAGGTGCCGCAGGCCCGCGGCCGCTATCCGGTCGGCGAACCAGGAGTGCGTGAGCACGGTGACCTCGTGGCCGCGCTCCGCCAGCTCACGCCCGATCCGTATGAAGGGGAGCACGTCGCCGTTCGTGCCGTGGGTGCTCAGCAGCATCGTGGCCATGCGGATCAGCCGTTCCCCGATTCGAGCCCTGATTCGAGCAGGGCGTCGATCTCCTCGTCCGACAGGCCCGCGAGCTCGTCGAGCAGCCCGGCCAGCTCCTCGTCGCCGGTCTCGGCGAGCTGCCGCTCCTCGATCACCTTGGCCACCTCGGCGATGGTGAACGAGGTGGTGTAGAGGGTGTCGAAGGGCAGCTCCACCCCGAACTCGGCGCGCACCCGGGCCATGAACTGCACCAGCCGCAGCGAGTGGCCGCCCAGCTCGAAGAAGCCGTCGTTCACCGAGGTGGGCGGCTTGTCGAGCAGCTCCGCCCACCACCGCATGACGGTCGCCTCGACGGGCGTCGCCCCGGCCACCTCGGTCGCCGGGCGCGCGGCCCGCATCGCGTCCAGGATCGCCTCGGGGCCGGTGAGCCGGGTCGCGATCCGCTCGACGGCCGCCCATCCGGCGGGCGCGGCCGTCGGATCGATCCGGACGGGCCCCGCTGCCCTCTCCTCAGCAGGGCCCGATGGGTGGACAGGTGAGTGGACGGGTGAGTGGACGACGGCCGCGGCGTCGGCCGCGGTGAGGACGTACCACGCCGCCTCCTCGCCGTACGGCTCGGCGGTGGCGGGCAGGGTGGCGAGGAAGTCCCTGGCGGGCTGGTTGCGCTCGGTCGCCCGGAACGACAGCGCGACCCGGGCCAGCCCGCGGTCGCGCGCGAGCGCGCCCAGGTGGGCGAGCATGCGGTGCTCGACCCCGCGCCCGAGCGCGCGGCAGCTCAGCAGGAACGCGCCGGCGCGCAGCGTGTCCCCGTCCGTCCGCACGTCGGTGAGGCCGACGACGCCGTAGTCGCCGAACCGGTCGCTGACGTCCACGACGAACATCTCGTCGCCGTCCAGGCGCCGGGTCCCCGAGAGGTTGAACTGGTTGGTCCGCTCGGCGAGCTGGGCGGCCCGCGCCTCGTGTGCGGGGCCGGCCGGGGTGATCGTCACCCGCAGGTCGAGCGTGGCGAAGAAGTCGGCGAGGGACATCTCGCCCCTGGCCTGCTCGCGCCGCCGTTCCTCCTGGTAGCGCCGGGTGCGCTCGCGGTCGGCCTCGGTGACCGCGGCGAGGTCGAGCGGCCAGCAGTGCCGCAGGAAGGCCGCCGCCTCCGCGGCGCGGGGCGGCATCCGGAGGGTCAGCACCTCAGGGCAGCCGGCCCGGACCTCGGCGCACTCGACCGGGCTGTCGTCGAGGAAGACGAAGGAGTCGAGCCCGAGGTTCAGCTCGTCGGCCAGCGAGCGCAGGGCCTGCGACTTGGCCTCCCAGCCGACGCGCATCGCTGTGACGTCGTCCAGGCCGAAGGGCAGCCCGGGATTCCGGGCGAAGACCTCGCGGACGTCCTTCTCCTCGTTCTTGCTGCACAGGCACAGCAGCCGGCCCGCCGCGACCTGCCGCGCCAGCTCCCGCCAGATCTCCTCGCGCTCGGGGCCGATCACGACACCGTCCGGGCCGTCCTCGCCGACAACGCCGTCCCACAGGGTGCCGTCGCAGTCGGCGACGACGACCTTGGGACGCGGGGTGGTCACGGCCTGCAGACGACGTACGACCGCCGCGGCGAGCGCGGCGAAGTAGTGGTCGGTGTAGGGGACGTTGCCGGTCCGGTCGGCGAACGCGTCGTGGACGGCCTCCGGGTCCGCGGGCTCGTACGGCTCGGCCGAGGTGAGCACGGCGATCGCGCGGTCGTCCTCCAGCGTCTGGGCCAGCCTGGCGGTCAGGCGCGTGTGGGCGCCGGTCGAGCCGTGCTCGGGCGAGGCGGGGCAGACGGCGACGAGGTGGGGGGTGCCCGCCGCGGCCGCCGACGTCCGGAGCGCGGTGGCCAGGTCGTCCGCGGCGGCGTCGAGAGCGGCCCAGTCCTCGCCGGCCGCATCCGCCGCGCCGGCCGTGAGGTCTTCGGCGCGGACGAGGACGACCACGGCGCCGGCCCGGCCGAGCACGCTGCCCGGGTCGAGCAGCGAGGGGAAGACCTGGTCGTACGGAGCGAAGGCGACGTCCCCCTCGGTCCCCAGCTCGGCGAGCCAGAATCTCAGGGCGTCCCCGAGCGGCTCGGCGGTGAAGGTCGCGGCGACCCCCAAAGCGATCTTGCTCACTGCGGATCCCCTCTCAGCCGGAGACGGCTTGGAAGTCGGAGACGGCGTTCAGTCGGCCGTGCTCTCAGTCGGACGGGGCTTTCAGTCGGACATGGCGACGAGGACGCGGCGGGAGCCGGTGAAGGGCCGGCGGCCGTGACCGACGAGCACGTTGTCGATCAGCAGCAGGTCGCCGCTCCGCCAGTCGACGTCCACCGCGTTGTCCAGGCCGCGGTCGCGCGCCTGGATGACGTAGTCGCCGGGGATCGGCGCGCCGTCGGGGAACGTCACGGACTGCGGCAGCTCCTCCGGCGGCATGAGCTCGGCGAGCATGGCGGCGGTCTCGTCGCCGAGCGAGGCGGGATGCCACTGGTCGGCCTGGTTGAACCACACCTCGGCCCCGGTCACGGGGTGCCGGGTGGTGGACGGCCTGATCTGTGAGACCCGCACGCCGCCGTCGGGCCGCCACTGCCAGTCGGCTCGGATGCCGTCGAGGAACTCGGCCACCTGGTCGCGGTCCTCGGTCTCGAACGTCTCCTGCCAGCTCTTGCCGAGCCCCCGGCCGGCGTGCAGGTTCTGGGTGTAGCGCACGCCCTTGGCGAAGGCCTCCCTGACCTCGTCGTCGAGCGACTCCAGCCAGCGCACGCCGTCCACCACAGGGGTGGCCCCGCCGGTCTCGGCCGCCTTCTCGCAGAAGAACAGCAGCCGGGAGGGCCAGGTGGCGGAGTACGACAACTCGTTGTGCATCGAGATCGTGTACTCGGGCGGGTACTCGGTGGAGGTGTAGACGTTGCCGCCGACCTTGGTGCGGGGCGAGTTGCCGTGGACGTACGCCAGCCGGTTGGGCAGGAGCATGTCCATGACCGGGTCCAGAGTCTCGGGCGTGACGCCGAAACCGCGGAAGACGAGGGCCTTCTCCCGTACGAGCAGATCGCCCACGTCCAGCCCGCGCAGGCGCTCGACCAGCCCTTCGGGAGTGGCGGGGCCGTCCGGGTTTATCTCCAGGGGCGTCCAGCCGTCGTTCATGCGTCCTCCTGCTGAGCGATATCCGGCCGTGATCGGCCACGACGACAAGTCGAATTGAGGAGGCAGGCGGGCCCTCGAATAGGTGGCGCCCCTGCGGAAATTCATTCCGGCGGCCAACATAGAACCCCGATAGGGTGCCGCGCAAGAAACAAGTTACACGCCTTTTCCGACCACCTCAGTCAGGTTATTCGACACCTTGCTGTGGCACTCGGCAAGGCCTGTGCGGCCGAACCTTCCCTCGTCTGCGCATGATCACGGAAGGTCGATTTCCTCTTACCGAATGTGGCCAACAGCAGGTCAATGTAAGGCTTGCGTTACCAGGGTGTATCACGTATCGTAATAATCCTTTCGTGGGAGCGCTCCCATGCGTCCCGCCGCCAAAAGTGGCGAGATATGCGGCGACCCCTGCGGAATTCAACGTTCAAGCGTTTCTCGATCAACCACTTTTCCGTCTGGTCAGTTGGCGCCTGCGCATTTGTGCGCAGAGAGGAGAACGCTCGGTGACGATAACGCCGACGACTGACAACGAGCATCTAATAGCGTCGCTTTCCCCACGCAGGCAGGAGGCGCTGCGCCGGCTGCTCGCCGCCCGGGCGGCCGCCGCGGACGCGATCACGCCACGCGGCGCGGGGCCCGCCCCCTGCTCCTACGAGCAGGCCCAGATGTGGCTCGGCGCCCGTTTCGCCGAAGGCGCCCCGGCGCCGAACGCCACGATCGGCCTGCGGCTCGCCGGCCCGCTCGACGTCCGGGCTCTGACCATCGCCCTGGACACCCTGGTCGAACGCCACGAGATCCTGCGTACGGTCTACGAGGGCGACGGGCCCGAGCCCCGGCAGGTCGTCCTCGACCCCGGGCCCGCGCCTCTCGACGTCGTCGACCTGCGCGACCTGCCCGAGTCCGAACGGGAGGAGCGGGCCCGCGAGATCACGTCCCGGGCCGCGGTCGAGCGCTTCGACCTGGAGACCGGGCCGGTCCACCGCACGACGCTGGTCCAGCTGGGCGACGAGGACCACGTGCTGATGTTCGTCTGCCACCACATCGCCTGCGACGGGTGGTCGGTCGGCATCATCGTGGACGAGCTCACCACCGTGTACGCCGCCGCCCACGAGGGCCGCCCCGCCGGGGTCGCCCCTCCCCCGCTCCAGTACGCCGACTACGCGGCCTGGTCCCGGCGTGAGCTGACCGGCGAGCGGCGGGAACGGCGGCTCGCCTACTGGCGCGACCGGCTCGACGGCGCCGCCTCCGTCGAACTGCCGATCGCCAGAACCGACCAGGCCGTCCCCGAGGGCAGGCGGAGCGACTGCCACCTGTTCACGCTGCCGGAGGAGGTCCTGCGGGCGCTGCGTGAGGCGGGTGGCCCCGGGACCACGCCGTTCGTGGCCCTGCTCACGGTCTTCTCGATGGCGCTGGCCCGCTACACCGGCCAGGACGACCTGACGATCGCCACCGTCGACGGCGGGCGCCGCCGGGTGGAGCTGGAGCCCGTGCTCGGCTGCTTCGTCAACGCCCTCCCGCTGCGCGCCGACCTGTCGGGCAACCCCTCCTTCCGCGAGGCCGCGGCGGGGGTGCGGCGGCGGCTCGGCGAGGCGCTCACCAACCACCTGCCGTTCTCCGAGCTGGCGGGGGCGCTGCGCGACCGGGACGCCCGCAACTTCTCGCTGTCGACCGTGGGCTTCTCGCTGCGGGTCTTCCGCGACCAGCGCGGGCGCTGGCCGGGGCTGGAGGCGTCGGTCTGGGCGCACGAGGTCGACGACTTCACCTACGACCTCGCGCTGCTGGTGCACCTGAACGGCGGCGGCGACCCCGAGCTCTACCTGACCTACCAGAAGGACCGGTTCGACGCGGACGCGGTCGCCCGGCTCGCCGGGCACTACCGCGCGCTGGCCGAGCGGATCGCCGCCGCCCCGGACACCCCGCTCGCCGACCTGGACCTGCTCACCGACGCCGAACGCGACCTCGCGCTGGGCGCCTGGAACGACTCGGCCCGGCCGTACCCGGATGTGGCCCTGCCCGAGTTGCTGGAGCGGCACGCGGACTCCGATGCGGTCGCGGTCGCGTTCGAGGGCCGCACCACGACGTACGCCGAGCTGCACGCCCGCGCCAACCAGGTCGCCCACCTGCTGCGCGAGCGGGGCATCGGGCCCGAGGACACGGTGGGCGTGCTGCTCGACCGGAGCCCGGAGCTGATCGCCTGCCTGCTCGGCGTGTGGAAGGCCGGCGCGGCGTACCTGCCGATGGATCCCAAGTTCCCCGCGCAGCGCGTCTCGGACATGCTGTCGATCGCCGCGACCCCGCTGGTCCTGACCTCAGCGGGGTACGCGCACCTGTTCGACGGCGTCGACGCGCTGGACGACGTGGTCGACGTGGGGAGCGGCGTGCTCGACGGCCTGCCCGCGGACCCGGTGGGCGTGCCGTACGACATCGACCGGCTGGCGTACGTGATCTTCACCTCGGGGTCGACCGGGAAGCCGAAGGGCGTGCAGGTCACCCACCGCGGCCTGGTGAACCACGTGTGGTGGGCCGTGGAGGACCTGGCGAGCCAGGGCGACGGCGGGGCGCCACTGTTCGGCTCGGTGGCGTTCGACCTCGTGGTCCCCAACCTGTGGGCGCCGCTCGTCACCGGCCAGCGGGTCACCGTGCTGGCGCAGGACTTCGACATGGGCGAGCTGGGCGCGCTGCTCGTCGCGGGCGGGCCGTACAGCTTCATCAAGTGCACGCCCGGACATCTGGAGGTGCTCGGCCACCAGATCGACGCCCGGCAGGCCGAGGCGCTCGCCGGCACGATCGTCGTGGCGGGCGAGGCGCTGCCCGGGTCGATGGCCAACCGGTGGATGGAGATGCTCGGCCCAGGGCGGCTCGTCAACGAGTACGGTCCCACCGAGGCGTCGGTCGGCACGTGTATCTACCCGGTCCGGGACGCCCAGCTCGTGGAGGTCGTGCCGATCGGGCGTCCGCTGCCCAACATGCGGATGTACGTCCTCGGCCCGAACCGGCGGCTGCAGCCGGTCGGCGTGCCGGGCGAGCTGTACGTCGGCGGCGTGGGCGTCACCCGCGGCTACCTGAACCGTCCCGACCTCACCGAGGAGCGGTTCCTGGCCGATCCCTTCGTACCGGGCGGGCGGATGTACCGCACCGGCGACCGGGTCGCCTGGGCCCGCGACGGGAACGTGGTCTTCCTCGGCCGCTTCGACGACCAGGTGAAGATCCGCGGCTACCGCATCGAGCTGGACGAGGTCAGGGCGGCGGTGCTCGACCACCCCGGCGTGCGGGACGCGGTCGTCGTCGTGCACGCGTTCACGCCCGAGGACAAGCGGCTCGTCGCCTACTACGTGCCCGAGGCGCAGGAGCCCGGAGACCTCGCGGACCACTGCGCGGCGCGGCTGCCGGAGTACATGGTCCCGTCGATGTTCGTGCCGCTGGACAGCATCCCGCTCAACGCGAACGGCAAGGTGGACCGCAAGGCGCTGCCCGACCCGGTCGTCCGGGCGACGGAGGACCTGGCGGAGCCGGAGACCGAGACCGAGATCGTGGTGGCCGGGGTCTGGCGGGAGGTCCTCGGCATCGAGGCCATCTCGATCGACAGCGACTTCAACGCGCTGGGCGGCCACTCGCTGCTGCTCATCCGCATGGTCGCCAAGCTGCGCCAGGCGCTGCCCTCCGACGGCTACCAGGTGACCGTGCTCGACGCGATCGCCAACCGCACCGTACGGGAGCTGGCCGCGCTGATCGACAGGGCCAACGGCACCCCGGAGGGCGCCGCGGGCGAGGGCGCGCGGGGGCTGCTGGTCGAGCTGACCCGGCCGGTGAAGACGCCGACGCTGTCGCTGGTCTGCATCCCGTACGGCGGGGCCAGCGCGATGGTCTACCAGCCGCTGGCCGACGCGCTGCCGGCCGGGCACTCGCTGTTCTCGGTCGCCCTGCCGGGCCACGAGCTCGGGGTCGAGGAGAGCCCGATCCCGTTCCACGAGGCCGCGCAGCGGGTCTGCGACGAGGTCGTCGAGCGCGTGCGCGGCCCGGTCGCGCTATACGGCCACTGCGTCGGCAGCGCGCTGACCGCCGAGATCGCCCGCAGGCTGGAGGCGGCGGGGCGGCGCGTCGAAGCCGTCTACACCGGCGGGAGCTTCCCGTTCGCCACCCCCACGAAGGGCCTGAACGGCCTGCTCGGCCGGATCTTCCGCAGCAAGGCGCTGGACAACGCCAACGCGCACGCCAACTGGCTGCGCGCGATGGGCGCCGACCTGCAGGACCTCGACCCCGAGCAGGTCGACCACATCATCAGCACGATGCGGGTGGACGCGCGGGCCGGTGAGGACTACTTCAGCGAGCTGGTCGAGCAGCAGAGCCCGCAGCTGCGCGCCCCGGTGATCTCCATCGTGGGCGACCGCGA
The DNA here is from genome assembly GCF_014161435.1 of Microbispora sp. H10949. Lineage (NCBI taxonomy): Bacteria > Bacillati > Actinomycetota > Actinomycetes > Streptosporangiales > Streptosporangiaceae > Microbispora > Microbispora sp. H10949. The sequence goes on along the minus strand of NZ_JABBWZ010000006.1, from coordinate 261,181 downwards.
CGCGCTGACCGACTTCTACGAGGAGCGCTACCGCGACTGGCACTGCGTCTCCGAGACCACCGCGCTGGTCGTGATGGCCGAGGCCGGGCACTACTTCCTCCGGTACCGCACCGAGGAGCTGGCCGCGATCGTCACCACCGCGCACACCTCCGTGGACCGTCCCGAGGAGTGGCACGTCCCGGCGCCCGGCGACACGGCCACCTGGTGGCGGGAGGCCGTCTCGTCCGACCGGAAGGCCGACACGGACGGGCCGCAGCCCACCCTCGGCCGGTTCTTCACGGTGGCGACCGGCCAGATCGTCTCGATGATCGGCGCGGTGATGACCGAGTTCGCCGTGCCGATCTGGGCGTACCTGAAGAACGGCTCGCTGGTGCAGTTCGGCCTGTTCGCCATCGTCGGGCTGGTGCCGGGGCTGATCCTCGCCCCGCTGATCGGCGCGCTGGTCGACCGGTACGACCGCAAACGGGCGATGCTGGTGGCCGACGGCATGTCCCTCGCCGTACAGGCCGGGCTGCTCGCGCTGATGGTCTCCGACACCCTGAACATGCCGCTGCTGTACGGCCTGCTGGTGCTGCTATCGATATCGGTGACCCTGCAACGGGTGGCCTGGCAGTCGGCGGGCCCGCAGCTCGCGCCCAAGGCCTACCTGCACCACGTGGGAGGGGTCGTCCAGCTCGGCAACGCCGTGGCCCAGCTGATGGTGCCGCTGTTCTCCGTCGCCGTGCTGGCGCTGATCGGCATCGAGGGCATCCTCACGGCCAACGTGGTCTGTTACGCCGCCGCGTTCACGGTGACCCTGCTGGTGCGCTTCCCGGCCAGCATGGCCTGGCGGCGCCGGGAGACCGTCTCCGCCGAGATCCGCAACGGCTTCCGCTACCTGCTCCGGCGGCGGGGCCTGCGGGCGATGGCCTTCACGATGTTCATCGTGAACTTCTTCCTGTTCACCGGGTTCATCATGATCCCGCCGCTGGTGCTGTCGGTCGGCGAGCTGGCCGACACCGGACGGGTCGCGCTGCTCGCGGGCATCGGGGCGGTCTGCGGCGGCCTGGTCATCACGCTGTGGGGCGGCCCGCGCGACCGCCGGATGTTCGGCATGCTGGCCGCCGCCGGAGTGCTCGGGATCTTCTGCGCCATCGCCGGTCTGCGGCCGTCGCTCATCCTGATCACGCTCGGCGCGTTCGGCATGTCGCTGATGATGACGATCAGCGACGGCATCTGGCTGACGATCATCCACTCGAAGGTGCCGCAGCGCTACCACGCCCGCGTGATCTCGATCAACCGGATGCTCGCGCTGTCGACCCAGCCGGTCGGGCTGGCCGTACAGGCCTGGCTGGTGGGGCTGGTCTTCGAGCCGCTGATGCGGCCGGACGGCGCGCTGGCCGGCTCGGTCGGCAAGGTCCTCGGGGTCGGCGAGGGGCGCGGGATCGGCCTGCTGTACGTGGTCTGCGGGCTGGCCATCGCCCTCACGATCACGATCGCGCTGCGTCACCCGGCGCTGGCGCGGTTCGACCAGGAGACCCCGGACGCCGAGCCCGACGACCTGGTCGGCCTGGAGGCGCTGCGCAGCCGCGCCGAGGCGCCGCCCGCGGCGGTCGAGGTCAAGGCCTGACGAAGAGTGGCTCGCCGGCCGCCGTTCGCGGCGGCCGGCGGTCCGCACGGCGGCCCACAGGCCGGCTCACAGGTCCGCGACGAGCAGCCGGTAGCCGGCGTCGTACTCCTCCAGGCCCAGCAGGTCGCGGTGCCGCTCGTGCCAGCGGCCCGACTTCAGGTCGGCCGCGAGCCGGTCGAGGGCCGGCCGTACGATCTCCGGGCCGAGCTGGCCGAACACCGACATGCCCGACTGGGCGACCGGGTCGAGATAGGCCCCCGGGCGGCGCCAGTAGGCGGCGCCGAACCCGTCGGCGCAGTCGTGCGGGACCGGCACGGCCTCCACTCTGGCGCCGCCGAGCATCCGGCCGAGCTCGGCGATCGAGGGGGTGCGGCCCTCGTCCAGCGCCACGCCCTCGGGCAGGTACTCGGCGAGGAACCAGTAGTCCCTGGTGACCTCCTGGTCCCAGGTGAGGATCACCACGCGGCGCCGGGCGACCCGGCGCATCTCGGCGATCCCGGCCGGGAGGTCCGACCAGTGGTGCACGGTCAGGATCGCCATCGCGGCGTCGGCCACGTCGTCGGCGAGGGGCAGGGCCTCGGCCCGGGCCCGCACCGCGGGGGCCGCCCCCGGCGGCCGCTGCGCGATCATCACCGCGCTCGGCTCGACCGCGAGCAGGGTCCGCGGCGGCTCGTACGACCCCGCGCCCGCCCCCACGTTGACGACCGTGGCGGCGTCCCCGATCGCGGCGGTGATCCTGGCGGCCACCCTCGGGTCCGGCCTGCGGACGGCGCTGTACGTCGTGCCGATCTCGTCGTAAAGCGTCATGACCCCAGTATCGGCATCCGCCGCACTCGGTCAGGCGAGCCAGTCCAGCCACTCGCCGTGCGGGCCGGTCATGGCGAGCGGGCGGCCGTCGAGCGCGGTCAGGAACGTCAGCCGGTCGCCCGGCAGGGCGGCCGTCAGCCCCGCGAGCACCGAGGGCAGCCGGGGCGCGCCCTCGTTGGAGATCCACCGCACCGGAAGTCCGTGGGCCCGCAGGCCGCGCACCAGTGCCACGAACCGGTTCCGCGCTCCGGCGTCGAGGTACGGCATCAGCGCGCTGTGGAAGACGACGACCGTCGCCCCGGCGGGGGCGGCGGCGACGAGATCGGGCAGGACGGCCGAGGCGTCCCCTCGCACCAGGCGCGGCGGGTCCCGCCGCGCCATCCGCACCGCCCCGCGCAGCCGCGCCAGCCGGTCGTCCTGTCCCGGCCAGACCAGGCACTCCAGCCAGCGCACGGCCTCGTCGTCGCGTACGTCGACGGGGTCGAGGTCGATCCCGGCCCGCCACACGATCTCCGGCGGGTGGTCCGGCACCGGCACCCGGCCGTTCGTCCGGCAGGTGAGCAGGACCGGACTCGCGGCCGGTCCGATCTCCGGCCCAGGGCCGGCAGGGTCGTCGTAGCGGTAGCGGTAGCGGTCCGGGTAGAGGCACAGCCCCGCCGACGCGCCCACCTCGACGAGGGCCAGCGGCCGCGGCAGCGCCGCCAGCACGGGCAGCAGGCTCGCGCACCGGCCCGTCTCGTTGGTCTGCGTCCGCCGGGCGAGCACGGTCTCCCGCACCCGGTCCCAGTGCCGTACGGTCCAGGCGCGGAAGCGGCCGAAGTCGTCGTACGGCCCGCCGAGGAAGCGCACCGCGGCGAGCAGCAGGTTGGGCTGCCGCTTCGGCTCCGGCAGGCCGTCGATCAGTTCGAGCAGCCCGGGGTCGGCGGCCACGGCGAGGCCCAGCGCCTCGTAGACCGGGCTGTGCCCCCTGGCCTCCCGCTCCGCGAAGTACCGGTACCACTCCGCCGTCTTCATGCCCCCATCAAACCAACCCGGATCGACGTGCGGCACGACCGACCGCACATACTTGCGAATTTCCCGGTATGGCGGGACGCAAGATCGATAAGGTGCGCGGGTGATCGCATCCCGGTGGACACGCGTCGCGGGGCCGGCGCTCGTGACCGCGCTCCTGACGGCCGGGCTCGCGGGCGAGCCGGATCCTGGTGGGAATACGGTGACCTGCTCCTACGCCTTCGGCGGCCTGGTGTCGCTGTCCTGCGGCGATCCCGCGATTGAAACGAGGATCAGGGCCAACGCGCTCACCCCGGAGGAGGCGAAGGCCATCGACTGCCCGCCGGTCCTGTGGGACGACGACCAGAGCGCGGCGGAGATCCTGGAGGCTCAGGACCCGGCCTTCGCAGACGACCAGTCCACGTACCCACTTCGCGCGCCCGATCCGGCGGTCGCCGCACGGGTGAACCGGGCGTGGGACCGGATCGAACGGTGGCTGGCCGCGCACGCCTCGGCCACGCTGCGACAGCTCAAGCTCGGCGCCGACCCGGAGGACCTCGCCCGATGGGAGGCCACGCACTCACGCCGCCTGCCCGACGACCTGTACGCCTCCTACCTCCGTCACGACGGCACCGAGGACGGTTCCGGAGCGGGCTTCCAGCTCCCGCCGTCGTACGACCTGCTCGGCCTCTTCGACATCGACGACAGGAACGACTCCAACTGCCGCTCCCTGGTGATGTGGGGCGATCGGGAGGGAGCCGACCCCGAGCACGGGAAGTGGCACGGCAGCCTCCTGGCGATCGGCAGCGACGGCTACAGCCGGGACCTGTTCGTCGAGCCGCGTACGGGCCGTGTGGGTGAGGCCTCGTGGCAGGAGAAGCTGGCGTACGACGGCCCGATGGGCTGGCCGTCGCACGTCGCGATGCTGGAGGCGCTGGCCGGCGCGCTGGAGAGCGGTCAGCCGCTGCGACGCTGGTATCCGGTCGTCGTGGCAGGGTGCGCGCTGCGCTGGGCCGAGCACCCCGTCCCCCTGCGGCCGGGCTGCGCCGGTGGCCCCGGCCGTCCCCCAGCCCGTGACGGTTCCGGTCCGGGCCGTGTTTCGGCCTTCCGGCGTCGGCAACGTGGTAGATCGTTGGTCAAGCGAAGGGAGGTTCGCCGTGCGTTTCCACGCCGACCTGCACATGCACTCCAGGTACGCCTACGCGTGCAGCAGGAACAGCGACCTGGAGCAGCTGACCTGGTGGGCGCGGCGCAAGGGCGTCACGCTGATGGGCACCGGCGACTTCACCCACCCGGCCTGGCTGGACCGGCTGCGCACCGCTCTCGTACCGGCCGAGCCGGGGCTGTTCCGGCTCCGCGAGGACCTCGACCGGGAGGTCTCCCGCACCCTCCCCGGCAGCGTCGCGACCGCGCCCGTGCGGTACATGCTGACCGTGGAGGTCTCCACGGTCTACCGGCAGGGCGGCCGGTCCCGCAAGATTCACCATCTCGTCCACCTGCCCGGATTCGAGCAGGTGGAGGCGTTCAACCGGGTCCTGGCCGGGATCGCCGACCTCGGCGTGGACGGGCGGCCCACCGTACGCATGAGCGCGCGGGACCTGCTGGAGACGACCCTGGCCCGGGGCGAGGGCGCCTACCTGGTGCCGGCGCACGTCTGGACGCCCTGGTTCGGCGTGTTCGGCTCGAAGTCGGGGTTCGACACGCTGGAGGAGTGCTTCGGCGACCTCACCGAGCACGTGTTCGCGCTGGAGACGGGGCTGTCGGCCGACCCCGGCATGATGTGGCAGGTCTCCGGGCTGGACGGCTATCGGCTGGTGAGCTACTCCGACGCCCACTCGCCGCCCATCGTCGGCCGCGAGACGACGGTGTTCGACACCGGTCTCGACTACTTCGCCGTGCTGGAGGCCCTGCGCAGCGGTGACGGGCTGGCCGGTACGACGGAGTTCTTCCCCGAGGCGGGCAAGTACCACGTCGACGGTCACCGCAAGTGCGGCGTGCGGCTCGACCCGGAGGAGACCCGCAAGATCGGTGGAATCTGCCCGGTCTGCGGCCGTACGCTCACGGTCGGCGTGCAGAGCAGGGTCGAGGACCTCGCCGACCGCCCGGCCGGCCGGAGCCCGCGCGGCGCGGCGGGCTTCCGCAACCTCCTCCCGCTGCCGGACGTCGTGGCGGAGATCCTCGGCGTGGGCCCGAAGAGCAAGAAGGTGGCCGCCGAGACCGACCGGCTCGTGGCCGCGCTCGGCCCGGAACTCGCGATCCTGGGCGATCTTCCCCTCGCCGACATCGCCGCCTGCTCGCCGCGCCTCGCCGAGGCGGTCGGCCGCCTGCGGAACGGCGAGGTGACCAAGGACCCCGGCTACGACGGCGAGTTCGGCCGCATCCACACCCTCGACCCGGTGGCTTCCGAGTCGGGCGGGGGTCAGGGGTAGGTGACGCCGGTCAGGTCTTCGGCGGCGGTCCAGAGGCGGCGCCCGACGGCAGGGTCGGCCGCGTGCGCGCTGGGGCGGACCTCGACGACCCGGCCGCGCGTCTCGAAGAGGCCGGACGGCCCGAAGAACTGGCCGCCGCGCACGCCGGGCGCGGTCGCGGCGAAGAGCTGGGGCAGCGCCCCCCGCTCGGCCGGCTGCGTCACCAGCAGCCCGCCTCGGGCGAAGATCCGCCCGATCCGGCCGCGGTGCTCCCAGGCCCGGGGGGTGAGATTGCTTCTGGACAGCCCGGGATGGGCGACGACGCTGACGACCGGTGATCCGGCGGCGCGCAGGCGGCGGTCGAGTTCGAGGCCGAAGGCGGTGGTGGCGAGCTTGGAGCGGCCGTACGCGCGACTGGCGTTGAAGTCGCGCCGCGACATCAGGTCGTCGAAGTCGAGGCGGGCGTTCTTGTGGGTGATCGAGCTGAGGCTGACCACCCGTGCGGCGTCCGCCCGGCCGAGACTGCCGAGCAGCAGGCCGGTGAGAGCGAAGTGGCCCAGCATGTTGGTGCCGAGCTGAAGCTCGAACCCGTCGGCCGTCGTGCGGGCCGGGCCGAGGAGGACCAGACCGGCGTTGTTGACCAGCAGATCGATCGCCGGGAAGCCGGCGGTCATGCCCGTCGCGAACGCGCGCACCGATGCGAGCGAGGCCAGGTCGAGCTCCCGCACCTCGATCCCGGCCCGTGGCGCGGATCGCCGGATCGCCTCGGCCGCCCGTTCGCCCGCGGCGACGTCGCGTACGGCCATCACGACGTGTGCCCCGTGACGGGCGAGTTCGGTCGCGGTGACCAGGCCGAGTCCCGAGTTCGCGCCGGTGACGACGGCGACTCTGCCGTGCTGATCGGGGATGTGACTGGCGTTCCATTCGGTCATGGCGACGACGCTAGGACGGGGTCGCCGGGACTCGGTCGCACGCGTTTCCCTGGGAACGCCGGACCTACCTTCGGCGCGGACCGCGGCGGCAGACTGTCGTCATGGCTGTCGACCACGCGTACGCCCGTGAGCTCGGTGACTTCCTGCGTGCCCGGCGCGGCCGGTTGCGCCCGCGGGACGTCGGCCTGGAGCCGGGGCCCCGGCGCAAGGTGGCCGGCCTGCGACGTGAGGAGGTCGCGCTGCTGGCCGGGCTGAGCACCGACTACTACCAGCGCATGGAGCAGGGCCGTGAGGTGCGGCCCTCCGACGAGGTGCTCGACGCCCTCGCCTCCGCGCTCGACCTCGACGACGAGGAACGCCGGCACCTGTTCACCCTCGCCCGGGCGGCACGGCGACCGGCGGCCGTCCGCACGCGCCGCGCCCCCGAGCGCGTGCCGGACGGCACAAGGCGACTCCTGCATGTCATGGGCACTCCCGCGGTCGTGCTCGGCCGCCACCTCGACGTGCTCGCGTGGAACACGCTCGCCGAGGCGCTGCTCGGCGATCCGGCCACCCTGCCGCCGGGACGGCGGAACATGCTCATGGTGCTGTTCGAGGATCCCGGGACCCCTGCGCGCTGCCCCGACTGGGAGACCACCGCCCTGCAGTACATCGGCATGTTGCGGGCCGCCGTCGCGACCGATCCGACCCATCCGCGCGCCACGACGATCATCGGTGAGCTGAGCATCCGCAGCGCGGACTTCCGCCGGCTCTGGGCCCGGCACGAGGTGCGTGAGACGGTTCACGGGACGAAGCTGTTCCGGCATCCCCAGGTGGGCGAGCTCACCCTCGACTGGGACGTCTATCCCCTGCCCGGAAATCCCGGGCCGGTCCTGCTCGTCTACACGGCCGAGCCCGGCACCGCGGACGACGAACGCGTCCGCCTGCTCGCGTCCCTGCACGCCTCCCGGGAGTCGCGGACGGCCCGGGCGGATCGGCCCGGGCCGTCCAAAGCGGCGCGCCGCCAGGCACTCGAAACCCGGACCCCGTGACCCCCGCCGTCGGCCCCTCTATGTGCAGGTCTTCGTCTCCGGCGTGCAGAATCCGACCTCGGGGTAGCGCGCCGACGGCCTGTCCAGCAGCGGCTGTGGCCTACCGCGCAGGTGCAGGTCGAGGAAGGCTCGGACGTACCTGCGGGTGAGCGGCTTCCGGGGAGGCTGCTGCCGAGGTCGACGCCGATCTGCTGGGCCAGCAGGTCGTAGTCGCTGAAGGACGGGTGCACCGCTCCGGCCACCACGAGCCAGCGCTTCCACCCGGTCAGGTGTGCCCAGTCGCGGTCCCAGGTGGCGTCCTCTCCCCCTGGGCTGTGCAACGGCTGGCCCAGGAACAGGAACGGGCGCGCCACCCCGCTCGCGGGGATCGGGGCGAACATGAGGCCGTCCATGTTGATTCCGGCACGCACCCGGGAGTCCTTCAGCATCGTCTCGGCGGCGCTCGCGCCTCCGAGGGACGTGCCCGCCATCGCGATCCGGGACGCGTCGATCAGCGAGGCGCCCGTCCACCTGGAGTGCGGACCCGTCAGCTGATCGATCACGAAGGAGACGTCGGCCGCCCGGTTCCTCACCGCTTGCGCACCGAAGTCGTCGACGCCTTCGAGTTCGCACGCGGCGCAGGTCGTCAGCCGCCCGCCGGGGAACGTGGTGGCGAAGGTCTCGTACGTGTGGTCGACGCCGGCCACCACGTAGCCTCTGCTCGCCAGTTCCTCGGCCAGGGCCGTGAGCGAGCTGCGGGGGTCGGTGAAGCCGGGAGAGAGCACGACAAGGGGCAGGGTGTGTCGGCGTCCCGCCGGCCCGGCGCCGCTGAACGCGTAGGTCCGCGTTCTGCTCAGCACGTCGGGCGGCACGCCCGTCACCCCTTTGCCCTTCAGGATGAGCTCCGACTCCCTGGGCGTCATGTAGGGCGCCCGCCGTCCGTTCCGGGACTTCGCCGGATACCAGAGGGAGACCATGAGCTCCCTCGACCTGGCCGCGGGGACCCAGGGGTCGGGGCGCGAGGTGTCCTCCAGACGCAGGGACGTCGTGCCGACCGGATGGGGACCGGTCGGCTCGGGCAGATACGGCCTGCCGCTCGGCGTGACCGAAGAGCCGGCGGAGGCGTGTGCGGGAGAGGCGGACGCCGGCGTCCAGGAGGCGGAGACCGTCAGGGTGAGCAGTCCGGCGACCGCGGCCAGGCCGGCCCGCAGGATCCGGTCGGTCAGAGCCGGACGAGCCTTGTCATGCCTGGTGAGGGCCTCGGCTCTCGGCGCGGCGTACGGATCTTCGTATGGCATGGCTTGATCCTGCGAGGCCCGAACCCGGCGCGGTATCGGCCGAAGGTATGGTCGGCGCCGTCCGAGTAGCACTTCAGGCCGGTTCGGGGAGCGCGCCGGACCAGGCCTGAGCACCCCCGCACCGCCGACACCGGCCACCAGGATCAGCGAATGACGGAAGCCCAGGCCGATGACGACCTGGGCTTCCGGATTCGGTGCGCCGCCAGGGACTCGAACCCCGGACCCGCTGATTAAGAGTCAGCTGCTCTAACCAACTGAGCTAGCGGCGCAGAGCTCTTAGAGGTTATCGCACACCTCAGAGCGCTCAAAATCGGGCCGGCGCGCAGCGACGTCCGGCCCGGCGGCCCGGGTCAGCTCATGCGGCGCAGGATGCGGGCGGCCGTGCGCGCCAGCAGGTCGATCTGCTCCTCCGTGTACGCCGCCGACCCGTTGGAGCGGATCCAGCCCGCGACGCGGCGGGGGTAGGCGACGGTCAGCCCCTCGCCGCTCAGGACGCCGCCCCAGGCCTTGATCTTTCCGCCGTGCACGGCGAGCACCGGGGCGATCGTCACCGCGATCCCGGTCTCCTTGGTCAGCAGCGCGGCCATCGACTCGGCGGCGGAGATCAGGCCCTTGGCGACCGAGGTGCCGAACTTCTCGTCGAAGAAGAGCCGCTCGCCGTACCGCGCGATGAGGGTGTCGGGCGACCACGCCTCGTTGTCCACGATCCACACGCCGCCGGGGCCGATGACGAGGTGGTCGATCGACGCCTCTCCGGGGACGGCCCGGCCGTCCATGACCCGGTAGCCGCGACGGCGCAGCATGAGGCGCAGCAGCCGCCCGGTGCGCACCTCGCCGCGGCGTTTGCCCCGCCACACCGCCGTGCGCTCGTACAGCCGCCAGGCGACGAACCAGTCCACGCCACCCGCCAGGGCGCCCAGCACGACTCCCGCGACGAACGGGTTCAACCCGAGTCGCGAGCCCAGCAGGTTGCCGACGACGAAGCCCGCGACCGCGATGGCGGCCCGTATCCGGATCCGGTTCTTGCGTCCGGCGAACCAGAACGTCACGTACAGGTTCTGCGGCGATGCGCCGGTGAACTTCTCGTCTTTCGGCACATAGATGGAACCGTTTGGCACGCCAACCCCCACAGTCTGCATGCGGCTTTCTCCCGGGATACCCGAGCGGGAATCCCAACCCTCCTAAGGTGAGGGAAGTAATGCGATTCCGCCAGTCCTTGGATCACGCATTACCGAGCAGCGCAGTCCCCCGGCAGCGACCGACCAGTCGGTATGCTTGGGCCGGACGACGAGGAGGTCAGGATGGCCCGGCGTGTATCGGATCGCTCCGCACCTGCCGCCGGCGGCGCGCCCGTGGAGGAGCCCGTACGGCGGCGCCTGCTCGCCGAGGCGACCCGGCTGTTCGCCGAGAGGGGCTTCGAGAGCACCTCGGTCCAGGAGATCGTCGCGGCGGCCGGGGTCACCAAGGGCGCGATGTACCACTACTTCGGGTCCAAGGACGACCTGCTGCACGAGATCTACGCCCGGGTGCTGCGCCTGCAGATGGAGCGGCTCAACCGCTTCGCCGACGCCGGGGGCCCGGTGGCCGAGCGGCTCCACGCGGCGGCGACGGACGTCGTCGTGACCACGGTCGACAACCTGGACGACTCCAAGATCTTCTTCAGGTCGATGCACCAGCTCGCCCCCGAGACCTACAAGACCGTGCGGGCCGAGCGGCGCCGCTACCACGAGCGGTTCCGCGGCCTCGTCGCCGAGGGGCAGCGCGACGGCGTCTTCCGCGACGACATCCCCGCCGAGATGGTGGTCGACTTCTTCTTCGGCTCGGTCCACCACCTCGGCACCTGGTATCACCCGGACGGCCCGCTGACCGGCGAGGAGGTCGGCCGCCACTTCGCCGACCTCCTGCTCAGATCACTGCGTCCCTGAGAAGCGGCTCTGAGAAGCGGCTCTGAGAGGTCAGACCGGCGCGGGGAGGTCCGCCGGACCGGCGAGGGCCTCGCGGTGGTCGCCCGGCGTGCCCAGGGCGATCTGGTCGGCCTTGGCCCGCTTGAGGTACAGGTGCGCGGGGTGTTCCCAGGTCATGCCGATGCCGCCGTGAAGCTGCACGCACTCCTCGGCGGCGTGGACGGCGACCGCTCCGCAGTGCGCCTGGGCCACGGCGACGGCCACCGTGACGGCCACCGCCGCGTCGCCGCCGGGCGGTCCCGCGACCGGCGCCTCCGCCAGCCGGGCGGCCGCGTTCCGGGCCGCCGCCCTGGCTCCCGCGATCTCCAGCCACAGGTCGGCCAGCCGGTGCTTGACCGCCTGGAACGACCCCACCGGCCGGGCGAACTGCCTGCGTTCCCTGACGTACGCGACCGTGGTGGCGAGGCACCACTCGGCGATCCCGAGCTGTTCGGAGGCGAGCAGCCCCGCGCCGCGCAGCAGGGCCTCCCGCACCCACGGCGTCTCCGGGCCGCCGGCGGTGGCGAGGACGCGCGCGGGAGCCGAGGTGAACGACACGGTCGCGATCGGCCGGGTCAGGTCGAGCGAGGTGGCCGGGGTCACCCGTACGGTCCCTCCGGCGGATCCGGCCGGGGACGCCTCCACCGCGCACAGGGCGGTGCCCCGCGTCAGCCGTACCGGGACGAGCAGCACGTCGGCGATCTCCGCGCCGATCACGCCGCCGACGGTGCCCGTCACCGTGCCGTCCTCGCCGAGGACGGCCGCGGGGGCCGGAGGAGCGTACGGCGAGGCGGCGAACGGCACCGCGAGCGCGGCCGTCGCCTCCCCGGCCGCCAGACGGCCCAGCAGCTCGCCGGCCGCCTCTCCCCCCGCCGTCAGGAGCGCCTGGGTCGCGAGGACGGCACTGGCGAGGAACGGCACCGGCGCCACGGCGCGGCCCAGTTCCTCCAGCACGACGGCGGCCTCGCGGGCCGACGCCCCGGCGCCCCCGAGTTCCTCGGGCACCAGCAGCCCGGCCACGCCGATCTCGCGGGCCAGCGTCTTCCACAGCTCCGCGTCGTACGGCGTGCCGGACTCGGCGCGCCCGAGCACGGCGGACGGGGAGCACCTGTCGGCGAGCAGGTCGCGCACGGCGGCCCGCAGCTCCTCCTCCACCTCCGTGTACAGCAGGGTCATCGGGGGAGGTCCTTCCACGCGACGTCCTTGTCGGCACGCGGCTCGGCGGGCAGCCCGAGCACGCGTTCGGCGATGATGTTCCGCAGGATCTCCGAGGTGCCGCCCTCGATCGAGTTGCCCTTGGCCCGCAGGTAGCGGTAGCCCGCCTCCCGGCCGAGGAAGTCGACCGTCTCGGGGCGGCCGAAGGTCCAGTCGTCGTAGCCGAGGCCGTCCTCGCGCAGCAGCTCGACCTCCAGGCCGGAGAGCTCCTGGTGCAGCCGGGCGAAGGCGAGCTTCATGCCCGAGCCCTCCGGTCCCGGGTGCCCGGCGGCGAGCTGCTCGCGCAGCCGCGCGGCCGTCAGGCGCATGACCTCCGACTCCACCCAGAGCCGCAGCAGCCGCTGGTGCAGGTCGTGGGTGCGCAGCTCGGGCCGGGAGCGCCAGGTGTCGGCGACGACCTCCATCATGGTGCGGCGGACCGGCATGCCACCGATGGCGACCCGCTCGTTCATCAGCGTGGCCTGCGCGACCCGCCAGCCGTCGCCGGTCTCGCCCAGCCGCAGCGCGCCGGGCAGGCGGACCCCGGTGAGGAAGACCTCGTTGAACTCGGCCTCGCCGGTGATCTGCCGCAGCGGGCGCACCTCGACGCCGGGCGCGCGCATGTCGCAGACGAAGTAGGTCAGCCCGCGGTGCTTGGGCACGCCGGGGTCGGTGCGGGCCAGCAGGAGGCCCCAGCGGGCGGTGTGCGCGCTCGACGTCCACACCTTCTGGCCGTTCACCACCCACTCGTCGCCCTCGCGTACGGCGCGGGTGGCCAGGGTGGCGAGGTCGGAACCGGCGCCGGGCTCGCTGAACAGTTGGCACCACACCTCCTCACCCGTCCAGAGGGGGCGCAGGAAGCGCTTCTTCTGCTCGTCGGTGCCGAAGGCGAGGATCGTCGGGGCGGCCATGCCGAGGCCGATGCCGATGCGGCCGGGCTGGTTGTCGGGCGTGCCCCTCAGCTCCCGGTCGGCCACGGCCTGCAGCTCCCGGGGGGCGCCGAGGCCGCCGAGGCCCTCGGGGAAGTGCACCCAGGCGAGCCCGGCGTCGAACCGGGCGCGCAGGAACTCCAGGCGGTCCATGGCCGCCGGGTCGTGCGCCGCGAGGAAGGCCGCGGCACGCTCGGCGACTGACGCCTCATCCCATGTCACCAGAAGATCACCCCATGTGTCTCTTGAGCTCGCGGCGGGCCAGCGACCGCTTGTGGACCTCGTCGGGACCGTCGGCGAAGCGCAGCGCCCGCGCCCCCGCCCACAGCGCGGCGAGGGGATAATCCTGGCTCAGCCCGGCGGCGCCGTGCGCCTGGATCGCCTTGTCCAGGATCCACTCCACGGTCGCGGGTGCGGCGATCTTGATGGCCTGGATCTCGGTGTGCGCGCCCCGGTTGCCGGCGGTGTCCATCAGCCAGGCCGTCTTGAGCACCAGCAGGCGCAGTTGCTCGATGCGCACCCGCGACTCGGCGATCCAGTCCTGGATCACGCCCTGCCGGGCCAGCGGCCCGCCGAACGCCTCGCGCGACAGCACCCGGCGGCACGTCAGCTCCACCGCCCGCTCGGCCATGCCGACGAGCCGCATGCAGTGGTGGATCCGTCCCGGCCCGAGCCGCGCCTGGGCGATGGCGAAGCCGCCGCCCTCCTCGCCGACCAGGTTGCCCACGGGCACGCGTACGTCCTCGAACACCACCTCGGCGTGGCCGCCGTGGTCGGCGTCGTCGTACCCGAAGACGGTCATGCCGCGCCGTACGGTGAGACCGGGGGTGTCACGCGGCACGAGCACCATGCTCTGCTGCCGGTGCCGGGGCGCGCCGGGGTCGGTCTTGCCCATCACGACGAAGACCCGGCAGTTCGGGTTCATCGCGCCGGTGATGTACCACTTGCGGCCGTTGACGACGTACTCGTCGCCGTCCCTCCTGATGGAGGTCGCGATGTTCGTCGCGTCGGAGGAGGCCGCCTCGGGCTCGGTCATGGCGAAGGCCGACCTGATCTCCCCCGCCAGCAGCGGCTCCAGGTACTCCGCCCGCTGCCGCTCGCTGCCGAACTCCGCCAGCAGTTCCATGTTGCCGGTGTCGGGGGCGGCGCAGTTGGTCGCGGGCGGGGCGATGGCCGGTGACCTGCCCATGATCTCGGCGAGCGGGGCGTACTGGAGGTTGGTCAGCCCCGCGCCCTGCTCTCCTGGAAGGAAGAGGTTCCACAGGCCGCGCGAGCGGGCCTCGGCCTTGAGGTCCTCCAGCAGCGGCGGCGGGCCCCAGCCGCCGGCCGCCCGGACCTGGGCCGCCTGCTCGTGGAAGGCGCGCTCGGCCGGAAGGACGCACTCGTCCATGAAGGCGAGCAACCGGGCCCGCAGCTCCTCCGTCCTGTCGTCGAACGCGAAGTGCATTCAGACCTCCATGAGCCCGCGGGCGACGAGCGGGGCGACCTGCTCGCCGATCCCGGCGAAGCCCTCCCCCACCGTGAGGCCCATCGTGTGGCGGAAGTGGATGCCCTCGGCGATCACCGCGAGCTTGAAGCAGGCGAGGCCGGCGTACCAGCCGAATCGGGACAGGTCGCGGCCGGACGCCTCGCCGTACCGTGCGGCGAGGTCGGCCCCCGTTTCGATCGGCAGGGGCGGCGCCTCGCCGCCCGCCTCACCCGTCGCGCCGACCGCGCGGCCCGCGGCGGGGTCGAGCGCGGAGACCTCGCCGTACAGGAGGAACAGCGCCAGGTCGGTGAGCGGGTCGCCGAGCGTGGACATCTCCCAGTCGAGCACGGCCCGCACCTCGCCGTCGGCGACCAGCGTGTTGCCGAGCTTGAAGTCCCCGTGCAGGATCGCCGGAGCCCCCGATTCGGCGGGCACGTCGCGGGCGAGGCGTTCGTACAGGTCGTCGAAGCCGGGGACGTCCCGGCTGCGGGAGGCGTCGAGCTGCCGCTTCCACCGGGCGACCTGCCGCTCCAGGAAGCCCTCGGGCCTGCCGAAGTCGCCGAGCCCCACGCTCCCGGGAGTGATCGAGTGGAGCGCGGCCAGCACGTCCACCAGCGCGTGGGCGAGGGCGGGGGTGAGCGGCGGCTGCCCGCCCTCGACGTGCTCCATCACGTAGAAGGGCGCGCCGATCACCTCGGCGTCCCGGCACAGATGGAACATGCGCGGCACGGGGACCGGCGTGTCCCGCAGGGCGCTCATGACCCGGTGCTCCCGGGCCATGTCGTGGGCCGTGGCCAGAACGTGCCCGAGCGGCGGCCGGCGCACCACGTACGTCCGCGCGGCGTCGCGGACGACGTACGTCAGGTTGGACCTTCCGCCCACGATCAGCTCGGCGGTGAGCGGCCCCTCGGTCAGGCCCGCGCGCTGGAGGTGCCCGGCGAGGCGGGCGAGATCGAGGCCGGGCGGGTCGGCGTCCACCCCGTGAGCGTACCGACCAGCCGGTATGCGTGTCGACACGGCTGCACAAGTGGTCCTCGGCGATGCCTCCGAAGTGGCCGTTCTCCGTGCCGCGCGCTCTCGGTAGCGTCGGCCGCATGACCGCGAAGATGCCCGCGCCCGTCGTGCTCGACGGCCGCGTCGTACGGCTGGAGCCCCTCACCCTCGGCCACGTCCCCGACCTGTACGCGGCCGGCCGGGATGACGAGGAGGTGTGGCGGTTCAGTCCGCGGATCTTCCCCGCCTCGGAGGAGGGGATGCGCCGCCACGTGGCGGGCCTCCTCGCCAGGCCGCTGACCGTCCAGTTCGCCGTGATCCTCAAGGCGACCGGGCGGGCGATCGGCTCGACCGCCTACTGGGACGTCGGCGGCTTCGACGAGAGCGTGGAGGTGGGGTCCACCTGGTACGCCAGGGCCCACTGGCGCACGGGCGTGAACACCGACTGCAAGATCATGCTGCTCGACCACGCCTTCGCTCTCGGGTTCACCCGTGTCGTGCTGCGGACCGACGTCCGCAACCTGCGGTCGCAGGCCGCCATCGAGCGCATCGGCGGTGTGCGGGAGGGCGTGCTCCGCCGGCAGCTGCGCCGCCCCGACGGGACCTGGCGCGACAGCCCGCTCTACTCCATCCTCGACGACGAGTGGCCGGCCCATCGCGCCCGCCTGGAAGGCCGGATGGAGGCGCTGCTCAGCCGCGGAGGAACAGGCTCATGAGGTCCTCACAGGCGGCCCGCAGATCCTCGGGAGAGGGGATGCCGCCCGCGCCCGCCACCGCGTCGAACAGCAGGCCGTCGACGTAGGCCACCATCTGCCCGCCCCGCCGCACCGGGTCGGGCGAGCCCGCGGCGGCCAGCATGGCGACGGCGGGCTCACGGATGCGGCGGCCCAGCTCGTCGTACAGCCTGCGCAGCTCCGGCCGGCGGCTCGCCTCCAGCGCCAGCTCGTACCGGGCGACGGTGGTCTCCCGGTGCTCGGTCATCGCCGCGTACGCGAAGGCGGCGAGCAGCTCCGTCAGGTCGGCGGCGCCCCCCTCGCCGAAGGGGAGGGCGGACACGACCGTGGAGAGCGCCGCAGCCTCGCGCTCGGACAGCCGGGCCAGCGTCAGCTCCAGCAGCGCCGCACGCGTGCGGGCGCAGTTCGACGTGGACCCGGGAGGGAGGCCGGCGGCCTCGTCGACCGCCCGATGAGTCAGCCCGCGCATGCCGCGCTCGGCCAGGATCGCGATGGCCGCGTCCGCGACGAGGACCGCCCGCTGACTGTTCACGGCCCCCATCGTACGGGCGCACTACAGGCGTAGTAGCGTGTGACTACACCTGTAGTGAAGGAGGCCGGGCATGGCACACGCGGTGGTGACCGGGGCGGGCATCGGCGGGCTGACGGCGGCGCTGGCCCTGGCGCGGAACGGCTGGCAGGTGACCGTGCTGGAACAGGCGGCCTCGATCGAGCCGGTCGGCGCGGGCCTCGCGGTCGCGCCCAACGCGCTGCGGGCCCTCGACATGATCGGCCTCGGGCACGAGGTCAGGAAGCTCTCGGCGATCCAGGGCGAGGCGGGCCTCTGGCGGCCGTCCGGCCGCTGGCTGTCGCGGACCACCGCCGAGGACGCCGCCGCGCGGTACGGCGACTCGATCGTGCTGCTCACCCGGTCGGCGCTGGTCGGCATCCTCGCCGCGCGCCTGCCGCGAGGCGCCCTGCGCCTGGGCACAAGGGCCGTGTCGGCCGACCCCCGGACGGGCCTGGTCACCCTCGCCACCTCGGCGGGCGGCACAGGCGGCACAGGCGGCACGGGCGGCACGGAGACGATTCAGGCCGATCTCGTCGTGGCGGCGGACGGCATCCGGTCGCGGACCCGCGCGGCGCTGTTCCCCGGCCACCCTGAGCCCGGCTACGCGGGCGTGACGAGCTGGCGGGCGCTCGTCCCCTTCCCCGGACCGGTCGGCGCGTCGGAGACCTGGGGGGCGGGCCTGGTGTTCGGGGTGATGCCGCTGGCGGGCGGCCAGGTCTACTGCTACGCCACCGCGCCGGTCCCCGCCGGCCTGCGCGCGGAGAGCGAGAAGGACGAGCTGATCCGCCTGTTCGGCCGCTGGCACGACCCGATCCCCGGGCTGCTGGCCGCCGCCGAGCCCGGCGCGGTGCTGCGCCATGACATCTACTCCCTCGACACCCCGCTGCCCGCGCTCCACTCCGGGCGGATCGCGCTGCTGGGCGACGCGGCGCATCCCATGACGCCCAACCTCGGGCAGGGCGCCTGCCAGGCGATCGAGGACGCCGTCGTGCTCGCCCGGCACGTCTCACCGGGCGGCGGCCCCGCCCCGGACGTCACTGCGGGGCTCGCCGCGTACAGCCGGGAGCGGCTGGCCCGCACGACGCCGATCGTGCGGCGGTCGCGGCTGGTCGGGCGGGTCAGCGGCTGGCGTGACCCGCTGGCGGTCGCCCTGCGCGACGGCGCGCTGCGCGCGGCGGGCATGCTCGGGCCCGCCGTCGCGGTGCGCCAGTTCGACGACGTCTTCCGCTGGCCGGCCTGAGCGCCGCCAGCACCGGGCGGCCGAGGGGTCAGGCCGCCTCGGGCGTCGCCGCGTTCACCGGCTCCTCGCGCGGGCCGGGCTCGCCGCGTACGACAGCGGGTTTGGAGTGGTCGGGGGCCAAGCGGCCCAGGGTGACCGTCCCCGCGATCAGCAGGGCGGCGGCCAGCAGCGCGGGCACCACCTTGTCGGGTCCGGTGGGCAGCGACTCGCCCAGCAGCACGGCCCCGGCCGTCACCGACGTGAGGGGATCGACGACCTGGACTCCGGCGTAGGCGATCCCGAAGTAGCCGACGGCGTACGACTTCTGCAGCAGCACGATGGCGCAGACCAGCAGCACCGGGATGGCCAGGGTGAACCAGTGGAGCAGCCGTCCGAGGTCTCCGTTGAGCCCGCCGCCGACGACCCGGACGAACGTGGACACGGTCGCGGTCACCGCTCCGGCGCCGACCGACATCAGCAGCGCCTTGAGCGGCCCCCGCAGCAGGCGCGCGGCGGTGAAGGTGACGGCGGCGACCAGGGCGACGCAGCCGATCAGCGCGAGGGCGTTCGCGTCCGACAGCACGGGGGTCACGTTGTGCGCCGGGACCAGCAGCATCAGGCCGAGCAGGCCCACCGCCACCGCGATCGACCCGGTGATCTCGGCCCGCCGGGGGCGCCTGCCGTGCAGCGTGGCGGCGAGCGGCACCGCGAAGACCAGCGTCGCCACGCTCACCGGCTGGACGACGACGAGCGGGGCCACGCTGAGCGCCACGGCGTGCAGGGACGCGCCGGCGAAGCCGATCACCCCGCCGATCAGCCAGCGGGGCCTGCGCACGAGCGCGAGCGTGGCCCCGTCGCGCACGGCTTCGAACTGCTGCAGCGCCGCGCCCAGCGCGTACCCGAGCGCCCCGACGAGGGCGATCGCCACTCCCGCCCAGATCATGGGCGCCGGCCGGGGTGCCGGGAGCCGGCGGTGTGTCCAGAAATCACCACGCAAGTTTAGGGGGAGTGGGTCCGCGCCACGGGAACCCGCGGCTCTCAGGACCTTCCGGGCCCACTCCCCACGTCCGCGAAATCGCGGCTTCCGGGACCCGAGGATCCCGGGAACCCGCGGTGTCCGATCAGTCGGTGCCGCTGGACAGGGCGATGCCGACGACCCCGGCGTTCTCGGTCACCCAGGCGTCGGACAGCCCGCCCTCCTTGACCAAAGCCTCGCCGGTGACCCTGAGCACGCCGATCCGCTTGCCCGCGAGCGCGAGTTCGAGGACGTCCACGTTCTCGGTCACCCAGGTGGCCGACAGGCCCCCCTCCTTCACCAGCGCCGCGCCGCCGCCCCGGACGACCCCGATGCGGTCGCCGGCCAGGACGAGCTGCTTCACCGCCGTGTTCTCGGTCACCCAGGTGGCGGACAGCCCGCCCGCCTTGACCAGCGCGACGCCGTCCGCCCGGACCACGCCGATCCGGTCGCCGGCCAGCGCGAGCTGCTTGACGCCGTTGTACTCCAGCACCCAGCTCGCCGACAGGCCGCCCTCCTTCACCCAGGCCCTGCCGTCGGTCGTCAGCACCCCGATGCGGTCACCCGACAGCGCGAGCTGCTTGACGCCGTCGTGCTCCAGCACCCAGCTCGCCGACAGGCCGCCCTCCTTCACCCAGGCCCTGCCGTCCCCCGTGATGACGCCGATCCGGTCGCCGGCCAGCGCGAGCTGCTTGACACCGCCGTCGTGCTCCAGCACCCAGTTGGTGGACAGGCCCCCCTGCTTCACCCAGGCCCTGCCATCCCCGGTGAGGACGCCGATCCGGTCACCGGCCAGCGCGATCTGGACGACCCCGTCGTGCTCCAGCACCCAGCTCGCCGACAGACCGCCCTCCTTGACCAGGGCGTCGCCGCCGACCTTGAGCACGCCGATCCGGGGCGGGGCGACGGCCGCCCGCGACTGCGCGCTCGCCGCGGTCGTGCCCGGTCCGGCCGGTAGCAGGCCCGCCGTGCAGGCGAGAGTCGCCGCGAGGAGAACCAGGCCGGGACGGGCCGCTGATCGAGTCGTCATGAATGCCTCCGCATCGCATCGGGCGGGCCCCCTGCCCGCGGGAATCGATCACGGAGAGACTAGATTCGATCACGCGATGTAATCACGCTTCTTGCATCGTCAGGAGAGTCGGCCACACTGTGGCCCGATTCAGGACCTCTCCGGACAGACGCAGAAAAGGTGACCCTCCGGGTCGGCGAGCACGACCCAGTCGCCCGGCTGGAACTCCGGCTTGGTCGCCCCGAGCGCGACGTACTCCTCCACGGCCTTGGCCACGTCGGGCACCCGGAAGTCCAGGTGGAACTGCTTGTCCGCGCCGGGCCAGGACGGCGCCCTCCGCTCGGGCACCCGCTGGAAGTAGATGGTCGTCGTGTCGTCGCCGATGCCGGCGTACTCCTCTTCGGCATACTGCACCGGCAGCCCGGTGATCTGGGAGTAGAAGTCGGCGAGCCTCTTCGGCTCGGCACAGTCGATGGTCACGGCGATGAGCTTCGCGATCGTTGTCATGCGGCCATGCTGCCGTCCGTACCTGTCAGGGAGTGTCAGGTACGCTCACCTGTCGCACCTCCCAGATAGTGGGACCATGAACCGGGCATGTGGAACCAGTCGGACCCAAGAGTCGTTGGAGCGGATGTGACGCGGGTAGGTCGATGGATCAGGCGGTTCCTGGAGAAGCCGGGAAGCGTCGATCTCGCCCCCTTCCAGCGGGTCGCGGCGGAGGCGGCCGGGCGTGCGGCCGAGGCCGGCCGGCGCGACGAGCTTCGCCCCGCCGTCGCCGACCCGGCCTGGGTCGGCACCGCCGACTTCTGCGCGGTGATGCGGGAGGCGGCCGTCCGAGCGCTCGGCCAGCGGCCGTACGACGTGCAGCTCGCGGGCATGCTGGCGCTGCTGGAGGGCCACGTCGCGCAGATGGCCACCGGCGAGGGCAAGACGCTCGTCGGGGCCATGGCGGCCGCCGGGTACGCGCTGCGCGGCTCCCGGGTCCACGTGGTCTCGGTGAACGACTACCTCGCCCGCCGCGACGCCGAGTGGATGGGTCCGCTGTACGAGACGCTGGGCCTGACGGCCGGATGGATCGCCGAGACCTCCACGCCGGAGGAGCGCAGGAAGGCGTACGCGTGCGACGTCACGTACGCGGCGGTGAGCGAGCTCGGCTTCGACGTGCTGCGCGACCGGCTGTGCACCGACCCGGCCGAGCTGGTCGTGCCGGCCCCGGAGGTCGCGCTCGTCGACGAGGCCGACTCGGTGCTGGTGGACGAGGCCCGGGTGCCCCTGGTGCTGGCCGGCGCGGCCGACGCGGGGACGGCCCTCCCCGAGATGGCGGCCCTCGTACGGCGGCTGTCGCGCGGCTACCACTACACGATCGACGAGGAGGGCCGGGCCGTCTTCCTCACCCCCAAGGGCACCGACACGGTCGAGAAGGCCCTCGGCGTCGACCTCTACGAGCACCCCGGCGTGGTGACGCAGGTCAACCTCGCGCTGCACGCCCACACGCTGCTCACCCGGGACGTCGACTACATCGTCAGGGACGGCAAGGTCGAGCTCGTCAACACTTCGCGCGGCCGGGTCGCGGCGCTGCAGCGCTGGCCGGACGGGCTGCAGGCCGCCGTGGAGGCCAAGGAGCACCTGCAGGCGTCGGAGACGGGCGAGATCCTCGACTCGATCACCGTGCAGGGTCTCATCCACCGCTACCCCCGCGTGTGCGGCATGACCGGCACCGCCGTCGCCGTGGGCGAGCAGCTCCGCGAGTTCTACGACCTCTCCGTCGTGGTCGTCCCGCCCAACCGCCCCTGCGTACGGGTGGACGAGCCCGACCGGATCTTCGCGACCGTGGAGGACAAGGAGGGGGCGCTGCTGGACGAGATCGAGACCCGGCACGCCACCGGGCAGCCGATCCTCGTCGGCACGCTCGACGTCGCCGAGTCCGAGCGCCTGGCCGGGGCCCTTGAGGCCAGAGGGCTCGCCGCGACCGTCCTGAACGCGAAGAACGACGCCGAGGAGGCGCAGATCATCGCGCGGGCCGGACGGCGCGGGGCCCTCACGGTCTCCACCCAGATGGCCGGGCGCGGCACCGACATCCGGCTCGGCGCGGGCGACCCCGGCGAGGAGGACGAGGTCGCCTCGCTCGGCGGGCTCTACGTCATCGGCACCGGCAGGCACGACAGCAGCAGGCTGGACGACCAGCTCCGGGGCCGGGCCGGGCGGCAGGGCGACCCGGGCGGCTCGGTGTTCTTCGTCAGCGGGCAGGACCCGCTCCTGACCGTCTACGCGCCGGACCAGTCGCTGCCGCCCGCCGACGCCGACGGCGCCGTACGGAATCCCGACGCGCACGCGCTCGTGGCGCACGCCCAGCGGGTGGCCGAGGGCGTGAACCTGGAGATCCACCGCAACACCTGGCGGTACACCCGGCTGCTGGAGCGGCAGCGGGCCGAGGTGCTCGAACAGCGCGACCGGGTGCTGAACGGCGACACCGGGGCGCGGGCGCTGGAGTCGGCCTGCCCGGAGCGCTACCGCGAGCTGTGCGAGACGGCGGGCGAGGAGGCGGTCGAGCGGGCGGCCCGGCAGATCGTGCTGTACCACCTCGACCAGTGCTGGACCGAACACCTCGGCTTCCTGTCCGACCTGCGCGAGGGCATCCACCTGCGCGCGCTCGGGCGGCTCAACCCGCTGGACGAGTTCAACCGGGAGGCCGTCCCCGCCTACCGGGCGATGCTGGACGAGGTCGAACGGCGCTCCCGGGAGACCTTCGAAAAGGCCGACGTTACCCGCGATCTGGCGGACCAGGGCCTCAAGCGGCCCACGGCGACCTGGACCTACCTGGTGCAGGACAACCCGTTCGGCTCCGAGTGGGACCGGGTGTTCAACCGGGTGGCGGGAGCGCTGCGGGGCCGCAGGAGGTAGCCCCGCCTCTCCCGCGCGCCCCTATTGGGCCTCTTCGCCGCTCGGCCGGCGGGTGACCCGGCTGTGCACCGCCTTCGCGCCCACCGCGACGAGCGCGCACACCACGATCGCGGCGGAGACGGCGGGAGCCGCGTCGTCGCCGCCGGACGGGTCGCCGGTGGCGGACACGGGGGTGACGGCCTGCACCGACGCCGTACCGGTCGCGGCGGCCGGCGTGGTCCCGGCGCCGCCCGCCGGCACAGCCGGGGACGCGCCGCCCGCCGCGTCCTGCCCGCCGGCGAAGGGGGCCATGGCCGCCGCGGCGGCCTGGGCCTGCTCGGCGGGAGCGGGAGAGGCCGGCGTGAGCGGCTGCGCCGGGGCCGCCTTCGCGGCCGCTTCGGGGGCCGCCTTGGCAGCCGGCGTGGAGGCGGTGGTCTGCGACTCCTCGGAGGGGGCGGGGGCCGCGGTCGGGCAGGGCGGCGGAGGCTCGGCCTGGTCCCGCACGCCGTACGCGCCGGTGGAGAACGGCTTGGGCGCGCCCGTCTTGCCGCGTCCCTTGCCCCACTCGGTGATCACGTACTTCACCGGGATGTGGCCGAGCCCGCCCGCGCCCTCGACGGTGAGCGAGTCGCTGTCCCAGGTGCCGCCGGTGAGCTCGGCGAACGTCTTGCCGTCGAGATCGAGCATGACCCCGCTGCTGGAGGGAACGCCCGGGCCGCGGTCGCCGACGAAGAACTCGGCCTTCTTGCCCTGGTAGATCACATAGCCCTTGGTGCCCATGGGCCAGCTCGGGCTGGCCGCCAGGCCCTTCTGCATCGGCTCGCCCGACGCGGGGGCTCCGGTGTCGCCGTTGACGCCCGATCCGTCGTCCCAGAAGTAGGACGCGGTCGTCTTGCCGGCGTAGAGCACCGTCCGGCCGTCGGCCGTGGGACAGCCGACCTCGGGAACGGCCGGAGTCTCGGCCGCCTCGGTGGCCTGTGCGGGGAGGGAGGCCGCCGCGAGGGAGAGGGCGGTCACGTGCTGCTCATGGGGGTCCGCGTAGCTGGAAATGGGGGATCTCCTGACTGGTCACGGTTGGGTAACCGGACACTAAACCAAGAAGACCCCAAATCTCGACATTGCGGACGAAAGTTTTACTTTCTGGACGAACACCCCATCACGTGTCAAAGTCAGATGTGGACGCACCCTCCTCCCAGGAGGGCCGGAGCGGGGCCCCTGGACGCACGGCACCGTCCAGCGGCACGACTCGACAGTGGAGGCCGGCACCCGCCGACGGCGAGCACACTCGACAGGAGGACACAGCCCGTACCGATGAGTGAGCCGCCGCCGGCTCGGCCCTGACATGCCATGACGCGCGGCCTGCAGACAGGAGCACACCCGTGACAGACACGACGTCCGTCCTGCTCGAACGCCTGCACGCGGCCGGTCTGACCGACGTCGTCGCGGTCGAGCCGGCCGCTGGAGGCCTCGCCGCGATCGCGGGGCTCGCGCGCCGCGGTGACGGCACGACGGTGTTCGTCAAGGCGTTCGGGGAGCCGCCGTCGGACGACGCCTTCACCGCGGAGGCCGAGGGGCTCACCGTGCTCCGCGAGACTGGCGGCGTCGCCACGCCCGAGATCATCCTGGCGGACCGCGACCTGCTCGTGCTGTCCGTGCTGCGCCCCCGGCCGGGCACCGGGGCCTTCTGGGAGCAGCTCGCGCATGCGCTCGCCCACCTGCACACCACCACGCGGCACTCCCGATTCGGGTGGCACAGGGACAACTGGCTGGGCCGTCGCCGGCAGGTCAACACCTGGGACGACGACGGGTACGAGTTCTTCGCCCAGCACCGTCTGCTGCGCTGGCTCGGCGAGCGTCGCGTCCGGGAGGCGCTCGACGTCGCGGACCGAGCGGCGCTGGAGCGGCTGTGCGACCGGCTGCCCGAGCTGCTGCCCGTCCGGCCCGCGTGCCTGACGCACGGCGACCTGTGGGCGCTGAACGTCATGGCCACCCCTGACGGGCGGCCCGCGCTGATCGACCCGGCCGTGTCGTACACGTGGGCCGAGGTCGACCTGGCCCACCTGTGGACGACGGCGCCGCCGCCCGAGGCGCACGTGTTCTTCGAGCTCTACGCCGAGCTGACCGGGCTCGACCGCGACTGGCGCGAACGGATGCCGATCCTCCAGCTACGCCAGCACCTGGCCGTGATCGCCCAGTTCGACCCCGACTGGGGCGCCGCCGATCTCGTGCGCGCCACGCTCGCCCCGTTCCGGCGACGGCCCTGAGACGAGCTCCGGAGACGACCTCCGAAGGACCTGTGGAGCCGGCCGCCAAGGGGCGCCGCTCAGGCGTCGCCCCCGCGCAGAACGGCGGCGGGGACCGGGATCGCCGGGAACGGGTTGTCCGGCAGGAGGATCAGACGGCGCGGGCCGCCCTGCGCCCCACCCCCCGCCGCGGCCGAGGCGGCGTCCCGGGCGGCGTCCTCGGTGGCGGCCTCGGTGGCGGCGAGGTGCAGCAGCGCGGTCCCGATCCCCGCGGCGCCCACCATGTAGCCGGTGTCGGCGGTGAACTCCTCCGGCCGCAGCCGGCGGTACGCCTGGTACCAGCGGAAGCCGTCCTCCTCGTCCCCGGCCGCGCGTCCGATGAGATCGGCGGCGAGGGTGCGGGCGAAGGCGAGGTACGGCTCCCGCCCGGTGGCCGCGTACAGGCCGGTGAACAGTTCCAGCAGCCCGGCCGTGCCGCAGCACAGGCAGGCCACGTCCCAGTGGCCGGGCGGGGCGTGCTCCGGCAGCCCGCTCTGCACGATCCCGTGGGCGAGGCGCTCCACCCAGTCCAGGTCGCCGGGATCGCCGGTGACGCGGTGCAGCTCGTGGAACATCCGGGCCACCCCGGCCGCGCCGGAGCAGAAGCCGAGGTAGTGGAGGCGGCGCCCCTGCGGCAGGTGGTGCGGGACGCGGGCGCACCTGTCGGTGACCACGCTGACCGTGCGGACGAAGTCGGCCCCCCGGCGGGCCGCCGCGAGGAACCGCGCGTCGCGGGTCACGCCGTGCAGCCGGGCGAGCAGGAACGCGGTGCCCGCCGTACCCGAGAGGAACCCCGGCGTGACGGCGTCCACGGGCAGGTCGGGGCAGGCCTTTCCGCCGAAGCGGTGGCCGGGCACGGCGAGGGCCGCGATGCGCCCGCCCGCCTCGACGGCCACCTCCTCGTACGCCGACACCCCGAGGAGGCCCGAGGCGTGCAGCAGCGCGAGCACGATCCCCCCGTCGCCGCGCAGCGCCGGGTCCCCGGTCCAGCCGACGCCGTCGTCGAACCGGCGGACGTCGCGCACCAGGCCGTCGGCGGCGGCGCGGGCCGCCTCGTGGACCTCCTCGTCGCCGGTCGCCCAGCCGGTCTCGGCCATCGCGAAGAGCATCCCCGCCCGGCCGTGGTAGAAGGTCGGATCGCGCTGCTCCCGCCATGTCGCGGCGAGCCGCCGCGCCCCCGCGAGCGCGTCGTCCTGATACGTCTGGTCGCCGGTGGCGGCGGCGGCCTCCAGGAAGAACAGCACGACGCCGGCCGCCCCCGCGTACAGGGAGGAGGCGTTCCCCGCGCCGGCCGACCGGCCCCGGGGATCGGGATTGGCCAGCCAGTGCCGTCCGAGGGCGTCGTCGACGGCCGCCGACCTCACCCAGCGCGCGGCCATGACGGCGGCGGTGGTCGGCGTCTCACATGGCCAGGTACTCATCGCCCGATTCTCCCACGAATCCGGTAGGAAATTAAGGCTACCGTCTCCCAGTAGAAGCCTACGGCGAGGTGAGACCCGGATCACACTCATCCTGGTCAGGTGGGATGAGGGGTGAAGGATCGGGGATCGCGCCGCAGCGGATGTCCCTCGGGGATCTCGACGAGCACGATCGGCAGGCCGTCGGGGTCCTCGATCCACATCTCCACCAGGCCCCAGGGTTCCAGCCGGGGCGGGTGCGACACCCGCACCCCCGCGCCGGCCAGCCGTTCGTGCTCCCGCCGGACGTCGCGGACCTGGAGCCACAGCGCCGGGCTCTCCCGTGCGCCGCCGCCGTGCGAGGAGACCTCCAGGAATCCGGCCCCGAGGAAGAACACGACCCCGGGGTCCTCGGCCGGTCCGAACTCCCGGCTCACCGCCAGGCCCAGGACGTCCCGGTAGAAGCGGCGGCTCGCGGCCCGGTCGGCGGAGCGCACGAGCACGCGGCCGCTCAGCACCTCCATCAGCGCCTCGCCGGGTGATCGGCGTGTGGTTGTCCGTACGGCCTCATCGCGGCGTCCTTCCCGTTGTGGTGATGACGGGGGGTCCTCCCCGTGGCGCTCCCCCGGCGGGAGTCACGTGACGGTCGTGCCCATCCGGGGCATGCGACTAAAGGAGGGATTACGGCAAACGACGGCCAAGGGAGGAGACGCGGCCAAGGGTCTTTCGTCCCCCGGAACGTGACGGACGGCGGTGCCGCCGCCGGCGCCGGGGACGGGACGCTGGTCACGCGCCGAACGAGGCCGTAGGACCCGACTGTGAAGAAGAGGAACGCATGACTGAGAACACCGCACCCGCCGGCCTGCCGCACCTGGAGAAGCTGGACCGCGACGACTGCCTGCGGCTGATCTCCCCTGGGGGCGTCGGCAGGATCGCCTTCACCCACCCCGGCGGTCCGGTGATCCTGCCGGTCAACTACACGGTGGAGCAGGGCGCGGTGCTGTTCCGCACGGCGCTCGGCGGCCCGATGGACGCCGACCTGCGCACGGGCGTCAACGGGGCCGACTTCATGGTCGCCTTCGAGGTCGACCGCATCGACGAGAGGACGCGGGAGGGCTGGAGCGTGCTCGTCCGCGGCGGGGCCCACCACGTGACCGGTGACGTGCACAAGGAGGTCGAGACGTGGGCGGGCGGCGAGCGCCCCCTCTACATCAGGATCGAGCCGGTCGAGATCAGCGGCCGGCGCATCCGGCACGGCTAGCCGTGGACGCCTGGGTCGTGGCCCGCCCGGGACCGGTCGCGACGCGGCCCCTGGAGCGGGCCGGACTGCCGGACCCCGTGCCCGGGCCGGGGGAACTGCTGATCCGCGTCGAGGTGTGCGCCGTCTGCCGCACCGACCTGCACCTCGCCGAGGGCGATCTCCCCCCGAGGCGGCCCCGTAAGGTTCCCGGGCACGAGGTGGTGGGGCGGGTGGCGGCCCTCGGCCCGGACACGGCGGGGCCGCCGCCCGGTTCGCGGGTGGGCGTGGCGTGGCTGCGCTCGACCTGCGGCCGGTGCCGATACTGCCTGCGGGGCGCGGAGAACCTGTGTCCCGCGTCCGCCTACACGGGCTGGGACGCCGACGGCGGCTACGCCGAACTGCTGACCGCCCCCGCCGCGTACGTCTACCCGTTGCCGGAAGACGCTCCGGCGGAGACGCTGGCGCCGCTGCTGTGCGCGGGGATCATCGGATACCGGGCGCTGGTCCGCGCCGATCTGCCGCCCGGCGGCCGGCTCGGGATCTACGGCTTCGGCGCCTCGGCGCACCTGACCGCGCAGATCGCGATCGCCGAGGGCGCGACCGTGCACGTCATGACGAGGTCGGCGGCGGCCCGGGAACTCGCGCTCCGGC
This sequence comes from Microbispora sp. H10949, assembly GCF_014161435.1. Classification (NCBI taxonomy): domain Bacteria; kingdom Bacillati; phylum Actinomycetota; class Actinomycetes; order Streptosporangiales; family Streptosporangiaceae; genus Microbispora; species Microbispora sp. H10949. The sequence goes on along the minus strand of NZ_JABBWZ010000006.1, from coordinate 232,623 downwards.
TGGGCGCGGCCTCCGCCGGGGGCAGCGCCGACCCGCCACCGGAGCCCCTGGACGCGGCCGTCCTGTTCGCCCCGGTGGGCGACCTCGTGCCGGTCGCCCTCGCCGCGCTCGACCGGGGCGGGACGCTCGCGGTCGCCGGGATCCACCTGACCGACATCCCGGCGCTGAACTACCAGCGCCATCTGTTCCAGGAGCGCACGCTGCGCAGCGTCACGGCCAACACCCGCGCCGACGGCCGGGAGTTCCTCCGGCTGGCGTCCCTCCACCGCCCTCGGGTCACGACCACGCCCTACGCCTTCTCGGCCGCCGACCGGGCGCTGGCCGACCTCGCCGCCGACCGGGTGGAGGGAGCCGCCGTACTGATCATGGACGGGTGACGGGCGGGACCACCCGGCCCAGGTCGTCGATCTCGTACGAGACGTCGGAGTCGACGTCCACCACGCCGTCCACCCGCCAGATGTCCTCCAGCAGCGTCCTGAGCTGCGAACGCCGCTCCACGCTGCCGTCGAGGTAGACGATCCCGTCTTCGACCCGCATCGAGCACCGTCCGGAGTGCCGCCCGATCGCGTCGAGGACGTCGTCGTGGATGTCCTCCGGGGAGCGGCAGAACACCCTGATCAGGTCGGACTTGCGGACCAGCCCGGTGATGCGCCCGGTCTGCTCGTCCACCACCGGAAGATCCTTGATCCGGTTCCGGTGCATGAGCCAGGCCGCCTGCCGCACCGGGGTGTCCTCGGTGACCGTGATCGCGGGAGTGCTCATGAGATCGCGCACCAGCCGGCCCGCCGCCTTCCTCCGCTCCCGGTGACGCGTGGGCCCCTCGAAGAGCAGGTCGCCCATCCGCCGGTCCATGTCCTTCAGCAGCAGGTCGTCCTCGCTGACCATGCCGAGCACCCGCCGCTCGCCGTCCACCACGGGGACCGCTCCGACGTGGAACCGGCACATCGCGGTCACCACCTCGCCGAACGAGGCGTCCGCCTCGACCGCGACCACGAACCTGTTCATGACGTCACGGACGGTCATGGGCATCGCATCTTCCTCCCCGTCCCTCCTCAGACTTCGTCATACCCATTGGTGCGGCGAGCGGCGAACGTCCCCCTGACATGGGACCTATGGCCCTTCGGGGATGAACCGGATCATGTTTATCGCCAGTACCTTGGAGAGGTGCAGAACGCCGCGATCCTCACCGTCGACGACGATCCCTCTGTCTCGCGTTCGGTGGCGCGCGACCTACGCCGCCGGTACGGCGACCGCTACCGCGTGATCCGGGCGGAGTCCGGGTCCACCGCGCTGGAGGCGCTGCGGGAGATCAAGCTGCGCGGCGAGCAGGTCGCCGTGCTCCTGGCCGACTACCGGATGCCCGGGATGAACGGCATCGAGTTCCTCGAGGCCGCCATGGACGTCTTCCCGCTGGCCCGCCGTGTGCTGCTCACCGCGTACGCCGACACGGACGCGGCCATAAACGCGATCAACATCGTGGATCTCGACCACTACCTGCTCAAGCCGTGGAACCCGCCCGAGGAGAAGCTCTACCCGGTGCTGGACGCGCTGCTGGAGGCGTGGCTCGCCACCCCCGCCGTGACGATGCCGGAGACCAAGGTCGTCGGGCACCGCTGGTCGGCGCGGTCGTTCGCGGTGCGCGACTTCCTGGCCCGCAACCTCGTGCCGTACCGCTGGATCCGGGCCGACGAGGCCGAGGGCGCGCGGCTGCTCGCCGCGGCCGGGCTGGCCGAGGCGGACGTGCCGGTCGTGATCACCACGGACGGCAAGGCCCTGGCCCGGCCCACGGAGACCGACCTCGCCGCGCACGTCGGCATGGCCACCACCCCCGCCTCCGACCTCTACGACCTCGCCGTGATCGGCGGGGGCCCGGCCGGGCTCGGCGCGGCGGTCTACGGCGCCTCCGAGGGCCTGCGGACCCTGCTGGTCGAACAGCGGGCGACCGGCGGCCAGGCGGGGCAGAGCAGCCGGATCGAGAACTACCTGGGCTTCCCCGACGGCGTCTCGGGCGCCCAGCTCACCGACCGTGCCCGCAGGCAGGCCCAGAAGTTCAACGCCGAGATGCTCACCACCCGCGAGGTCGTCGGCCTCGAACGGCAGGACCCGGTCACGCTGCTGCGGTTCTCCGACGACACGGCCGTCGCGGCGCACACGGTCGTGCTGGCCACGGGCGTGTCGTACCGCCTCCTGAACGCGCCCGGCCTCGCCGATCTGACCGGCCGCGGCGTCTTCTACGGCTCGGCCGCCATCGAGGCCCCGAACTGCTCCGGCGAGGAGATCTACATCGTCGGCGGGGCCAACTCGGCGGGCCAGGGGGCGGTGTACTTCTCCCGCTTCGCGAGGAAGGTGCACATCCTCATCCGGGGCGACGACCTCACCCGGTCGATGTCGCGCTACCTGATCGACCAGATCGAGGGGATCGCGAACATCGAGGTCCACCCGAACACCGAGGTCGTGGGGGGCGAGGGACGCGACCACCTGGAGCGGCTGACCCTGTGCGACCGGCGGTCCGGCCGGGTCGCCACCGTGCCGACGTCGTGGCTCTTCGTCTTCATCGGCGCCGAGCCGCGCACCGACTGGCTCGGCGACGTGGTGGCCCGCGACGGGAACGGATACGTGCTGACCGGCTCCGACCTGCTCGCCGACGGAAGCCGCCCGGCCGGGTGGGCGCCGTCCAGAGACCCCTACCACCTGGAGTCGAGCATGCCGGGCGTCTTCGCGGCCGGCGACGTGCGGGCCGGATCGGTCAAGCGCGTCGCCTCGGCCGTGGGCGAGGGCGCGATGGCGGTCTCGCTCGTCCACCGCTACCTGGAGGGCCGATGACCGAGACGCTGCCGCCGCACGAGCTGCGCACCCTGTTCCTCTTCGAGTCCCTGGACGACGGCCAGCTCGCCGCCCTGTCGGCGGAGGGCCGGGTGGAGACCCGCGCCGCCGGCACTCTCGTCTACGGCGAGGGCGAGCCCGCCACCTGCTTCTTCGTACTGCTCAGCGGCACCGTCGCGATGAGCAGGCGGGTGCAGGGCGACGAGGTCGAGGTGAGCCGCACCGGCCAGCGCGGCGTGTACGGCGGCGCCACCCAGTCGTACATCACCGGGGAGCCGCACCAGCTCTACCTCAACTCGCTGCGCGCGGTCACCGACGCCGAGTTCTTCGTGCTGCCCGCCGAGGTGATCGCCGAGTGCGTGCGCGAGTGGTTCCCGATGGCGATGCACCTGCTTGAAGGGCTGTTCATCGGCATGCGCGCCACCCAGACGGTCGTGGGCGAGCGGGAGCGGCTGCTCGCGCTCGGCTCGCTGTCGGCCGGGCTCACCCACGAGCTGAACAACCCGGCCGCCGCCGCCGTGCGGGCCACGTCCGCGCTGCGCGGGCGGGTGGCGGGCATGCGGCAGAAGCTCGCCATGATCGCCGACGGGCGGCTGGACGGCAGCCAGCTGCACGATCTCGTGGAGCTCCAGGAGGACGCGGTCAAGCGCGCCGCGTCCGCCCCCGAGCTGTCCCCGCTGGCGCGGTCCGACGCCGAGGACGCCATCGCCGACTGGCTGGACGACCACGACATCGTCGGCGGCTGGGACCTCGCGGCCACGCTGGTGGCCGGGGGCCTCGACGTGGAGTGGCTCGGCCAGATCGCCGGCGCGGTGGGCGAGGAGAACCTGGAGCCGGCGGTGCGGTGGCTCACCTACACCATCGACACCGAGCTGCTGATGGGCGAGATCGACGACGCGGTGAACCGGATCTCCAGCCTGGTCGGCGCGGCGAAGCAGTACTCCCAGCTCGACCGGGCCCCGTACCAGACCGTCGACGTGCACGACCTGCTCGACGCCACGCTGACCATGCTCCACGGCAAGATCCCGCAGGGCGTGCGCACGGTCAAGGAGTACGACCGGTCGCTGCCGCCGATCCCGGCGTACGCGGCGGAGCTGAACCAGGTGTGGACGAACCTCATCGACAACGCGCTCTGCGCGATGAACGGCGAGGGCACGCTCACCATCCGCACCTGGCGGAAGGACGGGCACCTCATCACGGAGATCGGCGACACCGGGCCCGGCATCCCGCCGGAGGTCCGGCCCCGCATCTTCGAGCCGTTCTTCACCACCAAGCCCGTCGGCGAGGGCACCGGCCTTGGCCTGGACATCTCCTATCGGATCGTCGTGAACAAGCACCATGGAGACATCCGGGTGGAGTCCACGCCCGGAGACACCCGGTTCCGGGTCGTCCTCCCCATCACCCAGGCCCCCCGCGACGACGCGCGTTAGGTCGTGCCTGATGCCCCGTACAGTGAGGGGCATGGGCATGGTCAGCACCGTCGGTCTCGTTCTGCACCCCGAGCGCGACTCGAAGGAGGCGATCGACACCATCGTCGAGTGGGCGCGCAACCGGGGCTGCCCGGTGCTGGGCCTGCCCGACGAGGTCGGGCGCATCGACTGCAGCGCGGTCGCGGTGGACGACCAGACGCTGGTGCGGCAGGCCGACCTGCTGGTCAGCCTCGGCGGCGACGGCACGATGCTGCGCACCATGCGCCTGATCGCCGGGCGGCCGACGCCCGTCCTCGGCGTCAACCTGGGCCGGCTCGGCTTCCTCGCCGAGATCGACGTCGCGGACCTCGCGCCCGCGCTGTCGGCGATCGACGAGCACAGGTACACGGTGGAGCCGCGCATGGCGGTCCGGGCGACCACCCACGACGGCCGGACGGTGACCGCCTTCAACGACATCGCGCTCGTCCGCATCCCCGGCGACGGGCTCGCCGCCGTGGCCGTCTCGGTCTACGGCGAGCCGTTCGTCCGGTACGCCGCCGACGCGGTGATCGTCTCCACCGCCACCGGGTCGACGGCGTACAGCTTCTCGGCCGGCGGCCCGATCGTCTCCCCCACCGTCGAGGGCTTCATCGTCGTCCCGGCCGCCGCGCACACGGCCTTCAACCGGGCGCTCGTGCTGTCCGCCGACGAGGAGGTGACGCTCGACGTGCTCCCGACGAGCGGACAGCTCGCGATGGAGGTCGACGGCGCCATCGGCGGCCACCTGTGCCCGGGCGACCGGCTCACCGTGACGGCGCTGCGCGCCGCGGCCCGCGTGGTGCGGCTCGGGACGACGACCTTCTACGAGCGGGCCCGCCGCAAGCTGCGGGTGAACGGCAGCGCCGAGGTCGACTAGGTGTTCTGACCATGGACGTTGGTGACAGCGGTGGAGGATCGGCGACACGCTGTCGATGACCTTGAAAGGGGTGAGGGCCTTCTGGCGTGGTGTGAGTCGACCAAGATTCACATCGCCCGGAGGCCCTCATGCCCCACCGTAACGCCCCGCTGACCGAAACCGGCAGACTCCGGCTCGCGCGTTGCATCGTCGAGGACGGCTGGAGCATTCGCCGCGCGGCCGAACGCTTCCAGGTCTCCCACACCACCGCCGCCCGCTGGGCCCGCCGCTATCGACAGCTCGGCCCAGCCGGCATGGCCGACCGGTCGTCCCGGCCGCGCCGCAGCCCGGCCCGTACCCCGCAGCGGACCGAACGGCGCATCTGCAAGCTCCGCATCACCCATCGGCTGGGACCCGCCCGAATCGCCGCCCGCTTGGGCCTGGCCCCCTCCACCGTGCACCGGGTACTGGTCCGCTACGGCATGCCACCCCTGACCCACCTGGACCGGGCCACCGGTGCGCCCGTCCGCCGCTACGAGCGTGACCGCCCGGGCGAACTGGTCCACATCGACGTCAAGAAGCTGGGCAACATCCCCGACGGTGGCGGCCACCGCGTGCTGGGCCGCGCCGCCGGCGGGCGCAACCGCCAGGCCACCCCCACCGCCTCACGCAACGCCCACGGCAACCCCCGCCTGGGCCACGGCTTCCTGCACACGGCGCTGGACGACCACACCCGCCTGGCCTACACCGAGATCCTGGCCGATGAGACCAAGGAAACCGCCACCGCATTCCTCCTGCGCGCCCGGACCTGGTTCGCGGCCCGCGCCATCGTCATCGAACGCGTACTGACCGATAACGGCAGCTGTTACCGCTCCCGGCTGTGGGGCGAGACCTGCGCCCAGCTGGGCATCACCCACAAGCGCACCCGCCCCTACCGGCCCCAGACCAACGGCAAGGTCGAACGCTTCCACCGCACCCTGGCCGACGAATGGGCCTACGCCCGCCCGTACGCCTCAGAAGCCGAACGCCGCGCCGCACTTGATCCCTGGCTGCACATGTACAACCATCACCGCGGACACACCGCGCTGAAAGGCCAGCCACCCATCAGCCGCGTCACCAACCTCCCAGGGCAGTACAACTAGGTCAGGCGGCGCGCAGCAGGTTCTCGATGTCGGCCAGCTCCTCCGGGCTGAGCGGCGGCGCGGCCAGCGCGGCGGCGTTCTGCTCGAACTGCTCCACCGAGCTCGCCCCGACCAGCACGGACGTGACCCGCGGGTCGCGCAGGATCCACGCCAGCGCGAGCTGCGCGAGCGACTGGCCACGCGCCTGGGCGATCTTGTCGAGGCCGCGCAGGGTGTCCAGCAGCCCGGGCGTGAGCCGGTCGCGCGTGAGGAAGTGGCCGATCGCCATCCGCGAGTCCGCCGGCACCTCGCCGTCGAGGTAGCGCCCGGTCAGCAGGCCCTGCGCCAGCGGCGAATAGGCGATGCAGCCCGCCCCGGACCGCTCCAGGACGTCGAGCAGCCCGTCCTCCGCCCAGCGGTCGAGCATCGAGTAACGCGGCTGGTGGATCAGGAGCGGGGTGCCCAGGTCGCGCAGCACCGCGGCCGCCCTCTCGGTCTCCTCCGCGGAGTAGTTCGAGATGCCCACGTAGAGCGCCTTGCCGGAGCGCACCGCCGTGTCGAGGGCGCCCATCGTCTCCTCGATCGGAGTGTCAGGGTCGGGGCGGTGGGAGTAGAACACGTCGACGTAGTCGAGGCCCATCCGGCTCAGCGACCGGTCGAGACTCGCCAGCAGATACTTGCGCGACCCCCACTCGCCGTACGGGCCCGGCCACATGTCGTAGCCCGCCTTGGTCGAGACGAACAGCTCGTCGCGGTAGGGCCGGAAGTCCGCCCGCAGGTGGCGGCCGAAGTTCTCCTCCGCCGAGCCGTACGGCGGGCCGTAGTTGTTGGCCAGGTCGAAGTGGGTCACGCCGAGGTCGAAGGCGCGGCGCAGGACGGCGCGCTGCACGTCGAACGCGTGGCCGTCGCCGAAGTTGTGCCACAGGCCGAGGGAGATCTCGGGAAGCAGCACGCCGCTCCTTCCGCTTCGCCGGTACCGCATGTCGTCGTACCGGGCGGGGGCGGGGACGTAGGGGTGCGGGATCATCCGTGACCTTTCGCTCGTGCGGCCGGGACCGGTCCTTCACCGGCGCCTTCCAAGGACTACCAGGAAACCGCACGTGTCGACGGCCGCTCACCTTGGGGCCGCCCGCCCTCAGATCGGGTCCCAGGGAACCGACTCGTAGACCTCGACCAGCGTCCGGGTGAAGTCGTCGTCCACAGGGAGCGTGACGTCGCCGATCCGCCCGACGGGTGCGACGCCGCGGGAGTTGGCCACGAAGGCCGACCGGTACGACGACAGGCCGGCCAGCCGCACCGGCCCGCGCCGCGACCCGATTCCGGCGGCCGGGAGGCGGGCCTCCAGGAGTTGCATGGTGACGCCGCTGAGGCTGGGCGCGTCGGGCCACACGACCGACGAGCCGTCGAAGAAGCCCACGTTGGTGACGCCGCCCTCGGCGACGGTGCCGTCCGGACCGGTGAGCAGGACGTCGTCGAAGCCCTCACGCTCAGCGATCTTCCGGTGGTAGAGCTGCCCGAACCCGCCGAGGTGCTTGACGTGCGCGACGGGCCGCTCGTACGGCACCGGCTTCAGGCTCTGCGGCCCGGACGGCGGGGGCGCGGGCGGCAGCACGGCCACGAGGAGGCTCACCGCGTCCCGGCCCTCCGGCCAGAAGGCCATCATCCGCACGGAGGCGTCGCGCGCGTCGCCGGCGAGAGCGTGCCGGACGCGCTCGCGCACCAGGTCGCCGTCGAGTCCGGCGCCGAACAGCTCCCGGTTGGCGGCGTCGAGCCGGGCGAGGTGCAGGCCGAGCCCCTGGGCGCGGCCGTTCCTGACCTGCAGGGCGGTGAAGTGGCCGTAGTTGACGAGTGCGGGATGCCATAGCGCCTCGGCCGTGGGTGGGCGGCCGTCGATCTCGACCCGGAGGAACACGATCTCCACGCTACAGGGCCGCCGCCGGCGGGGAAGGGGGGCACCCGGCGGGCGAGCTCCGTCAGCGGACGCCCCGGGGGCGGAACTGCACGCTGATCCGGGCGCCGGTCACCGTGGACGACTTCGGGACCGCGTGCTCCCAGGTGCGCTGGCAGCTTCCGCCCATGACGATGAGGTCGCCGTGACCCAGCTCGTGACGCAGCGCCGTGCCCCCGCCGCGCGGGCGCAGCAGCAGCGGGCGCGGCGTGCCGAACGACAGGATCGCGACCATCGTGTCCTCCACGCTCCCCCGCCCGATCGTGTCGCCGTGCCAGGCGACGCTGTCCCGGCCGTCGCGGTAGAGGCACATGCCCGCCGTGACGAACCGCTCGCCGAGTTCCTTCTCGTAGTGGGCGTTGAGCAGGTCCCTGGCCTCGGCCAGCACCGGGTCGGGAAGCTCCTCGCCCTCGTCGTAGAACTTCAGCAGCCGGGGCACGTCCACGACCCTGTCGTACATGTGGACGCGCTCCGCGTGCCACGGCACCCCGTCGCGCAGCCGCTCGAAGAGCGCGTCGGCGCCCTGGACCCAGTGCCGCCGGACGTCGACCCAGGCGCCGCGCTCCAGCGGAGTGCGCCGCACCGAGGCGCCGAGCGGCCCCATGTGAACATCCTCGCCCCAGTCCAGCAGTGAGGCCTGAAAAGCCGTCATGAGTCCATTGTATTAGAACAACCATTCGATCATGATCGGCTCGCCCGCCACAGGGCGACCGCGAGCCAGACACCGCCGATCGCGAGCAGCAGGCCGTGGGCGACGCGCACCGCCGGCGACCCGAAGAACTGGGGGATGAACAGCGCCATCCCCGCGGCCAGCGGAGCGCCGCTCCACCGGGGCAGCACCTTCGAGCGCCCGGCGGAGACCGCGGCCAGGACGGCGCCGACGCCGAGCAGCGCGAGCCCGGACGCGAACATCGCGATCGCCACGGGACCGAAGCGGAACTCGTCGACCAGCGCCAGCAGCGAGACGTCGCCGTCCCGCACCGCCCGCGCGCCGATGACGTTCAGCCCGAAGTCCTCCGCGCCGTAGTACGGCAGGGTCAGCCCGGCGCCGATCCAGGTCACCACCGCCGCCCGCAGGGCGAGGGGGCGGTCCAGCACCAGGTAGAGGCCGAGAGTCCCCAGCGCGAGCAGGACGAACCCGACCATCGCGAACAGGTGCGCCGCGACCCAGGCGGGCGACGCCATCGTGGCGGCTCCGGACAGCGCGGTCTCGTCCCCGTACGGCCGGACCAGCGGATAGAGGAGGAACAGGACTCCGGCCACGAGAAAGGACAGCCCGGTCAACCGGGCACGGGCGGGCAGGGCGGCGTTCATGGGGGGCTCCATCGGCAAGCAGGGGTTGAGACATCGCTCCGTTTCGAGAGCAATGCTCTCTCTTAGGAGTGGCGATGTCAACACAGTCCCCTGCTCTCAACGAGGTCAAGCGGTGCACACAGAAGATGGGCGTCAAACATCTGCGGCAGGTGCAGGACGACCTGTGGAAGGCCCGCGCGGCGACGGCCCCGAAGTCCCTCGTACGCGTTCTCCTCACGCCGGTGATCCTCGACGCCGTACGGAAGGAACTGCGGCGGCAGACGGGGCACAATGCGGACGAGAAGGAGATCGAACGCATCCTCCAGGCGGAGGTCCTTCGGTCCGATCTCCTCGCCTGACGGCACGACGGCCGCTGACCGCGCTCCGGGTTATCCGGCGGTGGTGGAGTCCGCGACGACCGGGGCGAGATCGGCGACGATCTCGGCGGTCACCTCCTCCTGAGCGGTCAGGGCGGCGGCGAGCCCGTCGGGGTCGTCGGCGTCGAGCGTCATCGCACACCCCCTGCGGATGGCCTCCAGGTCGACCGCCCCGCGCCTGGTGGCCCACCAGCGGCCGGCGTCCGACCGCCAGATGATCCAGCCGGTGTGGACTCGCGCGATGTCCTCCAACGTGGTCATGTCACCCATCTCCAACGGCTGCTCGCGGAAGTGGGCCAAGTCAAGCGCGTCCACGACGGCGGCGGTATCAGCCAGGAGACGTCCAATCACAGCCAGTAGCCACGCGAACACGGAAACTCCCGTAGTGTCAGCGTGTCACGCCGACGCAGCGTGCATGTGGTCGCGCGAGAAGCGGTCATGCGAGGAGGGGTGCGACATGCCGGCCAGCCACCGTCATCCGCCGAATCGCCGGCTCGCATGGGAACGCCTGCAGCGCGGGTGGTCCTACGAGGAACTGTGCGAACGCATCCGTACGGCCATGCGGTCGTGCGGGGAGAAGGACACGGGCCTCACGGCGAACACCGTCCGCCGGTGGGAGACGGGCGAGCGGTGGCCGGACCCGCGCTACCGCAAGCATCTCGTGACGATTTTCGGCAAGTCCGCGAGCGAACTGGGACTGCTCACCCCCGACGAGATGGCCATGCGGCCGGTGACGGAGGTGGTGGACGAGATTGGGAGGCTGCTGAGCATGATCACCGCAGACGGCATCGACCGCTCCACGTTCCTGCGGAACCTCTTAGGCGCGGGCGTGCTCGCCCCGCTCCTCGGCGAGGGCGGCGAACGTCTCCCGGCGGCGGTGGAGCGCGGGCGCGGGGTCGACGCCGAGTCGGCCGAGGCGTTCGCCCGGGTCGTCGACCGGCAGGCCGCGCTCTACTGGACCTCGCCCCCGGAGGAGATCTTCCAGGCGTCGGTCGCCCACACCCGGCTCGGCACGAGCCTGCTGCGCGCCGCTCCGGAGGGAGCCGTGCGGCAGACACTCGCCGAGGCGGCCGCGCGCTCTGCCCTGCTGTCCGGCAGGGTGGCCTTCTTCGATCTGGAGGAGTGCCACACGGCCGCGCGGCTGTTCCGGCTGGCCCTGTCGGCGACCCGGGAGTGCGGGGACCACCCGCTCGCCGCCGCCGTGCTCGCCCACGCGGCGTTCGTCCCCGGCTTCGACCGCCGCCGCTCCGACGCGCTGGGGTTGCTCGACGCGGCGTTCGCACACGCCTGGCACGGCGTCGGCCCGCTGACCAGGGCGTGGCTCCACTGCGTCGCCTCGGAGATCACCGCCCGGTGCGGCGAGCCCAAGGAGTGCATGCGGCACATCGACCGGGCCGACCAGATGATCGACACGAGCGGGGACGACCCTCCCTGGCTGGACTTCTTCGAGCGTGCACGGCTCGACGGCTTCGCCGGATACAGCGCGCTCACCGCCGGCCAGCACGAGGAGGCGGCCCGCCGGCTGCGCACGGCGCTCGACCACCTCGGCCCGAACGGCGGCAAACAGCGCTCGGTGCTGTTCGCCGACCTCGCCGCCGCCCACGCCCCGGCCGACGGCGACCAGGCCGCCGAGCACCTCAGGCGGGCCGTGGAAGCGCTGGAGGAGCACTGGTACGCGATCGGCCATGATCGCGTCCGTGGGGTGCTGGACGCGCTGCCGCCCGCGGCGGCGACGCGCCAACTGGGCGAACGGCTGACGGACCTCGGCCGCGCCCGGCTCTCCGAGCTCACGATGTGACCGCGGCCGCGCCGGCCACGATCAGCCGTCACTCCGGACGCCCGGGAGGCTCTCAGTCGCCGTTGTGCTTGCGGACCAGGGCGGGTAACTCGTCGAGCGAGTCGACGTGGAACAGGCACGCCCGGGCCACCGACTCGTCCCTGAGGACGTGGCCCCAGGGGCCCCGCCGTACGAGGGCGGTGCGCAGCCCGGCCCGCTGCGCGGGCCGGATGTCGTTGTCGATCCGGTCGCCCACGTAGAGAACCGACCCCGCGGGACAGCCGGCCTCCGCCACCACGCGCTCGAAGAAGGCCGGGGCGGGCTTCTCCACGCCCCAGCCGTCGGAGGTGCCGATCACATCCACGGGCAGGCCGAGGGCGCGTAGGATGCCCTCGGCCCGGGCGGTCTGGTTGCCGGCGAGCCCGACACGCAGCCCCATCGCCCGCAGTTCGGCGAGGCACGACCGCGCGTCGGAATAGAGGTTCTCCTCGCCGAACGTCTCGGCCTGCCCCTCCCGTGCCCGGCGCTCCCGTTCCGCGTGGAGGTCGAACCCCGGCCGGAAGTGCTGGAAGGTCTCCCGGTAGTCCCCGCCACGAGCGATGACCGCACCGAACACGGCGGAGAAGGTGTGCCGTGGCACTCCGAGCCAGTCGGCCCAGGTGCCGTACTCCCGGGTCTCGTCCACGAGGGTCTCCCCGACGTCGAAGAAGACGGCCTCCAGCCGCATCGGCACCTCCAGTCACTCGCGTTTCGAGAACGATACGCGGACGCCGGGGTTTTCACTGCCCTCGAAGGGTGGCCGGAAGCGTCACGAGGCGCAGCCGTACGCGCCGCGAGCCGGATGGGATGACGGAGAGTGTTCGATTTGTACGAAAATTGTGACGGCGGAGCTCTGATCGGCCAAACTGGATGCCGCACAACCCCCAGAAAAGGCGATGGGGAGAGGCCCTTCCGGGCGACTCCCCTGCCTAAGTTCTCTTGAGAGTACTTCCCCTGCGCGCTGTGCGCAACCGGTAACGCAGCGCTCACGAGTCTAGGCCAGAAGGAGCACGTCACCGATGGAAGCCGTCAGCGGCAGACCGACGACGAGTGTCGTGGTGAACGCCCGGGTTCAGGAACTGCTGGAGTCCTGGCGGCCCTGGCATCGCCGCCTGTGGGACGTGGGCACCGTGCTCGCCCTGCGCGAAGCCGTTGAGGCGGCCGACTGGGTCGGAAGCCACGTTCTCTCGCAGGGCTCCCTGGCCTGGTACGCACGTGAGTCGCTGCTGCGGAGGCTCAAGACCGACAGCGCACTGGGCGACGGGCAGATTCGCCGGCACATCCACTCGACCTGCCTCCGACCGATCAGGCCGGGGGCCCGCAGCCAGCGGAACATGGCGCTCCTGTCGGACCTGGTCGCCGACGGCTATCTGAGGCGCTGGCGTGACGTCCTCACCAGCGGCCCTGTGCATGTGGAACGTTCCGCGAGGTGCATCGCCTCACATCTGCTCGACGAGGGATTCCATCAGGATTTCCTCCGTCAGGAGATCAAGTCGCGGCTGGGCGCCGCGGCCGGCTCGGTGGACCTGATCGATCTTCTCCTGGAGCTGGAGTCGCGTGGCGATCGCGAGTACGAGGGGCTGATCGTCATCCAGGACAGGGTGCCCGCCCCACAGGTGGCGAGCAAGTCGCCCCATTGGTTGTCCAGGGAGGAGGTCAGTCACCGGCTGGGAACCGCTTACCCTCACATCGAGCATGTGCGGGCGAGTGGCGGGCTGCTCTTCCGCGTACGGGCGCGTGACCATGTCTCGGCGGTGCAGCAGGTGACCGAGCTGTTCGACCGGGTGCGCAACAGGGTGCGGTATCGGCGCGGGCAGACGGCGCTGGACGTCTATCCCAAGGTGTTCCTCACCGGCCTGGCCGACCCGCAGGACTTCCGGCGGGGCGATCCGGCGGTAACCGTGCTCTCCCTGGAACGGGTGGGCGTGCTCTACGACCTGCCCGACTCCGGCGCCCACGGCCTGCGCATCGACGACGCGCTCGAACTCGCCGCGCCGCTCACGGAGAGCTCCCCGAGCACCGCCGTCGCCGGAGCGTGGGCCGCGATCGAGTCACTGCTCTTCTGCGACACCGACGAGGCGGACCGCGAGGAGGGCCGGGCGGTGGCCGCGGATCGCGCCGCAGCCCTGGTGACCGCCGGATGGCCGCGCGCCGAACTGACCGCGCTGAGCTACGACCCCCGCATCCGCGAGGCAGACCCGCGGCTGCGACGCGACCTCGACGCGATCGGCGGCAACAACCGGGAACGGGTGCGGCGCATGGTGCGGTGGCTGGCCGCCGATCCGGTCGTCCACGTGGACGATCCGGTGACGACGGCGGCCCTCGGGCGGATGCGCGAGCTGGCTGCCGCGCCGTCCGTGACGCTGGGCCGGGTGGAGCGTTATCTGCGCGGCTGCTTCCGGCGCCTCTACCGCCAGCGCAACATCGTGCTGCACGGCGGGTCGACCCGTTCCATCGCGCTGCCCTCGACCGTACGGACGGCGGGGCCTCTCGTCGGGGCCGCGCTCGACCGGCTCGCGCACGGTCACGCGGTCTCCGGAGTCGCCCCGCTCGACATGGCCGGCCGCGCGGAGCTGGCGTTGCGGGTGGTGGAGGACGCCGACGGCTGGGGCCTGCACGAACTACTCGGCGCCTGAGACCGCCATGAGGCCGTCTGACCATTTACTTCCGGTAATCGACCAGATTAAATCTTTATTTCCAGATCCATGGTGGTCTGGGTCACAAGCGGTGTCGTGCCAGAGCGTACGAGGAGTGATGCCCGGTGATGTTCGCACTGGTGAAGCGGATGGCCTGCGCTCTCGGCCGGGGATTCGTACGGCTCGGGCGATACTGGGCCGCCCAGTTCGGCGTCCCCGGCGCGGTGCTGTGGTCTCCCGAGCCCGATCCGGTACGGGAGATGGACGAGGCCGAGCACTGGGACTGGTCGATCCCCTACCTCTGGTACGAGGCCTCCCAGCACTGACGCCAGCCGTTCCGGTGCGTCCGGCGGTCCGCCGCGGAAGCCCCGCGGCAGGCGGTCAGGCGCGGTGTCCGCTGATCTCCGCCCGGTAGCGGACCTCCCCGAAGCCGGCGCCGCCGTACCCTGACGCGGGAGTCGTCCGGGCGAGCGGGCGCGAAAAAGATCAGCGCGCCACGGCCGGAGCCGGGACGCGCTGAGCTGCTTCGCAGAAGCGGTGTCACGAACCGCGGTGGTGAACCGCGGTGATGGTGCGCCGCCAGGGACTCGAACCCCGGACCCGCTGATTAAGAGTCAGCTGCTCTAACCAACTGAGCTAGCGGCGCCCGCACCACAAGAGTAGCGGCATCCGGAGGTCTCCCGCGCCAGGGCGCGGCCGCGCCCTGTCCTGCTCTTACGTCGCCGGGGTATTCCCATTCCGTGCTCCGGGATAGGTCAGTGACGACGAAGGGAGAGTCACCCATGACACCGGATCTCTGGTCGTATCCCGACACCGTGTACGGCGCCGGAGGGCAGATGGACATCGTCGGATACGACGTCCAGGCCGTGGACGGGAAGATCGGATCTGTGGACGAGGCCACCTACGAGGCCGGCCAGAGCTACATCGTCGTCGACACGGGCCCCTGGATCTTCGGCAGGAAGGTCATGCTCCCCGCGAGCGTGGTGAAGAGCATCGACCGCGAGGATCACAAGGTCTTCGTCACCAGGACCAAGCAGGAGATCAAGAACGCACCGGAGTACGACGAGGCGGCGGTGATGCAGCCCGAGTACCGGGACCGCCTGGCCGACTACTACGGGCGCTTCCCCCACAGCGAGGCCCTGTGACGGCATGACCGACTGACGGCATGACGAAGTGAGGGGCCGCGCCGCGACGGCGTGGCCCCTCACCACGTGCGGGCCCGCCCGGCCGGGCGGGCCCGCACGTAGCAGGACGAAAAACCTTCATGGCCAGGCGGCGTCGGATGTCGGATTCGTAGGAGCGACGATGCGCAGTTTTTCCAGCAGCGTGACGAACGTCGAGGCGTACGGCGACGGGGCCACGACAGAGGCGACCCGGTCCCAGTCCACCTGTTCGCGCATCGCCCGGACCATCGGCAGCAGCGAACCATAGTCGCAGGCGTGTTCGGACAACGGCATGATCCAGGAGATCACCAGGTCGGTGGCTTCGAGGACGGGCAGGCTCAGCGCGGCGACGTTGATCGGCTCGGCCCGGGCCAGCATGGCCTCGGTGACGGGCCGTTCGGCGAGCGAGAAGATCAGGTCGACGAGCACGCCTTCCTCGTCGAACGCCTTGACCAGCCAGTCCTCCGGTGGTCTCGCGGTCCGGAAACCCAGGCTCTCCAGGGTCTTCAGCGCGAGCGGGACGTCTTCCTCCAGCAGAGCGAAGTCGACGTCGTGCAGCGATGGCGCGGCGCCCCTCGCATATCCGGCGCAGCCTCCGGCCAGGGCGAAGCGCACCCCGGCCTCCTTGAGCCCGGAGCCGGCGCGCTTGAGCGTTTCGAGAATCGCGTCGGTGACTTCGTGACTGTGACTACCCACTCACGTCGCTTGCCCAGCAATGTTCGCCGCAAACAATCGGGGGTAGGGCGCGCTCATGACCGAGACCCTGCAGGAGATCAAGCGCGCCTACGAGGGCGAGGAGAACCGTCCGCTCTCCTCGTACACACGGGTTCTCGCGGTGTACGGCGGGGCCGTTTCCGCGTTGCTGGCCACGGCGAAGCTGACCGGCCGGAAGCCGCCCGAGAAGATCGGCCCGATGGACCTCATGCTCATGGGCCTGTTCACGCACCGGCTCTCACGGACGCTGGCCAAGGACCCGGTGACCAGCCCGATACGCGCCCCCTTCACTCGTTATGAGGGCGTCTCCGGCCCGGCCGAGCTGAACGAGAAGGTCCGTGGTCACGGGTTGCAGCACACCGTGGGCGAGCTGCTGACCTGCCCGTTCTGCCTGTCCCAGTGGGTGGCGACCGGATACGCCGCGGGCACGGTGTTCTTTCCCCGGCTGACCCGGCTCGCGGGCGCCACCATGGCGGCCGTGGCGATCTCCGACTGGCTCCAGTTCGCCTACGTCCGGCTGATGAAGGCCTCCGAATGAGCGAAGTGCTCGAACCCCTGGAGAACACCGACGAGAACCCGAAGGAGCGGGTCGACCGCGAGCTCGGCGAGCTGCTGCAGGGTCTGCGGGTGGCCGCGACGGGCGTGCAGGTGCTGTTCGCGTTCCTGCTGACGCTCCCGTTCTCCTCCGGTTTCGGGAAGATCGACACGACCGGGAACTGGCTGTTCTACATCGCCGTCGTCAGCGCGGCGTTCGCGTCGATCTGCACGATCGCTCCGGCGACCCAGCACCGCATCCTGTTCCGGTCAGGACTCAAGGAACTGCTGCTGCGCCGGGCCAACCGGCTGGGCGTGGCCGGGGCGATGTCCCTGGCCGTCGCCATGGCCTGCTCGACCGCTCTGGTCCTGGACGCGCTGACCAGCGCCTGGCCCGCCGCGGCGGTGGGAACGGGAGTGGCGCTGCTCTGCGCCTGGCTGTGGTTCGTCCAGCCGCTGCTGTCGCTGCGCCTGGTCAGGAACGACACCTGAGACGGGGAGCGCGACCGCGGGTCACCGCGGTCGCGCTCCGCTTCGTACAGGCTGCCTACCGTCCGTCCTTCAGTCTCGGCAGGATCTCCGCCGAGTAGAAGGAGAAGAACCCCTCCTGCTCCGGGCCGATCTGGGCGATGTAGACCTCGTCGAAGCCCGCGTCCACGTACTGGCGGATGGCGTCCAGGTGCGCCTCGGGTGAGGACCCGCAGGGCGTCGAGGCGGTGGCGGCCTCCTCCGTGACGAGCTCCGAGAGCTGCTCGAAGTGCCGCGGCAGCGGCAGGAGCTGGGCGGCCTCACCTGGAATGCCCTGATTGGGCCAGAGCCGGTGGACGGTCTTGCGCGCCTCGGCCTCGTCGTCCGCCCAGCAGACCTTGAGCCCGGCGGCCGACGGCTTGCCCTCGCCGCCCGCCTTGTGGAACGCCTCCACCATGTCGCCCGCCGGAGCGGTGTGGATGTATCCGTCGCCCAGCCGGCCGGCCAGCTCCACCGACTTGGGCCCGAAACCCGAGATGTAGATCGGCGGAGGCTGGTCGGGAAGCGAGTACAGCCGCGCCGTGTCGACCTCGTAGAACTCCCCGTGGTACGTCACCAGCTCACCCGTCCACAGCTCGCGGATGACGTCGACGGCCTCCTCCAGCATTCGCTGCCGCTCCTCGGCGGGGGGCCACTGGTCGCCGAGGATGTGCTCGTTGAGCGCCTCTCCGGTG
The DNA here is from genome assembly GCF_014161435.1 of Microbispora sp. H10949. Lineage (NCBI taxonomy): Bacteria > Bacillati > Actinomycetota > Actinomycetes > Streptosporangiales > Streptosporangiaceae > Microbispora > Microbispora sp. H10949. The sequence goes on along the minus strand of NZ_JABBWZ010000006.1, from coordinate 214,692 downwards.
CCCACCCCCAGGCGGAACCTCCCGTCGAGCAGGATCTGGGCGGTGGCCGCCGCCTGGGCGATGATCGCCGGGTGGATGCGGATGATCGGGCAGGTGACCGCGGTCGTCACCGGCAGCGAGGTGGCCTGCGAGACGGCTCCGATGACGGACCACACGAAGGAGCTCTCCCCCTGCTCGTCGAGCCAGGGGTGATAGTGGTCGGAGATCCAGAGGGCCTCGAACCCGGCCTCCTCGGCTAATTTCGCCTGCCGTACGAGCTCCTTGGGATCGTGTTCCTCGCTCGACAGAAAATATCCGAAAGTAGTCATGTATCCCCACATGCCCGAATCAGGTCAAGCAAACGTAACAATGTGTGCTTTGGCCGCAAATTCATTCGGGCCCAGGACTGGATGATGTTACGTGCCCTCTCGCGAGGGCAGTGGAGGGCCATGGCTACTCTGCTTTGGATCATCGCCGTGGTACTGGTCATCGCCGGGATCTACGTCATCCTGGCCCGTCGGGACATCCTCTGGGGGATCGTCCTCATCGTCCTCGGGTTCCTCATCGGCCCCGGGGGTGTCAGCATCTTCAATCCCTAGCCGCGTACACCCTGATCTGGCACCACTCTGATCTGACACGGAACGGCGACCGGTTCTGACAACCGGTCGCCGTTCCGTATCCGGCGGACGCCCGCCGGGACGCGTCGTCCCCTCGCCCGGCGGTCAGGCGGCAGCGGCCGCTCAGCAGTCGTCGCCGTTGAGGCAGTAGACGGTGTAGGCGTGCTTGATGACCGGCAGGGCCACGTTGCGCACCCGGATGCCGCCGGGGGTGACGCCCTTCTCCGTGCCCGCGTGCGCGTGCCCGTGGATGAACAGGTCGGCGCCCTCCGCGTCCGCCGCCTCGGCCAGCATGTAGCTGCCGAGGAACGGATAGATCTCCGGGGGCTCGCCCATCAGCGTGTCCTTGACCGGGGAGTAGTGGCTGAGCACGATCTTGTGGTCGGCGTCCAGTTCCTTCAGCGCCCGCCGCCACCTCTCGGCGATGTCCTTGGTGTGCCGGACGAACGCCTTCGTCTCCGGCTCCCCGAACTCGCTGGCGCACTTCCCGGCGAAGCCGCCGCCGAAGCCCTTGCCGCCGGCCACTCCCAGCCGTACGCCGTCGACGGGGACCACGGTGCCCTCGTCGTCCAGCACGGTGATGCCCGCGTCCCGCAGGAGATCGATGATCTCCTGGTTGTGGTCGGAGTGGTAGTCGTGGTTGCCGAGCACGGCGACGACCGGAATGGGCAGGCCGCTCAGTTCCTCGGCGACCACCCGGCCCTCGGCGATCGTGCCGTGCCTGGTGAGGTCGCCCCCCACGAGCAGCACGTCGGCGCGGCGCTCGATGCCCTCGATCTTCTTGCGATAGTGGCCGCGCAGGTCCTCGCCCAAGTGGATGTCCGCTACGGCGGCGATGCGCAACTCCGTCACAGGTGTTCCTCCTCTCCCGGCTCCCGCACTTCCACCAGAGTGATCTCGTTGTGTACGCGCAGGCCCGGAGCCGCTTCGCGGGCGACGTTCTCGATCTGGTGCCGCCGCTCGTCACAGGACACCTGCCCGCGCAGGTAGACCTGTTCTCCCCGCACGTCGACCCGGATGCCCAGCTCGGTGGTCCGTTCGTCCTCCGCGAGAGCCCGCTGCACGCGGGCCGCGACATAGTGCGGCGTCTCCATCTCTGCACCCCCTAGGCCTTTTAGATGAGCGCTGCCCGGAGCTTCCCTGGCGAAACCACTGGCCTTTCCCGGCGAAAACCCTGGTTTGGCGGGCTGCTAGGGGGTTATGGTTAGTGATATTCCTGGTGCCTAAGACGCAGGTACCTCCTTGGCGTGAGCATGCCATGTTGGAGGAGCGTCTTGGGAACGTGCGACCGGTCTTCCCCCCGCCCTGAAAGAACCGCTGCGGGCACGGAACACGTCGGCGTCGGCACCTGTCTCCCCCTCCTTTCCGACGGCTCCCACGCCGCGGCCTCCCCCCTGACGGCCGCCCCCGGCGACGCCCGTGCGGCGCGCGCCCTGCCGCTCACGGGCCCCGGGCCCGCCCTCCGCCCCTCGCCCGCAACGGCCCGCCGTACACGACCGGCTCCTGAGGCACCCCCGGTCGCCGGGCCCGTTCACCTGGACTCCCTGACTCCCGAGCCGGGTACCCGCCACTGCCGCTCATGGAGGAACCCCCAGTGAAGATCGCCATGGTCTCGGAGCATGCCAGCCCACTCGCCACGCTCGGCGGCGTCGATGCGGGCGGCCAGAACGTGCACGTCGCCGCGCTCGCCCGCGAACTCGCCGGAGCCGGCCACGAGGTCACCGTCTACACGCGCAAGGACCGTGAGGACCTCGCGGAAACCGTCGCCTTCGCCCCCGGTGTGGACGTCGTCCATGTCCCCGCGGGCCCCGCCTCCGAGATCCCCAAGGACGAGATCCTTCCCTGGGTCCCCCACTTCGGGAAGTGGCTGCACGACCGGTGGCTGTTCGACCGGCCCGACGTCGTGCACAGCCACTTCTGGATGAGCGGCCTGGCCGCGCTCGCGGCGGCGGAGAAGCTGCGGATTCCCGTCGTGCACACCTACCACGCTCTCGGCAGCGTCAAGCGGCGCCACCAGGGCCCGGCCGACACCAGCCCGCGCGACCGCGTGGAGGCCGAGGCCGAGATCGGGCGGCGCGTGGACGCCGTCATCGCGACCTGCGGCGACGAGGTGGACGAGCTGATCCGCATGCGGGTGCCGCGCCGGACCGCGCGGGTGGTCCCCTGCGGGGTGGACGTGACCACCTTCAATCCCCACGTACGGCCGCTGGAGCGGCCGGGCCGCCCGCGCCTGCTGTCGGTGGGCCGGCTGGTGCCGCGCAAGGGCGTGGAGACCACGATCCTCGCCCTGCAGTACCTGAGGGACGCCGAACTGGTCGTCGCGGGCGGCCCCCCGGCGGCCGAACTGCACCGCGACCCCGAGGTGACCCGGCTGCGCTGGCTCGCGGCCCAGGCGGGGGTGTCCGACCGGGTGCGCTTCCTCGGCCGCGTCGAGCGCGACAGGCTCCCCGCGCTGATGCGCTCGGCCACCGCGGTCGTCTCCGTCCCGTGGTACGAGCCGTTCGGCATGGTGGCGCTGGAGGCGATGGCCTGCGGCGTCCCGGTCGTCGCCTCGGCCGTCGGCGGGCAGCGGGAGACCGTCGTCAACAACGTGACCGGCGTCCTCGTCCCGCCCCGTCGTCCCGCCGTGCTGGCCAGGGCGCTGCGCCGGCTGATCGACGACCCGGTGCGGCGCACGGCGTACGGCATCGCCGGGGCGGACCGCGCCCGGGCCAGGTACAACTGGGGCCGGATCGCCGGCGAGACCCTGGCCGCCTACGACCAGGTGCTGCCCGCCCGCCACCTCGACCGGAGCGCGTCGTGAGCGGCGTCGCCCCCCGGAGGTGAGGCGATGACGTCCACGGCTCTCGTGCTGCGCTCCGACGGCATCGGCGGATTGCTCACCGTCGTGCCGGCGCTGCGCGCCCTGCGCCGGCACGGGCTGCGCGTCGTCCTCGCGTGCCCGCCGGAGCTGAGCGAACTGGCGGCGCTCACCGGCGCGGTGGACCGCATCCTGCCCGCCCGCGGGCTCGCGCCGCTGTCGTGGCCCGGCCCCGGCGAGGAGGACGCCGGGCATCCCCCGCTCCTGCCGGACCTCGCCGTGAACCTGCACGGCCGGGGGCCGCGCAGCCACCACGTCCTGCTGAACCTGCGGCACGAGGGCAGGGGCGTCGACCGCCTGTGGGCGTACGCCAACCGGGACGTGCCCTGGGTCAGGGGCCCGTGGTGGCAACCGGGCGAGCACGAGGTGCTGCGCTGGTGCCGCCTGCTGCGGTGGTACGGCGTGCCTGCCGACCCGGAGGACACGACGCTGCCCACGCCCCTGACAGCCAGCCCGGCGCCGGGGGCGGTCGTGATCCACCCGGGAGCGGGCGGCACGTCGCTGCGCTGGCCCGCGGAGCGCTTCGCCAAGGTGGCGCGGACGCTGGCGGACGACGGCCTGCCCGTCGTGATCACCGGGAGCCTGCGCGAGCGGCCGATGGCGCTGCTCGTGGCGACCCGGGCGGTGCTGCCGCCGCAGATCGTGCTGGCCGGCCGCACGTCGCTGCGGCAGTTGTGCGCGCTGGTCGCCGGGGCCCGCCTGGTGATCAGCGGCGACGTCGCGCTGACGCGGCTCGCGGCGGCCTACCGGACGCCCTCGGTGCTGGTGTCGCCTCCGGACGGCCGCCGGCACCCGCTGCTGCACGAGGCCGGGGACGCCGGGGCGATCTCGGCGACCCAGGTGATCGACGCCGCGGTGCAGGCCCTCGGGGCGGGGGTGCGCTGACCGCCTCCCCGCTCGGCGTGCCGTCTCGCGCGTGCGAGGCGGCCCCGGAAAGAACGAGGGAGACGGCCGGCACGGTGGAGGCTGCCTCTTGGAGTGACAGGGTCAGGCGGCCCGGCGGTCCTTGTGGCGCCGGCGCCGTGCCGACCGCTGTGCCGACCGCCGCGCCGATCGCCGGGACGGCGCCTGCCGCAGGAGGGCGATGACGGCCTGCTCGACCGGTCCGTGCGTGGCGAGCCCGCCTTCGGCGTCCTCGGCCAGCCGTTCGAGGGGGATGGTCCGGCCCTTCTCGTACAGCGCGACGAGACGCGGGTCCACGTAGGAGGCGCGGCACACCGACGGGGTGTTGCCGAGATACTCCGACACCTCCTTCATCACCCGGGACACCGCGCGCTTGCGGCCGGCGCCGCTGCGCACCGGCCGGGAGACGGCGAGCCCGACGGCCGCGAGCACGGTGGCGTGCCAGGTGCGGAAGTCCTTGGCCGAGACGTCGGAGCCGAAGGCGTCCCTGAGATAGGCGTTGATGTCGGAGCTGCGCACGTCCACCCACGCCCCCTCCCCCGTCTCGCCGGCCCCCTCGCCGGCGCTCTCGTCGGCCCCCTCGTCGGCGCGGTACCGCAGCAGTTCGCCGCGGTGTCCCTTCGACAGCGCGGTCAGGACCTCGCAGACCTCGGCGTCGGCGAGCACCTGCTCCCGCTCCTTGCGGCCCTTGGCGAGATAGCGGCACACGACCCTGCCGTCGCCGCACTTCACGTGCGAGGTCCTGAGCGTGGCCAGGCCGTAGGAGTCGGTGTACTCCTCGCCGCCGACGCGGAAGAAGCCGATGTCGAGCATCCGGGCGGCCGTGGCCAGCACCCGTTCGCGGCCCAGCCCCTCGCCGCGCAGATCCCGCGCGACCCGTTCCCGGAACGCGGGGAGGCGTTCGGCGATCTCCAGCACGTGGTCGAACTTGGCCTCGTCCTGCTGCCTTCGCCACTCGTCGTGGTAGCGGTACTGGCGCCGGCCGGCCGAGTCGGTCCCCACCGCCTGCAGGTGGCCGTTCGGATGAGCGCAGATCCAGACGTCGGTCCAGGCCGGCGGTATCGCGAGGGCCCTGATCCGGAGCAGCGCGGCGCGGTCGCGCACGGGCCGGCCGGAGGCCCAGGTGTAGCTGAACCCGCGCCCCCGGCGGCGGCGCCTGATGCCCGGCTCGGCCGGATCGCTCGGCCGCAGCTCGACGGGCTTCGCCTGGAACACCTCGGCCGCGGCCGTGCTCATCGCAGCAGGTCCCAGGCCTGTTCGAGCACGTCGTCGACGCCGACGTCGGCGACCCAGGAGACGTCCCGGTGGCCGCACTCCCGCATGCCGTCCTTGGTCGCGCCCGCGCCGCAGACCGGGCAGCGCGACGTCCAGGAGATGAGCGGCCGGTTGTGGCCCCTGCTCAGCGGCCCCCAGTTGATCATGTTGCCGCACCAGTAGACGCCGACCGTGGGCGTGCCGGTCGCCGCGGCCAGGTGCCGTGGCCCGGTGTCGTTGGAGACGAGCAGGTCGCAGGCGGCGTACAACGCGGTGAGCCCGCCGAGTGACAGCTCCCCGATCACGGCTCTCGCCGGGGCCTGCATCTGGGCGACGACCTTCTCGACGAGGTCGCGCTCCTCCTCGACGCCGGTCACCACCACCGGCCGGCCGAGCCGGTCGGCGACCTCCGCGAACCGCTCCGGGGGCCAGCGCCTGCGCCGGTCGCGCGCGCCGGGATGGATCGCCACCAGGCCGCGCGGCACCTTGCCCAGCACGCGGTTGAGCTCGGCCCAGTCCTCCCTGACGACCTCGACCCTCGGTTCGATCTCGCTGGTCGCCGCGCCGAGCAGGCCCGCGACCTCCAGGTAGCGCAGCGTCTCGTGCTGGTAGTGGACGTACGGCACCCAGCGGTCGAGCGGTTCGGCGTCGGGGGTGCGCAGCCCGGCGGTCAGCCGCGCGCCGAGGCGGCGGATGAACGGGTTGGAGTTGCGCCCGCCGCCGTGCATCTGGACGGCCAGGTCGAACCTGCGCTCGCGCAGGTGCTCGTACAGCTCCTCGGGGGCGGCGGACCCGTCCGCCGGGGAGGAGACGCCGGAGATGGGCGGCAGGGGCACGACCTCGTCCACTGGGCCGGGGCGGCCCCGCAGGAACTTCGCGTGCCACTCACGGCCCAGCAGGGTGATCTTCGCAGCCGGGTAGGCCCGGCGCAGCGCCCCGATCGCGGGCAGGGCCAGCAGCAGGTCGCCGAGCGCGTTGGCCCGCAGGACGGCGATCCGCTCGACGCCTTCGACGAGCAACGCGCTCATGGGCACGAACCTCTGGTTCCCCGCGTCCTCTCGTCCATCGGACACCCCCCATTCCGTCCGGCCCGCCGGCTGACCACCGGCGGGGCGCTCGTGTGGAGCGGTCTGCTCCCGGTTACCCCCGTGCCGGCCCGCCAAACCGGGCGGGCGCGCCTGGCGTGACTGTTGTTTTCCCTGCGTCCGCCGGGGTAGCCGCCCTGGTATGACGGAAGAGACGCTCAACCGCTTCGGTGAAGTCACAGCCGTCGTCGTCGGGGACGTGATGCTCGACTCGTGGCTGCGGGGGCGCACCAAGCGAATGGCCCAGGAGGCTCCGGTCCCGGTCGTGACCATCGAACGGATCGAGGACCAGCCGGGCGGCGCCGCCAACACGGCCGTGAACCTCGCCGCGCTCGGCGCGCGGGTGCACATGGTCGGCGTCACCGGCGCCGACCCCGCGGGGGCGACGCTCAACGCGACCCTGGGACGGCTCGACATCGAGGGCCTGGTCATCGTGCGGAGCCTGCGGACGCCCGTCAAGCGCCGGGTGCTGACGGACGGTCAGATCGTGGCCCGGTACGACGAGGAGGACGACGCGCCGCTGCCCGAGGCGGCGGAACGCGAGCTCATCGACGAGATCACCCGGCTGGCGGCGCACGCGGACGTCATCGTCGCCTGCGACTACGGCGGCGGCGTCTGCACCCCGGCCGTACGCCGGCTGCTGTGCGAGCTCAGCGCCGACCGGAACGCGGGCTCCCGGGGGGCGCCGGTCCTCGTCGTGGACGCCCACGACGTGGCGGCCTGGCGGGAGTGCCGCCCGAAGGCCGTGCTGCCCAACTACGCCGAGATCGTGCGGCTGCTCGGCGAGGGCGGTGACCACGACCGGGTCGCCTTCCTGTCCGCGCGGTCGGAGGAGATCGTCGAGGCCACCGGCGCCGAACTGGTGGTCACCACCCTGGACGGCCAGGGCACGCTCCTGCACCGGCGCGGCCGGGAGCCGCATCGCACCTTCGCGAGCCCCGCGCCCGACACGATGAGCATCGGCGCGGGCGACACGTTCACCGCCGCGTTCTCCCTGAGCCTCGCGGCCGGCGCCGGGCCGGAGCGGGCCGCCGACATCGCGCAGGCCGCGGCGAGCGTGGTGGTGCGCCGCCCGGGCACCGCCGTGTGCACCCGTGAGGACCTGGTGCAGGCGCTGCGCCCCGACGTCGCGCTGCCGCCCGGGCGGCTGGCCGCCTGCCTGGAGCGCGACCGCGCCGAGGGCAGGCGCGTCGTGTTCACCAACGGCTGCTTCGACGTGCTGCACCGCGGCCACGTGGCCTGTCTGGAGGAGGCCGCCCGGCTCGGCGACGTGCTGGTCGTGGCGGTCAACGGCGACGCCGGGGTGGCCCGGCTGAAGGGGCCGGGACGGCCGATCAACCGCTGCGAGGACCGCGTCGCGGTGCTCGCCGCGATGGGCTGCGTCGACTACATCACCGTCTTCGACGAGGACAGCCCGGTCGAGCTGCTGCGGATGGTCCGGCCGGACGTGTACGTCAAGGGCGGCGACTACCACCCTGACCTGCTGCCCGAGGCCGACCTGGTCAGGGAGCTCGGCGGCGAGGTGCGGGTGCTCGGGTACGTCCCGGACAGGTCGACGACCGCGATAGTGAACCGGATTCGAGGGTAGGGGGCCGTTCATGACCGAAGAACAACGTTCGCCGACCGGAAAGCCCATGGTCGAGGCGACCCCGATGGACGTTATCTACGTCCGCATCGGGTCGTTCGCTCTGGTCTTCTGCTTCGCCGTACTGGTGCTCTCCTTCGTCGGCCGCCTGTGGTGGCTGACGGGGGTCGTCCTGGCGATCATGGCGGTCGTCGGGACCGCCATGCTCCTCGCCGTGCGCAGGCAGAAGAGACTCGGCGGCGGGCCGCAATCGAGAGGATGACGAGGTGAGCCTGCGGGGCAAGGTCGTGGTGGTGACCGGGGCGAGCGGCGGGGTGGGCCGCGCCGTGGTCAGGCAGCTCGGAGCCGAGGGCGCGAAGGTCGCCCTCGTGGCACGCGGGGAGGCGGGCCTGGCGGGCGCCGCCGTCGACGTCGGAGCCGAGGGCGGGACCGCCAAGGTCTTCGCCGCGGACGTCTCCGACTACGACCAGGTCCGCGCGGCCGCCCAGCAGGCCGAGGCCGAGCTCGGGCCGATCGACGTCTGGATCAACATCGCGTTCACGACGGTCTTCGCGCCGTTCCTCCAGATCACCCCGGAGGAGTACGAACGTGAGACCAAGGTGACCTATCTCGGCTACGTGTGGGGCACCCGCGTGGCCCTGGAGCTGATGAAACCACGGGACAAGGGCGCGATCGTGCAGGCGGGCTCGGCCCTGGCCTACCGGTCGATCCCGCTGCAGTCGGCGTACTGCGGGGCCAAGCACGCCATCAGCGGCTTCACCGAGTCGGTGCGGACGGAGCTGCTCGCCGAGGACTCCGGCGTGAAGATCACGATGGTGCAGCTGCCGGCCCTGAACACCCCGCAGTTCGATTGGGGGCTGAACCGGATGCGGCGCCACGCCCAGCCGGTGCCGCCGATCTACCAGCCGGAGGTGGCGGCGCGGGCGATCGTCCACGCCGCCGAGCACCCGGAGCGGAAGGAGTACTGGGTCGGCGGGATGACCGCGGCCACGATCATGGGGCAGCGGGCGGTGCCCGCCCTGCTCGACCGCTACCTCGCCAGGACCGGCGTCAAGTCGCAGCTCACCACCGAGAAGGCGCCGACCGGCGTCTCCAACCTGTGGGAGCCGGCCGACGAGGACAAGGACTACGGCGCGCACGGCGGTTTCGACCGGCGTTCGCACGGCCGGAGCGCGCAGCTGTGGATGTCTCAGCACCGCGGCCTGGTCGCCGCCGCCCTCGGGGCCGCCGCCGTCGCCGGTATCGGGCTGCGCCGCCGCTGACCGCAGAACCGAAACTGACAAGAAAACACTGATATATCGGGTACGCCCCATTTCTGGCGATACGAAGGGGCGTACCCGGGTAGTCGAGGACGATGGACGAGCTTGACTACCGGTTCCTGTGCGAACTCGCGGCCCAGCTCCGGGTGGACTCGGTGCGGGCCGCCGCTGCCGCCGGCTCGGGGCACCCGACGTCCTCGATGTCGGCGGCCGAGCTGATGGCCGTACTGCTCGCGCGGCAGCTCCGCGTGGACGTCGAGAACCCGGCCGACCCGGCCAACGACCACCTGGTCTTCTCCAAGGGGCACGCCTCCCCTCTCCTCTACGCCATGCTCAAGGCCATGGGCGTCGTGTCCGACGAGGAACTGCTGACCTTCCGCAGGCGCGGCAGCCGTCTGGAGGGGCATCCGACGCCGGATGTGCCGTTCGTCGACGTGGCCACCGGTTCGCTGGGATTCGGCCTGCCCGTCGGCGTGGGGCTCGCGCTGGCGGCGCGGCGGCTGGACCGGCTGCCGAACCACGTCTGGGTGCTGTGCGGCGACAGCGAGCTCGCCGAGGGATCAATGTGGGAGGCCTTCGAGCACGCCGGGCACGAGGGACTGAACAACCTCACGGTGATCGTCGACGTGAACCGGCTCGGCCAGCGCGGCCCCACCCGGCACGGCTGGGACCTCGCCGCGTACGCCGCCAGGCTCGGCGCCTTCGGCTGGCACACCATCGAGATCGACGGCCACGACCCCGGCCAGATCGACTTCGCCCTCGCGGACGCCCGGGCCACCCGGCGCCGCCCGACCGCGATCATCGCCAGGACCTGCAAGGGCCGCGGGGTGTCGGCGGTCGAGGACCGCGAGGGCAAGCACGGCAAGCCGCTGGCCGACGCCGAGCAGGCGCTCGGCGAGCTCGGCGGCCCCCGCTCGCTGACCGTGCCGATGACCCCACCCGCCTCCCAGGGCGTGCCGTACCGGTACGCCGACGGACCGCTCGTCCTGCCCAAGTACGAGCTGGGCGAGGAGGTGGCCACGCGGACCGCCTTCGGCGAGGCCCTGGCCGCGCTCGGCACGGCCCGGGGCGACGTGGTCGCGCTCGACGGCGAGGTGGCCGACTCGACGAAGCTGGAGACGTTCGCCGAAGCGCATCCGGAGCGCTTCTTCGAGTTCTACATCGCCGAGCAGCAGATGGTGGCCGCCGCGACGGGCATGCAGGCGCGCGGCTGGACCCCGTACGTTGCGACGTTCGCCGCCTTCCTGACCAGGGCGTACGACTTCGTCCGGATGGCCGCGGTGAGCCGGGCCGGGCTCTGCCTCGTCGGCTCGCACGGCGGCGTGTCCATCGGCGAGGACGGCCCCTCCCAGATGGGCCTGGAGGACCTCGCGGCCTTCCGCGCGGTGCACGGCAGCACCGTGCTGTATCCGTGCGACGCGAACCAGACGGCCCGGCTGGTCGCGGACATGGCCGGCCTGGAGGGCATCCGCTATCTCCGCACCACCAGGGGCGAGACCCCGGTGATCTACGGGCCGGACGAGGAGTTCCCGGTGGGCGGGTGCAAGGTCCTGCGGACCGGCGGCCAGGCGACGATCGTGGCCGCGGGCGTCACCGTGCACGAGGCCCTGGCCGCCGCCGACCTGCTCGCCGGGGACGGCGTCTCCGTCACCGTCATCGACGCCTACTCCGTCAAGCCGCTCGACTCGCCCGAACTGGTCGCGATGGCCACCGCCACGGGCAGGGTCGTGACGGTGGAGGACCACTGGCCGGAGGGCGGGCTGGGCGACGCCGTGCTCTCGGCGCTCGCGGAGAACCCGGTGCCGGTGCGCAAGCTGGCCGTGGCGCGGATGCCCGGAAGCGCGGGCTCCGCGGAGCAGCTCCGGGACGCCGGCATCGACAGGACCGCCATCCGCGAGGCCGTCCTCGCCATGCTCCCCTGACGCCTCGCCATGCTTCCCTGACGCCCGTCACACGTGGAAGCGCCGCCGGACCGTGGCCCCTGAGGGCGGTCCGGCGGCGCGGTTTCCGTGTTCATCGTTGTATGGGCTGGTCCCGCGGCGCTGTCAGCGGGCCTTGGCGGTCGCCCTGCGGTTGGCCTTCTTGATGGCGTCGACCAGCTCGTCCTTGGTCATCTTGGAGCGGCCCGGGATGCCGAGTCGGCTGGCGACGTCGTACAGGTGCTGCTTGGAAGCGTTGGCGTCGACGCCCTCGGCGGTCTCGCCCTGCTTCGGCGTGCTCTTCCTCGCCTGCTCGTCCGACGGCCCGCGCCTCTTCTTCTTCTCCCAGTGGTCGCCCACCTTCTCGAAGGAGTGCTTGAGCGCGGAGAACGCCGTGCGGTGGGCGCGCTCGCCCTCGCCGTACGTCTCGACGGCGGAGTCGTGCGCCTTGATCCAGGTCTCCTGGGCCTCCTTGGGCGAGCGCTCCAGGGTCGAGGGCAGTTCCTTACGTCCCGGCATGTCCATGCCTCCCTTCAGACCAGCAGAAGTCGGGCGGGGGGATCAGATGGGGTCGTCGTAGCGCCGCTCCTCGTACACCTGACGGCGGGTGGTGGTGGCGTCGAGGGGGGCGGCGGCGGTGACGGTGGTCCGGCGGCGCAGCGTCGTCATGCGCCAGATCCCGAAGAGCAGCCCGGCCAGGCCGCCCACCATCAGGATCACTCCGATGACCTGGATGTCGAGACCCGCGATCGTGAAGTCGACCGCCCAGGTGAGGATGGCCCCCAACATGATGAGGATGATGCTTCCGGCGATGGTCATGGCTTCCTCCTTCGCCTTGTGCTCTATCCCCTCCACGGATTCCAAACGTCGCATGCCGGTGGGCGTATGGGGCAGCATGGCGAACATGACCGATACCCCCGTCGTGGTCATGGGACTCATGGGCGCGGGCAAAAGCACCGTCGCACGGCTGCTCGCCGCCGCCCTCGACCGCCCCATGCGCGACAGCGACGCCGATCTCGAAGCCAGGTACGGCACGACCGCCGCGGTGATCGCGGCGGATCTGGGCCCCGACGAGCTGCACGCGCGCGAGGCGCTGGTGCTGCGGGACGCGCTGACGGACGACCGGTCCCCGGTGATCGCCGCCGCGGCCAGCACGGTCGAGGACCCCGAGACGCGCAACGCTCTGGCCCCCGCCTTCGTGGTGTTCCTCGACGGCCCGCCCGAGGTCCTCGCCGAGCGGATGAAGTCGAGCCCTCACCGGCCGCATTTCAAGCCCGACCTGGTGCGCATGCTGACCGAGCAGCGCGACCTGCGGCTGCCCGGCTTCCAGGAGGTGGCGGACCTGACACTCGACCCCGCCGCGCACACGCCCGAGGAGATCGCGGACGCCGTGCTGGCCCACCTGGACGGGGCCCGGATCTCCGGAGCGTCCGAGAAACGGTGAGAGGGACGGCGAGGCGGACGGCTGGGCGTCCGGGGTCAGCAGACGGCGATGCGTGACTGGTGCGGAACGACGGGCAGCAGCGACCGGCTGCCCGTCCCGGCCAGGAACCAGACGGTCTTGCCGCCCCGGCCCGCGGCGGCCACGCCCCAGTCGTCGGCGAGCTCGTCCACGATGAGCAGCCCCCGGCCGCTCACCGACTCCGGGTCGGCGTCGCGCTGGCACGGCACTCCGTCGCCCTGGTCGAACACCTCGCCGTACACCCAGCAGCCGTTGCTGCCGAGCCGGAGAGTGAAGACGTTGCCGCCGTGCCGCACGACGTTGGAGGCGAGCTCGCTCACGATCAGACAGCAATCGTCGACCAGCGCGTCCAGACCCCATCGGCCGAGCTCACGACGGACGAGGGAGCGCGCGGTCGCGACGCTCGCGCCGACGGCGGGCAGGAGGCACTCGGCGGTCCAGACGGGGGCCGGGTCAACCGGCGCCGCACCGAAGGGGAGAGACACGCGCGCCTCCTTAAGGCTATGGGAGCGCTCCCACGACTCAAGATACGGGACACAACGTGGTCGTGTGAATTCAAAGAAACAAGATTGTTTCCGGTCAATGCCCGATCTGTGATGCGTGCGGAGATCGCGACGGCGGCGTGACCGGCCTTCCGGCGCCGTCGCCGCAGCTAGGGGTGCGGATCACGGGAGCGCGGGGCGACCGGCCTCCGCGCCGGTGTCCGCGCCGGCCTCGGGAGTGGTCATGAAAGTAGCTGAAATCAGCCACTTCCGTCTCTTCCGTTTGGCGCGGACCGGAATCCCGCCGTGCCGTGTCGTGCCCGCTCCGGAGGCGTGCGGCCCCTCCGGCCGGCCGGTCAGGCTCCGGCCGCGGGCAGTGCGGTGATCCCCCACCGGTGGGTGGCCCGCTCGCCCGGGGCCAGGCGCACCAGGCACTCCCCGCTCGCGAAGGCGTTCGGCGGGCAGCTCATCGGCTCGACCGCGACCCCCGAGCGCCGGTACGGCGCGGCGAGCGTGTCCCCGGTGAAGACCTGGAGCCACTCGATGCCCGGCCCGCCCCACAGCTCCACACCCCGGGAGCCGTCGGCGGTCCTGAGCCGTGCCCGCACCAGGCCGCCGGCGTGGCGCTCCAGGTTCGTGAAGGGCGTGTCGAGCACGGTGCCGCCGATGCGGCGTCCCGCCCGGAAGTCGTACTCGGTGCCCTCGACCGTCCGGCGGCCGACCGGGATCTGCTGCTCGTCCACGGGCGCCCACTCGGCCGCGGGCAGTTCCAGCACCGCGTCGTCCACCGTGCCGTGCACGGCGTCATGGCCCGTGCCGTGCACGGAGTCATGGCCCGCGCCGTGCCCGGCGTCATGCCCGGTCTCTACGGCCTCCTCGCCGAGCGTCAGGTAGGGATGCGCGCCCATGCCGTACGGCGCGACCCCCTCCCCCACGTTGACCGCCGACACCTCGACCTCCAGGCCCGCCTCACCCAGCGCGTACGACGCCGTGAGGTCGAGCACGTGCGGATAACCGGGCTGGGGGAACAGCCGCAGCCCGAGGCGGACCGAGGTCTCGCCGGCGTCGAGGACCGTCCAGGGCAGCAGGCGGGTGAAGCCGTGCGCGGCGTTGCCGGTCCGCGGCTCGGTGATCGCGAGCTGCCGCGTCTCGCCATCGGCGTCGTACCGGCCGTTCCTGACCCGGTTCGGCCACGGGAGCAGCAGTTGGCCGGCGCCGCCCACGGGGGACTTGCCCTCCGGGTACGACATGACGAGGGGCCGGTCCCGGAACGTGAGGGCACGAAGGCCCGCGCCCACCTCGGTGACGATCGCCCGGTAGCCGTGCGCGGCGATGACGTGCTGCGTACCGGTCGGGGGGACGGGTCGGCGGACCACCGGTTCTGTCATGAAACCGATCTTCCCCCCCGTTTTCCCACTAATCCCACCGGACCCACGCCGCCCGCACCCTGCCCTACGCCTGGCCCGCACCCCGCCCGGCCGTCACGGCTCTCACGGCTGTCAGGAGGAGGGGAGCGGCTGGCCCGCCAGGCCTTCCTGAACCATGAGAAGCGCGCGCAGCTCGTCCGCGCTCTCCCCGCAGGCGGTCATGATCAGCCCCCGGTCCATCTCGATCCTGGACAGTGACCGCGTCATGCGGGTCGCGTACCAGCGGCCGGCGTCGCTTCTCCAGACCGACCAGCGGCCGGCGTACTCGCTGCTCAGTTGTCTGTACGCAGCGTCCTCGGCGGAGAACCGCACTCGTCACCACCTCCAGGCTCGGTGCCGGGACACAACGATGTGCTCGTCCGGACACGATTGGTAGTGAGAGGCCATCTCCCCCATCCGGAGGGCCCGCCACCGCGGCCCGGGTGAAGATCTCCCCCGGGGCTGCGGTGACTTCACCACCACCTGATCCCCGTTCCTCCAGCCCCATCCGTCCCATGCCTCGCCCGGGCGCGACCCTGACGATCCACGCCGGAACCCGGAGGAACGGGACGATGGCAGGAGGCAAACGTCCGCTCTCCTGTCACACCGGACATGGTTTTACTACCTTGTCAGCCAGGCGGTCAGGGGGGAGATTCGAGTGGTTCACGCCTAGGCCGAAGGGAAGACCGCCCATGCCCGAACTGCCACGACTGCCGTTCGATCGGCCGGACATACTGGATATCTCTCCATATTTCGGGGAGCTGCGCGCCAGCGCGCCGATCACCAGGGTCAGAACCCATGTCGGGGACGAGGCATGGCTCGTCACGGGTTACGACGAGATCCGGCAGGTCTTCGGCGACGACCGGTTCGGCCGCTCGCACCCCGCCCCCGCGACGGCGGCCCGGCTGTCCAACAACGTCCTGCTCGGCGGCCCGACCGGCGACTACGCCACCGAGCGGATCATCCACAAGGAGATGCGGCGCCTGCTGTCCCCCGCGTTCTCGGCCCGGCGCATGCGCGCCCTGTCGGACGGCGTGCGGGCGCTCGTCGGGAACCTCCTCGACGGGCTCGCCGAGCAGGGCCCGCCGGCGGACCTGCACGCGGGGCTGTCGCTTCCGCTCCCCATCCAGGTGATCTGCGAGCTTCTCGGCGTGCCGTACGAGGACAGGGACAGGTTCCGGGCGGTGGCCGAGGCGATGACCGATCTCACCGATCTCGCCCGGTCCGCGGACGCGCAGATGGAGCTGAACGCCTACACCTACGAGATCGTGAAGGCCAAGCGCGAGAGCCCCGGCGAGGACGTCTACACCGACCTCGCGAACGCCTCACTGCCCGAGGAGGACATCGCGAGGATCGCGGGCGGCCTGCTGTTCGCCGGCCACGAGACCACGGTCAACCAGATCGACTACGGCACCCTGCTGTTCCTGCGCAATCCCGCCGAGCGCGACGCGCTACTGCGTGATCCCTCCCTCCTCGACGCCGCCGTCGAAGAGATCATGCGGTTCGGCGCGCCGAGCCAGCACGGCCTGATCCGTTACGCGCACGACGACGTCGAGGTCGGCGGGGTGCGCATCCGGAAGGGTGAGCTGGTGGCGCTGGCGATCCACGCGGCCAACAGGGATGCGCGCGTCTACCCCGACCCCGAGAGATTCGACATCCGCAGGCGTGATCCGCGGCCGCACATCGGCTTCGGCCACGGCCCGCACCACTGCCTGGGAGCGGGCCTGGCGCGGATCGAGCTCAACGCCGTCTTCGGCGCCCTGTTCGCGCGCTTCCCCTCGCTCGCGCTCGCCGTGCCGTACGAGGAGCTGGAGGCGCGGACCGGCAGGCTGACCGGAGGGCTCGACGCGCTCCCCGTCACCTGGTGAGCCGTCACCCAGCGAGTCGTCACCTGGTGAGCCGTCACGTGGTGGGCGGGGCGGCGGCCCGCGCTTCGGCGTCGGCTTGGGCGTCGGCTTCGGCTTCGGCTTCGGCTTCGATTTCGGCGATACGGCGGTAGACGCGGTCCCGCAGGCGCAGGATCACCGTGGCCAGCAGCGCCGCGACCAGCGACCCGGTCAGCACCGCGACCTTGACCTGGCCGTCCCTGGTGGATCCGGCGCCGAACGCGAGCTCGCCGATGAGCAGCGACACCGTGAACCCGATGCCGGACAGGACCGCCACCCCCACGATGTCCACCCAGGCCAGGCCCTCGTCGATGCCGGCCCGGGTGAACCGCGCGACGAGCCAGGTGGCCGCCGTGATGCCCAGCGGTTTGCCGGCGACGAGCCCCGCGACGACGCCGAGAGGAACGCCGTCGGTGAGCAGTCCCGGCAGGCCCCCGGGCCCGCCGAACGCCACCCCGGCCGAGAGGAAGGCGAACAGCGGCACCGCCACTCCGGCGGAGAGCGGCCGGAACCGGTGCTCGAAGTGCTCGGCCGGGCCCGCGCCCTCCGCCGCGCTCTCCCCAGAGCCCTCCGCCGTGCCTTCCCCGGCGGCCTCCGCCGTGCCCTTCCCAGGGGCCCGGTGGACCGGGACGGTGAAGGCGAGCAGCACGCCGGCCACCGTGGCGTGTACGCCCGAGGCGTGCACCAGGGCCCAGGTGACCGCGGCGAGCGGCGCCAGCAGCCACCACGCGCGCACCCCACGCCGTACGAGCACGGCGAACAGGCCCAGCGGGAGCAGCGCCGCGAGCAGCGGAAGCGGCGCGAGGTGCGTGGTGTAGAACACCGCGATGATCGCGATGGCGAGCAGGTCGTCGACGACCGCGAGGGTGAGGAGGAACGTGCGCAGGGCCGACGGGAGGTTCCTGCCCACCACGGCGAGCACGGCCAGCGCGAAGGCGATGTCGGTGGCGGTCGGCACCGCCCAGCCCCGCAGCGCGCCGTCCGCGCCGGGGCCGGTCAGCGGGTTGAGCTGCGTGTTCACCAGTAGGTAGAGCAGCGCGGGCACGACCACGCCGCCGGCCGCCGCCACGACCGGCACCGCGGCCCGCCGGGGGTCGCGCAGGTCGCCCGCGACGAACTCGCGCTTCAGCTCCAGCCCGGCGACGAAGAAGAAGATCGCCAGAAGCCCGTCGGCGGCCCAGGTCGCGAGGCTGAGGTCGAGGTGCAGCGCCTCGGGCCCCACCCGGGCCGACCGCAGCGTCTCGTACCCGGCCGACCAGGGCGAGTTGGCCCACACGAGGGCCGCGAGCGCGGCGATCAGCAGCAACGCGCCGCCGATGGTCTCCTGCCGCAGGATGTCGGCGATCCGGCGGGTCTCCGTCCGGGACCCGGGGCCGAGAAGAGGGGTGCGGCGGGGCGTGCTCATGAGGCTCCGTTTCCGGGATCGGGTCAGCGACAGCCGACCAGACTTCCCGGCACCCCATACGCATCTTAGACAAACCGGGCGACCCGTGCGGACAACGACCCGGAGCGCGGGACGGATCAGGCCCGGCATCCGTTCCGGATGCCGGGCCTGATCACATGTTGTGCGCCGCCAGGGACTCGAACCCCGGACCCGCTGATTAAGAGTCAGCTGCTCTAACCAACTGAGCTAGCGGCGCCCGCGATGTCCGTAACCATAGCAGTCCTGCGCAGGTCGCGCACATCGCCGGATGCGGGGATCACCCGTGCCGGGTCAGCCCCGCCACGCGCCACTGGAGAAGGGAGCGGGCTCGCCGCGCAGGCCCGGCCCGTCGCCCCACCTCGTGATGACGTACTGGATCGGGATGTGGCCGACGTCGCCGCTGACGGTCAGCGTGTTCTCGTTCCAGGTGGTGCCGGTGAGCTCGGCGAAGGTCTTGCCGTCAATGTCCAGCATGACGCCGCTGTTGGAGGGGATGCCCGGGCCGCGGTCGCCGATGAAGAACTTGGCCTTCCGGCCCTTGTACATGATGTAGCCCTCGGTGCCGAGCGGCCAGCTCGGGCTGGCGAAGAGGCCCTTCTGCATCGGCTTGCCGATGGCCGGCATGCCGGTGTCTCCCTGGCGGCCCGACGCGTCGTCCCAGAAGTACGAGCCCGTGGTGGCCCCCGCGTACAGGACCTCCTCGTGCATGGGGACGATGCTGGAAAGGTTGACGGCTTCCCCGACCGGCGGCTCCGCGGGCGCGGGGGCGGCGGCCACGAGGGACGTGACCAGCACCGCGGCGCCGGCGAGCGTGGCCACGGCGGTGACCCGTCGCTTGCCACGCAGGTCGGACAGAGTCTTCATCAAGGCTGGGGATCTTTCGTGAGACGACAGTGGATGGCCATGCGTCATCAAGGGACCCGCCGTACGGCGGGTCGCGGTGACGGGCCACGTGTCCGGGCGGGACAGATCGACCACCCGGAGGCGTGTGCGCTGAAGCTATGGCGATCGGCCGGAAGGCCGTCGTGAGTCAGACGTGGGATCCGAAGCGCCTTGGGTCGGAGGTCCGGGCGGGGTCGCCCACCGTGATCGCCTCCCCAAGTCCAATCCAGCCACCGGTCGGCGGCAACGAATAGGACACTACAGGATGAGTCAGGACGGAGCAAAGTAAACCGGACATAACACGCGGAAGATCTACCTGTCGGCTTGTTTGTGCAGCGGCAACGTCGGCCACGCCGCACATCTGGGGCGATCCGCCGCAGGCGCTCCTTCATGAAAGTAAAGAAGAGAGAGCAGCCGGCGGGAGGCGGCGGTCAAGAACCCCGAGGCGGACAGGCCGCACCGACAGGCGGACGGTCGGACCTGCCGGCGAGACGGCCGGCGGCGTGCGGAGAAGGGACGGGGCGGGGGTGGGCGGGGGAAGGGATCGAGCGGGGTGTGCGGGGAAGGGATCGGCCTTCGGACGGGCCGGAAAATGCCGGAGCCGGGCAGTCCCCCAACTGCCCGGCTCCGGATCAAAGCGGTTCCGCCAGGAATGCCCTCCCCAAAGGCACCGGCGGGTCCCCCGCTTTCCGGACGCGGTTCCCCCATCCGCGCCCTTATCGAAAAAGTCTCTCGTCCTCTCCCGAGGACATGCTTCAACAGTACAAGCCCGCTTGCCATGAAGTCGTCATACGCAGGTTGACTTTCGGCCTGCATCCGGCGGGCTCCGCCCGCCCGTGCTACTCGCCGAGCACGAGCCTGACCTCGGTGCCCTGCTGCAGGGACCGGCTCACCGTGCAGTGCCGTTCGTGGACCCGTCCGGCGACGGCCTCGAAGACCTCTCCCGTGTCCCCCGGCGGCAGTTCCACGTCGTACGTCACGGTGACGGACCGCAACAGGGTCGGGCTCTCCTTCTCCGCCGAGACCTCCACGGCGAGCCGCGCGAGCCGGTGGCCGCGCTTGGCGGTGAGCGGCTCGACGGTCATGACGTTGCACCCGCCCACGGCCGCCAGCAGCAGCTCCACCGGGCTGAACAGCCCGTCACCGGAGCCCATCACGATCTCCGCGCCGCTCTCGTTGCGGGCGACGAAGCCGTCCTCGGTCCGCTCGACGCGTACAGAGCCCATGTGTCTACCCTACTGGCAGCGCCAGCCGGACGAGCGTGCCTCCGCCGGGAGCGGGACCGGCGGAAACGCTGCCGCCGTGGCTGTCCACCACCTGGCCCACGATCGCCAGCCCCAGCCCCGACCCGGGCAGCGCCCGCGCCGAGGGCGCCCGGTAGAAGCGGTCGAAGACGTGCGGCAGGTCGTCGGTCGAGATGCCCGGGCCGTGGTCGCGGACGGTCAGCACGCCGTCCTGCAGGGACACCTCGACCCGCCCGCCCCTGGGGCTGTACTTCGCCGCGTTGTCGAGCAGGTTGGCGACGGCCCGGGCGAGCCGGTCGGGCACGCCGCGGACCACCGCGGGCTCGACCGACACCGCGTACTCGGTCGCGGGCCAGTGCCTGGCCGCGCGGGCGACCTCCCGGGAGACCAGCTCGTCGAAGCGCACGCGTTCCACGAGTACGGCGGGCTCCTCGTCGCGGGCCAGTTCGACCACGTCCGCGACCAGCGCGGTGAGCTCCTCCAGCCCGCTCATCACGGCCCTGCTCGCCTCGTCGCGGTCCTCCGGGGGCAGGTTGCCCCTGATCAGCAGCTCCACGTTGGTCCGTACGGCGGTGAGCGGCGTGCGCAGCTCGTGGGAGGCATCGGCGACCAGGCGTTTCTGCGACTTCGCGGAGCGTTCGAGGGCGTCGAGCATGGCGTTGAAGCTGCGGGCGAGGCTGCTCAGCTCGTCGTCCCCGGACACCTGGATGCGGGTGGTGAGATCCCGGGTCGTGGTGACCCGTCCCGCGGCGTCCTTGAGCGCGTTCACCGGCCGCAGCGCCGCCCGGGCGGCCAGCCAGCCGAGCGCCCCCGACAGCACCAGCCCGCCGACGGCCACGGCGACGAAGGGCCAGCCCAGGTCGTCGACGTCCGCGAGGGCCGCCAGCACACCGCGGGGCGGGGAGTCGCCGTACCCCTCGTACGTCCCGTAGTGGTCCCTCGCCCACTCGACCCGGCGGCAGGTGATGAAGTAGGCGGCCACGATGACGACGATCACGCTGACCGCGGCGGCCAGCGCCGAGGCCATCGCGAGCCGCCAGCGGAGCTTCACCGCTCCTCCCCCGCCGGCTCACCGACCGGCTCCACGACCGGCTCTCTCAGCGCGTACCCCAGGCCGTGCACGGTGTGGATCAGCCGGGGCTCGCCCCCCGCCTCGGTCTTCCTGCGGAGGTAGCGGATGTAGACCTCCAGGGGGTTGGAGCCGGGCCGGAAGCCGTAGCCCCAGATGCGCTCGTGGATGACCTGCCGGGTGAGCACCTGACCGCCGTTGCGGATCAGCAGGTCCAGCAGGGCGTACTCGGTCCTGGTCAGGTCGATGAGCCGGCGGCCGCGCCGGGCCTGCCTGCTGTCCGGCAGCAGGTGGAGGTCGGCGAAGCCCGCCTCGGGCGACGGCGCGGCGCGGCGCAGCAGCGCCCGCACCCGGGCGAACAGCTCCTCCAGCGCGAACGGCTTGACGAGGTAGTCGTCGGCGCCCGCGTCCAGCCCGGCGACCTTGTCGCCGATCCCGTCCAGCGCGGTCAGCATGAGGACCGGCAGCCGGTTGCCGTCGCCCCGCAGCGCCCGGCAGACCTCGATGCCGTCCATCCCCGGCATCAGGACGTCGAGCACCATCAGGTCGGGCGCCGAGCCGCCGATGACGTCCAGGGCGTCGAGGCCGTCGCCCGCGGTCGCCACGCCGTACCCCTCGACCCGCAGGGCGCGCGCGATCGCGTCGCGGACCTCGGGCTCGTCGTCGACCACCAGCACCTGTGTCTTGACCACGCCGTCATTGTGACGTGGGGAGATGAGAGGTTGCTGAGCAGGGGCGGAGTGCGCTCAGGCGTCGGGGTGTCTGGACAGGTAGTCGACGTAGACCGGCCGGAGCGCGTCGCCGAGCTCGCCCTCGCCCGCCGCCATGGCATCGCTGAGCAGCGCCGACACTCTGCTGAGGTCGTTCGCGGTCTCGTCGGTGTTCCCGCTGGCCGCCTCGGCCGCCGGGATGACCTTCAGCAGATCCCACAGGAAACCCAGGTCACCGTGTCGCACGGCGTAGCGCACGGCCCGGTCGTGCAGCTCCTTCGCGGGTAGCGACTCCAGCTCTTCCACGTCCATTCGATCTCACCTCCGCAAGGAGGGTTTCCCCGATGTTTGCCGCTTATACCCGGCGCCGGGAGAAAGGCGTGCCGGGGCCCACACCCACCGGGCCGCCGCGCCCGGTCAAGCCGGGGGGAACCGGGCGTACGGCTCCGGCCGTTCCCCGGACACGGAAACCGCGCACTCTTTGCCGCACCGTGGAAGGATCGTGGACGTGAAGATCATACTCAAGATCGTTGTGGTGGCCGCGGCCCTGTGGGCGTCCACCAAGCTGGTTGACGGCATCACCGTGAGCGCCGGCTCCACCGCCAAACAGATCGGCACCCTCCTCGCGGTCGCGCTGATCTTCGGTCTGGTGAACGCCGTCATCAAGCCGGTCATCAAGACCATCGGATGCGCGTTCTACGTGCTCACGCTGGGCCTGTTCGCCCTCGTGGTGAACGCCGCGCTCCTGCTGCTGACGAGCTGGCTCGCCGGGCAGCTCGACCTTCCCTTCCACGTCAGCGGATTCGTCGCCGCCTTCTGGGGCGCCATCGTCGTGGGCGTGATCAGCTGGGTCCTCAACATGATCCTCGGCGACGACTGACCTCGCCGCGGCCCTTTCCGGCGACGGGCCGATCCTCAGCCGGGTGCGGGGCGGGCGGCGAACACGCCGACGGCCAGCTGGACGACGCAGGCGCCCAGCCCGGCGAGCAGGGGCACGGTCCAGCCGCCCGAGACCTCGTGGAGCACGCCGATCGCGAGCGGCCCGAGCGCGGTGAGCAGGTAGCCGCCCGTCTGGGCGACCGCCGACAACGCCGTCACCGAGGCCGGATCCGGCGCCCGCACCGTGATCACGAGCAGGGCGAGGGCGATCGCGGCTCCCTGCCCGAGGCCCAGGACGACCATCCACAACCAGGGCGCCGTCGTGGGCGCGAGCAGCAGTCCGGCGTATCCGGCGATGACCAGCAGCATGGCGGCGACGACGTGCGGCACCTGGGAACGCGCACGTCCCGCGTGCAGGGGGACGATCAGCGCCGCGGGGATCTGCACGAGGTTCGTCAGGCCCAGCAGGTATCCCGCCTGCCCGGCCGGCAGACCGGCCGCCTGGAAGATGGTGGGCAGCCAGGCCAGCATGACGTAGAAGGTCAGCGACTGCAGGCCCATGAAGGCGGCGACCAGCCAGGTGGCGCGGGCGCGGAGCAGGGCGAGGTAGGGCCGCCCACCAGCCCGCCCGTCCGTCGCCGGGACCTGCCCCTCCCCCGTCGCCGGGATCCGCCGTACTCCCGGAGCCGTCGCCCGGGCGCCGGCCCTCCGGTTCTCCGCGGCCGGGACCTCCGCCGATCCCGCCGGTGCGACCGGGGCCGGATCCGCCCCCACGCGCGGCGTCCGGCGTACGGCGCCCGGCCGGACCGCGACCACCGCCCACAGAGCCGCCGCCAGCAGCGCGAGCGGCGCCGCCGAACCGGCCGCCGTCCGCCAGCCGAGACCGTCGGTCAGCGGGACCATGACCGCCGAGGCCAGGGCGGCCCCGCCCACCATGACCGAGACGTACAGGCCGGTGAAGAGGCCGATCCGGCCGGGGAAGTGCTGCTTGACCAGCCCCGGCATGACCACGTTCATGACGGCGATCGCCGCGCCGGCCAGCGCGGCCCCGCCGTACAGGGCGCTCACCCCGTCCGCGCTGCGCAGGGCCACGCCGGCCGCGAGCACGAGCAGGCCGGCCAGCAGGGTGCGGTCGAGCCCGATCCGGGTGGCCAGCACGGGCGCGGCCGGGGCGAGCAGGCCGAGGCACCCCACCATGACCGTGGTGATGGCGCCGCCGCCCGCGGGGCCGAGGCCGAGGTCGCGCATGATCGTGGGAAGGATCGGCGACACGCCCGCGAGCGCGGGCCGGAGGTTCAGCGCCGCTAGGACAAACCCGACTATCAGCAATACATCGCCCCGATAGCCAACAATCCCCCTCATCACCCGCGAAACCCTACCGTCGCGGTTCAAAGCCGACCTCGGCGACCGCCGGGTGCCGGACCTGCGCCCCGCCCGACCGAGTGGCGACCGGACACGCCGATGGAGCCGTGACGTGACGGCGTGCTGACAACGTTGTCCAGACGTCGTGGAATGGGAGATGATCCCTGCGTGGGAGAGACCAGACGCGGCCGTCCGACCATGAACGACGTGGCCGCCGCGGCCGGCGTGGCGCTGAAGACCGTCTCCCGCGTCGTCAACAACGAGCCCGGCGTGAACGCGGCGACGGCGCTGCGGGTGCACGCCGCGATCGACCGGCTCGGCTACCGCCGCAACGACAGCGCGCGGACGCTGCGCCGCGGCCGTACGGCGAGCATCGGCCTGGTCATCGAGGACGCCGCCGACGTCTTCTACTCCAGTCTCAGCCGGGCGGTCGAGGAGACCGCGCTGCACCACGGATGCCTGCTGTTCACCGGGTCGTCCCAGGAGGACGCGGCCCGGGAGCGCGACCTCGTGCTCGCCTTCTGCGCCCGCCGGGTGGACGGGCTGATCATCGTGCCCGCCGGGACGGACCACACCTATCTGGCTCCCGAGTTCGAGGCGGGGACCAGGGCGGTGTTCGCCGACCGGCCGCCCGGCGCGGGCTGCGAGGCGGACGTCGTCCTGTCCGACAACGTGGGCGGAGCCCGGGCGGGCACGGCGCATCTGATCGCCCACGGTCATCGCCGCGTCGCCTTCCTCGGCGACCTTCCCAGGATCTTCACGGCCGCCGAGCGGCTGCGCGGCTACCGGGAGGCGCTGGCCGCCGCGGGCCTGCCGTACGACGAGGGCCTGGTGGCCATGGGACCGGCCGAACCGGCGCGCATGCGGGCCGACCTCACCCGGCTGCTGGGGGCGTCCGACCCGCCGACCGCGTTGCTGACCGGCAACGGCCGGACCACCGTCGAGACGCTGCGGGCGCTGGCCTCGATCACCGGCTCCGCGACCGGCCCGGCGACGACCGGCGCCTTCCCGGACCGCGCGCCGCCCGGCCTCGGCGGCCTCGCCCTGGTCGGGTTCGACGACTTCGAACTGGCCGACCTGCTGGGCGTGACCGTGGTGGCGCAGGACCCCGCCCGGCTCGGCCGTACGGCGGCCGACCTGCTGTTCCTGCGCCTGGCCGGGGACGACGGCCCGGTCACCCGGTTCGAACTGCCTACCCGGCTGATCCCGCGCGGCTCGGGCGAGCGCCCTCCCCCGCCCCGCCGGGACCGCGGCTGACACCGGGACGCGCGCCGCCACGCAGGTGCCGGCGCAGCACGACCACGGCGGCGACGGAAGCGCAGCCCATCAGCGCGATGGCGAGATGGGCGGGCACCGCCTCGGCGAGCGCCCCGGCCGCCGCGGCGCCCAGCGCCTGGGCCGTCATCACGCCGGAGGTCTGCAGGCCGAACGCCTGGCCCCGGGCGTGCGGCGGCACCGCGTCGAGGAACCGCCGCTGCAATCCCAGGTTGTAGGCCAGCCCGGCCCCCGAGAGCGCCGCCAGCACCGCCGCTCCCGCGACGCCCGGCCGGACGGCGAACCCGAGCAGCGGCACGCCGAGCACGAACGCCAGCGGGAAGGCCAGCCGTTCCCGCAGGGCGGGCGCGGCGAACCTGCCGACCACGAACTCCCCCGCTCCCATCCCCGCCGCCGCGGCGGCGAGGACGATCCCCACGCCCGGCGCCGATCCCTCGTCCGTCAGGTACGGCAGGTAGACGGCCTCCGCCCCGACGGAGAGCATGGCCGGCAGCCACCCGGCCAGCAGCAGCCCCCGGACGGCCCGGTCGGCCAGCAGCGCCCGGTTGACCCGCAACGTCGTCCGTACGGCCCCGGCCTCCCGCTCGCCCCTCGTGGCCCGCGCCGGGCGATCGCGCAGCCCCAGCCGTACGACCACCGCGCTGACCAGTGACAACGCCGCGGTGATCAGCAGGGCCCGGGCGGGACCCGACACGGCGAGCAGGCCGCCGCCGGCCGCCAGGCCCGCGATCTGCGCGCCCGCCGCGGTGGTGCCGAACACCGCCCGGCCGAGCACGTACGCGTCGCCGGCCAGCACGTCGGGCAGCACGGCGGCGCGGGCGGCCGAGAACAGCGGCGTGGGCACGCCCGCCGCGAACACCAGCGCGAGCATGACCCCGATCGGCAGGTCACCGAGGCCGAGGACCAGGCACGTGGCCACGCGCAGGAGGTCGCCCGCGACCATGAGCGCACGCGGGCGCCACCGGTCGGCGAGCGACAGCAGGAACACGCCACCCGCGACCTGCGGCAGAAACCCGATCATGTACGCGAGCGCCGCCAGGCCGGGCGACCCCGTCCGCGCGTAGACCAGAACGGAGAACGCGAGCATCTTCACGGTGTCGCCCAGGACCAGCAGCAGCTGGCTCCCGAACAGCACCCGGAACTCCGCGACGGCGAAGCACGCCCGGAATGTGGATCTGTCCTGGCCCGGTGTCATGGCCACCTCCCGGCGACCATGCTCGGCACCGGGCCTCCGGCCGCGCCAATCCTTCGGAAATGGCCGAAGAATGGACGTCGTGTACCTGATCGAGGTCGGCCCCCAGGACGTCGCCGCCAGCCGGTTCGCCATCTCCCCGCTGAACGAGACCATGCACGCCATGTGGATGCTGTCCGGGCGGCAGCAGGCGGGCGCGCACGCGGCCTGGGCCGCCGTGGCGCGTCCCCGGTTCGCCCGGCTGCTCACCGCGAGCGCGGGAGCGCGGGCGCTGGTGGCGCTGTTCCGGCAGGGGGCCTACAACGCCGACTTCATCGCACCGCCGCCGGCGGGCGTGAACGTCTCCTTCGCCGAGGAGATCGCGGCGATGCGGGCCACACCGCTGGACCGGGCGCGCACCGAGATCGCGCTGTCGCTGGACGGACGGCCGCCGCCGTCCGACGAGATCATGACGGTGCTGGACGACGAGCACGTCGTCGCGTCGCTGGCCGACGGGCTGGAGCGCACCTGGACCGACCTGGTGGCGCCGGAATGGCCGCGTTTCCACGCCGTCCTGGAGCGTGACGTGATCCAGCGGGCCGGGCGGCTGGCGACGTACGGGTGGGCGGCCGCGCTCGGCGACCTCGGCCCGCGGGTCCGCTGGCGGCCGGAACCCGGCCGGATCGAGGTCGGGGCCCCCGGCAAGGGGGACGAGCGGCACCGGCTGGACGGCCGGGGCCTGCTGTTCCTGCCCAGCGTCTTCGTACGGAACGTGATCGCCTATCTCGACGACGCCTGGCCGTACGCGCTGGTGTATCCGGCGCGCGGGGTGGCGGCGGGGCGCCCGCGGGCGGGCGGCGCCGCGGCGCTCGCCGGGCTGGTCGGCCGGTCCCGGGCCCGGATCCTGGCCGAGCTGGAGACTCCGGCGACCACGACGCAACTCGCCGCCCGCCTCGGGCTGGCGCTCGGCACG
Source organism: Microbispora sp. H10949 (assembly GCF_014161435.1). Lineage (NCBI taxonomy): Bacteria > Bacillati > Actinomycetota > Actinomycetes > Streptosporangiales > Streptosporangiaceae > Microbispora > Microbispora sp. H10949. The sequence continues at coordinate 187,007 of NZ_JABBWZ010000006.1, read as the reverse complement.
GCCGGCGGCCACGTGGGCGCGCTGCGCGCCGCCGGGCTGGTGGCCGGCACCCGCGTCGGGCGGCAGGTGCTCTACCGCCGCACCCCTCTCGGGGACGCCCTGGTGGCCGGTGCCCCCGCTCTGTGACGACCGGCCCCCGAGCGTCAGCCCTTGAGCGCGCCGGCCATGAGGCCGCGCATGAAGAACCGGCCGAGCAGGACGTACACGACCATCGTGGGGATGGACGCCAGGATCGCCGCGGCCATCTGCTGGCTGTACGGCGTCGTCACCGCGCCCGCGATGTTGTTGAGCATGACCGTGGTCGGCCACGAGGTGGGCCCGGTGAGGAAGACGGCGAAGAGGAAGTCGTTCCACATCGAGGTGAACTGCCAGATGATCACCACGGCGAAGGCCGGGCCGGAGACCGGCAACACGATCGACCAGAGCGTGCGCAGCATGCCCGCGCCGTCGACGCGGGAGGCCTCGATCAGCTCGTCGGGGATCGTCACGTAGTAGTTGCGGAAGATCAGCGTGCAGATCGGGATGCCGTACACCACGTGGGCGAGGACCAGGCCCGGGATGCCGCCGTAGAGCTGCACGCCGAGCGCGTCGCCCAGGTCCACCATCAGCTGCACCAGCGGGATCATGACGCCCTGGTACGGGATGAACATCCCGAAGAGGAACAGCGTGAACAGCACGTCGGCACCGGGGAAGCGCCACTTGGACAGCACGTATCCGTTCAGCGACCCGAGGGCGGCGGAGATCAGCGACCCGGGGATCGCGAGCAGGAAGCTGTTGACGATGCCCGGTTCGAGCTTCTCCCAGGCGACGCTCCACGCCTCGGTCGTCCAGACCTTGGGGAGGTTCCACGCCTGGGCGGGGTCGGCCTCGCTGAGCGGCTTGAAGCTCGTGACCAGCAGAACGTAGACCGGGATCAGGAAGACCAGGACGAACAGCAGCAACAGGACGAGCCGCACCCACGTGCCCGCCCTGCCCTTCTCGCGGGCCGGGGCGGCGGGCGCCGTACGCGGGGCCTTCCCGGCGACGTGGGCGGTCATGAACGGTTCCCCTTACGGGCGTTCCAGATCAGGTAGGGCACGACGAAGATCACGACGGACAGCACGATGTAGGACGCGATCGTCGCGCCCTTGGCCGGGTCGTGCGAGTCGTAGACCGCCGTCCACATGAACGTCGCGGGCACGTCGGTGATGATCTGCTTGCCCGACACCGCGACGACGAGGTCGAAGACCTTCAGCGAGATGTGGCCGAGGATTATCAGCGCGGAGAGCGTCACCGGGCGCAGCATCGGCAGCACCACATGCCGGTAGACCCCCCACTCGCCGCAGCCGTCCACCCGGGCGGCCTCCCGCAGTTCGTCGGGAACGCCGCGGAACCCGGCGAGGAACAGCGCCATGATGTATCCGGACATCTGCCAGACGGCCGGGATCGCCATGGCCGCCATGCCCCAGTCGGGATCGCGGAACCACTGCCACTGCAGGAAGTCGAGCCCGATGTAGTGGAAGAGCCGGTTGAGGCCCACCGCGTGCTCACCCGTCGCGCTGTTCATCAGCCACCGCCACACCACTCCGGTGGCGATGAAGGAGACGGCCATCGGGAACAGGTAGACGGTGCGGAAGCCGCCCTCCGCCCGGATGCCCTTCTCCATCAGGAACGCGAGGAGCCAGCCGAGGACGAGCGCGCCGGCGACGAAGACCAGGGTGAAGACGATCGAGTGCCGGACCGACAGGCCCCAGCGCTCCTCGCCCCAGATGCCGGTGAAGTTCTCCAGCCCCACGAATTTGCCGGGGATCTCCGCGATCTCGTTGTGCTTGTCGGTCATGGCGAGCTTGAAGTTCCAGCCCAGCAGGCCGTACACGAAGACCGCGATGAGGATGATCGACGGCGAGACCAGGAGCAGCCCCGGCAGCCATCTGCGCACCCGCGTCACTTGCGCCTCTCAGAAGTCAAGCACGGCCCACGCCGCGCCGGCCGGAGCCCGGCGGCGGTCACGGCGTGGGCCGTACGGGGAGATCAGCTCACTGGCCGCTGTTCTTGGCCGCCGCGACCAGCGCCTGCTGGAACTTGGCGACGTTCTTGTCCTGCTGGAACAGACCCACCGCGTCGGTGATCGCGGTACGCCAGGTGTCGTTGGCGACCACGCCGTGCTGGATGGAGCCGGCCAGCTTGTCGGCGGACCACTGCTCCAGGCTCCAGGACAGGTAGTCCTTGTAGAGCGACTGGTCGGCGTCCTTGCGGGCGGGGATCGAGCCCTTCAGCGGGTTGAACGCGTCCTGGCCCTCCTTGCTGGCGGCCACCTTCAGCCACGCGATCGCGCCGTCGCGGTTGGGCGCGCCCTTCGGCAGGGTGAAGCTGTCCGACAGCCACATGAACGTGCCGTCCGTGCCCGGGGACGCGGCCCAGTCGAAGTCCTTCTTCGACTCCTTGCCGAGACCGCCCTCCGGCGGGTTGTGGAAGTAGCCGTAGGCCCAGTCGCCCATGATGTTGAAGGCGGCCTCGCCGTCGGCGACCTGCTTGGCCGCCGGCTGCCAGTCGTCCTGCGGGGTCCCGGCGTACGACAGGATCGTCTTGAAGTTCTCCAGCGCCTTGGTCACGTTCGCGTTGGACCAGTCGGAGGTGGCCGTCCACAGGGCGTTGTAGGCGTCGGTGCCGAGCGAGCCGAGCAGCACGGACTCCAGCAGGTGGACGAGCGTCCACTGCGAGCCGATCGACAGGGGGATCTTGCCGCTCTTCTTGACCTTCTCCAGGTCGGCGATGAACTCGTCCACCGTCTTCGGCGCGCCCGAGATCCTGGCGTCCTTGAGGACCGAGGGGTTGAACCACAGGACGTTCGACCGGTGGATGTTCACCGGCACGGAGTAGACCTGGCCCTCCACCGTGATCTGGTCGATCAGCTGCTGCGGCAGCACGTCCTTGAGCTTCAGCTCGTCGTAGAGGAAGTTCAGCGACTCCAGCTTGCCGCTCTTGATGTAGCCCTGGAGCTCGGCCCCGGCGTGCCCCTGGAAGGTGTCCGGAGGCTGGTTGGCCTGCAGCTTGCTCGACAGCAGCGCCCTGGCCTGGTCGCCCGAGCCGCCGGCCACGGCCGCGTCGAAGAACTCGAAGTTCGAGTTCTCCTTGGCGAAGATCTCACGCATCGCCTTCAGGCCGTCGGCCTCACCCGGGCCCGTCCACCACGAGAAGACCTCGACCTTCTTGTGCGCGGCCGGCCCACCCGCGGTGTCCTGCTTGTCACCGCCGCCGCACGCGGAAAGGGTCAGCAGGCCTGCCACCGAGACCGCGACGGCCGCCATCCACCGTCGTCTCATCGCAACATTCCCTTCAGGCTTTTCGCGAGGATTTCGGGCTCCCCGAAGACACATATGGCTGACAACGTTGTCAGCACAGCCCATCCAGCCACTTCCACGGGCACGCCGTCAAGTTTGTCCCGATAACGTCTCTGCATACGGAGGTTGGCGGACTGTTAGGGACGTGCGTCAAAGGAAGCGCCGCAGCCGGAGCCCGGGAAATTGTCGGTACGGGCGCACACACTGCTGGCATGACGGTCACACAGCAGGGGGGACATGACCATCTGTCCGAGGACGACCTACCTGATCTGGAGGAGATCGAGTCACCTCAGTGGGCCCGGCACTACGGCACGATGGCGGGGCTCAGCTTCCTGACCGTGGCGCGGCGGCTGCCCGGCCTGACCCGCCAGGCCCTCCGCATCGCGTGGGAGGCGAGCCCCCGCGACACCCTGGCCACCATCGCGCTGAGCGTGCTCGGCGGCGTCTTCACCGCCTTCGGCCTGCTGGCCACCACCGGCGTCCTGACCGCGCTGCTCCAGGCCGGCCCGACCCCCGACCGGGTCCGGGCCGCGCTGCCGAGCCTGCTGCTCGTGGGTCTCGCCGCCACCGTGCGCACGGCGGTGCAGGCCGCTGCGGGCTGGGCCGAGTCACGGCTGTCACCCCAGGTCAGCCGCATCACCGAGCGACGGCTCTACACGCTGACGAGCCAGGTCGAGCTCGTCTGCTACGACGATCCGGAGTTCCACGACGCGCTGCAGCGGGCCCGCATGCGCGGCATGGTGGCCGACTCGATCGTGCGCACGGCCATCGACACCGTGTCCGCCCTCGTCGGGCTCGCGGCCGCGGCGAGCGTGCTGGGCGTGCTGCACCCCGTGCTGCTGCCGCTGCTCCTGCTGGCGGTGCTGCCCGACGCCTGGGCGGCGGTCCGGTCGGCCCGGATGAACTACACGACCAATCTGCAGCTGATCTCGGTCCACCGCCGCAAGTGGATCATCGAGGAACTGCTCGCCGACAAGGACACCGCGGCCGAGGTGCGCACGTTCACCATGCGCGGTTTCCTGCTCCGCATGTTCGACAAGGTCGCCATGGGCGAGCAGCGGGCGATGCTCGCGCTCGCGCGGCGGCAGACGTTCGCGCGGGTCCTGGGCGAGGCGCTCGGCGGCGTCGGTCAGGGCGTCGTCTACGTCACGCTCGGGGTGCTGCTGGTGATCGGCGCGGTGCCGCTCGCGGTGGCCGGCACCGCGGTGCTCGCCATCCGGACCGGCCAGGCGTCGCTGGCGAACCTCCTGTACGCGACGAACCGGCTCTACGAGGAGGGCCTCTACTTCACCGACTTCCTGGACTTCGTCGCGCACGCCGAGAGCAGGGTCCCGCCCCTCCGCGAGCGGCAGGCCCCGGAACGCTTCGAGCGCATCACGGTCGAGGACGTCACGTTCACCTACCCCGCCACGCCGGCCCCGGCCCTGCGCGGGGTGTCGGCCCGAGTCGAGCGCGGGGAGGTCGTGGCCCTCGTCGGGGAGAACGGCTCGGGCAAGACCACCCTCGCCAAGATCCTCGCCGGGCTGTACGAGCCGGACGGAGGGCGGGTGCTGTGGGACGACGTCGACGTGAGCGAGGTGGATCCTGACAGCCTGCGTCGCAGGATCGCGGTCATCGCGCAGGACCACACCCGGTGGCCGCTGACCGCCCGCCACAACATCACGATGGGCATGCAGAGGGGCGAGGACGAGGTGGTCCGCGCCGCCGAGGTGGCGGGCGCCGACCAGGTCATCGCCGAACTGCCGCACGGCTACCGCACGCTGCTGGACCGCCGGTTCAAGAACGGCCACGAGCTGTCGGGCGGCCAGTGGCAGCGCGTGGCGGTGGCGCGCGGCTTCTACCGCGACGCGCCACTGCTGATCTGCGACGAGCCCACGGCGGCCCTCGACGCCCGGGCCGAGCACGCGTTGTTCGACCGGATCAGGCGACACGCCGACGGGCGGACGGTGCTGCTCATCACGCACCGGCTCGCCAGCGTCCGCTACGCCGACCGCATCTACGTGCTCGACCACGGCCTCGTCCGCGAGCACGGCACGCACGACGAACTGATCGCGCTCGACGGGCTCTACGCCGAGCTCTACAACCTCCAGGCCGAGGCGTACCGGGCCCCCTGAGCCGGCCTTACAAGCCGCCCGCCCGGCCCGCCACGAGCGGGCCGGGCACCAGCGGGCCGGGCACGAGCGGGCACAGTCCAGCATGGCCGGTCACGCACCTGGACCGGCCCGGTCCGGCCCTCAGGAGGCCTGCTCGCAGTCGGGGAGCATGGCGCGCATGGTGAGCACGTCCTTGTAGTACTGCATCTTCCGCTGCACCCCGCCCTGCTTCTGACGCAGGTCGGCGATCTGGGCCTCGACCTTCCGGTCGTGCTCCTCCAGCAGCGCGATCCGGTCGGCGATGGTGTGCTCGCCCTGCCGTACGAGCGCGGCGAAGCGCAGCATCTCGGCGATCGGCATGCCGGTGTCCCGGAGGCAGCGGACCATGCCGAGCCAGCTCACGTCCTCCTCGGTGAAGCGCCGCTGGCCCGACGCGTTCCGGCCGATCGGCTCCAGCAGCCCGATCCGTTCGTAGTAACGAAGGGTGTCGAGGCTGAAACCGGTCTCCTCGACGACCTGTCCAGGTGTGTACACGGCCACGCCATTGATCCTGTCACAGCGGATGCCGTACCGCCGCGAGCGGTTGTGTCTGTAGGCGGTTCGCAAGCGGATCGCAAACAGTTCCCCATATAACGGGTGCTGTTCAACGCCTTTCCCGGGACCTTCTCCGAAAGGCGGCGCTTCCGAAGGAGACAGTGAGACAGAGATGCCCGGCCTTCCCCGCCTACTCGCCGGCATGGCACTCGCCGCCGCCGTCGTCCTGCCGGTGGTCCTGGTCTCGCCGGCCTCCGCCGCGCCGCTCCCGTGCCGTCCCGGCAGTGGCCCGAAACTGGCCGGGCGGGATCTCACCCGGGCCGCCCTGCCCGCCGACCTGTCCTGCGCCGACCTGCGTGGCGCCACGCTGGACGGGCTGTACGTACGCGTCCCGCTCACCGGGGCCGACCTGCGCGGAGCGTCGCTCAAGGGGACGCATCTCGGGAACGCCCAGATGGCCGGGGTCAGGCTGGGCAAGGCCGACCTGTCCGAGGCCGAGCTCTACTACGCGGACCTGCGGGGCGCGGACCTGCGCGGGGCGACGATGGACGACTCCTCGCCGTACGGCGCGCACCTGGAGGGCGCCGACCTGAGCGGAGCCACGCTGACGCGGGCCAAGGCGTACTCCGCCCAGTTCGACGACGCGAAGCTGGTCGGCACCGACCTCACCGACGCCGACGTCTACGGGGCCGACCTGCGCCGGGCCGACCTCACCCGGGTGAAGGCCCCGAAGGCCCGGCTCTACGGCGCCACCCTGATCAAGGCCGTGTTGCGGCGGGCCGACCTCCGGGACGCTCAACTGTACGGGTCGGTGATGGACGGCGCGGACTTCCGGGACGCCGACCTCGGCGGGGCCGACCTGCGTGACGTAAGGGGCGCCCGGCTGACCGGGAGCACGGGCATGCCGAAGGACCTGCCCGCTCCCGGCGCGGCGTGCGAGCCGGGCGAGGGCCAGCACTACGCGGGGTGGGACCTGACCACGGTCACCGACTTCCCCGACGACCTGAGCTGCGCCGACCTCACCGGCGCCAAGCTGGACGGCCTCGACCTGAGCAGCGTCAAGCTCAACCGGGCCGTCCTGCGGGACGTCTCCGCGGCCGGGACGACCTTCCGCTCCCTCAAGGGCGCGGACCTGACCGGCGCGCACCTGCGACGGGCCGCGCTCGGCAGCGCGGACCTCACCGGGGCGAACCTGACCCGGGCGGACCTCTCGGAGGCCGCGATGAGCAGCTCCGACCTGACCGGGGCCACATTGACCGGCGCCGATCTTCGCGGGGCGGAGATGACCAGCGTCACGGCGGACCAGGCCGACTTCACCGCCGCGCGGATGGACCGGGCACAGCTCAACAGCGGCAGGCTCCGGGAGGCGGTCTTCCGCAAGGCGACGCTGACCGACGCCAGCCTGCAGTCGGCCGAGCTGCGGGGCGCGACCTTCCAGGACGCCGAGGTCACCGGCCTGGAGGTCGACTACGCGGAGGACGCCGACCTGTCCGGGTCCACCAGCAGGCTCGGCGCCGGCTGGGTCGTCTTCTTCGGCATCGTGGGACTGATCGTCTTCTGGATCGTCCTCGGGCTGGTCGTACGCGGAACCCGCCGGAGGAAGGCCGCCAGGAAGCAGGCCGCGGAAAGGGCCGTCCGCTTCTCGGACGCCCGGAGCGTGCAGGAGGAGAACGTCACGCGGCTGGGAGAGGAGATCGACGGCGCAGCGGACAGAACCGGCGAAATCGACTGGAACGCTGCCCTGGACGCCTACGACGCGGCGAAGGAGGCGCTGGCGACCGCCCACGACATGGACGACCTGAAGGACGTCGAGACGATCGTGGCGCGCGGCCGGAAGGCCCTCACCCGCCGCCGGTGAAAGCGGCTTGCGCTGGAGTGCGCTCCAGGCGGCAGGGTGATCGGCATGAGAATCGCTCTGGGGACGATCCCCTTCGGGACAGCCGTGGACGAAGAGACCTCTTTCGCCATACTCGACCGCTTCGTCGAAGGCGGCGGAACGATCCTCGACACGGCCAACAACTACCCCTTCTGGATGGACGGCGCGACCGGGGACGAGAGCGAGGCCACCATCGGCCGGTGGCTCGCCTCCCGCCGCGACCGGGACGCGGTGGTGATCAGCACCAAGTGCGGCGCCCGCCCGTCCGTGCCCGGCGCCCGTACGCTCGACGCCGCCGAGGGCCTGTCCGCCGGTGTCGTGCGGGCCGCGATCGAGGGCAGCCTGCGGCGCCTCGGCACCGATCACGTGGACGTGTACTGGGCCCACATCGACGACAGGACGACGCCCCTGGAGGAGACCGTCGCCGCCTTCGACGAGGTGGTGCGGGCCGGCAAGGCCAGGGAGATCGGCGCGAGCAACCACGCCACCTGGCGGCTGGAGCGGGCCCGCACACTGGCGGCCGCGCGCGGCGGCACCCGGTACGGCCACGTGCAGCTCCGTCACTCCTACCTCCGTCCCCGCCCCGGCGTACGGCTGCCCGAGGGCGGCCACACCCTGGTCACCGAAGAGCTGCTCGACTACGTACGCTCCGAGGGCGACCTGAAGCTGTGGGTCTACTCCACACTGCTGGCGGGCGCGTACACGGCCAAGCCGCTGCCCGAGCACTACGACCACCCGGGCACCACCAGGCGGCTGGCCGTGCTCGACGAGGTGGCGGGTGAGATCGGCGCGACGCGCAACCAGGTCGTGCTCGCCTGGCTGCGCGCGCAGGACATCCTCCCGATCGTCGGGGTCAGCTCGGTCGCCCAGCTGGAGGAGGTCATGGCCGACGTGAAGCTCGACGACGACCTGCTCTCCCGCCTCGACGCCCCCGTCTGACCCCCACCGGCCCCGGCGCGGGACCTCTCCCGCCGGGGCCGCTCAGCCCGATCCGGCCCCGGGCCGGCCATGCCGGCCCGGGTGATGAGTTGTCGCGCCCGCACCCGTCACACCTAGGGACACGACGAGGCGGAAGGATGACGTGATGAGTGCGGACACGCGGCCGGAGGAGCCGAACGTGAGCGGTCTGGGCGCAAGTGGACTGGGTGCAAGCGGTCCGGGCGAGGTCGACGAGCCGGCGTTCTCGGGGCTGGCGGAGCGGCACCGGCGGGAGCTGCACGTGCACTGCTACCGGATGCTCGGGTCGTTCGAGGACGCCGAGGACACCGTGCAGGAGACGTTCCTCCGGGCCTGGCGGCGGCGGGAGACCTTCGAGGGGCGGTCGACGTTCCGGGCCTGGCTGTACCGGATCGCCACCAACGCCTGCCTGGACCTCCTCGCCAGGGGCCGCCCGGAGCCCGCGACAGGCGGCGAGGTGCTGTGGCTGCAGCCGTACCCGGACCGGCTGCTCGACGAACTGCCCGCGGGCGACGCGGACGAGCCGGAGGCCGTCGCCGTCGCGCGGGAGACGATCGAGCTGGCGTACGTGGTCGCGGTCCAGCACCTCGCGCCGCGCCCGCGGGCCGTGCTGATCCTGCGGGACGTGCTCGGCTGGCCGGCGAAGGAGGTCGCGGAGCTCCTCGGCGACTCGGTCAACTCCGTGAACAGCGCGCTGCAACGGGCCCGCGCCGGCATGCGGGAGCATCTGCCCTCCGAACGGCAGGACTGGACCGGCGGCGAGGAGGACGCCGGGACGCGCGAGCTGGTGCGCCGCTACACCGAGGCCAGCGTGGCCACGGACGTCGACGGGCTCGCCGCCCTGCTGCGGGACGACGTCCGCTGCTCGATGCCGCCCACGCCGGGCCTGTGCGTCGGCCGCGACGCGGTGGTGAAGGACTGGGTCGAGAGCGGCTTCGAGAGCATGAAGCACCTGCGCGCCGTCCCCACCTCCGTGAACCGGCAGCCCGCCGTCGCCTTCTACCAGTGGCGGAAGCGGGAGGGCGCGTACCTGCCGCTGACGATCGACGTCCTGCGCGTCACCGGCGGGGCGATCACCGAGATCGTCACGTTCCACGGCGACCGGTTCCCGCGGCTCGGGCTGCCGGAGCGCCTGCCGGCGGACGGCACGGAGTAGTCCCGGCGCCGGACCGGCTGACGGCCGTCGGTTGGCTCCCGGTCCCGGACGGGTGTTGGATCGACCTCTGTTCGCTTGGGGAGAGGCGGGGGCGGCCGATGGCGCGGGGGCTGGGACGGGACTTCGCGTGGTTGTGGGGGGCCTACGCGGTGAGCTCGCTGGGGACATGGCTGGCGCTGGACGCGTTCCCGCTGATCGCCATCCTGGCCCTGCACGCCGGCGCCGCGCAGGTGTCCCTGATCGCGGCGGCCGGCGGAGCCGCCGGCGCCCTGCTGGCTGTGCCGCTCGGCCCGTGGATGGAGTTCCGGAGGAAGCGGCGGCTCATGATCCGGGCCGACCTGGTCCGCTTCCTGACGCTGCTGACCGTGCCGGTCGCGTACGCCGCAGGCGCGTTGACGTACGCGCACCTGCTCGTCGTGGCCGTGGTCGTCGCCCTGGCCGACATCGTCTTCGTGGGGGCCGGCGGGGCCCACCTCAAGGCCCTCGTGCCCAAGAGCCACCTGATGGAGGCGAACGGCCGGTTCGAGATGGTCATGTGGACGTCCACCGCTGTCGGCCCGCCGGCCGGAGGCGCGCTCATCGGGATGCTCGGCCCTGTTGTCACGGTCGCCCTGAACGCGGCCAGCTATCTGCTGTCCGCGCTGGGGATCCGCGCGATCACGGCTCCCGAGCCGGACCCACCTGTCCGCCGTACGGGCACCTCGCGCCGGGCGGAGATCGCCGAGGGGTGGCGGACGATCGTCGCGGACCGCGGGCTGCGCGTCCTGTTCGCGAACACGGTGCTCGTCTCCGCGCTCATCATGGCGACGGCTCCGCCGCTGACCTTCCTGATGCTGCACGATCTCGGCCTGACGCCGCTGCAGTACGGGCTCGCCTTCGGCGTTCCCTGCCTGGGCGGCATCCTGGGTTCGCGGATCTCCCGCCCGCTCGTCCGCCGGTTCGGGCAGCGGGCGATGCTGCTGACGTTCGGCGTCGCGCGGGTGCCCTGGCTCGTCGGGCTCCCGTTCACGGGGCAGGGCCCGGCCGGCCTCGCGCTGATCATGCTGGTCGAGTTCGGCCTGATCACCTGCATGGGCGTCTTCAACCCCGTCTTCGCCACCTACCGGCTCGAACGGGTGGAGGACGGCAAGGTGGCGCGGGTCCTGACCGCCTGGACCATCACCTCGCGGACGACGACCGCCACGCTCACGGCCGTGTGGGGCGTCCTGGCCGGCCTCGCCGGCGCCCGCGCCGCGATCGCGATCGGCGTGGTGCTGCTCGTCGCGACGGCCGCGATACTCCCGTGGCGTACCCCGTCTCGCGACGCCGCGCCCGCCCTCGTCGCCACGTCTGCCGACTGACGCCTGCCGGACGACCTCGATCTGTGGAGCTGTGCGGGCCGCGGGCGGTGCGTGTACGACCGCCCGCGGCCCGGTCAGGACCTCACGTCAGCTGCGCAGGGTCCACTTCTGGTTGTTTCCGCCGTTGCAGGCCCAGAGGATGAGCTTCGTGCCGTTGGCGGTGCCGGCCGCGTTGGCGTCGAGGCACAGCCCGGACTGCACGCCGGTGATCGTGCCGTTGGAGTTGACGTTCCACTGCTGGTTGGTCTGTCCGTTGCAGTCCCAGATGATCGCCTGGGTGCCGTTGGCGGTGCCCTGGCCGTAGGCGTCCAGGCACTTGTTGCCGAGCACCTGCAGCTGCTTGCCCGAGGTGTACGTCCACCGCTGGTTGGTGCCGCTCCCGCAGTCCCACAGCTGCACCTGGGTGCCGTTGGTGGTGCTGGAGTTCGGCACATCGACGCACCGGCCGGACTGGCCGCCCACGATCTGGACGCCCTGCTGCGGGTTGCTACCGCCGTTCCCCTGCCTGACGAGCGACTTCGACTCGGCCGATCGATTGCCCTGGGCGTCCACGACGTAGAGCCGATACTCGCCGTTCGACGCCGGAACAGCGATGGAGGTCGCGGTTCCGCTCGCCGTGGTCATCGTGTTTCCGGCGGTGAAGTTGGTCGTACCCGAGGGAGCCAGCCAGACCGTCTTGCTCGCGTCGCCGGCGCTCCGGATCGGAATCGACGTCACACCGGAGGCGACGAACGTGCTGGCGGGCAGGACGTAGTCCGGCAGGGAGAGATTGCTCTGCGGGACGATGTTCCGGTATGCGTCCTCGAGTCCGGAGTTCACGGCGATGCCGTAGGCCTGCGACGGCCAGACATAGTCGGAGTACACGAGGATGTCCTGGACCGTGCTGTTCGGCAGGTTCTTGTTGGAGACCTTGTTGATGGGGCCGTAGGTCTGCGTGATGCTCAGGTCGTGCTTACGCCCGAAGTCGTCGGAGTTGATGAGCCACGTGACGTTCTTGTCCACGCTCAGGACGTTGTCGCGGAAGGTGATGTTTCCCGAGCCCTCGTCCGGGTGGAGTCCGTACTTGTGACCGGAGGGGACGCCCTGCAGATAGTTGTTGGTGATCGTGGTGCCCGGCTGGTTGCCCAGCGTGTAGATGGGCGCCGTGTCGCTCAGCCGCTGCACCGTGTCGATGAAGTGGTTGTAGCTGATGGTGTTGTTCCTCGCCGTGGTGGTCGGCCGGTTGGGCGCGATCGAGCCTGACGATCCGTCGAAGTTCCACCACCCCCAGCCGAGCGTGACACCGGACCACGGGGTCTTCTCGATGCGGTTGTGCTGGATGGACAGGGTGTCGGCGAAGTACGCCGAGATGGGGCTGTGCCCGTTGAACAACACGGCGCTGTCGTAGATGTAGTTGTTCTTGATCTCGATGTTCTTGGGGGCGCCCTCGACCTGAACGGGATACTTCTCGCGGTTCGACGAGGTGTAGTCCCCGATGTAGACATGCTGGGGGTGGCCCACGTCGATGGCGGATCCGGCGATGTCGTTGGTGTAGTTACCGATCAACTGGGTGTTCACCACGTCGTTGGCCAGGGTGATTCCGTCGACGCCGGTGTGCTGAATCCGGTTGTTCTGCAGGACGAGCCCGTCGGCGTTCTCGATCTGGATCATGCCGGGCGCCAGGTCGACGTTGCGGTAGTAATAGGCGTGGAAGTTCTGCTTGGCGTACACCTGTGCGCCGAGATTGCCCTGCTGGGCCTGCTTGAACACCGAGCCGGCCACGTTGAACAGGTTCCAGTCGGAGTGCTGGACCGTGAGGCCGGAGAACGTGATGTTCTTGGCGCGGTTGCTCGTGGAGGTGCCGGCGACCTTGATAAGGGTGGACACGTTGTTCGGCGCCCAGACCGCGGCGGTCGTCATGTCCTCCGAGCTCGCCTTGTAGTAGTACAAGGTCCGGCTCGTCTTGTCGAAGAAGAACTCGCCCGGCGCGTCCAGGAACTCGTAGGCGTTCATCACCTTGTGGCTGCCGCCGACCTGGGCGTTGCCGTTGAAGGCGCCCTGGGCGATGGCCGCTCCCGGCTGCTGGAACAGAGCTATGCGGTTCGAGCCCTCGGTGGTGACCTGCCGGACGCCCACGATGGCCGTGGTCCAGGTCGTCGACGTCTCTATCTCGATGTCGTCCTGGTTGGCGGCGACAGCGGGGAAATCACTGAGGCTGTACTTCGCCCCCGCGCACTGCGAACCCGATTCCCACGCCCAGGACGCCTGTCCCGCCGTGATGTTGTAGGTCCCGTAGCATCCGGCCGAATTCATCGTCTTCGAGGCCATGTACGCCCGCTTGTCGTTGACATAGAGCGCACGGAGCTTGTTGCTGCGATTCAGCGGGGCTTTCCAGATGTTGCCGCTGTGCTGCGTCCATCCGGTTACCTGGACGCCTCCGCTGAGGATCGGCGTCTCGTTCTGGTACGCGGCGTAGATGACCCGGTAACCATTCGTGCCGGAGTCGGCCGGCGTGAAGTCGATTGTGCTGCCGACCGGATAGTTGCCCCCGCGGAGATACACGTAGATGTCGCCTGACATGCTGGCGTTCACCGTGCGGACGACGTCCCTCGCGCGCTGCAGGGTTTTGAACGGCGACGCTATCGTTCCGGGGTTCGCGTCGTTTCCGTCGGGAGCGACGTAGTAGGTTGCCTGGGTCGCTGCCGAGGCCGGGCCTGCGAAGGTCGGCAGCAACACGGCGGCGACGAACACCGCAAGCGCTGCTAACGCCTTCCCAGTGGTGGACAGGGCTGACTTCACGCTCTGTTCCCTTCGCTGGTTCCGAGCATATTTTCGCCGCGCGATCGACCCGCCACAGGAGAACTCATCGGGGGTGTGCCACTGCGCGGGTGTGGCGCCTGTCTTGTGGTCGAGGACTTCGATCGGAGGGCCGTGCGTCTTTCCGGGCCGAGGAGCCGGCCGTCCTCACGGCATGCGCGGCCATAACACGCCCTAAGAATCCGTGGCAGACATAGCGTTACCGACTGTGACGTCGTAACGTATGACGTATGCCGTCTGATGTCGATGGGTAATGTGGCATTTTGAGGGGTGTCTCGCAAGAGTCGATGGAGCGTGGGAAGGCGCGCCTTCGCCCACCCCGGCGCCATAAGGCAAAGTGATCGTTCGCGACATGGTGAACTTCACACGCGTCGCGGCTGGGTGCCGCCGGTCACCCGAGCGGCACGCCCTGGCAGCCCGTGGGCGTGATCTACCAGGTCAGTGGCAGGCGTATCCGGTGACGCGCCGGTTGCCGGCGGCCCGGCGCGATCCGACATGCGGAGCCTGCGACACCCCGGATCGCCGCCGGATCAGCCCGTATTCCGGGACAGGCCGAGGCAGCGAACCGCCCACATCAGCAGTGGTGGATCACGTGCAATGGTGAAACTTTCAGCGGCGATGTGATCACACTCGCCGGCCCGCTCAGTCTGCGCCGGTCACGGAGCGGAGGCGTCGGCCGACCCACGCCGCCGAGGTACCGCCGCCCTTCCTCACCCGCCGTGCGCTCTGTACGGCGGGCGGCCCCTGGCCCGAGGGACTTGACAGGAAGTCAAAGTTGAATACTATTAGTGATGCGTAGCCCACTCGGGGTTACGAAGTGAAGCCGGGTTAACCTCCGCAGGTGGTGGCCCGGCTTTCGCGTGTTCAGAGGTCATGCAGGCTCACAGCCCACGTACGAAAGCGCATCCCCCAAGCCGACAGTTCCGGGGTCCTCGCCTCGCGCCAGCGCCCTCGCCGTACTGCTCACCACTACGTCCGCCACCCACAGGAGCGGCTCCTTCGCGACCGCGGCCTGCCCGTATACGAAACGTGGCGGCCGGCCTGCCGCAACTCTCAGGAGCCGATACGCCTTCAGGGTGTACGACCCCCGCCGCTCCGGGTTCGGATCGCGGGTTCTTCAGAGCGTCCGGACAGGCGCCTAATGAAGGTGGTCGGAGAGGTAGCGGCGGACGAGGCGTTTGCATTCGGCGATGAGGTCGGGGTCGCCGTCCGGGTGGGCGCGGAAGGCCAGCTTGAGCACGGCGTCGGCGGCCTCGACGGCGACCACGAAGGCGCGGGACAGGCCGTCGCCCGGCACGACGCCGAGCACCTCCACCATCATCGAGCGCAGCCGGTCGGCCACGACCACGTTGTTCTCCAGGGCCTCGTCGAGCATCCGCTGGGTGCCGGGCAGGGCCGGGCCGCCGGGGGCGGCCAGCACCTCGCCGAAGTCCACCACCCCGAAGCCGGGCATGGTGCGCTTCATCCGGACGAACTCGTCGATGCCGAGGTCGACCGCGCCGGCCCAGTCGGACAGCCGCGCGTCGGACAGCAGGGTCGCCATCCGGTCCAGGTAGGCCTCCAGGTTCCGCAGCGCGAGCGCGCGGACCAGGCTCTGCTTGTCCGTGAAGAACTGGTAGAAGGTGCCGATCGGCACCTCGGCCCGGCGGGCGACCTCCTTGGTCGTCAGCGCCTCGTACCCCACCTCGTCGAGCAGCCCGGCGCACTCGTCGAGCATGCGCTCCACGCGCTCCTGACTGCGGCGCTGGGCGGGCCGCCGGCGCAACGTTCCCCCTGTGGTCATGCCGCCATTGTCTCCCGCCCATCAGGCGGATACGTTAACGCGAGTAACACTCATGATAACGGGAGACGGCATGTTCCTGTGGGGTACGGCCACCGCGTCCTACCAGATCGAAGGAGCCGTCGCGGAGGACGGCCGGGGCCCCTCCGTCTGGGACACCTTCTCCCACACCCCCCACAAGGTCCGTGACGGGCATACCGGCGACGTCGCCTGCGACCACTATCACCGGTACGCCGAGGACGTCGCCCTGATGGCCGGTCTGGGGGTGGACGCCTACCGGTTCTCGATCGCCTGGCCGCGGGTCCTGCCGACCGGCCGGGGCCGGGTCAACCAGGCCGGGCTCGACTTCTACGACCGCCTCGTGGACGCGCTCCACGAGAAGGGGATCACCCCGGTCCCGACGCTCTTCCACTGGGACCTGCCGCAGGCCCTGGAGGACGAGGGCGGCTGGCTCGACCGCGACACGTCGCGATATTTCGCCGACTACGCCGCCGTCGTGGCCGACCGGCTCGCCGACCGGGTCTCCATGTGGATCACACTGAACGAGCCGTTCGTCCACATGGTGTACGGATACGCCCTCGGCATGCACGCCCCCGGCAGGACGCTCATGCTCGGCGCGCTGCCGACCGCCCACCACCAGCTACTCGGCCACGGCCTGGCAACACAGGCGCTGCGGGCGGCCGGAGCGCGCCACGTGCTGATCACGAACAACTGCACGCCCGTCTGGCCGGCCTCCGGCTCCGAGCAGGACCTCGCCGCCGCCGAGGCGTACGACGTCCTGCACAACCGGCTGTTCAACGACCCGGTCCTCACCGGCGCCTACCCCGACCTATCGGCGTACGGCGTGGAACTGCCCGTGAAGACAGGCGACCTGGAGACGATCGCCCAGCCGCTCGACGGCCTGGGCGTCAACTACTACATGCCGACGCGGATTTCCGGCCCCGGCGGGGGCGACCTGCCGTTCGAGTTCGAGCCGATCTCCGGTCATCCCGTGACCGCCTTCGGCTGGCCCGTCGTCCCCGGCGGCCTCCGCGAGCTGCTCGGCTCCCTCACCGCCCGGTACGGCGACGCGCTCCCGCCCGTCTACGTCACCGAGAACGGCTGCTCGTACGACGGCCTGGACGACCAGGAGCGGATCGCCTACCTCGACGGCCACATCCGGGCGATGCGGGAGGCGGACGCGGACGTGCGCGGCTACTTCGTCTGGTCGCTGCTGGACAACTTCGAGTGGGCCGAGGGCTACCATCAGCGGTTCGGCCTGGTCCACGTCGACTTCGAGACCCTGAGGCGCACCCCGAAGGCGTCCTACCACTGGTTCGCGGACTTCCTGAAGGCTCAGAGCACCGACACGTGAACGTGGTCGTAGTGGTTGGCGGTGATCCCCCCGCGGTCGGACATCATCCGCCACCCGGCCCCGGTGCGCATGTCGTAGAAGCGCTGCTGCCAGATGATGTACATGATCCCGTACTGGCTCGCGTGCTGGATGCACCACTGGGCGAGGGCGTCGCCCCGCTCCTTGGCCACCGCGTCGGGCATGCGGCCGCCGCTGCTCATCATGAAGTCGCAGGCGCGGCCCTTGCCGTGTTCGCCCGGGTCCCCCGGCCGCAGGCAGCCGACGCTGAAGGGCATCGGGAACTGCGACATGATCGCGTTGCGCACCGTGATCATGCGCTGGGTCAGGCCGCTGCCGGCGTCGGGGGCCTGGAAGCCGTACTTGGCCATCAGGGTCTCGATCTCGCGCCGCTTCGCCTTCAGCTCCTTGATGTGGCGCTGCAGCTTGTCGATCTCGGCGTCGGCGTCGCGGCTCGCCTTCCGCTGCTTGGCGATCAACGCCCTGATGCCGTTCAGCCGCTCCGACTTCGCGTCGCCCAGATAGGCCAGCGTCGACAGCGAGTTCAGGTCGCCCGACACCGAGAAGAGCTGTGAGGCGTCCATGCCGCCGCTCATGTAGGAGGTCTGGGCGAACTGGGTGACCGCCCGCTGGGCCGCGCGCAGGTCCACCTTCAGCTTCCCGACCTTGGCGGACGCCTTCTTGGCGGCCAGTTCCGCGTCCTCCAGGCTGAGGATCTCCCCGCGGTACTCCTTCTGCAGCGCGGCGGCCTCCTTCGTCAGCCTGCGCAGTTTGGCCTGCTGGCCGGGCTCGGCCGAGGCGGTGAACGCGCCTGAGACAGCGGGTGCGGCGAGGAGCACGGTGGTGACCACCGCCAGTCTGGCCCAGCGTCCCGACCGCACGTCGACCTCCACTCGGATTCGGTCCGAAACTATAGGAGACGATCTTTATGTCTGCTAGCGGAACAGGAGAAACTGTTGGGTTGAAAGCGAGCAATCGTCGGGTTCCGCGTTCTGTGATCGATTCGAGACTTACGCGTCGCCTTACTGCACTTGAACGTGGATTGACCGCGACGGAGATTCGGGAGATCGCTACCCCTCACGAAGGGCTCCTCGATGTCCCGACGAGTGATCGTCTCGACCCTGGCCGCCGTGGCCCTCGGCGCGGCGCTCCTGGCGCCGGCCGTGCCGGCGCAGGCCGGCCAGGGCGACCCGCTCCCGCCCACGGACCAGATCGACCTCTACCAGCTCGACAGCGCGCCCGGAACCGCGGCCACGCTGAACCAGAAGGGCTTCGACGTCGTCCAGCAGCACCCCTCGGGCGACCAGGAGCACGTCGAGCTGACGGCGACGCCCGCCGACGTCAAGAAGCTCCAGATCCTCGGCTACCGGCCGCAACCGGTTCGCAACCCCCAGGGCCAGACGCAGTTGCAGGCGGCCAGGGCCCAGGCGGCCGGCGGATACACCGTCTGGAGGTCCTACTCGGAGAAGGGCGGCATCGCCGACCAGCTCAAGGCCATCGCGGACGCCAACAAGGACGTCGCGAAGCTGGAGTCGATCGGGAAGACCGTCCAGGGTAAGGACATCCTCGCCCTCAAGCTGACCGCGCTGGCCCGGGTGCTGCCCGACGGCCTGAAGCCCGCCGTGCTCTACTCCGCCACCCAGCACGCCCGGGAGTGGATCGCGACCGAGGTCGACATGCGGCTGCTGAAGTACCTGGTGGCCAACAAGGGCAAGTCCGACGTCGCGAAGCTGCTGGCCACCACCGAGGTGTGGTTCGTGCCGGTGGCCAACCCCGACGGCTACGACTTCACCTTCACCGAGGGCAACCGGCTCTGGCGCAAGAACCTCCGCGACAACGACGGCGACGGCCAGATCACCGGCGTCGACGGGGTCGACCCCAACCGCAACTACCCCACCAAGTGGGGATACGACGAGGAGGGCTCCTCCAGCGTCTTCAGCAGCGAGACCTACCGCGGCACCGCCCCGGCGTCGGAGCCCGAGACCCGGGCCCTGGACGGCCTGCTCAAGCGGCTGCGCTTCAAGGCCCAGGTCAACTACCACTCGTACGGCCCGCTGCTGCTCTATCCCGAGGGCTGGCAGGTCCAGACGACGACCGCGGACGATCCCATCTACCTGGCCCTGACCGGGACCGACGAGAAGCCCGCCGTGCCCGGCTTCGACCCCGGCGTCGGCGCCGAGCTCTACACCACCAACGGCGAGACCACCGACCACGCGCACAAGGCGTACGGCACGCTCGCCTGGACGCCGGAGCTGGAGGAGGGCTGTGACGGCTGCGGCTTCGTGTTCCCCGACGACGAGGGGCTGGTGCAGGCCGAGTTCGAGAAGCAACTGCCGTTCGCGCTGGACATCGCGAAGTCGGCGCTGAACCCGAGCGAGCCCGTCAGCCACCTCGGCAACACGGTCCCCGACTTCGTCGTCGACCCGTTCGACGTCAGCTACGGCACCGACCAGGTCGTGCAGGTCGACGCCAAGCGCAAGCTCGGTCCCGTCGTCCTCAACTACCAGATCAACGGCGGACGGACGAAGATCGCGCCAACGAGCGAGTGGAAGGGCGGCGAGCGGTACGGCGAGGGCTACGACACCTACTTCCACCGGCTGAGGGGCACGGTGAAGGGCGCCAAGCCCGGTGACCGGGTGAAGGTCTGGTTCACCTCGCTCCTCAGGAAGAGCGACGACTTCACCTACACGGTGTCCACGGACATCGGCGGGAAGGTGCTGGTCGTCGCGGCGGAGGACGTCACGGGGATCAGCCCCGCGCAGGGCGCGACCGAGGCGAAGTACGCCGGGGCCTACACCACGGCGCTGACCGGGTCCGGCTACTCCTCCGACGTGTACGACGTGGACAAGAACGGCCGGAAGGCGCCCCACCCGCTCGGGGTCCTCAGCCACTACAAGGCCGTCGTCTGGGAGACCGGCGACGACATCATCCCCCGCGCGGCCGGGCAGCCCGGCGGCACCGCCGCGAACCTGGCCGAGGAGCTGGAACTCGCGTTCCGCGACTACCTCAACGAGGGCGGCAAACTGCTCGTCACCGGAAAGTACGCGTTGTACGGCCAGAACGTCGACGGCGCCTACTGGTACGAGCCGGACTATCCGGCGCAGCCCGAGTGCACGACGCTGAGCAAGCCGCCGTGCCTGGCGCTCAGCAACGACTTCGTGCAGTACTACCTCGGCGCCTACACCTTCGTGGAAGGCGGCGGCCAGGACGCGGACGGCGCCACGGTGCCGCTGCAGGGCACGAGCGGCGCCTTCGCCGGGTTCCTCGGCACGCTCAACGGCGGCGACTCGCCCGGCAACCAGAACCACACCTCCGCGTTCGTCACGACCTCGTCGGTGCTGCCGGTCGGCCGGTTCCCGCAGTTCGCCAGTGCGGCCCCGCTGAAGTGGCAGTACGCCGGGGGCTCGCCCTTCGCGCCGCACACCGGCGCGTGGGACGTGCAGAGCGGCGAGGCGGACCAGTCGTACAAGCGGCTCACGAGGACGATCGACCTCACCGGCAAGACCAGTGGCGAGCTGTCGTTCTGGACGTCGTACAACACCGAGCCGGACTGGGACTTCCTGACCGTCGAGGCGCACACGGCCGGCCAGGACGACTGGACGACGCTCCCCGACGCGAACGGGCACACCACGCAGGAGCCCGGTGAGAGCTGCGCCGGCGGCTGGGCGGACCTCCACCCGTTCACCGCCCACTACCAGACGTACGACGGCGCCTCGTCGTGCACGGCGACCGGCACCACCGGCGCCTGGAACGCGGCCTCCGGCTCGTCGAACGGCTGGCAGCAGTGGACGATCGACCTGACGGCGTACGCGGGCAAGCAGGTCGAGGTGTCGATCTCCTACATCAGCGACTGGGGCACCCAGGGCCTCGGCGTCTGGCTGGACGACGCGACGGTCAAGGCCGACGGCGCGGTCGTCTCGCAGACCTCGTTCGAGGACGGCCTCGGCGGCTGGACCGTCGCGGGCCCGCCCCCGGGCTCGGCGGACGCGCTGAACGACTGGACGCGCAGCGACCAGACACTGGAGGACGGCGCGGGCGTCACGACGCAGGACACGGTCTACTTCGGCTTCGGCGCCGAGGGTGCGACGACCCAGGCCATGCGGACCGACCTGGTCCGCCGGTCGATGCGGCACCTGCTCGGACCGGCCCTTCCGTAGGGCTGCGCCGGAGAACCCGTGGCCCGGTCCTCGCCGTACGGCGAGGGCCGGGCCACGGCCGCGCTCCTGCCGTGCCGGCTCTTGCCAACACCGAGCAGAACATGATTCGGTCTCCGTGTGTGGTCAAGCCCGATCGGGGAGGCAGGCATGCGGCAGCACGACACGCTGTTCGTCGGCGGCGACTGGGTGGCCCCCGCGGGCACGGGCACGATCGAGGTGGTCTCCCCGCACACCGAGGAGGTCGTCGGCCGGGTCCCGGACGGCACCGCGGCCGACATGAACCGCGCGGTCGCGGCCGCCAGAGACGCCTTCGACAACGGGCCGTGGCCACGCATGACGATGGCCGAGCGCGCGGCGGTGGTGGGACGCCTCGCGGAGATCTACGAGGCGCGCCAGGCCGAGATGGCCGAGCTGATCACGCTGGAGATGGGCGCCCCGATCACGTTCTCCCGGCTCGCCCAGACCCCGCAGCCGCTGGGGATGCTGAAGTACTTCGCCGGTCTCGGCGCCGCCTTCCCCGTCGAGGAGGAGCGGCCCGGCCTGTTCGGCCCCGTGACCGTCCGCCGCGAACCGGTCGGCGTCGTCGCGGCCGTGGTCCCCTGGAACGTCCCCCAGTTCGTCACGATGAGCAAGCTGGCCCCGGCGCTCGTCGCGGGCTGCACCGTCGTGCTCAAGCCCGCCCCCGAGACGCCTCTCGACGCCTACCTGCTCGCCGAGATGATCCACGACGCCGGGGTCCCCGCCGGGGTCGTGAACATCGTCCCGGCCGGCCGTGAGGCGGGCGAGCACCTCGTCTCCCACCCGGGCGTCGACAAGGTCGCCTTCACCGGCTCGACCGCGGCCGGCCGCCGGATCGCCGCGATCTGCGGCGAGCGGCTCAAGCGGTGCACCCTGGAGCTGGGCGGCAAGTCGGCGGCGATCATCCTGGACGACTGCGACCTGCCCTCGGCCATGGGCATGCTGTCGATGGCCACGCTGATGAACAACGGCCAGGCGTGCGTGGCGCAGACCCGCGTCCTCGCCTCCCGCGCCCGGTACGACGAGGTGGTGCAGGCCGTCGCCCACATGGTGACGAGCCAGCGGGTGGGCGACCCCGCCGACCCGGCCACCGGCATCGGCCCGCTGGTGGCCCGGCGCCAGCAGGAGCGGGTCGAGGGTTACATCAGGTCGGGCGTCGAGGAGGGGGCCAAGCCCGTCGTCGGCGGCCTCGACCGGCCGTACGACCGGGGCTGGTACGTCGCCCCCACCGTCTTCGCCGGCGCCACCAACGACATGCGCATCGCCCGCGAGGAGATCTTCGGCCCGGTCCTCACGGTGATCCCGTACGAGGACGAGGCGGACGCCGTGCGGATCGCCAACGACAGCGACTACGGCCTGTCCGGCTCGGTCTGGACCGGCGACGCCGAACACGGCATGGGGATCGCCCGCCAGGTGCGTACCGGCACGTACGGCGTCAACACGATGCACACGCTCGACCCGAACACCCCGTTCGGCGGGTTCAAGGCCAGCGGCCTCGGCCGTGAACTCGGCCCCGAGGGCCTTTCGGCCTACCTGGAGCACAAGTCCATCGCCCGCCTGGGCTGATGCGTGCGTCCCTCCGGCCTGGTGCGGCACGCGTGCCGCACCAGGCCGGTGGACCGCCCAGCGCGCCCCCGCGACGCTGCGCTTCCCGCTCACCTTCGAGGCGCTCACACCCGGCAGGTCGTGCCGGAGGCACGCCATGAACACTTCCCTCGTCGTGCTCTGGTCGCTTCGCTCCCGCGCACTCCTCAGTCCAGACGCCGGCGCGCCCCTCAGGCTCGCTCTGGCCATATAGACGACCCTTACGCGGGTTTGGTTCGCGAAATCCACCGACCAATTCTGCGAATCAGATCGGGGGTGGCCGCCGCCTCGGCGTGGCCGTAGCCGGGCTCGATCCAGAGCTCCTTCGGCTCCCCGGCGCTTTCGTAGAGCTGGTGGGCGTGTTCGACGGGGAAGAACGGGTCCCGGTCCCCGTGCACGATCAGCAAGGGCGTGGGGGCGACCATCGGCGCCGCCTCGTGCGGCGGGAGCGGCACGGGGTCCCATCCTTCGACCGCGATCCTGGTCCGCTTGGCCAGCCGGACCGCCAGCCGCCCGTGCCAGCGCTCGATCGCCCAGTGCACCTGGCGCATGGGCTTGGTGCCCCGGTAGTACCAGCGGGCCGGACCGCTCACCGAGACCACCGCGTCCACGCCCCCGTGCAGCGCGGCGTGCCGTACGACGACGGCCGCGCCCATCGAGAAGCCGAGCGTGACGATCCGGCGGTAACCGATCGAGCGGGCGAGCTTGACCGCCGCGTCCACGTCGAGGACTTCCAGGTCACCGACCGTCGACCGGCCGCCGGAGCGTCCGTGGCCCCGGAAGTCGAACGACACCACCCCGCCGAACCTCGACAGGACGTGCACGATGCGCCGGGTGTCCGGCCCTCTCCACGTGCCGGTGAACCCGTGCGCGACCACGACGCCGAGGTCGAGAGAGCCGTTGGGCGTGTGCGCCGCGTCGATGCGGACGCCGTCCGCCGTGCGCAGCATCGCTCCGTAAGCAGCAGCGAGAGCCATGCCTCCGACCTTATTTCCCCCCATGTCACTTCTCTCCCGCATGCCGCCCCCACGCGACGGGAAACTGTCACAGGTCGGCGGTCGAGCGCAGCCGGTCCCAGGCGACCCCCAGCCTGACCTCGTCGTCGTCGAGCGACTCGATCTGGTCCCACTCGGCGTACCGGATCTCGCCGTGCATGCGCCGCACGAGGGCGCCGAGCAGCGACGGCCGCCAGAGACCAGGACCGCGCTCGTACCCGAAGAGCCGCCCGGCACGCCGCCGGGCGATCAGCAGACCGGCGAGCCGGAAGGCCTGCCGGACCTCCGCGAGCAGCGGCCCGTCCTGAACGAGGCGGACGTCCGCCGTGTCACCGGCGACCTCCCCCGACGGGCCGCGGACCGTACGGCCGATCAGTCCGCCGAGCCGCATCGTGTCCGGCCTGTCCTCCTCCCTCTCCCGCACCCTGAGGGTCTGCTCCGACGCGTCCCCCGCCGCGCTTTCGGGAACATCCTGCTCGGGTGTGCCCGCCGCTCCCGGGATCCGGCCGACGACGTTCCTGGTCAGCCAGCGCTCCAGCGCCAGGTCCTGCGGGTGGCCGGCCACCCGCACGGCGCTGCCGACGTCGGTCACCAGGCTCATGTCGATGCGGTACGGCCCGGGCCGCGCCTCCCCCCGGAAGAGGCGGTCGGTCTCCGTCATCAGCCATCCCGGCAGACCGCCGAGACGTGGACCGAGCGCCAGCGGCCCCGACAGGATCGCCGTGACGTACGGCCGGTCGCCGGGCCGCACCTCCAGGTCGTCCACCTTGCACAGCAGGCGGTCGTCGCTCTCCCTGACGACCTGCCGGTCGAGCAGGTGCAGGCGGGCGTGCAGCACCCGCGCGTGCTCGTTCACGGTTCCCTCGCCTCCCGGGTCGTCACTGGCCCGCCTTCGTCGCGATCATCAGGGGGATGGCCGCGAGCGCCACGACGAGCAGCAGCACCATGTAGAAGCTGCCCAGCACGTTGCTGAATCTGCCGTTGACCTTCGCCCCCATGTAGTCGGGATCGTTGGCGATCATGAGAACCGGCAGGTAGGTGAGCGGCAGGGCCGCGGCCGAGAAGACCAGCGAATACTCGGTCACCTTGATCGGGTCGATGGTGGTGAGGATCAGCGCGGTCGCGACGATCACCGAGGCGAGCACGGTCACGTGGAACCGGGCGGCGCGGCCGGGCACCACATACTTGCCCCACTGCCAGCCGAAATACTGGCTCAGCGAGTAGCCCGACGACAGGGCGGTCTCCAGCGTCGCGCCGAACGTGGCCGCGAACACCCCGAGGATCACCACACCGAGCCCGACCTTGCCCAGTCCCTCGGCGACCGGCAGCACCATCTGCCCGAGCGAGCCTGGCTCGGCCTCGGCCGGCATGAAGACGGTCGCCGCGCACGCCGCGATCGCCAGCGACAGCGCACCGCCGAGGGGGAAGCCGACGAACACGTTCGCCCGCGCGGTCACCAGGTCCTTGCGCGTCCACTTCTCCTCGACGCCGCCCGAGGAGAAGAAGAACACCTCGTACGGCGTCATCGCCCCGCCGAGCAGCGCGATCGCGTAGTAGAGGTAGGTCGGCACCCCCTCGTCCTGCGGCGGCCGGGCGAGCTGCGTGGTCAGCTCGCCCCAGTCGGGCCCGAGCTGCCACAGCGCGACGATGAACACGACGAGCGCGAGCCCGGCGAGCCCGAAGACGCGTTCCATGGTCTCGAACTTCACCCGCCACATGACCAGCCAGGCGACCAGGGCCACCGGCGGCACCCACAACAGGTAGTTGATCCCGGTCACCAGCTCCAGCGCGAGCGCGGAGCCGCCGATCTCGGCCGCGAGCGTGAGCACGTTGATGAAGAACGACGCGCCGAGGTTGACCAGCCCGGCACGCGGACCCATGCGCTCGCGGACGAGATCGAAGACCGGCCGCTGCGACACCGCCGCGATCCTGCCGGACATCTCGGCGAAGACGCAGATCCCGATGATGCCGACGATCACCACCCACGCGAGGGACATCCCGAACCTCGACCCCACGACGGCGTTGGCGACCAGGTCGCCGATGTCCACGAAGCCGCCGAAGGCCGTCAGGATGCCGAGCGTGACCGCGAGGAGTCTCTTCATCTGTGCTTCTCCGCGAAGTCGCTCAGCTCGCTCGCGAGCCCGTCCAGGTCCCGTACGGCCGCCTCCGGGTCCTTGACCCCGTCGCGACGCCACTGGATGAGCAGGTCCGCCACCTCGCTCTCGGCCCTCTCGGTCAGGCGCAGCACCTCGTCCCTGACGCGGTCCGAGGAGTCCGAGGGCGGTTGCACGCCGCCGAACTGGTCGTTCACGCTGCTCAGGTCCTGCACCGCCTCGGTCAGCACCACCTCGGCGTACGGCCCCGTCATCCGGTCCCGGTGCGCCACGACGGAACGCGCGAACCGCACGGCCGAGACGGCCGACTCGGCCGTCTTCCCGGCCTTGAGCGCGTAGTCGTGGTCGTCCCACGCGGGGCTGACGCAGGCGGACAGCAGGAGTGCCGTCAGGAGGGCGAGCGGAGCCAGCCGAGCAAGCGGGATCATGTGCGCCGCCGCAGCAGGAGGTAGGCGAGGACGAGGAGCGGCACGAGCAACTCCGCCCAGGCGATCAGCAGCACGAGTCCTTCATCCGTCACAGCCGATTCACCTGCCCGGACGGCAGGCCTTTGAACGGAGTGGAATGCGAGCGGCGGCGCCGGCGTTGCCATCGAGGGCCCCGGAGCCGTCGGCGCGTGCCGGCGATCGGGATCAACTAAACTGGTATGGCCGCGTCTTGCGGCTGCTGTGCGTCTCGCTTCGGTCCCGGGACGCGGACGACACCCCGACGAACCAGAGCGAGACTTCCCTATGCCTATGAACACCCGCGACGACCTGCGGAACATCGCGATCATCGCGCACGTCGACCACGGCAAGACCACGCTGGTCGACGCCATGCTCTGGCAGTCCGGCGCGTTCCGGGCCAACCAGGACGTGGACGAGCGCGTCATGGACTCCAACGACCTGGAGCGCGAGAAGGGCATCACCATTCTCGCCAAGAACACCGCCGTCAGGCACGGCGGCATGACGCTGAACATCATCGACACCCCCGGCCACGCCGACTTCGGCGGCGAGGTCGAGCGCGGGCTGTCGATGGTCGACGGCGTCGTGCTGCTGGTGGACGCCTCCGAGGGCCCGCTGCCGCAGACCCGCTTCGTGCTGCGCAAGGCGCTGTCGGCCAAGATGCCGGTCATCCTGTGCATCAACAAGGTCGACCGCCCGGACGCCCGGATCGCCGAGGTCGTCGACGAGGTGTACGAGCTGTTCATCGACCTGGACGCCACCGAGGAGCAGATCGACTTCCCGATCGTGTACGCCTCGGCCAAGGCGGGCCGGGCGTCGCTGGCGCGTCCCGCCGACGGCGGCATGCCCGACTCGCCCGACCTTGAGCCGCTATTCGAGACGATCAAGAAGACGATCCCGGCGCCGGTGTACGACCCCTCCGCGCCGCTCCAGGCGCACGTCACCAACCTCGACGCCTCCAGCTACCTGGGCCGGATCGCGCTGTGCCGGGTCCACCACGGCACCATCCGCAAGGGCCAGCAGGTCGCCTGGTGCCGCACCGACGGCACCGTCCAGCGCGTCAAGATCTCCGAGCTGCTGATGACCGAGGCGCTGGAGCGCAAGCCCGCCGAGGAGGCCGGGCCGGGCGACATCATCGCCATCGCCGGCATCCCGGAGATCATGATCGGTGAGACGCTGGCCGACCCGGACGACCCGCGCCCGCTGCCGCTGATCACGGTCGACGAGCCGGCGATCTCCATGACGATCGGCACCAACACCAGCCCGCTGGTGGGCAAGGTCAAGGGCGCCAAGGTCACCGCCCGCCTGGTGAAGGACCGCCTCGACAAGGAACTGGTCGGCAACGTCTCGCTGCGCGTGCTGCCCACCGAGACCCCGGACGCGTGGGAGGTCCAGGGCCGCGGCGAGCTCGCCCTGGCGATCCTGGTGGAGCAGATGCGCCGCGAGGGCTACGAGCTGACCGTCGGCAAGCCGCAGGTCGTGACCAGGACGATCGACGGGAAGCTGCACGAGCCGGTCGAGCGCCTCACCGTCGACTGCCCGGAGGAGTACCTGGGCGCGGTCACCCAGCTTTTGGCCGTGCGCAAGGGCCGCATGGAGCACATGACGAACCACGGCACCGGCTGGATCCGCATGGAGTTCGTGGTGCCGTCGCGCGGCCTGATCGGCTTCCGCACCGAGTTCCTCACCGAGACCCGCGGCACCGGCCTGGTCCACCACGTCTTCGACGGCTACGAGCCGTGGTTCGGCGAGCTGCGCACCCGCAACACCGGTTCGCTGGTCGCCGACCGGTCGGGCCAGGTCACCGCGTTCGCCATGATGAACCTGCAGGAGCGCGGCACCCTGTTCGTCTCGCCCAGCACCGAGGTGTACGAGGGAATGATCGTCGGCGAGAACTCGCGCTCGGACGACATGGACGTGAACATCACCAAGGAGAAGAAGCTCACGAACATGCGCTCCTCCACCAGCGAGGAGACCGAGAAGCTGATCCCGCCGCGCGTGCTGTCGCTGGAGCAGGCCCTGGAGTTCATCCGCGACGACGAGTGCGTGGAGATCACCCCGCAGACCGTGCGCATCCGGAAGGTCGTCCTGGACTCCGCCCTCCGGGGCCGCGCCGCCGCCCGCGCCAAGCGCGCCAACTGACCTTGTCACCCGCTCGCCCGGCCCGCGACGCCAAGAACGGGTAAACGGCGGGCACAGACGGCGTCGTTCGTCCTCCTCGGCCCGGCTCACCGTGCTCTGCTGTCGGATGCGTCAAGCGTCTGAGGAGGACAGCGCCATGCCTCGCCCACCCCGTTTCGCCCTGGGTCTCTCGCTGGGACTCGCCGTGGCCGGCGGCCTCGCCCTGGGACTCGCCGCCACGGCCGTCCCCGGGGCGTCCGCCGCTCCCGCGACACCGTCACGCACCGGTGGGACGGCGGCCGCCGTCGTCAGGGACGCCTCCGGGCGCGTCCTGGGCAGCGTCCGGTTCGAGCGGTACGACCTGGAGAAGACCAGGGTCAGCGTCAGCGTGCGCGGGCTCGCCCCCGGGTTCCACGGCTTCCACATCCACGCGGCGGGCGTGTGCGACCCGCGTGCCGTCGACCGGGCCACGGGCACGCCGTTCTCCAGCGCCGGAAGCCACCTCGGCCCGGGCACGCACGGCGCCGGGGCCGGGGACATGCCTCCGCTGCTGGCCGCGGACGACGGAACCGCCTCCGCCTCCTTCGTGACCGACCGGTTCACGCTGGAGGATCTCGCGGACGCCAACGGAAGCGCGGTCGTGGTGCACGCCGGACCGGACAACTTCGCCCACATCCCGAAAAGGTACTTCCACCGCCCCGACTCGATGGGAGCCACCGGCCCGGACCTGACCACCCGCAGGACCGGCGACGCCGGCGCGCGCGTCGGCTGCGGTGTCGTCAGGCCGCGCGCCTGACCGGCGTGCCCGACCCGCATGCCCGGGGTGGACGGACGGCGGGAACGCTCCCGGCGCCACGCCGTCAGCGGTTCGTGTACGTCTTCCCCGGTGCGGGGCTGCCGAGCAGCTCGGAGACGGTGACGTACGTGAAGCCCTTGCGGTCGAGCTCGTCGAGCAGGTGGGGCAGCGCCTGCACGGTGGTGGGGTGGATGTCGTGCATCAGCACGATGTCGCCCGGCTTGGCCGCGGCGCTGCGCTGGGCGATCACGGTGGGGTTGCGGTTGAGCCAGTCGAGGGTGTCGACCGCCCACAGGATCTGGGCGAGGCCCTCCTGCTTCGACTCCTCCTCCACCGACTTGTTCGTCGCGCCGTACGGCGGGCGCATGAGCCGCATCCGGACACCGGTGACCGTCCTTACGGCCTCCTGGGTCCGCTCCAGCTCGCGCCGCAGGGCCTCGGGCGCGAGGCCGGACAGCGAGGCGTGGTCCCAGGAGTGGTTGCCGAGCTCGTGCCCCTCGGAGGCCATGCGGCGGACGAAGTCCCGGGTCTCCCCCGTGATCATCTGGCCGAGCATGAAGAACGTGGCCCGGGCGTGATGGGCGGCGAGCAGGTCGAGCACGTGCCCGGTGTACTCGGCGGGCCCGTCGTCGAAGGTCAGCGCCACGCACCGGTGCTGCCGGCAGTCGATCTGCCGGGGCGGCGGCACCGCGGGCAGGCGTGCCCCGGGCGCTCCCCGCTGCGCCCCGGCGAGCCGCCAGCGCAGCAGGTCGGCGTCGAACCGCCGCACCGGCCCGAAACGGAAGTGCGGCGCCACGGCCCGCACCGCCTTGCGCTCGGCTCCCCGCAGCGAAGGCGCGGACCTGCTCTGGGCGCATCCGGCGACCAGCGCCAACGACAGCAGCACGAATCCGATCCGCATACGACCCCCCGGAGCAGGCGGGGGGCCACGAACGTCACGGATAGCCGCCGGCGGCTCCCCCCCGCAGAACCCTGTCCAGCTCCTCCCACCAGGGCGGCACGTCCGCTTTCAGTTCGGCGTGTCTGCGAGCCACCCGGACGGCGCACCCTGCGGGATCCGTACCCAGGTGCCGGCACTTCACGGCACCCTCGCGCCAACGGTAAAACCCGTCACGGAAGGTCACGACGAGGCCTATCCACACCGAGAGGGTAGCCTCGTCGCCGATCTCGTACGCGTCGGCCACCCCGAGCGCGGCGAGTTCCGCGCGAAGTTTTTCCACCGCGACCCGCGACTCGCTCACCGGGCACCGCCCCCCTGCCCACCAGACACGTACAAAAAGGGATGTACCCAAGCTTGAGGCGGCGCCTTCCGATTCATTCTGTAATCATCGACCACTCAGCGTCACCGCGCAGCCCTTACTCGTGAGTCATGTGGCCCCAGGCGCGGCGGGATGGCCGCGATCTAGGGCGAGGGCTCCCTGGGTTCGGTGACGACCATCACGAACCGCAGCGGCGCGTCGCCTTCGTTGGCGTACCGGTGCGGGCGGTCGGCGCTGAACACGACCGCGTCGCCGGTCCCGACGACGTGGCTCCGGCCGTACACGCCGAGGGTGAGCCGCCCCTCCAGCACGGTGAGCATCTCGCGGGTGCCCGCGGGGTGCGCGTCGCCGTCGTGGTGCTCGCCCGGCCCGAGGCGCCAGTCCCAGAGTTCGAGGATCGCGGGCGCGTCGGTCCCGACGAGCAGGCGGGCCGATCCTCCCCCGGGCTGCTCGAACGTCACGACCTCCGACTCGGGCACGATCCGGACGACCGGCGTGTCGGCGACCTCCACCAGCCGGGCGAGGGTGACGCCGAGCGCGTCGGCGATGCGCGTGAGCGTGTTGACGCTGGGGTTGGTGCGGCCCTGCTCGATCTGCACGAGCATGCCGCGGCTCACGTTCGACCTGGCCGCGAGTTCGTCGAGGGTCATCCCCCGGTGGGCGCGCTGGCCGCGCACGTTCGCGGCGATGGCCGCGGTGATCGTCCCGGGTTCCGGCATGCGTCCATTATATTGGTCTACTATTGCAGTCCATTGCACTATTCATGAAGTTTTCTTGGGGGTTGGTCGTGACGGCGATCACGCTCGCGACCGCATGCGCGGTGATCTTCGGTACGGCCGACTTCTTCGGGGGCCTCGCCACCAGACGATCGAAGGTGCTGGCCGTCGTCGTGCTCTCGCAACTGGGCGGCATGCTGCTGGTCGTCGCCCTCCTCCCGATCCTGCCGGGGCACGCCAGCACGGCGGCGCTGCTCTGGGGGACGGCGTCGGGCGTCGCCGGGGCCTTCGGCATCGTGCTGTTCTACCGCGGCCTGGCCACCGGCATGATGTCCGTGGTCGCCCCCACCACCGCCACGACCGCGATGGCGGTCCCGGTGGTCTTCGGCCTGCTCACCGGCGACCGTCCGTCGCCCCTGGCGCTGGGCGGGGTCGCGCTCGGCCTGTTCGCCGTCCTGCTGGTCAGCCGGGAGCCGGGCGGCGGGGCGAGCCGTCCGAGGCTCGGTCCGGTCGTCGCCGCGCTGGTGTCGGGAGCGGGCTTCGGCGGGTTCTTCGTGCTGCTCAAGCTTGCTCCGGCCGACTCGGGGGCCTGGCCGCTGCTGGGCGCGAGGCTCGCGTCGATCACGCTCGTCGCCCTGCTCGCCCTCGCCACGCGCAGGGGCCTGCGCCCGGCGCCGGGCTCCCTTCGGGTGACGGTCGTGGCCGGCGTGCTCGACATGGCCGCCAACGTGCTGTATCTCTTCGCGGCGCAGCGGGGGATGCTCACCCTGGTGGCGGTCCTGGTGTCGCTCTATCCGGCGAGCACGCTGCTGCTGGCGAGGTACGTGCTGGGCGAACGGCTGAGCCCCGTGCAGATCACCGGCGTCGGCTTCGCGCTCGGCGCGATCGCCCTCATCGCCGCCGCCTGACCAGCCCCGCTGAGAGGCCGGGCTCAGGCGGCGCGGCCCGGCTCGGAAAGGCCGGACTCAGGCTGCACAGCCCGGCTCGGAAAGGCCGGACTCAGGCAGCGCAGGCGGGTTCGGGCACCCGGACGACGCCCTCCTCGCGGGCGTAGCCCTCGAGCATTCCCCGCAGCTGCCGGCGGCCCCGGTGCAGGCGGGACATGACGGTGCCGATCGGGGTGCCCATCCGGTCGGCGATCTCCTTGTACGCGAACCCTTCCACGTCGGCCAGGTAGACCGCCACCCGGAACTCCTCCGGCAGTGCGCGCAGGGCGTTCATCACGACGCTGTCGGGGATCAGGTCGAGCGCCTCGGTCTCGGCGGAGCGCAGGCCGGTCGACATGTGCGACTCCGCCGCGGCGAGCTGCCAGTCCTCGATCTCCTCGGCGGCCGACAGCTTGGGCGACCGCTGCCTCTTGCGGTAGTCGTTGATGAAGTTGTTGGTCAGGATCCTGTGCAGCCACGCCTTGAGGTTCGTGCCCTCGCGGAACTGGTGGTAGGAGGTGTACGCCTTGGCGACCGTCTCCTGGACCAGGTCCTCCGCGTCGGCGGGGTTGCGCGTCAGGCGCATGGCGGAGGCGTAGAGCTGGCTCGTCACCGGCACGACCTCACGCTCGAACCATGTCTGCCGCTGCTCGTCGGTCGAGATCATCTCTTCCCCCTACGGAACTTATCCCCCGTTACCCGTCCGGCCCGAACACATGCGAGGACGACCGTTCATTGTTCTGCCAAGGACATCGTGCCGGTCAGGGCCTAAGCACGCCGTTAGCTCGTCCGGAGTGGTCATCCTCATCCCTCAGCCCCATCACTCAGCGCCATCGCTTCCGGGGCCGGTCCCACGCGGCCAGGTCACGCGCAGGCCGAACAAGTCTCGTTAGCGTAACACTGAAGCCTCAATCCGGCGTAAAATGTGGCGGAGTTCACTGGCTAAAGTGGCGCCATGAACCACCTGGACCGGCATGACGCCGCGACGCGGGCGTGGGTGGCCGAGGCCATCCAGGCCGTCGAGGCCGACGCCAACCGAAGCTGCGACACTCATCTCCACGCCTTCCCGCTCCCTTCGCACTGGGGTGTCGACCTCTACTTGAAAGACGAGTCGGTACACCCGACCGGTTCACTCAAGCACCGTCTCGCCCGGTCCCTCTTCCTGTACGGCCTCGCCAACGGCTGGATCGGCCCCACCACGACGGTCATCGAGGCGTCCAGCGGGTCCACCGCCGTGAGCGAGGCGTACTTCGCCCGCCTGCTCGGCCTGCCGTTCATCGCGGTGATCCCGGCGGGCACGTCCCCGGAGAAGCGGGAGATCATCGAGTTCTACGGCGGCAAGTGTCACCTCGTGGACGACCCGAGGGCCATCTACGACGAGTCACACCGCCTCGCCGCCGAGACCGGCGGCCATTACATGGACCAGTTCACCTACGCGGAACGGGCGACGGACTGGCGGGGCAACAACAACATCGCCGAGAGCGTCTTCCAGCAGATGGCCCTGGAGCGGCACCCCGAGCCCGCCTGGATCGTGGTCGGCGCGGGGACCGGCGGGACCTCGGCGACGATCGGCCGCTACATCCGCTACCGCCGCCATCAGACCCGGCTGTGCGTGGCGGACCCGGAGGGCTCGGCGTTCTACCCGTCCTGGGTCTCCGGCGAGGAGCGCGGCGGCGCCGGATCGCGGATCGAGGGGATCGGCCGGCCGAGGGTCGAGCCGTCGTTCCTGCCGACGGTCATCGACAGGATGTGCCAGGTCCCGGACGCGCTGTCGATCGCGGCCATGCACTGGGTCAGGGAGGTCACCCGCCGGGAGGTCGGCGGCTCGACCGGCACCAACATCGCGGCGGCCGTACAGATCATCCGGGAGATGCGCGAACGGGGCGAGCGGGGCAGCGTGGTCACCCTGATCTGCGACGGCGCGGAGCGCTACCGCGACACCTACGGCAGCCCGCGCTGGCTCGCCGACCAGGGCATCGACATCGGGCCCCACCTCGGCGACCTGCGCGCGTTCCTCGCGAGCTGACCCGAGCCGATCGGGCTGCGCTGACCTGACCTGAGCTGCGCTGACCCGAGCTGAGCCGGCCTGGCCGGGGCGACCCGGCCCCCGGCCAGGGCTCCTATCGGACGACGCGCAGCCAGATGGTCGTCGCGGCCGGCGTCTCGGTCAGGCTGAGGCGTTCCAGCCGGACCCGGGCGCCGCCCGCGTGCTCGAACAGCCGAACCCCGTCCCCGAGCAGGACGGGCGCCACGAACACGAGGATCTCGTCGAGAACCCCAGCCTCGACGCACTGCCGGGCGACCTCGGCGCCGAGGATGTTGACGTACTTGTCACCCGCCGCGGCCTTGGCGGCGGCGACACCCTCCATCAGGTCGCCGACGAAGGTGACACCCGGCACGGGCGTCGCCGGGGCGAGGTGGGTGAGCACGAACTGCGGCCCCTCCCACCCGCCGCCGAAGGGCTTGCCCTCCTTGTCGGTGCCCCGATGCGGGTCGTCGCCGCCGAACGTGCGGTTGCCGACGAGCAGCGCGCCGATGTCGCGGATCAGCCGATCCACCAGCGGGTTCGGCCCGATGTGCTCGGTCAGCCAGGACATGTCGCCGCCGGGTCCCGCGATGTAGCCGTCCACCGACATCGTGGCCGAGTACAGCATCTTCGCCATGACCTACCTCCACAGGATGGATCCTTGTCGAGGCAAGATAGCGAGCGGCCCTGACAAACAACCGGCCCTGACGACAACCGGCCGTGACGACGACCGGCGGGTCCGGGGCGGGCCGCCGGGCCCGCCCCCCGCCGCTACTCGCCGATGAGGGCGTCCACGAAGACCTCGGGGTCGAACGGCGCGAGGTCGTCCGGGCCCTCGCCGAGGCCGACGAGCTTCACCGGCACGCCCAGCTCGCGCTGGACCGAGATCACGATGCCGCCCTTGGCGGTGCCGTCCAGCTTGGTCAGGGCGATGCCGGTCACGTTGACCACCTCGGCGAA
Source organism: Microbispora sp. H10949 (assembly GCF_014161435.1). Classification (NCBI taxonomy): domain Bacteria; kingdom Bacillati; phylum Actinomycetota; class Actinomycetes; order Streptosporangiales; family Streptosporangiaceae; genus Microbispora; species Microbispora sp. H10949. Next base: position 151,689 of record NZ_JABBWZ010000006.1, on the reverse strand, counting down.
GACCTGCGCCTGGCGCATGCCGTTCTGGCCGGTGGTGGCGTCGAGGACGAGCAGCACCTCGTCCACCGTCGCCTTCTTCTCGATCACCCGCTTGACCTTGCCCAGCTCGTCCATGAGCCCGGTCTTGGTGTGCAGCCGTCCCGCGGTGTCGATGATCACGGTGTCGGCCTTGTCCTCGATGCCCTTGGCCACGGCGTCGAACGCCACGGACGCCGGGTCGCCGCCCTCGGGTCCGCGTACGACGCCCGCGCCCACCCGGTCGCCCCACGTCTGGAGCTGGTCGGTGGCGGCGGCCCGGAAGGTGTCGGCGGCGCCGAGCACGACCTTCCCGCCGTCGCCGACCAGCACCCGGGCGAGCTTGCCCGAGGTGGTGGTCTTGCCGGTGCCGTTGACGCCGACGACGAGCACGACGGCGGGCCGCTCCCCGTGCGGCCGGGTGTGGAGGGTGCGGTCGAGGTCCGGCGCGATCTGCGTGAGCAGTTCCTCGCGCAGCAGCCTGCGCACCTCGTCGGGGGTGCGGCTGCCGAGCACCTTCACCTTCGTCCGCAGTTCCTCCACCATCGCGCGGGTGGGCGCGACGCCGACGTCGGCGGTGATCAGGGTCTCCTCGATCTCGTCCCAGACGTCGTCGTCGAGCCGGTCCCGCGACAGCAGTTCGAGCAGTCCCCTGCCGAGGACGTTCTGCGAGCGAGCCAGGCGGCTGCGCAGCCGGACCATCCGTCCCGCCGACGGCGGCGGGACCTCGATCTCCGGAGCCTTGATCAGCTCCTCGATGGGGGGAGGCAGCGTGGTCGTCGTGCCGCCGTCCTCCTCACCCAGTCCCGCCTTGAGCGGCTCCTCCACGACGGGAGCCTTCGGCTCGGGCGGGGCCGGCGGCGCGGGCGGCAGGTCCTTCGCCTTCGGCCGGAACAGCAGCCACAGGCCACCCACCGCCAGTATGGCGACGATGGCCACGATCACGATGATGCCGAGGTAACCGTCCACACCATGCAGTTTCCCAGACAACCGGCAGTGCTCGGTCGCGCGGACCCGCCCGCCGCGCGCCTCCGGCACGCCCCGGCCGTCACCGGATCGGGGCGCCCGGAGACCGGGCGGGGCTAGACCTTCTCCCGCAGACGCTGGCTCACGACCTGGGTGACGCCGTCGCCGCGCATCGACACGCCGTACAGCGCGTCGGCGATCTCCATGGTGCGCTTCTGGTGCGTGATCACGATGAGCTGTGAGGTCTGTCTCAGTTCCTCGAAGAGAGTCAGCAGCCGCTGGGTGTTGGTGTCGTCCAGGGCCGCCTCGACCTCGTCCATGACGTAGAACGGCGACGGACGGGCCTTGAAGATCGAGATGAGGAACGCCACCGCCGTCAGCGACCGCTCGCCGCCGGACAGCAGCGACAGCCGCTTGACCTTCTTGCCCGGCGGCCGGGCCTCGACCTCGACTCCGGTGGTCAGCATGTCGGAGGGGTCGGTCAGCAGCAGGCGGCCCTCCCCGCCGGGGAAGACCCGGCCGAAGATCTGCTCGAACTCGCGCGCCACGTCCTCGTACGCCGCCGCGAAGACCTGCTCGACCCGGTCGTCGACCTCCTTGACCACGAGCAGCAGGTCGCGCCGGGTCTTCTTGAGGTCCTCCAGTTGGGAGGTCAGGAAGGCGTGCCGTTCCTCCAGCGCGGCGAACTCCTCCAGCGCCAGCGGATTGACCTTGCCGAGCTGGGTCATCTGCCGCTCGGCCGTCCTGGCCCGTTTCTCCTGCTCCTCCCGCACGTACGGCACGGGCGGCTCGCCCGGCACCGGCGCCGTGGGACCGTACTCGGCGATGAGGGGTTCCAGCTCGATGCCGTACTCCTCCAGGGCCCGCTGCTCCATCTGCTCCAGGCGCAGCCGCCGCTCCGTCCTCGCCATCTCGCTGCCGTGGACCCGGTTGACGAGGGCGTCCAGCTCCGAGCCGAGCTCGCGGACGCGCAGGCGCACCTGCTTCAGCTCGGCGTCGATCTGCCCGCGCGCCCGCTCGGCCTCGTCGCGCTCCTCGGCGGCCCGCGCGAGCGAGCCCTCCAGTGCGGTCAGCGCGGTGCGGGCGCCCTCGGCGACCGCGGCGGCGATCTCGGCCTGCCTGCGCCGGCGTTCCCGGTCCGCCGCGGCCCGCGCGCGGTCCTGCCGCTCCCGCTGGGCCGCGCGGAGCAGGCCGTCGGCGCGGCCCGCGATGCCCCGCGACCGCTCCTCCGCCGTACGGACGGTCAGCCGGGCCTCCATCTCGGCCTGGCGGGTGACGCCGCAGACGGTGGCCAGCTCGTCACGGGTGTCGGTGGTCGGCTCGGCCTCCAGCTCGGCGGCGTACTCCGCCTCGGCGAGCTGTTCCTCCAGCTCCACCACCACGGCCTGGGCCTGTTCGCGGGCCTCCTGCGCGTCGCGCACCGACCCGCCCAGCCGGGCCGCCTCGTCCTGGGCGGCCTTGACGGCTGCCTCCAGCCGGGCGAGCTGCTTGGCCGCGGCGGCGGCCCTCTGGTCGGCCTCCCGCTGCCTGCCGCGCAGCCGGTCGAGCACCGCCTGCGCCGCGTTCAGCCCGTTCTGGGCGTCGTTGACGCCGCTCTGGGCGGCGCTCACACCGCTCTGCGCCTCGGCCACCCGCGTCTGGGCCTCCTCCAGCGCGAGCTGGCACTCCCGCTCGGCGGCCACGGCCTCCGCGAGCGCCTCGGCGTGCCGCTCGGCCCCGGCCCTGGCGGTGGCCAGGTCGGCGGCGGCCTCGTCGAGGGCGGTCCGCATCTGCAGCAGCGAGGACCCCCCGCCGGAGCCGCCGTGCGCCGCGTGGACCCCGAGCAGGTCGCCCGACGTGGTGACGGCCCGCAGCTCCGGATGGGAGTCCACGACCTTGCGCGCGGCCGGCAGGTCGGACACCACGACCACGTCGGACAGCAGCGCCTCCACCGCCGGGCGCAGCTCGTCCGGCACGGCCACCAGGTCGGCCGCCCACTCCGCGCCCGCGACGGGCGGCTCCGGCCGGTCGCAGGCTTCGTGCCGGTCCGCCGCGACGAGCAGTGCGGCGCGGCCGGCGCCGGCCTCACGCAGATGCTCGACGGCCGCCACGGCGGCGGTGAGCGAGGCGACGGCCACGCCGTCCACCGCCAGCACGGCCGCGACGGCGGCCTCCGCCCCCGGCCGTACGGCCAGCAGCGTGGCGACGGGGCCGAGCACCCCGGGCAGGCCCGCCCCGAGCAGCGCGGCGGCCCCGTCGGCGCCTCCGGCGAGGCTCATCTCCAGGGCCTCGCACCGGGCCTGCAGGGCGGCGACGGCGCGCTGCGACTCGGAGTCGGCGGCGCGGGCGGCGCCGACGGCGGCCTTCGCGGCGGCCAGCGCGGCGCCGGGCGCGGCCAGGGCGGCCCGCTCCCGTTCCACCACGGCCCCGGCCTGCTCGGCGACGGCCCTGGCCTCCTCCACCGCGGCGCGGGCGAGGTCGACGCCCTCCTGCGCGCTCTCCAGCTCCGCTACGAGTTCGGGGTCGGCCGCGGGCTCGTCGAGCACACCCGTGTCCAGCTCGTCCTGGGCCTGCTCGGCGCGGCGGGTGGCGTCCTCGACGGCCCTGGTGAGCCGGCCGATCTCGTCCCCGGCGGCCCTGGCCCGGCTCCTGGCCGACTCGACCTGGCCGCGCAGGCGGGCGAGCGCCTCCCTGCGGTCGGCCGCGGCGCGGGCGGCGACCGAGAGGCGCCGCTCCTCGGCGGCCAGCGCCTCCTCGGCCTCGGCACGCACCTCGACGGCGGCGGCGAGCCGCTCGCGCGCCTCGTCCAGCTCGTCGGCCAGCACCCGCTCCTGCTCGCGCACCTCGGCGGCCTCGCGCTCCAGTTCCTCCGGATCGCGCCCGCGCCGTTCGACGGACGCGGCGTCGGCGGCGTGCCGCCTGCGCTCGGCCGCCAGGCTCTCCACGCCGCGCAGCCGCTCCCGCAGGCCAGAGAGGTGGTAGAAGGTCTCCTGGGCCGCCTTCAGCCGCGGCTGGGCCTCGTTCTCGGCGGTCTCCAGCTCGGCCTCCCGCCGCTGGCCCTCGGCCAGCTCGGCCTCCACCCGGGCCCTCCTGGCCTGTACGGCCGCCTCGTCGGCCTCCTCGCGCTGCAGGGTGTCGCGGAGGGTCACGACGTCGTCGGCGAGCAGGCGCAGCCGCGCGTCGCGCAGGTCGGCCTGGATGACGGCCGCCTTCCTGGCGATCTCGGCCTGCCGGCCGAGCGGCTTGAGCTGGCGGCGCAGCTCGGCCACGAGGTCCTGGACGCGGGTGAGGTTGGCCTGCATCGCGTCGAGCTTGCGGAGCGCCTTCTCCTTGCGCTTGCGGTGCTTGAGCACGCCCGCGGCCTCTTCGATGAACGCCCTGCGCTCCTCGGGGCCGGCGTGCAGCACCTGGTCGAGCTGGCCCTGGCCGACGATGACGTGCATCTCCCGGCCGATGCCGGAGTCGGACAGCAGTTCCTGGATGTCGAGCAGGCGGCAGGTGTCGCCGTTGATGGCGTACTCGCTCTGGCCCGACCGGAACATCAGCCGGCTGATCGTGACCTCGGTGTAGTCGATCGGCAGCGCGCCGTCACCGTTGTCGATCGTCAGGGTGACCTCGGCGCGGCCGAGGGGCGGGCGGCTGGAGGTGCCCGCGAAGATGACGTCCTCCATCTTGCCGCCGCGCAGCGACTTGGCGCTGTGCTCGCCCATCACCCAGGCGAGGGCGTCGACGACGTTGGACTTGCCGGATCCGTTGGGGCCGACCACCGCCGTGATGCCGGGCTCGAAACGGAGGGCGGTGGCCGAGGCGAACGACTTGAAACCGCGTAAGGTGAGCGTCTTCAGGTACACGTCCGCCCCCCTCGGTCTCGCCCGTCGGCTGGGGGGAAAGACTACAGGTCCCGGGGCCGGAGTACGCGGAATAGACGCCGCTTGACATCCGGCCGGCCGGGGTGGCAATTCCCGTGGAACAGTTCCGGAAATGGCAAGGGACGCCTTTGCGGGGCGTCCCTACAATCCTTTTCCTGTTCCGGCCGGTCCCTCAGGTGAGAGCCGGCTCGCGATCCTGCAGCCGGACCAGGGCCTCATCACGAGTTTGCGCCGCGAGCGCGTCGTTCTGGGCCTGGAGCCGGTTGAGTTCTGCCTCGAGGTCGCGGATGCGCTGCTGGAGGCGACGCATTTCCGAGATCATTCGAGGATCAGGACCGCCGACGTGGCCGAGTAGAGCCTTCGCCATAGTAAAGGGTCCTCCACGCTGAGTGACCAGACTGGTTCGCGCACTTCATGCCGCGGGAGGGGTGCGCGTGGTTCCTCTCAAGAGTCGCACCGGCATTGGAGACGGTCAAGTTGAACGCTCCGCACGATGAAGCCGGTGGGCACTCTCGCTAGGTAAATATACCGGATTTACGGGGTTTGAGGGAAGCCCTACCTCTCGACAAACCCGGCGATACTCCGCTTCGCTTCGCTCCAGCGCTCGACCACCCCCTCGACGTGGCCGGGCGTGTCACCGCCGCGTAACAGGTCCAGGAGCTTGTCACACGACTCCCTGGGACCCTCGGCGACGACCTCGACCCTTCCGTCGGCCAGGTTCGCGGCCCACCCGACCAGCCCGAGTTCCAGCGCGCGGGCGCGGGTCCACCAGCGGAACCCCACACCCTGCACCCGTCCCCGGACCCAAGCCGTCAACCGAATCACGAATACAAGTATCCAGATCGCCTCCGGCGGCGATCGCCGGGGGTGGGGCTACGGGCGGGCTGGGGCCGGGCTAGGGGCGCGCGTTCCTCGGGCGGGGCTGGCACTTCGGGCAGCTGTAGGAGGACCGGTTCATGAACGCCTCCCGCCTGACCGGCGTGCCGCACCGGCGGCAGGGCTCGTCGCGCCTGCCGTACACCGCGAGCGACCGGTCGAAGTAGCCGCTCTCGCCGTTCACGTTGACGTACAGGCTGTCGAAGGACGTGCCGCCCTGGCCGAGGGCCTCGGTCATGACGGCGCGGACCGCCGCGAGCAGCTCGAAGATCTTCGGCCGGGTCAGCGCCTCGGTCGGGCGCGCCCAGTGCAGCCGCGCCCGCCACAACGCCTCGTCCGCGTAGATGTTGCCGACCCCGCTGATCAGCGACTGGTCGAGCAGTGCCCGTTTGATCCCGGTACGGCGTAGCCGCAGCCGGACGGCGAACTCGGCGTCGTCGAAGGCGTCCTCCAGCGGGTCGGCGGCGATGTGCGCCACCGGCTCGGGCACCGCCCGGCCCCGCCCCGCGGTCATCGGGGCGACCAGCAGGTGCCCGAAGGTGCGCTGGTCGACGAAGCGTAACTCCGGCCCGCCGTCGGCGAAGCCCATGCGGACCCGCAGATGCTTCTCGATCGGCGCGGTCGGGTCCACGACGAGAAGCTGGCCGCTCATGCCCAGGTGGGCGAGCAGCGACTCCCCCGCCTCCTCCGCACCCGCGGGACCGTCCAGCAGGGGCAGCCACAGGTACTTGCCCCTGCGCTCGGCCGAGGCGAGGGTGCGGTCCTTGAGCTGGGCGGCCAGATCGCCGGTGTTGCGGCGGACCGCCCGGGGGTTGAGCACCTCGGCCGCGACGACCGTCCGGCCGGCGACCCAGCGTTCCAGGCCCCTGCGTACGACCTCGACCTCGGGCAGTTCGGGCATGTTCCCTCCCCGGGCGGGGTCAGGCGCGGACGGGGCCGGCGCCCTCGCGGGCGTCGCGCATCGCGCGGATCGCGGTCCAGGCCGCCTCGGCCGCCTGCTGCTCGGCCTCCTTCTTGCTGCGCCCGGCGCCCTTGCCGTACTCCTTGCCGCCCACGCGCACGACGGCCGAGAAGGACTTGGCGTGGTCGGGCCCGCTCTCGTCGACGTGGTACTCCGGCACGCCGAGCATCTCGGCGGCGGTGAGCTCCTGCAGGGACGTCTTCCAGTCGAGCCCGGCGCCGAGCGACGCCGACCGCGTGATGAGCGGGTCGAACAGCAGGTGGACGACGCGGAACGCCTCGTCCAGGCCCTTGTCGACGTACACGGTGCCGATCAGGGCCTCCAGCGTGTCGGCCAGGATGGAGGACTTGTCCCGTCCGCCGGTGCCCTCCTCGCCGCGGCCGAGCCGCAGGTACTTGCCGAGGTCGAGCGTCCTGGCGACGTCCGCGAGCGCCCGCATGTTGACCACGGCGGCGCGCAGCTTCGCGAGCTGGCCCTCCGGCAGGTCCGGGTGGTTGCGGTACAGCGTGTCCGTCACCACCAGGCCGAGCACCGAGTCACCCAGGAACTCCAGGCGCTCGTTGGTCGGCAGCCCGCCGTTCTCGTACGCGTACGAGCGGTGCGTCAGCGCCCGCTCCAGGATTCCGGTGGTGAGCCGGACGTCCAGCAACTGGTGAAGCTCGTCTCTGGCGATCTCGACGGGCACGGGTTTCGCCGATGGTGCGGCCATGGATTCCTCCCAACTCCTGCGCGGGACAGGTCCGTGCGCGGGAGGCAGGTGGATCCGCCGATGGCCCGAAGGCGTGGTGGACGCCGGTCCGCCGGGAGCCGATGGCCCCGGCGTCCACCACGGCCGCGGGCGTGCATGCCGGTGCGTGTCTACCGTCCTACCGCCGCACGTTCCTCGAAGAACGGTAACGCCGGCCGGGTCCTGTTGACGATCCGGCCGGCGTCCCGATTACTGTGCGCGGCCCGGAGACGGGTCTCCGGGCCGTGCTCGCGGCAGCTTGCGCGCGATCAGGCCGACGGCTCGACGACCTGACGGCGGTTGTAGGTGCCGCAGGTCGGGCACGCCACGTGCGGGCGCTTGGGCGAGCGGCACTGCGGGCAGCTCACGAGTGCGACTGCCGCCGCCTTCCACTGGGACCTGCGGGCGCGGGTGTTGCTCCGCGACATTCTCCGCTTGGGGACGGCCACGTCAACCCTCCTGATCGTCTTCCTGTTCCACAACCAAACCCTGCAGCGCCGCCCAGCGGGGGTCGGCCGTCTCGTGCCGGTGGTCCGGGCCGGCCTCCGCCAGCCTGACTCCGCACTCCGCGCAGAGACCGGGGCAATCTTCACCGCACACCGGGCTCAGCGGCAGTGCGAGCACCACCGCGTCACGGAATACCGGCTCGAGATCGAGCAGTTCGCCGTCGAGGAGCAGATCGTCCTCTCCGGCGTCCTCCGCCGAGTAGAAGTAGAGCTCCTGGAAGTCGACCTCGATCTCCGAGGTCAACGGATCCAGGCAGCGCGAGCACTCCCCCGTGAGGGGAGCCTGCGCCGTGCCCGTCACGAGCACGCCCTCCATCACCGCCTCGAGCCGGATGTCCAGCTCGACGTCGGCGTCCTTGGGAACGCCGATCATTCCGACCGCGAGGTCCACCGGCGCCGGGAGGGTCGGGGCGAGGGTGCGCATCGATCCCGGTCGGCGTCCCAGATCATGGGTGGAAATCACCCAGGGGGCACGGGGATCGAGGCTGCGCAGACTCATCCTGCTCTCGTTAGGCATGGCGAATCACCGCCGTCGTGCAAGGCTGAAAGGCAAGAATACCAGCCCCGTTCAGCCTCTGAGCCGCTCGATGAGCAGCTGGTGGACGAGGTCCGGGACCAGGCCCGACACGTCGCCGCCGTACCGGGCGATCTCCTTGAGCCTGCTCGACGACAGGAACGAGTACTCCGGGTTGGTGGACATGAACAGCGTCTCCACCCCCGACATCCGATAGTTGAGCTGGGCCATCTGCAGCTCGTAGTCGAAGTCGCTGACCGCCCGCAGGCCCTTCACGATGGCCGGGATGCCCTGCTGCCTGCAGAAGTCCACCAGCAGACCGTGGAACTTCTCGACCCGGATGTTGCCGTACTCCTTCGTCACCGCCTGGAGCATCTCGATGCGCTCGTCGACGGTGAACAGGCTGCGCTTCTCGATGTTGATCAACACGGCCACGACGACCTCGTCGTACAGCCGTGACGTCCGGCCGATGATGTCCAGATGTCCGTTGGTGACGGGATCGAACGACCCCGGGCAGACGACGCGACGCAACGCGCACCCCCATAGATTCACGGGTTCCCGGCGGCGCGACCGTACCAAACGGCCGCTTCGCCGTACCGGCGGACCCTGTCCTCGGTGAATCCCTCCGGCCACACCAGGTCCTTACCCCTGGACTCCCGCTCGACGGCGACCAGCGCGCCCTCCGCCAGCCAGCCGTTGTCGCGCAGCGCCGCGAGCACCCGCGAGACGGCCTCGTCCGAGACCGCGTAGGGCGGGTCGGCGAAGACGAAGTCGTACGGCTCCTCGCACGGGCGGCCGACCACCCGCTCGACCTTCTCGGCCCGCAGGAATGCCCCCGGCAGCCCGAGCGACGCGATGTTCTCCCTGATCGTCCGCGCGGCCCTGGCGTCCGACTCGACCAGCAGCGCGTGGGCGGCCCCCCGGCTCAGCGCCTCCAGGCCCACGGCTCCCGATCCGGCGTACAGGTCGAGCGCCCGGGTCCCGTCCAGCGGCCCGAGCGTGGAGCCGACCGTCGCGAACACCCCCTCCCGGGTGCGGTCGCTCGTCGGCCTGGTCGATCTCCCCGGCGGGACGGCCAGCCTGCGGCCCCCCGCCGTCCCTGCGATCACCCGCGTCACGTCCTCATTGTCCCGCCCGCGACGGCCGCCGCGGCACTCCGGCAACGGGCCGGGCGTAGATCGGCCCGGTCAAGAGTGGGCAAGCGGCGGCGAGGAAAGGGTAAGAGCCGTATCCCTGGCCCTGTCCCATGCGCATCATGAGTTCTGCGGCCTCCACGGTGACCCAGCGGGAGGCCGGCCGGCGTGATCGTGAGCCCTTCCGCACGTCGGCGCCTCCGGCACCTGACCCGGAGGCGGGCCCGGCCGGGGACGGCATTCGGGGGGAGGCCGTCCCCTGAGCCGGGCTCTGGGTCGTCACACGGGCGTCGTGTTCGCACGGCGCCCGTTCCAATTTCCTCCGGCTTCCCCGGCTCTCCCAGGCTTTCCCCGGGCTTCCATCGAGCCCCACGCCGCCGGACTGCCGATCGGGCCGGTCAGGCCTTCTCCAGGAACTCGGCGCGTTCGTCGGAGACCAGGGCGTCGATCTCGGCGCGCAGCGCCGGGTGGCCCGACAGCCCGGGGTCGGCGGACAGCAGCGAGGTCGCCTCGGCGCGGGCGGCCTCGATGACGTCCTCGTCCCGCAGCAACTGCAGCAGCTTGAGCGACGACCTGCGCCCGGACTGGGCGGCGCCGAGCACGTCGCCCTCCCGGCGTTGCTCCAGGTCGACCCGGGACAGCTCGAAGCCGTCGAGGGTCGTCGCCACCGCGTCGAGCCTGCGGCGCGCCGCGGTGCCCTCCGGCGCCTCGCTCACCAGCAGGCACAGCCCGGGCAGGCCGCCCCGTCCGACCCGGCCGCGCAGCTGGTGCAGCTGGGAGACGCCGAAGCGGTCGGCGTCCATGATGACCATGACCGACGAGTTGGGGACGTCGACGCCGACCTCGATGACCGTGGTCGCCACCAGGACGTCGATCTCCCCCCGGGCGAAGGCGCGCATCACCGCGTCCTTGTCCTCGGGCGCCAGCTTGCCGTGCAGCGCCTCGATCCGCAGCCCGGCGAGGGGCCCCTCCGCGAGCGTCCGCGCGACGTCGAGCACCGCCAGGGGCGGCCGGCGCTCGTCGTCGGCCTTCGCCAGGTCGCCCTCGTCGCCCTCCTGGTCGCCGATCCGCGGGCACACCACGTACGCCTGACGGCCGAGGCCGGTCTCCTCGCGGACCCGCTGCCACGCCCGGTCGAGGTAGTGGGGCTTCTCGGCGGCGGGCACCACGTGCGTGGTGATCGGGGCGCGGCCGGAGGGAAGCTGGGACAGCGTGGAGACCTCCAGGTCGCCGAACACGGTCATCGCGACGGTGCGCGGTATCGGCGTCGCCGTCATGACCAGCACGTGGGGCCGCCCGCCGCCGCCCTTCTCGCGCAGCGCGTCGCGCTGCTCGACGCCGAACCTGTGCTGCTCGTCGACCACGACCAGCCCGAGGTCGAAGAACTGGACGTGCTCCTGGAGCACGGCATGGGTGCCGATCACGATGCCGGCCGTGCCGGAGGCCGCGTCGAGCAGCGCGCTCCTGCGCGCCGCCGCGCCCATGGACCCAGTGAGCAGCGCGACCGCCGTGCCGCCGAGCATGCCGCCGCCCGCGAGATCGCCCAGCATGGCCACGATCGACCGGTGGTGCTGCTGGGCGAGCACCTCGGTGGGGGCGAGCAGCACGGCCTGGCCGCCGGAGTCGACCACCTGGAGCATCGCGCGCAGCGCGACCACGGTCTTGCCCGCGCCGACCTCGCCCTGCAGGAGCCGGTGCATGGGGTGCGCGCGGGCGAGGTCGGCCGCGATCTCCTCGCCGACCCGCCGCTGCCCCTCGGTGAGCTCGAACGGCAGCCGCTTGTCGAACTCCCCGAGCAGCCCGCCGTCGCGCGGGGCGCGTGGTGTGGCGGCCCACGCGGAGGCCTCGATCCGCCGCCGCACCAGGACGGCCTGCAGCACGAACGCCTCGTCGAACTTCAGCCGGTCATGGGCCCGCGCAACGTCCCCCTGGCCGCGCGGCCGGTGGACCAGGCGCAGGGCGTCCTCGATCGGCAGCAGGCCCAGCCGCTCCCGCAGCTCGCCGGGGACGGGGTCGTCCAGGCTGAGCACGTCGAGCACGGTCTGCACGGCCCGGCGGATCTTCCAGCTCGGCAGCCCCTGGGCCGAGGGATAGATCGGCACCAGCGCGGAGGCGAACTCCTCGGCCGTCTCCGCCGTCTCGTCGAACGACTCGTACTCGGGATGGGTGAGCGAGACGCGCCGGGACTTCCCGGCGACGAAGACGTTGACCTTCCCCGAGAACATCGCCTCGGTGCCCGGCGGGAGCCGCTGCTCGGCGACGTAGGCGCCCTTGCCGAAGAAGGCCAGGTGCAGCCGCTCCCTGCCGTCCGTCACCACCATGTCGAGCCAGGTGCCCTGCCGGTTCTTCATCGGCCGGCGGACCGCGGACGACACCTTGGCGACCACGGTCACGTGCTCGTCGTGCTCCAGCGACGCGATCGACGTCAGCTCACCCCGCTGGGCGTAGCGCCGCGGATAGTGGCGCAGCAGTTCGCCGACCGTGCTGATGCCCAGCGCGCTCTCCAGCGGGGCGGCGGACCTGCCGACCGCCTTCTTGAGCGGCTCGTCGAAGCTCGTCACGACACTCATTACTACCCGTACGCGCCGACAATCGGGCTCACTCGGCGCCGATCAGGAGGGGATACCCGCCCTGCCCGCCCTCATAGACGACGATCTCCAGGTCGGGCCGCGTCCGCTCCAGGTGGTCCTCGACGGCCCGCGGGACCTCGGGCGGGGCGCCCGCGCCGACGACCAGCGTGACCATCTCGGTGCCGCCCGACACCAGGCGCCGGGCGACCTCGACGGCGGTCTCCGCCAGGTCCGCGCCGATCAGCGCGACCTCGCCGTCCACCACGCCGAGGACCTCGCCGGGACGGCACAGGCCGGCACTGGTCACCGCCGCCCGGTCGGCCACCCACACGTGCCCGTGGCGGGTGTGCCCGGCCGCGTCGGTCATCGCCACGACGTCGTCGTCGAACCGGCGGAGGGCGTCGTGCACGGCCAACGCGGCGAGGCCCTGCACAGAGGCCCGGGTGGGCAGGACGCTGACGGTCGCGCCCTCCTCCCTGGCGATCTCGGCGGCGGCCACGGCCACGTCGTACACGGCGGCGTCGTTGGGCAGCACCGCGACCTCGGCGCCGGCCCCGCGGATCGCCCGCACCAGCGCGGCGACCGGCGGCACCGACCCCGGCTCGCGCCGTACGACCACCGCTCCCGCCTCCGCGAACAGGCCCGCCAGGCCATCTCCGGCGGCGACCGCGACCACTCCCCTGGCCGGGCCCGGCTCGTGCGGCCGTCCCCCGAGCCAGGTGACCTTGATCCGGTGCGGGCGCCCGGCCCGCAGCCCGGCCTCGACGGCCGCGCCCGCGTCGTCCACGTGGACGTGGACGTTCCACAGGTCCTCCCCGCCGACGATCACGAGGCTGTCCCCGAGCGCGTCCAGCTCCGCCCTCAGCCGGCCCACCTCGTCCGCGCCCGCGTCCAGGAGGTACATGACCTCGTAACCGGGGCCGTCCCCGTGCCGCCGCCCCGCCTCCTCCTCCGCGATGCTCCCGCGCGCCTCCGGCGCGATCCCTCCGCGCGCCTCCGGCGCGACTTCAACGCGGGCCTCCGGCGCGACCCGACCGGCCGGGGCGGGCACCTCGTGCCGCTCGCTGTACGCCTCGGTCACCACCTCGGCCAGGCTCTCCAGGACGATCACCAGCCCGGCCGCGCCCGCGTCGACCACCCCGTTGCGGGACAGCACGTCGAGCTGCCCGGTCGTGCGGCGCAGCGCCCGCCGTGCCTCGTCCGCCGCCAGGCGGGCCACCCCGGCCAGGTCGTCCGGCGCGTCCCGTACGGCCCGCGCGGCGGCGGACAGCACGGTGAGCAGGGTGCCCTCCACCGGCCTGGCCACCGCCGCCCTGGCCGTCTCGGCCGCTCTCACGAGGCCGGCGCGCAGGCCGGCGCCGTCGCCCCGGGCCGGGCCGAGCGTGTCGGCCAGCCCCTTGAGCGCCTGGCTGACGATCACGCCGGAGTTGCCCCGCGCGCCGAGCAGCGCCCCGCGTGCCAGCGCCGCCCAGGTGGCGCCGGCGTCCGCGCCCGGGGGCAGCGCGTCCAGCGCGTCGGCCGCGGAAAGGAGCGTGAGGTGCAGGTTCGTCCCGGTGTCCCCGTCCGGCACAGGGAAGACGTTGAGCGCGTCGATCTCCGCCCTGGCCCGGCCGAGCGACGTGGCGCAGTGCCGGGACCAGCGCCGTACGGCGGGGGGATCGAGCTCCTTGAGCATCCGCCGTCCTTCCTTCCGCGCGCTCCGGCCCCGCGATGCGCTACCGTTGGCGGGTACGAGACTATCCCCGTTCGCCGGGCTCCCGTTTGGCGTGGACCGGCGCACATCGGATATCCTCGTGTGGCCAGCCGGTTGTCCCGGCATTGCTCGGATGAGCCGCTGCACCGGCGCCGGGCCGATCGACTGATTCAAAGGAGCGATTACCGTGGCTTCCGTCTGCGACGTCTGCGCCAAGAAGCCGATTTTCGGCAACAACATCTCCCACTCGCACCGCCGCACCCGCCGCCGCTGGAACCCCAACATCCAGACCGTGCGCGCGGTGGTCAACGGGACGCCGAAGCGGATGAACGTCTGCACCTCCTGCATCAAGGCGGGCAAGGTCACCCGCTGACCGTGTGACTCCGCGAGAGCCCGCCACCGGTTCGGTGGCGGGCTCTCGCACTCCCGGGACATCGGCGAGCCAGGAAGGGTTCGGGCTGTTGAGCGAATACACGCTGCGCGTGATCGGGCGAGTGGAGTCGCCCCTCACCGACCGAGCGGCGGCACCCCTGCAAGCCGACGAAGGCGCCCCCGGCGCCTGGCTCGTCTTCGACGAGCGGTACGCGCCCGCCCTGGAGGGCCTGTCGCCGGGCACCGACGTGCTCCTGCTCACCTGGCTCGACCGTGCCGACCGCGACACACTCGCCGTCCACCCGCGCGGCGACGCCACGCGTCCGCGCGCCGGCGTCTTCACCACCCGCAGTCCCGACCGGCCCAACCCGATCGGCCTGCACGAGGTCCGCATCCTCGCCATCGCCGGAACGCGCGTCCAGGTCGGCAACCTCGAAGCTCTCGACGGAACCCCGATCCTCGACGTCAAGCCTCTCCTCACGCCGGACCGGTGACGCGACGGACCGCCGCCGGCCGCGCCACGGTACGGGCGCGGTCGGCGTGATCCCGCTCAGACGTCCGCGCGCGTTCGCCAGCCGTGGTCCACGGGGCCGATGCCCGCGCCCAGCGGGAACCCGTGCGCGATCGCGCCCGTGACGTACTCCTTGGCCCGCCGTACGGCGCCGGGGACGTCCTCGCCGAGGGCGAGGTAGGACGCGATGGCGGAGGCGAGCGTGCAGCCGGTGCCGTGGGTGTGCCGGTTGTCGAGCCGCTCGGCGGTGAAGCGGTGCTCGGCCGATCCGTCGGTCAGCAGGTCGACCGGCTCGCCGGGCAGGTGCCCTCCCTTGATGAGCGCCCACTTCGGGCCGAGCGCCAGCACCGCCTCGGCGGCGCGGGGCAGGTCGGCCTCGTCTTCGACCTTGACGTTCGTGAGTTGCTCGACCTCCCACAGGTTGGGGGTGACCACGGTCGCCGTGGGCAGCAGCGTCCTCCTGACCGTCTCCACGGCCTCCGGCCGGAGCAGGCTGTCACCGTGCTTGGACACACCGACGGGGTCCACCACGACGGGAACGGCCACGCCCGCGAGGACCTCGGCGACGGTCTCCACCAGCGCCGGCGAGGCCAGCATGCCCGTCTTGATCGCCTGCGCTCCGATGTCGCCGAGGACCGAGTCGAGCTGCGCCCGCACCGCCTCCGGGGGCAGCTCCCAGTAGCCCTGCACGCCCAGCGAGTTCTGCGCCGTCACCGCGGCGATCACGCTCATGCCGTGCACGCCGAGGGCCAGCATGGTCTTCAGGTCGGCCTGGATGCCGGCGCCGCCGCCGGAGTCGGAGCCCGCGATCGTCAGAACACGTGGTGGGGTGGTCATGGCCACCATCCAACCAGGTCCCCTTTGACGCGAGCCGCGCCCCTTCGCGGGTACACCCGGGCCCGGCCACCCGGGCTCCGGCGCTGACCTCACCGCACGCCGTGACGCGCGGCGAGCCGCCCACGACGGCACACCACACCTCGGTGACCACGCCGGCGAGGCACCTCCCGGCGGGGTCAGCGGTGGCGGCGAGGCACGCAGCGGCGCGTCACTCCTCGGTGACCGCCGCCGGGGCACGGGACCTGGGCGCGAGCGTCAGCGGTGACGGTGGCGGGACGAGCCGCTCGCGACGGCGCAGCTCCCTTCGGCGAGTGAGCATTCGGCCGGGGTGCGGGAGGTGCCCTCCGCGTCGAAGGCGACGCCGATCTCGCCGCCCTCGGCGAGCGACTCGCCGGTGACGACCAGGGTGTCCCCCTGCTGCTCCCAGCCGGAGGCGCCCCGCACCGCCGTCACCCGCCCGCCGACCGGCAGCCGGAGCGTCCAGGAGGGCAGCGCCGGGCCCTCGTTGCGTACGGCGAGCCTGGCGGTGTAGGCCGCGCCGCGCCTGCCCGCCGCCGAGTAGGTCACGCGGACGGCGCCGCCGCCCCGCGCGGCGGCTGGGGCGGCCGAGTCGGTGTGCGGGGCCTCCCCGCCAGAGTTCGCCGAGCCCGCCTCGTCCGGCTCCGAGGTGTCCAGGGCGACGGGGCCGCCCGGGTCCGTGCCACCCGTCGTGCCGCCCGCTCCGGGGGCGTCGGCCGTCGCGGGAGCGCCGACGTCGGCGGGCGTGGATCCGGCGCCGGTCCGCGCGCCGCTCCGGTTCCCGGCGGGCGACGTGGCACGCGGCTTCGGGGAGGCGGAGGACGAGGTCCGCGCCTTCTCCCGGCCACGACCCGGATCGGCGCCCGGGACGGGGCCGGAATCGGGCTGGGAGTCGGGACGGGGTGACGCGCCGGGACCGGTGTCGCCCTGTGCCGGGTCCTCGCCGGTCCGGCCGTCCGCGGCTCCGTCTCCCACAGCGCTTCCCGCCGCGTCGCCTGTCTGCGGGGCGGAGCCGGTCTCCTGCGGCGCCCCCGCGCCGAGAGAGGGGGCGCTGTTCGCGGCACACTCCGCGGTGGACACGCAGGCCTGCCGGGGCGGGTCGACGGTCAGCGTGGTCCGCCCGGCCATCAGCCGCGCCCCGCCCGTCGTCACGCCGACGGCCAGCAGCACCGACAGGCCGGACACCAAGGCCATCCGCCGCAGGCGCTTCGGCGGCTCCGGCCGGTCGTTCCAGCCGGCTCCGAGGAAGCCGCGAGGGGCGTCGTCGTGGGAGGCGAGGCTCTCGGGAGACAGCGCGGCGAAGGTCCTGGTGCCCGGCCCCGGTTCCGGGTCGCCGGGGTCACCCACGTCCGGCGTCCCCTCCCCTGCCGGGGGGAGGTGACCTTCTCCGGTGTTTCGTCCTGCCGCGTGACGGCCCATGGCGGTCCTCTCTGTCGCCGACCGCCATACTTAATAACAGATCTAATACACGTATGTCACAAATTTCACATCATTCACGGAAGTGGTCCCATCCCCCCACCGTCCTGACCTGCCCGTCCACGCGGACGCCCTGACCCTGCTCGACCTCGCCGATGACCGTCCACTCCGGCGGCAGCCGTACGGCGGGAGGGAAGGTCGCGGCGAGCGCGTGGTCGTCGCCGCCGGTCAGCACCCACTCCAGCGGGTCGGCCCCCAGTTCGCCGGCCGCCGCGGCCAGGACCTCCGCCACGGGCAGGGCGGCGGCGTCCAGGGCGACGGCCACTCCCGAGGCCTCCGCGACGTGCCCGAGGTCCTGCAGCAGGCCGTCGCTCACGTCGAGCATGGCCGTCGCGCCGAGCAGCGCGGCCCGGGGCCCGCAGGCGTACGGCGGCCGGGGGCGCCGGTGCGCCTCCGGAAGCTCCCGCAACTCCGGCGCCCCGGCGCCCGCCCCCGCCGTGAGCAGGGCGAGACCCGCCGCCGCGTGACCGAGGCGTCCCGCCACCGCGACCACGTCCCCGGGCCGCGCGCCCGACCGGGTCACCGGCGGCCGTCCGCCGAGGTCCCCGAGCGCGGTCACCCCGAGCACGACGATCTCCGAACGCGTGACGTCGCCCCCCGCCACGGTCGCGCCGACGAGGTCGCACTCGTCGCGGAAGCCGTCGGTCAGCGCGTCCAGCCAGTCGGCGGCGGCGTCCGGGGGCAGGCCGAGCCCGACCACCAGCGCGGTGGGATCGGCTCCCATGGCGGCGATGTCGGCGAGGTTCTGCGCCGCCGCCTTGCGGCCGATGTCGTAGCCACCCGACCAGTCGCGGCGGAAGTGCCGTCCCTCGACCAGAAGGTCCGTGCTCACCACCACCCGGCCGTCGGGCGCGCGCAGGATCGCGGCGTCGTCACCGGGGCCCAGCAGCACGGCCGCACCCTGGGTAAGCCGTCCCGATATTCGCTGAATTACTCCGAATTCGCCCAGTTCTCCGACTGTGATAGCACACCCCTTGTGCATCCGAGGTACGGTTACGCTCCGGCACTGATCTCTACCCGGAGGGCATCATGGTGCAGGCCTACATCCTTATCCAGACCGAGGTCGGCAGGGCGGCCAACGTGGCCGAGGAGATCTCGTCCATCCCTGGGGTGACGCAGGCCGAGGATGTCACCGGCCCCTACGACGTGATCGTCCGCGCCCGGGCCAACAACGTGGACGAACTCGGCAAGCTCGTGGTGGCCCAGATCCAGGCGGTGCAGGGCATCACTCGTACACTGACGTGTCCGATCGTCCACATCTGACCGCGAACCGACCGGGGGGACGATGCGCGTGGCGAGGCGGCCCGGGGCGGTGGGCACGGCCGCGGCGGGTGTGACGTTGGCCCTGCTCGCGGCCTGCTCGTCCACCGTCCACGTGGAGCCGCCCACTCCCGCCGGCGAGGCCGCGGCGGCCTGCCGCAGGCTCGGCGCGGCCCTGCCGGAGACGCTCGACGGGCTCGGCCGGGCCGGTTCCGAGCCGCCCTCGCCGTACGTCGCCGTCTGGGGCGACGGCCAGATCGCCCTGCGCTGCGGTGTGCCCCGGCCGGCCGCCATGGAGCCGACGGCCGAGGTCGTCGACGTCAACGGCGTCGGCTGGTTCCAGGACCCCCGGCTGCCGACGCTGTTCACCTCGGTCAACCGGGTGGCGTACGTCGAGGTCACCATCGCCAAGAACCACCAACCGGCCGCGGTGCTGGTCGATCTCGCCGGGCCGGTCAAACGCAACGTCCCCGAGTAGTCGGCGCCTGGGACGGCACGGTCAGCGCAGCCCGGCGGGGCGGCGCAGGGCGAGCTGGATCAGGCGGTCCACCAGGTCGGCGTACGGCAGCCCGGTGGCGGCCCACAGCTGCGGCGCGACCGACAGCGAGGTGAAGCCCGGCATGGTGTTGATCTCGTTGACGATCAGCTCCCCGGACGGCGTGTAGAAGAAGTCGACCCTCGACAGTCCCTCGCAGCCGAGCGCCTCGTACGCGCGCACCGCCATGGCCCGGATCGTCTCGGCCACCTCGGCGGGGATGTCGGCCGGGGCCCGCAGCTCCATCTGGCCGGGGTGATACTTGGCCTCGAAGTCGAAGAACTCGCGCTCGCCCCGCACCAGCACCTCGCCGGGGACGCTGGCCTCGGGAGCGGCGCCGTCCGGCGACTCCAGCACCGCGCACTCGATCTCCCGGCCGACGACGGCGGCCTCGACCAGCACCTTCGGGTCGTGCTCGCGGGCCCGCTCGATCGCCTGCTCCAGCGACTCGGGATCGTGCGCCTTGGAGATGCCCTGCGACGACCCGGCCCTGGACGGCTTGACGAACACCGGCCAGCCCAGTTCCTCGATCTCCTTCAGCACCCGGCCGCGGTCGAGGCGCCAGTCGCGGTCCCGTACGACCACGAACGGGCCGACCGGCAGGCCGGCGGCGCGCAGGACGAGCTTCATGTACGCCTTGTCCATCCCGACCGCGCTGGCCAGCACGCCCGAGCCGACGTAACGGACCCCGGCCATCTCCAGCAGGCCCTGGATGGTTCCGTCCTCGCCGAACGGGCCGTGCATGACCGGGAAGACGACGTCCACCTGCCCGAGCGGGAGCGGGATCTCGCCGGGCTCCAGGGCCACGAGCGCGCCCGAATCCGCGGGCAGCGCGAGCGCCGTGCCCGAGTCGTCCACGACGGGGAGGCGGCCCGACTCGATCGCGTACGTCTGGCTGCCGGAGGCCAGCACCCAGCGCCCGTCCTGGGCGATGCCGATGGGGACGACCTCGTACTTCGTCCGGTCGATGGCCTGCAGCACGCTGCCCGCGCCCATCAGCGAGACGGCGTGCTCGGAGTTGCGCCCGCCGAAGACGACTGCCACGCGCACGCGTGACGGGGACTCGCGATCCTCATTCATGATGCCCGAATCTACCGTGTTCGAGGGGCATAACGGCTTGTCAGCCGCGCGCGGCGGAGAGCCGGACGGCTGGTCAGACGCCGTAGCGCTCCGGTTTCGGCGTGCGGGACATGAGCAGCACGGCGGCCTCTCCGGGGGTCATGCCGTCGTGGACGACCCCCACGACCACCTCGGTGATCGGCATCTCCACATCGTGCTTCCTGGCCAGTTCGAGCACCGACTCACACGACTTGACGCCCTCGGCGGTCTGCTTCGTGGCCGCGACGACCTCGGCCATCGTCATCCCGCGGCCCAGGTTCTCGCCGAAGGTCCGGTTGCGCGACAGCGGCGAGGTGCAGGTCGCGACGAGGTCGCCCATGCCGGCGAGGCCCGCGAAGGTGTGCTGGTCGGCGCCGAGCGCCGCGCCCAGCCGGGCGATCTCGGCGAGCCCCCGGGTCATGAGCGTGGCGCGCACGTTGTCGCCCAGGCCCATGCCGGCCGCGACGCCGACGGCCAGCGCGATGACGTTCTTGACCGCGCCGCCAAGTTCGACGCCGACCACGTCCGGGTTCGTGTACGTCCGGAACCACGGCAGGTGGCACGCCTCCTGCAGCCGGGCCGCCACCTCCTCGTCGGTGCAGGCGACGACGGCCGCGGCGGGCTGCCGCCGGGCCAGTTCGGGGACCAGGTTGGGCCCGGAGACCACGGCCACCCGGCTCTCCGGCACCTCCGCCACCTCGCAGACGACCTCGCTCATTCGCTTGCAGGTGCCGAGTTCGACGCCCTTCATCAGGCTGACCAGCACGGCCCCGGGCGGGATGTGGTGCTTCCACACCTGGAGGTTGCCGCGCAGCGTCTGGGACGGGATGGCGAGGACCACGAAGTCCGCGCCGTCCATGGCCTCGGCGGGGTCGGTCGTCGCGCGCAGGGTGTCGGGCAGCCGCGTCCCCGGCAGGTACTCCGGGTTCTCCCGGGTCTCGTTGATCGCGTCGACGATCTGCGCCCGCCTGCCCCAGAGGGTCGGAGTGGTGCCCGCCTCGGCGAGGATCATCGCGAACGTGGTGCCCCACGAGCCCGTACCAAACACAGCCGCCCTGGTCACTGGACGCACCACTCCTCTTGCCTCGCGCGCTCACCCCTCACCGTACGCTCCGGTCAGCCGTTGGAGTCGTTCTTCGGGTCATAGGGGACCTCTGGCGCCTTCTCATCCCGAATCTCGGCGAGCAGGGCGGTGATGGCCGCCATGATGTCCGCGGTCGCGTCGCGCAGGACCGAGCCGCGCAGGGGCTGTCCGGCGTACCGGGACAGGTCGACCGGCGGCCCGGCGAGCACGTGGAAGGTCGTGCGGGGCAGGAGGCGAGGCTTCTTCTCGCCGTACGGCAGCAGCTCCTGGGCGCCCCAGTGAGCGATCGGGATGACCGGCACGCCGCTCGTCAGGGCCAGCCGGGCGACGCCGGTCTTGCCCGCCATCGGCCACATCTCGGGATCGCGGCTGATCGTGCCCTCGGGATAGAACATGATGCAGGCGCCGTTCCGCAGCCGCTCTTCGGCGATCTTGAGCGACCGCGTGGCCTCGGTGCTGTTGCGCTCGACCGGGATGGCCTGGAGCTGCCTGACGGCGCGGCCGAGGAGGGGCAGCCGGAAGAGGCCGGCCTTGGCCAGGATCGTCGGCCACCGCCCGTTGTTGTAGAGGTAGTGGGCGAGCAGCACGGGGTCGGACCACGACAGGTGGTTGGCCGCGATGATCAGCCCTCCCGTGCGCGGGATGTTCTCCCCGCCGCGCCACTTCCGCCGTACGAACAGCCGGGAGATCGGCTTGACGACGACGACCGCGAGCGCCTCCCACCGGCGGGGCGGCCGCCCGGCCCGCCGGCTCACCACCCCTTGGGGACGACCGGAACCGGGGTCGACGGCGCGGGGTGCGGGAGTGCTCGGGTCGGGTGCGGGGTCGCTGGGGTGGCTCACAAGGTCTCCAAAATCACCAGAATCCGGGACAAGTCTCCCGGTTGGCCATGCGCGATGTCGAGGCGGGATGCTACAACCATGCCCCTGGTGCGATGGTCAATTGTGGTTCCGGTGAAGACCCTGATCCGGGCCAAGACCCGGCTCGCCGCCGCGGCGGGGCCGTACCGCGCCGACCTGGCGGTGGCGGTGGCCCTCGACACCGTGGCGGCGGCGCTGCGCTGCCGCCTCGTGGCGCGGGTGGTGGTCGTGACGGCCGACCCGCTGCCCGCGCGGCGGCTGGCCGCCCTGGGCGCCCACGTGGTGGCCGATCCCGACCGGGGCCTGAACACGGCCCTGCGGACCGGCGCGGAGGAGGCCGTACGGCTCGCGCCGGGCGACGCGGTCGGCGCCCTGCAGGCCGACCTGCCCGCCCTGCGGCCCGCGGAGCTGGAGACGGTGCTCGGGGCCGCGCCGGAGTTCGACCAGGCGTTCGTCCCCGACGCCGCCGAGGTCGGCACCACGTTCTACGGCGTACGGCCCGGCGTGCCCTTCCGGCCGGGATTCGGCGGCGAGTCACGGGCCCGGCACCTCTCGCGGGGGGCCAAGGAGCTGGCCCCGCCCGGGATCGCCTCGGTACGCCGGGACGTCGACACGGTCGAGGACCTGCGCGAGGCCCTCGCCCTCGGAGTCGGCCCCGCGACCGCCGAGGTCGCCGCCCGGATCCTCGGCGGCGCACCGCGCTGACGCGTCAGCGGCCAGACCGTGGTGGCAGGGAAAGGCGGTCACGCCGAGCCCCCGCTCCGGCATGACCGCCCGCGACTCCGTCGTGCCCGCTAGTGGGTCGCCTCCGCGTTCTCGCGGGCGTGCCTGGGCAGGAGGAACGCCACCGCGAACGTCACGAGGAGCATCCCGGCGACGACCCAGAGGGTGACCTTCATGGCCTGGTCGAAGCTCGCGGCTGTGGGCAGGTCGCCGAGCAGGTCGAAGAAGATCGTGCCGAGCAGGGCCACGCCGAAGGCGTTGCCCAGCTGCTGGACCGCGGTCATCGTGCCGGAGGCCGAGCCGGTCTCGTGCTCCTCCACCCCGGCCAGGACGATGTCGAAGAACGGCGACATCAGCATGCCCATGCCGACCCCGCTCACCAGCAGGGCGGGGACGAGCTGCCAGGCGGTCACCTGCGTCCCGGTGACGGTCAGCGTGAGCAGGACGCCGAGGACCCCCAGCGTCATGACCAGCGTGCCGAGGTGCAGCAGCCGGCGGCCGAGCTTCTGCAGCGGCTGGGCGACCCCGAAGCCGACGATCATGCCGGCGGACCACGGGACCATCACCAGGCCGGCCTTCAGCGCGGAGTAGTGCAGCCCGATCTGGCAGTAGAGGTTGAACGCCAGCATGAACCCGGCCATGCCGGAGAAGAACACCAGCCCGGTGAACAGGCCGCCGGTGAACGCGCGCTTGCGGAACAGGCTCGGCACGATCAGCGGGTCGCCGCCCGCGCGGCTCCTGCGGGACTGGAACCACCCGAAGGCGGCGAAGACCACCACCGAGGCGGCGAGCATGACGAACGCCCACGCCGGCCAGTCGTGCTCACGCCCCTGCACGAGGGGGTAGATCACCAGGAAGCCGCCCAGGGAGGCGAGGACGACGCCGCCCAGGTCGAGCCGCAGCGGGTGCGGCGACCGCGACTCGGGCAGGAAGCGCAGACCGGCGGCCAGCGCGGCGAGGCCGAGCGGCAGGTTGACCAGGAAGATCATGCGCCAGCCGGTGCCCCAGTAGTCGGCCTCCACGAGCCAGCCGGCCAGGATCGGGCCGCCCACGGCGGACAGGCCCATCATCGGCCCGAACATGCCGAACGCCTTGCCCATCTCGGACGGCGGGAACATCTCCTTGATCATGCCGAGCCCCTGGGGCAGCATGACCGCGCCGAACAGGCCCTGCACCACCCGGGCTCCGATGAGCATCTCGGGCGACTGCGCGACGGCGCACAGCAGGGAGCCCGCGGTGAATCCGGCGGCCCCGATCAGGAACATCCGCTTCCGCCCGAAGATGTCGCCCAGCCGGCCGCCGGTGATCAGGCCCACGGCCATGGCCAGCGTGTAGGCGGCGCCCAGCCACTGGATGACGGACTCCGATCCGCCCAGGTCGGCGCGCATGCTCGGGGCCGCGATGTTGGTGACCATCGCGTCGAGCAGATCCATGATCTCGGCCGCGAGGATCACGAAGAGAGCGGCCCAGCGCCACCGGTACGCGGGCGCCTCATCCACCGGCGCCTCGGACGCCGCGGTGCTGACGGTGTTCGCCATCACCCCTCCTTGAGTTTCTGAACAGTGTTCACCAATAACTGAGCGCTGTTCTATCATTGAACAGCGTTCAGTTCAAAGTCCGCTGTTCTCACGATATATCTCGTTCCCGCGACACACAAGATATATCTCGTTTGGAGAGCGGTGTTCGCTGAGCAGGAGCGGTGTTCACTACCATGGGCGTGAGAGTGGGAGGTTCTCGTTGACGCAGCCGGACATGCCGACGCCGCCGTGGGAACGCCCGCCGAAGCGACGGAGGCCGCCCAGGGCGCCCCTGAGCCGGGAGCGCATCGTGGACGCCGCGTACGCGGTCCTCGACCGGGAGGGCTACGACGGGCTGAGCATGCGCCAGGTGGCCGCCGAGCTGCACGTCGCCGTCTCGGCGCTGTACGTCCACGTGCGCGACAAGGACGAGTTGCTGCAGCTGATGTACAACCGGCTCTTCGACGGCTACGAGCTGCCCGAACCCGATCCCGAGCAGTGGAGGGAGCAGCTCAGGAACTTCGCCCGTCAGGGAAGGCAGCGCCTGCTCAGCCACCGGGACATGGCGAAGATCTCGATGGCCCACGTCCCCTTCACCCCGGAGCTGCTCCCCCACGTCGAACGGATGCTGGCGATGTTCACCGCCGCCGGGCTGCCGCGGAAGGTCGTCGCCATCGCGGGCGACCTGCTGTCGACGTACATGGACGGGTTCGTGCTGGAGGAGAGCCTCTGGCGGGACCGCTATCCGGAGAACGGCGGAGCGGCCCCGGAGAAGATGCGCGAGGAGATCCAGAGCTACTTCGCCTCGCTGCCGCCGGACCGGTTCCCGAACCTGGTGGAGCTGGCCGACGTCATGGTGGACGAGTCGAACGACTACCGGTTCGAGCTCGGCGTCGAGATCATCCTGCGCGGCATCGCCTCCTACATCGGCGAGCCGGACCCCGGGGACGACCAGCCGGAACCGGGCTGAGCCTCAGCTCACCCGGCGGATGCCCGGCGCCAGCAGGATCGGCAGATGCGCGAGCGCGTACGCGCCGCAGGCCGTCCAGAACGCCACGCGCACCCCGGCGAGCTGCCCGAGCGTGCCCGCCAGCAGGCCGCCGAGCGGCGCCGGGCCCCACATGAGGAACCGCATGGTGGCGCTCAGGCGGCCGAGCAGGTGCGGTGGGCAGATCGACTGACGGTAGGTCCCCTGCGCCACGGAGAAGACGGTCGTCGCGACCCCACTGGCAGCGAGGGCCGCCGGGAAGATCAGCAGGCGCGCGCCTCCCCCGGTGAACGCGAGCGGAGGGATGAACAGCGTGGCCGCCAGCGCCGACGCGTACATGGCCCGGCCCGTGCCCATCCGGGCGACGGCTCTCGGGCCGAGCCAGGCGCCGAACACCCCGCCGGCCGCGCCCGCGGACAGCAGCGTGCCGTACGCGCCCGGGGACACGCCGACCTCACGGACGAGGTACAGCGGCACGGTGGCCGACCACAGGCCGAACGACGTCATCGTCAGCGCCCCGACCATGGCGACGCGGCGCAGGACGGGCTGCCCGAGGACGAACCGGAGCCCTTCGGCGATCTCGGACCGCAACCCGCCGCGCGCCGCCTCGCCCTGCTCTGTGCCCTGCCTCTCGCCCGGGCTCCCGGCCCGTCCTCGCCCCCCGTCCGTCCGTACGCGGACGAGCAGCAGCGCGGAGACGGCGTAGCTGAGGGCGTCGGCGACGACCGCCATGGGCGCGGTGAGCGCCTGGACCAGCCAGCCGCCGATCGCGGGGCCCGACAGTTCGGCGACCGAGACGTTCGCGGCCAGCACGCCGTGCCCGCGGGCGAGGCCCCGCGGGCCCACGATGGCGGGCAGGTAGCTCTGGTGCGCCACGTCGAAGAAGACCGTGCACAACCCGGTCAGCAGGGCCACCGCGTACATCTGCGGAAGTCCGAGCGCGCCGGCCGCCGCGGCGGCGGGAATCGACAGCAGCGCCGCCGCGCGGACCACGTCGGCCGCGACCAGCACCGGACGGCGCGGCATCCGGTCGACCCAGGCTCCGGCGGGCAGCCCGACGAGCAGGAAGGCCAGCATCTCCGCGGCGGTGAGCAGGCCCACCTGGAACGGGGCTCGCGTGCAGGGTGATCGCCGCCGTGAGCGGCAGGGCGACCAGGGAGACCTGGCTGCCGACCTTGCTGATCGCGTCGGCGCCGGCGTAGCGCCGGAAGTCCCGGGCACGCCACAGGCTCCGGCTCGCCGTCGTGGTCACGCCGGACGATGCTGGCACCCGCACGATCAGGACGTCAACGGAGTTTCACGGCGGTACGGGACGCGGCGATAGGCTGACGACGTGCGGGTGACGGTGCAGGCTACGGTGCGGAGCTTCGATCCGGAGAGCCGGTCGGGCGTGGTCCTCCTCGACGACGGCGCCCGCGTCCCCTTCGACCGCGAGGCGTTCGACGCCGGGCCGCTGCGACACCTGCGTCCCGGTCAGCGGGTCGCCCTCCTCATGGCGGACGGCCGGGTCTCCTACCTCACGCTGTCGACCTTCCCGGTGCCCGGAGAAGGGGACCTCATGGTTGACACCGGGCGGGTTTGACCGGACGCCCTGGCCAGGGGTGTACTGAAAGGGCAGGCATCTCGTTCGGTGAGGCGTCTGCGCGGACACAGGCCACTGACCCTCCTCGTCGAGAGACGTCCCGGGTCAGGACAGGTCTCCCCGGCTTAAGGGGTGACCCCAAGTGGCTTCCCCGCTCGCGGGGATCACGCCGCGCAGTGCCGAAGCTCTTACGTGAGGGGTGCGTGCGCGACGCGGTACGGCGAGGGGCGCGGTCGTCGCCCCATGACCGTGAGGAGGTGGTCGGGATGAGTTCCGGCAGTCCACATCCGTTCCGTCCCGTCACCCTTCCCGCGCCCGGCGGGCTCCGCCGGAGGTGATCCGGCTCGTCGCGCGGGCCGAGACCGCGCAGGCGCGTCCGGCCCCGCCGCCCGGCGTGTGACGGGTGCCCATCCGTGCCCGGATGTCCGGCGCGTGACAGGAGGTCCGTCATGACCATCACGATTTCTGTCCCGTTCGCGCTGCCGCCGACCCTGGTCAGGGCGGCTCGCGCCCTGTTCCCCGTCCTGATGCCGCTGGCCCTCGCGCTGGTGGGCACCGCCGACGCGGGAGTCGGCCTCGTCGTGGGGCTGGAGATCGGGCTCGCGATCCTGCGGCATCTGCTGGGGACCTGACCGCCGTACGGCATCAGGAGAGGGCGGCCGCCGGTGGCAGACGCAGGGCGATCATGGCGATGTCGTCCTCTCCCGTCAGGGGCATCCCGGTGAGCAGTTCGTCGCAGAACCGGCCCAGGGGTGCGCGGGCGAGCGGCTCGGCGCACCGCCGCAGCCGTTCGAGCCCGTCGCCGATGTCCTCGCCCCGCCGTTCGACGAGGCCGTCGGTGTAGAGCAGCAGGGTGGCGTGCGGCGGCAGCGGCTCCACGGCACTGGCCCACGGCCTGTCGTGATCCAGGCCGAGGAGGGGGTTGCGCCCGTCCCGCAGAAAGCGGCTCCGCCCGTCGCCGGTCACCAGCAACGGCGGCGGATGCCCGGCCACCGAGTAGGCCAGCCGCCAGCCGCCCTTCTCGTCCCTCTCGGCGCGGGTCAGGACGCAGGTCGCGGTGCTCTCGCCGTTCAGGGTCCCCAGGGCCGTGTTGAGCCGCCGCAGGACGTGCCCGGGGGACTCGTCGCGGTCGACGGCGAGCGCCCGCAGCATGTTCCGCACCTGGCTCATGCACACGGCCGCGGCGAGGTCGTGCCCGGCCACGTCACCGATCACCAGGTCGAGGGCGCCGCCGGACGGCACGAACGCGTCGTACCAGTCTCCGCCGATCTCCGCGGCGGTCGGGCTCGCCTGGTAGCGCGCGGCGATCTCCAGGCCGGGCACCCGGGGCGGCTCCGCCAGCAGGCTGTGCTGCAGGGCCAGCGCCACTCTCTGGTTGCGGCGGAACCGCAGGGCCTTGCTGACCGCGTCGTGCGTGTGGTCGAGCATCTCCCGCATCAACCGGACGTCGTCCGGCGCGATCGGAGGGCGGTCCCCGCAGACTCCGGTCACGACCACCGTCGCCACCTCGCCCTCGACGACGACCGGCATGATGGCCAGGCTGTGCTCCCCGGCCTCCTCGATCCAGGCCGTCACGTTGTCCGCGCAGGGGAACGGCGGCCGTCCCGGCGGGAAGGTCGCCTGCAGGGGCCGGCGCTGCCGCACCGCGCGTACGAACCCGCTGTCGGCGGGGTGGTACTCCTTGCGCCGCGCCGGCAGGCTCGGCAGCCCCTCCCGTACGGCGGAGGCGACGCGCTCGGTGACGATCGACGCGGGCGGCGCGCCGATCGCCTCGGGCAGCAGGTAGACGTAGCACGAGTCGGCCAGCTCCGGCACGATCACGTTGGCGAACTCCTGGCACATCTCCTCGATGTTGGAGATGTCGCTCGCGGCGGCGGCGGCGCGGTCCAGCAGCCGGCGACGCCGGGCCTCCTGCCACTCCTGCTCGACGTCGGTGGAGGCGCCCACCCACTCCACCACCTCGCCGTCCTCGTGCACGGGCACGGCCCGGTAGCGGACGTGACGGTAGCGGCCGTCGGGGGTGCGGACGCGGTAGATCTGCTCGTAGAGCGAGACGGCCTCTTCGGTGGCCCTGTCCCAGGACTCAACGGCGGCCGCGCGGTCCTCGGGGTGGACGGCCCGGAACCACCCGTCGCCGAGGCTCTCCTCCACGCTCTGCCCCGTCAGCCGCTGCCAGCCCTGGCTCATCTCCCTGGCCTCGCCGTGCGGGCCGGTCACCCACACCAGATGCGCGTCCGCCCACACCATGCTCTGGTAGCGGCGCTGGATGCGGCGCCACTCCTTCTCCATGACCCGGACGCGCCGGGCGGCGGCGAGATGCGCCGTGATCTCCTGGACCACCGCCAGCAGACCGTTCTCCCCGCACGTGAGGGGCACCCTGGACAGGCTCAGGCGGAAGGAGCCCTCACGGGACGCGCCGCCGGGACCGGTCACCGTGACGACGACCTCGTCGAGGCAGGCCGCCTCCCCCGTCTCCAGGACGTGGCCGAGCGTGCCGGGCGAGAGCCGCCGGACGAGGCCGGGGAGGGCCTCCCGGACGGGCGTCCCGGCCGGCCACCCGCCGGCCGCACGGTCGCCGCACGTCCACCCGTCGACCGACCACTCACCGTCCGGCCGCTCGCCGAACATGGCGGCGACGGCGGCGTTCGTGTAGACGAGCCGATGGTCCTCGCCCCGGGTCACCAGGACCCCGACCGGCGCCTGGTCGAACAGGTCCAGTGGAATGCGGCTGGTCTCTCGTTCGTGGCCGACGTGCACTGACTCAATCCCCCGGTCGCATCGCGCGCGGACCACCGGGGGTCCGGGAGGCGCCCCGGCGATTCGCTTTCCCGATGGTTGCACACGTTTGCGCAGTTCAGGGTGGAGTTTCGCGCTGTTTACCCCGTCATGACGGGCACAAGACGAACGGCGCCCGGGAACCCGAGCGCCGTCCACAGTGCTGAACCTGCGTGAGCCTTGCTTGAACGATCCCGCTTGAACGTTCCTGCCGGAACGCCCTTGCAGAGACGACAACGCCGGCGACGACCACAGGGCCGGCCGTCGCCGGACCCCGCGGGCCGGCTACTTCTTCTTGGCGGCCTTGCCGCCCGCGTTGACCTGCTCCTTGAAGTCCGCGCCAGGGCGGAACCTTGGCGCCCAGCTCTCCTCCACCTTGATCGGGTCGCCTGTGGAGGGGTTGCGAGCCGTACGGGCGGGCTTGTGCACCATCTCGAAGGCGCCGAAGCCGGTGATCGAGACCTTGTCGCCACTGGCGACGGCACCCTGGATGGCGTCGAGGACGGCGTTGACGGCCTCGGTGGCCGTCTTCTTGTCACCGACACGATCCGTGATCGCGTCGACGAGTTCCTTCTTGTTCATTTCGGTTCCTCCCCCTTACGCGCTTGAAATTAGGGGACGAGGTCGCGGGACTCAATCACCGGGGGGCATGTTTCGCCTGCTCGGCGTGTCGGATGCGCCGTCCAGATAGGCGATGAAGACGTCCAGCCGGGCGGCCGCATGGGCTATGTCCCGCTTTGCCACGTCACAGATAGCAAGCAGCCGTCGCGCCAGGCGGGCCTGCTCCTCCTGTGGTAAGGCTAACGCCCTGACGCGGCGGTGCGCATCACGCAGTCGCCGCGCCAGCAGCGCGTCTTCGGTCTGAGGCTCGTTCAGACGGTCGTCGGCAGCCATGGCTGCCGCCCATTCTCGTACTCCTCGATGGCGTCCGCGTGACGCAGGGTCAGGCCGATGTCGTCGAGACCCTCCAGCAGCCGCCAGCGGGTGTAGTCGTCGATCTCGAACGACGCGACCAGGTCCCCCGCGCGCACCTGGCGTTCCACGAGGTCGACGGTGATCTCCGTCTTCGGGTCGGCCTCCACCGCGTCCTGCAGGCTCTTGACGACGTCCTCGGGCAGGACGACCGGCAGCAGGCCCATCTTGGTGGAGTTGTTGCGGAAGATGTCGCCGAACCGCGAGGCGATCACGGCGCGGAAGCCGTACTGCTGCAGGGCCCAGACGGCGTGCTCACGCGAGGAGCCGGTGCCGAAGTCGGGTCCGGAGACGAGGATCGACGCGCCCTCGTACGCCGGGTCGTTGAGCACGAACGACGGGTCCTCCCGCCAGGCGGCGAACAGGCCCTTCTCGAAGCCCGTACGGCTGACCTGCTTGAGCCAGACGGCCGGGATGATCTGGTCGGTGTCCACGTTGCTGCGGCGCAGCGGCACGGCCCGGCCGGTGTGCGTGGTGAAGGCGTCCATGATGATCTTCTCCTGGGACGTGGGCGGACTAGAGGTCGGCGGGGGCGGTCAGCCGGCCGGTCACCGCGGTCGCCGCCGCGACCTGCGGCGACACGAGATGAGTGCGCCCGCCCTTGCCCTGGCGGCCCTCGAAGTTGCGGTTGGAGGTCGAGGCGCTGCGCTCACCCGGCTTCAGCGTGTCGGGGTTCATGCCGAGGCACATCGAGCAGCCGGCCTCGCGCCACTCGGCGCCGGCCGCCGTGAAGACCTCGTGCAG
Organism: Microbispora sp. H10949; assembly: GCF_014161435.1. Lineage (NCBI taxonomy): Bacteria > Bacillati > Actinomycetota > Actinomycetes > Streptosporangiales > Streptosporangiaceae > Microbispora > Microbispora sp. H10949. The sequence goes on along the minus strand of NZ_JABBWZ010000006.1, from coordinate 120,528 downwards.
GCCCTCCTCCTCCGCGGCCTTCTTGACCCCCATGGAGCCCGGGACGATCAGCGTACGGGTGACGACCGAGCGGCCGCGCAGGATCTCGGCGGCGGCGCGCAGGTCCTCGATGCGGCCGTTGGTGCACGATCCCACGAAGACCGTGTCGACCTGGACGTCGCGCAGCGGCGTGCCGGCGGTGAGGCCCATGTACTCCAGCGCCCGCTCGGCGGCGGCCCGCTCGACCGGGTCGGCGAACTGCTCGGGCGACGGCACGGCGGCGCCGAGCGGCGCGCCCTGTCCCGGGTTGGTGCCCCAGGTGACGAACGGCGTGAGGGTCGCGGCGTCGATCTCCACGACCTTGTCGAACACGGCGTCGTCGTCGGTGCGCAGCGTCTTCCAGTACTCGACCGCCCGGTCCCAGGCCTCGCCGGAAGGCGCGTGCGCACGGCCGCGCAGGTACTCGAACGTGGTCTCGTCGGGGGCGATCAGGCCCGCCCGCGCGCCGGCCTCGATCGACATGTTGCATACGGTCATGCGGCCCTCCATGGAGAGCCTGCGCACGGCCTCGCCGCGGTACTCGACGATGTGACCCTGCCCGCCGCCGGTGCCGATCTTCGCGATGATCGCGAGGATCAGGTCCTTGGCGGTCACGCCGACCGGAAGCTCGCCCTTGACCTCGATGGCCATCGTCTTGGGCCGGTAGGCGGGCAGCGTCTGGGTGGCCAGCACGTGCTCGACCTCGGAGGTGCCGATGCCGAACGCGATGGCCCCGAACGCGCCGTGGGTCGAGGTGTGCGAGTCGCCGCAGACGATGGTCATGCCGGGCTGGGTCAGCCCGAACTGCGGGCCGATGATGTGCACCACGCCCTGGCCGGCGTCGCCCATCGGGTGCAGGCGGACACCGAACTCGGCGGCGTTCTTGCGCAGCGTCTCGACCTGCGCACGCGACACCGGGTCGGCGATCGGCCCGAGCACGGTCGGCACGTTGTGGTCCTCGGTGGCGATCGTGAGCTCCGGACGGCGCACGGGACGGCCGGCCATGCGCAGGCCGTCGAACGCCTGCGGGCTGGTCACCTCGTGGATGAGGTGCAGGTCGATGTAGAGCAGGTCGGGCTCGCCCTCGGCCCGGCGTACGACGTGCTGCTCCCAGACTTTCTCAGCCAGTGTTCGACCCATGGTTGACGCCTCCTCGCGCTCAGGCCCCCGGCAATGTCTCTCATGATGAGACGGATATATCGGGATATGGACAGTCTATCTAGTTATCCCCACCATTGCGTTTGCATCTCGTATGGCGAGACGGCAGTATCGGGGTATGGACAACTCTAGCGGGGTCGGAGTACTCGACAAGGCGGTTCTCGTGCTAAACGCCCTGGAGGCGGGCCCCGCTTCCCTGGCACAGCTCGTCCAGGCGACCGGTCTGGCCAGGCCCACGGCCCACCGGCTGGCGGTCGCCCTGGAGCACCACCGCATCGTCTCCCGCGACACGCAGGGCCGCTTCATCCTCGGCCCCCGGCTCTCGGAGCTGTCCACCGCCGCGGGCGAGGACCGCCTGCTGGCCGTCGCCGGGCCGGTGCTCATCCAGCTCCGCGACCTCACCGGCGAGAGCGCCCAACTCTACCGCCGCCAGGGCGACGAGCGGGTCTGCGTGGCCGCCGCCGAGCGCGCGAGCGGCCTGCGCGACACCGTGCCCGTCGGCTCCGCGCTGCCCATGACCGCCGGGTCCGCCGCGCAGATCCTGCTCGCCTGGGAGGAGCCCGACCGGCTGCACCGCGGCCTGCGCGGCGCCAAGTTCACCGCCGCCACGCTCGCGAGCGTACGCAGGAGGGGCTGGGCGCACAGCGTCGGCGAGCGCGAGCAGGGCGTGGCGAGCGTGTCGGCGCCCATCCGCGGCGCGGGCGGCAAGGTGATCGCCGCGGTCTCCGTGTCCGGGCCCATCGAGCGGCTGACCCGTACGCCCGGCCGCATGCACGCCGCGCCGGTCGTCACCGCGGCCGAGCGGATCACCGAGGCCATGCGCCGGGCGAACTGAACCCGCGAACCGGGTGCAACTGAGGGGCCGAACTGATTGGAGAGCGGCCTCCCGATAGCCCTAGGCTGGCGGGGTGACAGATCGCATCGAGGCAGCCGCCGCTGAACTGCGCCCCCTGCTCCAAGAATTCATCCTCTGGACGCCGGGCAACGCGCCGGGCAGCGACCCCGATCTCGTGGGTCCGGTGGCACTGTGGCATCGCCTGATCGCCCGTACCGACGTCGGGCTCTGGAAGCGCGGCGATCTGCGCACGATCCTCCTCGAACGCATGCCCCAGGTCGTGGAGGACCCCGACGCCGCGGCGGACGGGATGATCCCGGCCGTCCGGGCCTACCTGACCTTCCTGTCCGGCACCGGACGGCTCACGCCCGGCTCGGACTCCCTGGAGACCCTGCTGGCCGAGCTGGACGAGGTCGAGGACGACTTCGTGGAGGCGATGGAGGACGTCATCGCCGAACGCGACTGGGACGAGGAGGAGGACGAGCTCGACGAGGAGGGGTCCGACGAGGGCCTCGGCGACTTCGAGCCGTTCGCCGACGAGATCGCGGCGCTGCCCACGGTCCGGCTGCGCCCCGACGTCGAGCTGGCCGAGGCGGCGCGCGGGGTCACGCTCATCGCCCAGGCCCGCGACCTGGCCCTGTGGGTCGGCACCGGGCGCAAGGTGGGCGAGGAGACCCTGCTCGGCGAGGCCGAGGTGGACGAGGCCGTGCGCACGATCGGCCTGTCCGATCCGCGCAACATCTGGAACCTCTGGAACCTCGCCATCGACCTGGAGTTCCTCGCCCCCGACGGCGACGACACGGTCAGCGTCGACTCCGACACCGAGGGCTGGCCCTACGAGGACGACGACGACGTCCTCGACGTCTGGATGCTCGGCCTGCACTCGGTCGACTACGGCGACCCCGAGCTGGACGACGACGACCTCACGCTGGCCCTGTCCGGCCTGACCCGTGCGCTGCTCGTCCGCCTGCTGCTGGCGGGGGGCGGCCGGCGGGTGCCCGAGCTGCGTGAGGAACTGGCCGAGGCGGCGGCCGAGTACGACGATCTCGGCGCCGACGCCTGGGCCGCCGCGGGCGACCCGCTCGCCTCCGTCCTCGCCTGGCTGACCGGGTACGGCATGGTGACCGTAGAGAACGACACGGTGACCCTGACGCCGCTCGGCGCCGAGGGCCTCGTCCACCTGCTGGACGACGAGGACATCGAGGTCGACGCCCGGCCCGCGATCGACGCGATGACCGCCCTCGACCTGCTGTCGTTCAGCGCGGACATGTCCGAGGAGGAGGCCGACGAGGAGTTCGCCGCGTGGCTCGCCCTGCGCGACCCGGCGCGGGCCGCCGCCGAGCTGCTGGGCGCCGCCGCCGAGGAGGAGGCGGACGCCCTCGTCCGGGTGCAGGCGGCCAGCCTGGTGGGCTCGCTGGGCGAGGCCGCCATACCGGCCTGGCAGGAGGCGCTGAAGGAGCCGTCCCTGCGGCCGTACGCCGCGACGCACCTCACCCAGATGGACGTCGAGGACGCCCCCGAGCCCACGCAGGCGGACACCCACTGGCTGATCCTGGACATGTGGACGATCTCCGCGGGGCTCGGCCGGCCGGAGTTCGTGTCCAGCCTGCACGACATCGGCCCGGCGCCGACGCTCATCGGGCTGCTCGACGTGATCTGGAAGGTCCGGCACCCGCACCTGGAGGAGCTGCTGGAGCTCATCGACGAGGCCCACCCGGACAAGCAGGTGGGCAAGGCCGCCAAGCGGGCCCTGTTCAAGGCGCGCTCGGGACGATGACCGGCCCCACCCCTTCGTAGGCGAGCCCGGCCTCCGGCTCCGGCCGGGCCCGTCGGAGGGGTGCGATCAGCTCGGCGACCCGGTCGAGCTGGTCGCGCTGGCCGTGCAGGCTCAGCGCGCCCAGGCGGACGACCAGGTGCCGCGCCCCGGCGGCCACGTAGCGGCACAGGCCCGCGAGCACCTGATCGGCGGTGCCGGTGACGACCGCCTGGATCCGCTCCAGTTCCTCCAGCGGCATGCCGTACGCGGCCCGTGCGTACGCGTCGAGGGCCCGGCGACCGGCCTCGGGGCCGTCCTCGTCGATCCACACGGAGACGAACAGGGCCGGGGTGACGTCCTCGGGCCGCCGGCCCGCCGTGCCCGCCGCTTCCCGTACGGCCGCGAGCCCGGCGGCGTAGTCGGCCGGGTCGGGCGGATAGGGCAGCCACCCGTCGTAGTGCCGTCCCGCGCGGGCGAGCGCGGCCGGTGTGGCGCCGCCGAGCCAGATCGGCGGCCCGCCGGGGCGGAACGGCCGGGTGGCGGGCGGGATGTCGTCGAATCGGAGGATCTCGCCGCGGAAGGAGGTCTCGCCCTTCCACAGCGCGCGCCAGAGCGCCACGGTCTCGTCGAGCCGCGTGAAGCGGCGCTCCCACGGCACCTCCGACAGGGTGTAGAACGGCCGGCCGAACCGGCCGGGGAACCCGGCGCCGACCGCGACCGTCAGCCGGCCCCCGCTGAGCAGGTCGATCGACGCGAGGGACTGGGCGGCCTGGATCGGCCGCCGCAGGAAGGGCAGCAGCGCGCCCGTCCCCAGGGTCACGTGGCCGGTCGCCGGGGCGAGCGCCGCCAGCATGGTCAGCGCCTCGACGCGCGGGCTGATCAGGGAGTCGTTGACGAAGAGCGAGGAGAACCCCGCGCGTTCCGCCTGGCGGCCGAGGGCGACCAGCTCTCTGGGATCGCCGTCCGCGCCCCACTGGGCGGTTCCGGTCGGAAGCAGTACACCGATGTCCATGCCGGCGATGCTCGCGATCCGCGCGGGCCGGCGGCAATTCCCCGCAGGGAATGGCCGGGACGCCGCGGATGCCGCTAAAAGGGTCACCGTGGACTTCCCCCGCGCGCTCCGCGACCGCCGGACCCGCCGTCGCCTCAGCCAGCTGGAGCTGGCGCTGCGGGCGGGCACCACCCAGCGGCACCTCAGCTTCATCGAGTCCGGCAGGTCCGTGCCCGGCCGGAACATGGTCGTACGGCTCGCCGAAGGGCTCGAACTGCCGCTGCGCGAACGCAACGAACTGCTCGTGGCGGCCGGGTACGCCCCCGCCTATCCGGAAAGCCCGCTCGACGACCCGGTGCTCGCCCCGGTGCGCACGGCGATCGGCCACATCCTGCGCGGGCACCTGCCGTACCCCGCGCTGGTCGTGGACCGCGACGGCGGCCTGATCGCCGCTAACGAGGCCTTCGGCCTGATCACCGAGGGCGCGGATCCCGAGCTGCTCGGCGCCGGGGCGAACGTGTACCGCCTCGCGCTGCATCCGCGCGGCCTGGCGCCGCGCATAGGGAACCTCGCCGAATGGGCCCGGCACATCCTGACGCGCCTTGGCCACCTGCCGGAGCTGCGCGACGAGCTGACGCGGTACGTGCCCGCGCCGGAGCCGTCCGCCGGGCAGCTCGGCTTCGCGGTGCCGCTCCACCTGCGCACCTCGCTCGGCGAGCTGCGTCTCATGACGACCGTGACGACCTTCGCCACCGCCGTCGACGTCACGCTCTCCGAGCTGAAACTGGAGGCGTTCCTGCCGGTGGACACCACGACGGCCGGGATCCTCCGGACGCTCGCCGGCGGAACGGACGGCACCGGACCCGGGGCGGCGCCGGGCCGGGCTCAGGAGCCCGGATGACCGGCCGGTGGCCGGGGCCGGTCTTAGGCTGGTTCTCGTGACGCCCGTATCACTGGCCGTGGAGGCGGTCCCGGAACTGGAGCAGGCGGTGGACCTCGGCATCGCGCTGGTGCTGTCGGCCGCCATCGGGGCGGAACGGGAGATCCGGCAGAAGAGCGCCGGGCTGCGCACGCACACACTCGTGGGGTTCGGGGCCGCGCTGTTCATGCTCGTGTCCAAGCACGGCTTCTCCGACGTCCTCGGTGAGCACGTCACACTCGACCCGTCCCGGGTGGCCGCCCAGATCATCTCCGGCATCGGTTTCATCGGCGGTGGACTGATCTTCGTGCGGCGCGACGCGGTGAAGGGACTGACCACCGCCGCCGCCGTCTGGCTCACCGCCGGTGTGGGCATGGCCGCGGGCGCCGGTCTGTGGCTGCTGGCCGCCCTGGCGACCGTGGGGCACTTCGTCGTGATGCTCGGGCTCACCCCGCTGGCCGCCCGGTTCCCCCGCTCCCGGCACACGCCGTATGCCCTGACGCTGTCCTACGTCGACGGCCGCGGCGCGTTCTCCCGGATCCTGACCGAGTGCGGCGCACGCGACTTCGCCGTGAGCGAGCTGTCGCTCGAACAGCCCGGCGAACTCCGCGAGGGCCGTACGGTCACCGTCTCCATGACGGTCCACGGCCCCGGCTCGATCGGCGACCTCACCGCCGCGCTCGCCGGCATCGACGGCGTGCTGACCGTCTCCAGCCTGGACGCCGGCGCCCGGCATCTCTAGGGCACGACACGAACCCCGGTGGCCGTGCGTCCGCGGCTCTCGCGCCGTCAGCTCTCCGCCTCCAGCAGACCCAGCTCGCGCAGGCTCTCGGCCGTCTGCACGATCGCCGTCTCGGCGGGGCGCGGACGCCATCCGAGCTCGTCGCGGGCTCGATCGTTGTGGATGACCGGCCGTGGCGGTTCGTCCCCCGCCGCCTCCCGCGTCGGAACCCGTGCGGCGAGCGTACCGAGCCGCCGGCGCAGGATCTCGGCCACCTCCAGAAAGCTCAGCACCGGACCGTCGGCGACGGCCAGGAAGCGCTTGCCCGCGGCCTCGGGCGCGGCCATGGCGCGGATGTGCAGGTCGGCCACGTCGCGCACGTCTACGACGCCGAAGCGCTGCCGGGGCGCGACGCTCATGCTCCCGTCGAGCATCGCCTTGACCAGCTGGGTCGAGGAGCGCAGGCCGGTCGTCAGGGTGGGCCCGAGGATGGCGGTCGGGTTGACCACGACGAGTTCGGTGTCGCCGCCTTCGCGCTTCGTCCAGTCCCACGCGGCCCGCTCGGCGATCGTCTTCGAGCGTGGGTAGGGCGCCAGCCCCGGCATGTCGGGGTCGGTCCAGTCGGCCTCGGTGAACTCGGCGCCGGGCTTGGGGGTGTATCCGACCGCGGCGAAGGACGAGGTGAGCACGACGCGCCGGACTCCCGCGTCCCGCGCGGCGCGCAGCACCCGCAACGCACCGTCACGGGCGGGGACGATCAGCTCGTCGGGGTCCTCCGGCTGGACGACGGGGATGGGCGACGCGACGTGATGGACCTCGTCGCAACCCGCCAGCGCGGCGGCCCACCCGTCGTCGGTCGTCAGCTCCGCGGCGACGATCTCCAAGCCGGCGTCGTCGGCACCGCCGCGACGCACCGCCGCGCGCAGCTCCGCCTCGCGGGCCGCCGAGCGCGCCGTGGCACGCACCTCGCCACCGGCCCGCAGCAGCGCGGCGACCAGATGCGTGCCCAGGTAACCGGACCCGCCGGTGACCAGAACCCGGCTCATCGCGGCAGCTCCAGACGGGCCACCGCGTCCATGACTCGCCGCATCGCCTCGGCCTCCGCGCCGGCGTCGCCCCGGTCGCGGGCGTCCCACAGGGCCGCCTTCTCGCGCAGGTAGCCGAGCCGCGCCCGCTGAGCGGAGATCTCGGCCTCGATCCGCTCGGCCTGTCGCAGCAGCAGGTCGCGCTGCTCCGCCGCCGCGGCCCGCCCGCGCGTGCGGTTGGCCAGGTAGGTACGCATGGCCTCGATGCCCATGCCGACCGCGCGAAGGCAGGCCAGCACCTCGATCACCTCAAGGTCCTCGTCCTGGTAGCGGCGATGTCCGCTGCTCTCGTCACGGCCGATCGGCCCGACCAGCCCGGCCTCTTCGTAGTAGCGCAGCGTCGGCTCACTCAGCCCGCTGTGCCGGGAAACGTCCTGGATGGTGAAGCTCGTCATGCGCCCAGCAGAACATCCCTCAAGCGCTTGAAGTCAACCGCGGACCGTCGGTCCCTTGTCACGGCGAAACCCCCGGCACGGGGAGGTGCCGAGGTTTCGGTGAGGTAGCCCCGACCGGATTCGCGCCCGCACTGCGGGCCATGAACAGGGTGCGGCGTCCTCGTAACGACGAAACCCCCGGCACGGGGAGGTGCCGAGGGTTTCGGAGATGTAGCCCCGACCGGATTCGAACCGGCGCTACCGCCTTGAGAGGGCGGCGTCCTAGGCCACTAGACGACGGAGCCGAGTGCAGTGAAGTAGTCCCGAGCGGATTCGAACCGCCGTTACCGCCTTGAGAGGGCGGCGTCCTAGGCCACTAGACGACGGGACCATGCACTGCGCTGCTTCCAGCAGAATCCCTTGGGGGGATCCAGCTGGGGTACCAGGACTCGAACCTAGACTAACGGAGCCAGAATCCGTCGGGCTGCCAATTACCCCATACCCCATCTGCTCGCGGGGGCCTCGCGGCTCCCGCTTGCGACTCCGAAAGGATAGCCCAGCTTGCGACCCACTACCAAAACGATTGCGGCGCGCCCCGCGATCTCGTGATCCGATCCTCCCGGGCGAAGGCTCCGGCGCTTCTGTGCGAGGCTGGGACAAACGCCAGCGCCACGTGAGGAGCCGCCCGCCATGACCTCGGCCGCGAACCCCTTCCTCAGCCCCAGCGACCTGCCGTACGGGCTGCCTCCGTTCGAGGAGATCAGGGAGGAGCACTACGCGCCGGCGTTCGAGCAGGGCATGGCCGAGCACCTCGCGGAGGTCGAGGCGATCGCCGCGAATCCGGAGCCTCCGACGTTCGAGAACACCATCGAGGCGATGGAGAGGTCGGGCGGGCTGCTCGACCGCGTCTCGGCGGTGTTCTTCAACCAGGCGTCGTCCGACACCACTCCGGGTGTGCAGGAGATCCAGCAGGCCGTCACGCCCAGGCTCGCCCAGCACGCCGACGCGATCCACCTCGACCGGAGGCTGTTCGAGCGCGTCCAGGCGGTCGAGGCGGCCGACGAGGAGCAGCGGTGGCTGCTGAAGCGCTACCTCACCGACTTCACCCGCGCGGGCGCCACGCTCGACGAGCGGGACCAGGACCGGCTGAGGGAGATCAACGAGCGGCTCTCGGCCCTCGGGACCACGTTCCAGCAGAACCTGCTCGCCGACACCAACGAGCGCGCGGTGGTGGTCGAGGACGTCGCCGAGCTCGACGGGCTCTCGCCGGACGCCGTCCAGGCGCTCGCCGACCAGGCCGGGGAGCGCGGCCTGCACGGCAGTTACCTGATCTCGCTGGTCCTGCCCACCGGTCAGCCCGCCCTGGCCGAGCTGACCGACCGGTCCCTGCGCGAGCGGATCTACCGCGCCTCCGCCGGACGCGGCGCCGGGAACGCCGGCCTCATCAGGGAGATGGCCGCCCTGCGCCGGGAGCGGGCGCGGCTGCTCGGCTACGAGAACCACGCGGAGTACGTCCTGGCCGACCAGACCGCGGGCACGACACGGGCCGTGACCGAGATGCTGGACCGGCTCGTGCCGCCCGCCGTGGCCAACGCCCGCAAGGAGCAGGCCGACCTGGAGGAGATCGCCGGGCACCCGATCGAGCCGTGGGACTGGGCGTTCTACGCGGAGAAGGTGCGCAAGGCCCGCCACGACATCGACAGCCGCCGCATGCGGCCGTACTTCGAGCTGAACACCGTGCTGGAGAAGGGCGTCTTCAACGCGGCGACGCGCCTCTACGGCGTCACCTTCCACGAGCGCCCGGACCTGCGGGGCTACCACCCGGAGGTGCGGGTATTCGAGGTGCGGGACGAGGACGGCTCGCCGCTGGGCCTGTTCCTGGGCGACTTCCACACCAGGGCGTCCAAGCGGGGCGGGGCGTGGATGAACAGCCTCGTGAAGCAGTCGGGCCTGGAGGGCACCCGGCCGGTGGTGGTCAACAACCTCAACATCGTCAGGGGCGAGCCGACCCTCATGACGTTCGACGAGGTCAACACGATGTTCCACGAGTTCGGGCACGCGCTGCACGGCCTGTTCTCCGACGTGCGGTTCCCCCGGTTCTCCGGTACGGCCGTGCCGCGCGACTTCGTGGAGTATCCCTCGCAGGTCAACGAGATGTGGGCGACGCATCCGGAGATCCTGGCGGAGTACGCGCGGCACCACGAGACGGGCGAGCCGATGCCGCGCGACCTCGTCGACCGGATGCTGGAGACCCAGAAGTTCGGCCAGGGCTTCGCCACACTGGAGTACCTCGCCGCGACCCTGCTCGACTGGGCCTGGCACACGGCGTACGACGGCGACGAAGACGTGGAGGAGTTCGAGCGGCGGGCGCTCAGGGACGCCGGGGTGGACCTGCCCGCCGTCCCGCCGAGGTACCGCAGCACGTACTTCGCCCACATCTGGGCGGGCGGCTACAGCGCCGGCTACTACTCCTACATCTGGAGCGAGGTGCTCGACGCCGACACGGTCGAGTGGTTCGGCGAGAACGGCGGGCTGCGCCGGGAGAACGGGGACGCCTTCCGTGCGGCCCTGCTCTCCCGGGGCGGCAGCGTGGACTCGATGGCGGCGTTCCGGGCCTTCCGCGGCCGGGACCCGGAGATCGCCCCTCTCCTCGACCGCCGCGGCCTCCGCTGATCCCTCAGGGGATCAGGACGCGCCCTGGAGGCGGGTGAGGGCGGCGCGGAGGCGGTCGAGCGAACGCTCCCGGCCGAGCACCTCGATCGACTCGAAGAGCGGCAGGCCCACGGTCCGGCCGGTGATCGCCACCCGGACCGGCGCCTGCGCCTTGCCGAGCTTGAGGCCGTGGGCGAGGCCCACCTCCTCCAGCGCGGTCTTCAGCGAGTCGGGGTCCCAGCTCACCGTCTCCAGGCGCTCGGCGTACCCGGCGAGGATCGCGTCCGCCCCCGGCTTCATCGCCTTGTCCCAGGACTGCTGGTCGAAGACGGGCTCGTCCAGGAACAGGAAGTCGACGTTGGCGGTGACCTCCGACAGCACCGCGACCCGGGTCTGCACCAGGTCGGCCACGCGGGCGAACACGTCGCTGTCCCAGGACGGGTCGAGCCACGGCTCGCAGCGGGCGGCGAACACCTCGCGGGGCAGCGCCCGGATGTACTCGCCGTTGAAGGCCCGCAGCTTCTTCTCGTCGAAGAACGCCGGGGCCTGGTTCACGTCCTCCAGCCGGAACAGCGGCATCATCTCCGACCACGGCATGATCTCGCGGTCGTCGCCCGGCCCCCAGCCGAGCAGCATCAGGTAGTTGACCATCGCCTCGGCGAGGTAGCCCTCGTCGCGGTAGGACTCCAGGGCGACCTTGTCACGCCGCTTGGACAGCTTCTGCCGCTTCTCGTTGACGATCACGGGCACGTGCGCCCAGACCGGCGGCTCGGCGCCGAGCGCCCGCCACAGCAACTGCTGCTTGGGCGTGTTCGACAGGTGCTCCTCGGCGCGGACCACGTGGTCGATCCGCATCTCCATGTCGTCGACCACGTTGGCGAGGATGAACAGCGGTGAGCCGTCCCCCCGGACGATGACGAAGTCCTCCATCGCGGCGTTCGGGAACTCCACCCGCCCGCGGACCTTGTCGTCCACGACCGTCACGCCCTCGTCGGGCGTGCGGAACCGCACGGCGCCCTCGGTCAGGCCGAGGTCGCGGCAGTGCCCGTCGTAGCCCTGGTGCTCGGAGCCGGTCCTGGCCTTCACGTCGTCCCGCGTGCAGGTGCAGTGGTAGGCCTTGCCGTCCTTGAGCAGCTTCGCGGCCGCCTCGCGGTGCTGCTGCTCGTACGCCGACTGGAAGTAGGGCCCCTCGAACCGGGGCGAGTCGCCGTTGATGCCGATCCAGGCGAGGGCCGAGATGATGCCCTCGGTCCACTCCGGCCGGTTGCGCGCGGCGTCCGTGTCCTCGATGCGCAGCACGAACGTGCCGCCGGACCGCTCGGCGATCGCCCAGTTGAAAAGCGCCGAACGAGCGCCACCGACGTGGAACATGCCGGTGGGCGAAGGGGCGAAGCGCACCCTAGTCACGTGAGATCACCCGGTTAGTGAGAGTTCCGATTCCTTCGATGGAGACCCCGACCTCGTCGCCGACGGACATCGGGCCCACCCCGGCGGGGGTGCCGGTCAGGATGACGTCGCCGGGCAGCAGGGTCATGACCGCGCTCACGTACGCGACGAGCGCGGGGATGTCGTGCAGCAGCAGGGAGGTGCGGGCGCTCTGCCTGACCTCGCCGTTGAGCGTGGTCGTGATCGCCAGGTCGGCCGGGTCGAGCTCGGTCTCGATCCAGGGGCCGAGCGGGCAGAACGTGTCGAAGCCCTTGGCCCTGGCCCACTGGCCGTCCCTGGCCTGCAGGTCGCGTGCGGTCACGTCGTTCGCGCAGGTGTAGCCGAAGATCACCTCACCGGCCCGCTCGGCCGGCACGTCGCGGCAGAGCCGGCCGATCACCACGGCGAGCTCGCCCTCGAAGTCGACCCGCTCCGACAGCTTCCCCGGGTACGCGATCGCCTCCGACGGCCCGATCACGGTCGTGTTGGGCTTGAGGAACACGACCGGCTCGGCCGGGGGCTCGCCGCCCATCTCCCTGGCGTGGTCGGCGTAGTTCTTGCCGATTGCGATGATCTTGCTGGGCAACATGGGGGCGACCAGGCGGACCTCGGCCAGCGGGAACCGCTCACCGGTGAACTCCACCCCGTGGAAGGGGTGCCCGCCGATCCTGGCGATGACCTGCTCGCCCTCTTCCACCACGCCGAAGGCGACCTGGTCGCCCATCGAGAACCTCGCGATACGCACGTCACGAGCCTAGTGGGGTACGCCCAATGGACGTGCTTAAGGTGGTCTGCTGTCGGATGAAGTCGAGCGTACGGGAGTCGATGTGCCTTCGGTCGTGAAGATCAACGTGCTGACGGTGCCCGAGGAGATGCGGCGCGAACTGGAGCAGCGGTTCGCGGGCCGGGCCGGGATGGTGGAGTCCGCCGACGGGTTCGAGTGGTTCGAGCTGCTGCGGCCGGTCGAGGGCGGCGACCGCTACCTGGTCTACACCCGCTGGCGCAGCGAGGAGGACTTCCGGCGCTGGCAGGAGAGCCAGGCGTTCCAGGCGGGACACGCGCGGGCCGCGGCCGAGGCCGCCGCACAGGGGGAGAACCAGGGCCATGGGCACGGGCACGGGCAGGGTCACGGCCACGGGCACGGCGGTCCCGCCGCGACCGGCTCCGAGCTGTGGTCCTTCGAGGTGGTCGAGAGCGCCGGGCCCAAGGAGGGCTGACCCGGCCGGGCCGCCCGGTCGCACCGGGCGGTCGGCCAGGCGGCGGGATCAGGCGTCCAGGGGGTTGGCGTCCAGGGGGTTGGCGGCGATCCGGGCGCCGACGCCGCCGTCGACGGAGCGGGCCGCCGCGCAGCCCGGCTTGCGCCGCGCCTGCTCCTCGAAGGCGGCCAGGAACTCCGCGCCGAACCCGAGCCGGGGATAGCGGCTCAGCACGGCGGCCCGGGCGTCCTCCGGGAACTCCCCGGGCCGCCGCCCGGACACGTCCCAGGACGTGGCGACCTGCAGGAGGTGCGACTCGGGGTCCTCCGACGCGGAGACGTCGTCGCGCATGTGCAGGACGATGATCTCCTCGGCCCGCGCGGCCCGCTCCGCCGGCCATCCCGCCGCCAGGCCGAAGACCCAGGCGAGACGTCCTCCCGCCTCCTCGAACGGCACGCGGTGGCTGTCGAACGTCTCGGTCAGCCCGGCGTCGTGCAGCAGGGACGACACGTAGTACAGCTCGTCGTCGAAGCCGATCCCGTGCGCGCGAGCGTACCCGGCGCCCCACAGGTAGGACCTGATCGAGTGGTTGAGCAGCGCGGGCGGGCAGAACCTGGTCGCCGTGGCCAGCGCCGCCGCGGCGGCGGGAGTCTCGGGGAACGGTGCGAGCATGGCGACCAGGCTGGCAGACCCCGTCCGGGACGCACGAGCGGCCGGACGGCCGTTTCGCGCAAGGATCCGGCCAAGGACGGCAGGGCGCGTTCGCCACGGTGAGCGACGACGGAGGTACGGCGGGGCGACAGCGGGGCGATCACCGGGTGACGACAGGGCGAAGACCGAGGTCAGTTGCGTAGTTGTGATCAAAGCGGCTTGACCAGATCATCAAAAACCGGACAGCATGGCGCACCCCTGCCCTGAATCCCGGAAGGAACCGGCGTGCCCCGCCGCCTCACCGCCCTCCTCCTGTCGGCCGCGCTCCCCCTGAGCGCGCTCGCCGCCACGACGGCCGTGCCCGCCGCGGCCCGGACGCCGCAGCGCACGCCGGAGTGCCAGGGGGACTGGCTGCCCGCCACCCCCACCTCCCCCGACATCATGAACGGCAGGCTGTCCTTCCTCGCTCTCCCCGCCGTCACCGTGGGCAAGGACGTCAACTGGCGCCTGGACCCGTACCGGAACCGGTCCTGGCAGATGGTGTTCCAGTCGCTGCGGTGGATGGGCCGGCTCGTGGCCGACTACGAGTCGACGGGCAAGACCGACTACCTCGACCGGGCCGTCGAGATCGCCAGGGACTGGGTCGCGGACAACCCGTACGGCGGCCGGACGACCGCCAGGTACGCCTGGGCCGAGCATCCCATCGCGCTGCGCGCCCCGGCCCTGGTGTGCCTGAGCAGGTACGTGAAGGAGCGCTGGCTCACGTCGAGCCTCGCCCTGCACGCGAAGCTGCTGGCGGACCCCAAGCACTACGAACTCGGCCACAACCACGGGCTCGACCAAGACATCGGCCTGCTGCGCATCGGCTGCCGCTACGGCAACCCGGCGTGGAAGAACCTCGCCGTACGCCGGATGGTCAAGTCGATGACGCTCGACATCGACGGGCAGGGCGCCCTGCGCGAGCAGGCGCCGCGCTACGCGATCTACGTGCACGACCGGCTCAGGGTGGCGGTCGACACGATCAAGGACTGCGGGATGAAGGTGCCGGCGGCGCTGGCGAGCCGCTGGGAGAGCCTGCCCCGGCACATCAGCGCCGCGACCCAGCCGAACGGCTACATGGTGCCGATCGGCGACGGGCCCGCGGACGTCCAGCCCGCCGCGTTCGACCACGCCGACGCCACCGTGCAGGTCTTCGACGCGGGATACGTCTTCGGCCGTACGGCCTGGGCCGACCCGCAGTCGGCCTACTATTCGATCCGGTTCGGCCCGGCGCTGAAGTTCCACGGCCACGAGGACCACATGGGCGTCACCTACTACGCCCAGGGCCGCTCGATCCTCACGGAGGCGGGCTTCCACTCCTACGAGAACACGCCGTACCGGCGGTGGACGCTGAGCCCGGAGGCCCACAACGTGCCGGTCCTCGTGGGCCGGAGGTTCCGGGGGCACACCCCCACCAAGCTCGTGCGCCGGTCGCTGGACAAGGAACGGCAGTCGTTCACGTTCACCGACCGGGCGTACGGCGTGGCGCGCACGCGGTCGGTGCTGGTCAGCCATCACCAGGACGTGATGGCGGTGCTCGACGGCGGCGGCGGCAAGCTGCGCAACCTGTGGCACCTCGCCCCGGACCTGAAGGTCGTGTCGAACGCGGGCGGCCGGGTGGTGGTCGCCGACGGCGGGTGGAAGGCGTCGATCGTCCAGCTCGCGATGCCGTCGTGCCGGCCGGTCGGAGGCCAGCGGGTGGTGCGCGGGCGGACCTCGCCCTACCAGGGCTGGATCTCGCCGGGATACATGCGCAAGGAGCCCGCCGGCGTGATCGTCTCGCCCGTGGCCCGCTCGCTGCTGACCGTGGTGGTGCCCGGGACCGACCGGCCGGATGTCACCTGCTCGGGACGCACGCTGATCGTGCACACTCCGGCCGGTCCGGTCACGCTGCGCACGAGTTCGTCCGGCACGCTGTCGTAGCCCTCCCCCTGGGGGCCGGCGGGCGGCTACCCGTAGACCGAAGGGGAGCCGGCCGCGACCTGCTTGGCCTTGTCCGGCACGTGGCCGAGCTTGCCGACCTCGTTGGCGAGCCCCTCCAGGACCGCGCGCAACTGCACCTGCGTGACGTCGGCGAACGTACGCAGGTAGGCGATCCGGCGCTCCAGCTCCTCTGCCTCGGCACTCTGGACCCCGTCGCCCGCGCGGTAGGCGCCGACCGCCTGGTTGGCCGCCTCCTCCGCCTGGCGCTGCGCCTCCGTCAGCATCTCCTCGTACTGCTGGCGGGCCTGGCCGACGATCCGCCGGGCGTAGTCCTCCGCCTCGGCGATCTGGGCGTCGGCGGTCTGCTGCGCGCGGGAGAGGATGTTGATCGCGTCGACGCTCGGGGTCTGCGGCCCGGTGGCCTGCTCGGGGTTGAGGCCGTGCTCCTTGTACCACTGCTTCATGCGGTCGATGTACGCCCGCAGGTCCGCCTTCTCCTTGTCGCTGGCGGCCATGTCGTCCGCGACCCGGTACAGGAACGCCCGGACCTCGTCCTCGCTGTAGCCACGGCGCCCAAGGGGGGTGCGCGTGAACTCGTGCTTGCGTACCCGATCCGGGGTGAGGGGCTGGCGCTCACCCGCCGGGCTTCCCCAAGGCATCTCCGCCGTCATGACTCCCGACCTCTGTCGCTCGTGAACTCGTCGAAGTGGATCTGCTCGGACGGCACGCCGGCGTCCAGCAGCCGTCCGTTCGTGGCCTGCACCATCTCCTCCGAGCCGCAGACGAAGACGTGCTGGCCACGCCATCCCTGCAACGCGACGTCCACGGCGTATCCGCGGGTGCCCCGGTAGAACGGGTCGTGGGAGACGACCGGGACGACGTTGAGCCAGGGGTGCTCGGCCGCCATCTTGCCCAGCGCCTCCAGGTCGTACAAGTCCCTCGACGTACGGGCGCCGACGACGAGGTCCACCCTGCGCGACGGGCCCTCGAAGGCGATCTGCTCCACCAGGGCCTTGAGCGGCGCGAGGCCGGTGCCGCCCGCGATCATGAGCAGGTCGCCCTGGACCTCCGGGGCGAGCGTCAGCCGTTCGCCCACGGCCGCGCCGACGCGCAGGACGTCGCCGCGGCGCGCGCCCATCACCAGCGCGGAGCTGAGCGCGCCGCCGTCGACCATGCGTACGTGCAGGTCGATGGTGTTGTCCTGGCGCGGGGCGTTGGCGAACGAGTAGAACCGCCAGATGCGCGGCCGCATGGAGTAGGAGATCGACGCCGACTGTCCCGGGCGGAAGGGGTACTGGTAGTTCAGCCGCGCCCGGATGACGGCGATGTCGAGCGTGCGGTTCTCCTGGCCGATGATCTCGGCCTCCCACCACGGCGGGGACACCTTCGCGGCCTCGTTGGACGCCTCGACCATCACCTGGGCGACCAGGTTGTAGGCCTGCGTCCAGTCGTGCGCGAGGGCGGGGGTCCACCGGTCGCCGAGGAAGTGTTCGAGCGTGGCGAGCAGGGCCTGGCCGACGGCGGGGTAGTGCGCGGCGGTCACCGCGAACTTGCGGTGGTCGCGGCCGAGCTGCTGGAGGAACGGGACGACGTCCTCCACCTGGTCGACGTTGCTGACGACGTGCCCGAGCGCGCCCACGAGCCGGTCGCGCTGACGCGCCATGGACACGGGGAACATGTCCCGCACGTCCGGATTCATCAGGAAAAGAACGGAGTAGAAGTACAGCGGCACCTGGTCACCCGAACGGGAGACGAGGTGCCAGCTGTCCTTGAGAGCCTGCGTGTCCACTCAGCCGGCCGTTTCCGCCGTCGTATCCGAGGGGCCGGCCACGATGGACGGCTTCACCTTGCCCAGCACCAGGCCGACGTCACGCAGGATGTCCTCGCCGACGCCGCCCGCCTCCAGGACGGCGAACAGGTGCTCGCCGACCTTGTCGTAGTGCTCGGACGTGACGCCCATGCCGGCGTGCGCCTCTCCGAGGTCACGGCCCTCGTACGGCTCCGGGCCGCCGAGGACGGAGCACAGCAGCACGACCATGTGCCGCTTCAGCCTGGGCATGTCGATGCCGGCGAAGTACGGCTTCAGGTCGTCGTCGGCGAGCACGCGCACGTAGAAGGCGTCGACGACGTCGCGCACGACCGGCGCGCCACCGATCTGGTCGTAGTAAGACGGCGAGGTGATCACAAGACCCTCCCATTCCGGGTGTGCCAGCGAGGGGATGACTGATGTCCGAAAAGTGTTCGAACCAAAGCAGTCACGTGGCTGGTCATGGTGATGGACGTGGCTCGGCTCTCGCGACGCCGGCCGCTCCCGGGGGGACGATCAGAAGCCGGGCAGGTCGCGACAGCACGGGGTTCGGTGCGCAGATGCTTCTTGCCGTCACCCTCCGTTGAGCCAGAGCATGGACGCTGAGGCTGGAACCGTGGCCGGGATCGCCGTCATGGCGAAGACCGCCTCAGGAGCTTCGCCTATCTAAGCACTAAGTAGACCAAATGTCACTAAAACCACAGACGTTTTCTCACGTCCCGTGAGCATCCGGTCGCAATCCGAGCATCCCGGCCCGTCGGGCGCCGCAGGATCAGGCGCTGTGGCCGGCCCGCAGCAGACCATAGGTCACCGCCTGCTCCAGCGCCTGCCAGGACGCCTCGATGACGTTCTCCGCGACACCGACCGTGGCCCACTCGCCGGTCGCGTCGCTGGAGGTGATCAGCACCCGCGTCACCGCGTCCGTGCCGTGGGTGCCTTCGAGGATCCGCACCTTGAAGTCGATCAGCTCGACCTCGGCCAGCTCAGGGTACAGCTTCTCCAGGCCGAGTCGCACCGCGCGGTCGAGCGCGTTCACCGGGCCGTTGCCCTCGCCGGTCGCGACGATCCGCTCCCCCTTGGCGTGCAGCTTCACCGTCGCCTCGCTGACCACGTCGCCGCCCGGCCGGCGCTCGACGATGACCCGCCACGACTCGACCGTGAAGTGGCGCCGGTTCCCGCCCTCGACCATGTCGCGCAGCAGCAGCTCGAAGGACGCGTCGGCGGCGTCGAACGTGTGCCCCTTGGCCTCCAGCTCCTTCACCCGCTCGACCAGCCACCGCGACTGGTCGCCGCTGAGCTCGTAACCCAGCTCGCGGCCCTTGAGCTCGACCGAGGCCCGGCCGGCCATGTCGGAGACGAGCATGCGCATGTCGTTGCCGACCTGGGCGGGGTCGATGTGCTGGTAGAGGTTCGGGTCCACCTTGATCGCGGAGGCGTGCAGGCCCGCCTTGTGCGCGAAGGCCGACATGCCGACGTACGGCTGATGGGAGTTGGGCGTGACGTTGGTGACCTCGGTGATCGCGTGCGCGATGCGGGTCATGTCGCGGAGCGACTGCGGCGGCACCAGGTCGAAACCCCGCTTGAGCTGGAGGTTCGCGACCACGGTGAACAGGTTGGCGTTGCCGGAGCGCTCGCCGTACCCGTTGGCGCAGCCCTGCACGTGGGTGGCGCCGGCCCTGACCGCGGCGAGGGTGTTGGCGACCGCGCAGCCCGTGTCGTCGTGGCAGTGGATGCCGACGCGGGCCCCCGTGCCGACCGCGTCGTGCACCACGTCGGCCAGCTCGTCGGGGAGCATGCCGCCGTTGGTGTCGCACAGCGCGATCACCGAGGCCCCCGCCTCCGCCGCCGTGCGCAGCACCTCCAGCGCGTACGCGGGATTCGACCGGTAGCCGTCGAAGAAGTGCTCGGCGTCGAGGAAGACCCGCTGGCCCTCCGTGACCAGGTGGGAGACCGTGTCGCGGACCATCGCGAGGTTCTCCTCCAGCGTGGTCCGCAGGGCCAGTTCGACGTGCCGGTCGTGACTCTTGGCGACAAGCGTCACGACCGGCGCGCCGGATTCGCGCAGCGCGGCCACCAGAGGGTCGTCGGCGGCCTTCAGGCCCGCCCGGCGGGTCGCGCCGAAAGCGGCGAGCTGCGCGTGCTTCAGGTCGAGCTCGGTCTGAGCCCGCCGGAAGAACTCGGTGTCCTTGGGGTTGGCGCCCGGCCAGCCGCCCTCGATGAAGCCGACTCCGAGGCCGTCCAGGTGCCGCGCGATGGCCAGCTTGTCGGCGACGCTCAGGTTGAGCCCCTCCTGCTGGGCCCCGTCCCGGAGCGTCGTGTCGTACACGTGGAAGCGGTCGTCGGCCATCTCTGTGTCTCCTTCGCGGGGTCGCGTGTCTCGCCGCGCGCTATGTTCACCGGGCTGTGTTCGTCGGCCTGTATTCGTTGGCCTGGGTTCGTTGGCCTGTGTTCACGGAACTGTCTTCGCCGACCTGTTCACCGGTGCGGGGCCCAAACAAAAAGACCCCTCACGGACGTGAGAGGTCTGCGCGCCGGCGATGTCCTTCAGCCGGCGCGCCTGCCGATAATGAGCAGACCGTTGTTCATGGTGCTCAGCAGTTTGCCACAGCCGGTCACCCTCTGGCACATCGATCTCATCCTACGAGATGTGCGCGAGTGTCCGGCCAGCTCAGCGGGTCACGGCCTAGAGTGATCACCATGAAGGCCGCCGAATTCATCACGCCCGCCGTCGCCGAGTACGCCACCGCGCACACCACCCCGCCCGACGCCCTGCTCGCCGAACTGGCGGAGGAGACCCGCCGGCTGATGGGCGACCGCAGCACCATGCAGATCGCCCCGGAGCAGGGCACCCTGCTCACCCTGCTCGTCCAGCTCAGCGGTGCCCGGCTTGCCGTCGAGGTGGGGACCTTCACCGGGTACTCCTCCATCTGCATCGCCAGAGGGCTGCCCGCCGACGGCCGGTTGATCGCCTGCGACGTGAGCGAGGAGTGGACCTCCGTGGCCCGGCGTTACTGGGCGAAGGAGGGGCTCGACGGCCGCGTCGAGCTGCGCCTCGGCCCGGCCGCCGACACGCTGCGGGCGATGCCCACGGACGAGCACATCGACTTCGCCTTCATCGACGCCGACAAGGCGGGTTATCCCGTCTACTACGAGGAGGTCCTGACCCGGCTGCGGCCCGGCGGCCTGATCGCGGTGGACAACACGCTCCAGCACGGTGCGATCACCGACCCCGCCGCGGGCGGCAACGTCCCGGCGATGCGGGAGTTCAACGCCCTGGTGGCGCGTGACGAGAGGGTCACCAGCGTGCTGCTGTCCGTCGCCGACGGGCTCACCCTCATCCGGAAGCACGCCGGCGGCACCCGCTGATCGGAACGCGGAACCGCGTCCACCGCCCGCGGACCCCCTGGCGCTCCGCCTGACCGGCCCGCCTCTACGACGCGAGGGGCAGCCGCATGACGAGCCTGGCGCCGACGGGGCTGTCGGCGACGTACACGGTGCCGCCGTACTTCTCGGCGATCGACCGTGCGATGGTCAGGCCGAGCCCCGAGCCGCCGGGGTCCCGTTCCCTGGCGCCCTTCCCGCGGTACATTCGCTCGAAGATCCGCTCGCGGTCCGCCGGAGGGATTCCGGGACCGTCGTCGACGACCTCCAGGACCGCGTCGGGCGGATCGGCGCACACGAGGATCTCGATCTTCGTGCGGGCGTGCCGTTCGGCGTTGGCCATCAGGTTGCCCAGCAGGCGGGCCAGCCGGATCCGCGAGGCCCGCACCGGTACGTCAGGGGCGAGGCGGGTGTGGACGGCGACCGCGGCGGCCGGAGCGTGGCGGTCCAGCTCGTCGGCGACGAGTTCGGCGAGGTCGACCGTCTGGGCGGGAGGCTCGCCGGACTCGGCGTCCAGCCGCGCGAGGTCGAGCAGGTCGGCCACGATGTCGTTGAGCCGTTCGGCGTCGCAAAGGGACTTCCGCAGAATCCGCTGCAGGTCGATGCCGGGTTCGGAAAGCGCGCACTCCAGCTCGATCATCAGGCCGGTGATGGGGTTGCGGAGGTCGTGCGAGGCTTCGAAGACCAGCCGCCGCTGCCGCTCGATCGCCTCCCGCAGCGCGGAGGTCGTTTCGCGCTGCTCCCTGTGCGCCTGCCTGAGTTCCTCGTTGAGCGCCTGCAACCCACGGGCGAAGGCGTCCACGTCCCTGGCCGGGGGACCGCCCTCGCCGGCCCTGCCCCCTTCGGCGTCCGCCGGCGGCTGCCGCCGAAGCGTCTCGACGAGATCGGTGACCTCCTCGGTGCTGAGGATGATCCACAGCACCTCGCCGTGCGGGCTGAGCACGGGTGTGTTGACCGTGCTCCAGTAGCGCTCCTCGAACACCCCCGGGCTGCCGGGCGCCTCGACGTCGTACCGCTGCAGCGGCATGAAGTCCCGCCGCCGCGTGGTGAGCACCTGCTCCAGCGAGGTGCGCAGGCTGTCCGCCCCCTGCGCCCCGGCGTCCGGGGGCACCCCGGGGTTGGGCGGGAAGGCGGCGAACAGAGGCCTGCCCAGCAGGTCCTTCGCCGTACGGCCGACCACCTTCAGGTACGCGTCGTTGGCGGCGACGATGACGAGATCGGGAGTCAGGATCAGCGAGGGGGCCTGGCCCGCCCTGAACACCGCCTCGTAGTCGATCGTCGGCTTCATCACCGCGGCGCCCTTCCTCCCGCCTCCCCTTTCCAGAGTAGGCGAACGCCCAGGTCACCCCTGCTGTGGCAACCCTCGGCGCGCGGCCGTACGCGCCAGGGCAATGGCGGAGTAATAACCCGCCATGAAGGCGCCGGACTCATGATCGGCGTTCCTTCGGCGAGTACGCTCGCGAAGCGGTTCTTGTTCGCGGGCCGACCACCCGGCTCGTTCGCGGGAGAACGTCATGCCCGGAAAGCGTGACGCACAGGAAGAAGCAGGGGGCGACGAATGACTCACCGGCGCGGCGGGGCTTTTCTCACAGGCAGGGTCGCCGGTCTCCTCGTCGCCGGCGCCTCGGCCTCGGCCGCCTTCATCAGCGGCGTCGCTCCGATGGGCGCCGCCGCCGACAACGGGCACGGCCGCGCCGAGCGGAACGTCGTCCGGGCCCCCGGTGGGGAGCAGCCGGGCAACGCCCAGGGGAACAGGTCGGTCACGGGCGGTTCCACCCGCAACCACGGCTACCAGCACACCTCGGCGAACACCTCCGGCGGCTCCTCGAACGTGCAGAACGCGCTGTGCCGGCGCGCCCGGGTCTGCAACATCACCCAGCACGTCACCATCGCCGGCCCCCGCGTGACCGTGAGTGCCGCCCCCTCGCCGCGAGCGACGCCCGCGGCCAGACCGGCTCCGGTGCCCACGGTCACCGTCACGGTCACGATGACCCCGGCACCCGCGCCGGCGCCCCTTCCGACCTCTCCCACCGTTCCGGCGACGCCGGCGCCGTGCCCGGCCCCCCGGCCCCTGCTGGGTGACGACGGCAGGGGCGGAGCCGGCCTGCTCGGCGGGCTGCTGTCGCTGTCCCTCCTCGGAGGGGGCACGACCTGTCCCGGCTGAGTGTGAGTCCGGCGGCGCGGGCCGCCGCGACCCAGGTCAGCAGATCTTGTGCACCCAGTGGTGGGTGTCGGGGCGGGCGCCGTACTGGATGCCGACGAGTTCCTCGCGGATCCGCATCGTGACGGGGCCGGGGGTGCCGTCGCCCACGGTCCAGCTCCGGTCGGTGCCCTTCACCGAGCCGACGGGGGTCACGACCGCCGCGGTGCCGCAGGCGAAGACCTCGGTGAGCTCGCCCGACTCGCAGCCCGCCTGCCAGTCCTCGATCGAGATCTTGCCCTCCTCGACCGTGTAGCCCAGCTCGCCGGCGAGGCTCAGGATCGAGTCACGGGTGATGCCCGGCAGCAGGGTCCCGGTGAGCGACGGGGTGACGAGGCGGTCGCCGAAGACGAAGAACAGGTTCATCCCGCCCATCTCCTCGACCCACCGGTGCTCGAAGGCGTCGAGCCAGACCACCTGGTCGCAGCCCTCCTCGACGGCCTGCCGCTGGGCCACGAAGGCCGCCGCGTAGTTGCCGCCGCACTTGGCGAACCCGGTGCCGCCGGGCGCCGCCCGGGTGTACTCGGTGGACAGCCAGACCGACACCGGCTTCAGGCCGCCGGTGAAGTACGACGCGGCGGGCGAGGCGATGACCAGGAACTTGTACTTCTGCGAGGGGTGGTTCACCCCCAGCGCGGTCTGCGTGGCGATCATGAAGGGGCGTAGGTAGAGGCTGTGGCCCTCGGCCGTCGGCACCCATTCGCGGTCGGTCTGGACGAGGAGTTCGAGCGACTCGACGAACGTCTCCTCCGGGAGCGCGGGCATCGCCATCCGGGCCGCGGACTGGTTGAACCTCGCCGCGTTCGCGTACGGCCGGAAGGCGACGATCGACCCGTTCGACTGCCGGTAGGCCTTGAGCCCCTCGAACAGCTCCTGGGCGTAGTGGAACACCGCGGTGGCGGGATCGAGCACCAGCGGGCCGTACGGCTGGAGCCTCGCGTCGTGCCAGCCCTCCCCCTCGGTGTAGTCGATGGAGACCATGTGGTCGGTGAAGACCTGGCCGAAGCCGGGGCTCGCCAGCATCCGCTCACGCTCGGCCGCACCGCGGGCCTGGGGGTTGTGCTGCACGTCGAACCTGAGATGGGTGGTCATGGCGAGGTCCTTCTCTCTTCGTCGTCGTAGTCATTGTGCGACGAGTCGGCTAAGGGAAAACTAGGGCATTCGACAGGTATGAAAAAGCGCATGGCGGCCCATACCGGGCCGCCATGCGCGTCGTCTGGATGAGCGGCCGGGATCAGCCGGCTACTCGGGCGGCGATGTCGTCGCCGATCTCACGGGTGGACCGGGCGGTCCAGGCGCTCTGGCGCTCCACCAGGTCGTCGGCCACGGCCTGCTCGACGCGGGCCGCGGTCCCGGCGTGGCCGAGATGGTCGAGGAGCATGGCGACCGACAGGATCGTGGCGGTCGGGTCGGCCTTGCCCTGGCCGGCGATGTCGGGGGCGCTGCCGTGGACGGGCTCGAACATGGACGGCGCCGTGCGGGCCGGGTTGACGTTTCCGCTGGCCGCGAGGCCGATGCCGCCCGCCACCGCCGCACCGATGTCGGTCAGGATGTCGCCGAACAGGTTGTCGGTGACGATGACGTCGAAGCGCTGCGGCTGGCTGACGAAGAACATCGAGGCCGCGTCGACGTGGCAGTAGTCGGTCTCGACCTCCGGGAACTCCAGGCTCAGCCGGTCGACGGTGCGGGCCCACAGGTCGCCCGCGTAGGTCAGCACGTTGGTCTTGTGCACGAGGGTCAGCTTGCGGCGCGGCCGGGCCAGCGCCTTCTCGAAGGCGTAGCGCACGACGCGCTCGACGCCGTAAGCCGTGTTCAGCGACTCCTGGGTGGCGATCTCGTGCGGGGTGCCGCGGCGCATGACGCCGCCCGCCCCGGCGTACGGGCCCTCGGTGCCCTCCCGGACGACGACCATGTCGATGTCCTCGGGGCCCGCCTGCCCGAGCGGGGTCGCCACACCGGGGAACAGCTTGACCGGGCGGAGGTTCACGTAGTGGTCGAGCTCGAAGCGCAGGCGCAGCAGCAGTTCGCGCTCCAGGACGCCGGGCGGCACACTCGGGTCGCCCACCGCGCCCAGCAGGATCGCGTCGTAGCCGCGCAGCTCGTCGAGCACCTCGTCGGGAAGCGTCTCACCGGAGGCGTGGTAACGCCTGGCGCCGAGATCGTATTCGGTGGTCTCGGACTTGACGCCCGCGGCGTTGAGGACCTTGAGGCCTTCGGCGACGACCTCGGTGCCGATACCGTCACCGGGGATGACTGCCAGGCGGATGTTGCTCGACTCCATGCGTTCACCTTACCGGTTGTCTCGGAGACCGAAACACCGATCTCACCATTCGGTCCGCTGCCGGGGTCGGCGCCGGGGTCAGCGCTGGGGCGCGCCCCCGTTGTCGCGGCGGTCCAGCGCGATCTGCAGGGCGGCGGCCGCCTCGTCCTCCGCCTCGTCGGCGCGGTTCGAGGGGGCGCGGTTCCAGGGATACATCTCGTACATGGCGAAATCCCACTTCGACCGAGGAGTGAATGTCCGTACGTCTGCGGTGCGTCTCCGCGCGTCGCGGATCCTGGTACCCGGGCCACCGGTGGACCGCGGGTCACGCGCCACAGGTGGGCCGAAGGCCGATGACGTCACGCTCCACGGCGGACCGGCCTGCCCTGATCAGGCTCCGTCGCGGCAGGTGCGAAGTGCGGGGCGTCATCTGAAACAGTACCCCAGAATCTCTTAGGACGACCTAGTATCTCGCATCGTGAGACATCGGTCCGCGAACGGGAGGAGAACAGAACGGCCCGGCGCGTGCGCGCCGGGCCGTTCTCGACGGTTCCGAATGACCGGACCTCCGGGGGATCAGTCCTCCAGGTCGACCGAGCGGCCGCTGTCGGCCCCGATCTCCCCGGCGATCTGCTCGACGACCTCGGACGGGATCGCGGTGTCGACGGTCAGCGCGATCAGCGCCTTGCCGCCCTTCACGTCACGGGAGACCTGCATCGAGGCGATGTTCACGCCGTGCTCGCCGAGCAGGCGGCCGACGGTGCCCACGATGCCGGGACGGTCGGCGTAGGTGAAGAACGCCAGGTGCTCGGTGGGCTCGATCTCCATCGCGTAGCCGTTGACCTCGACGATCTTGGTGATCTGCCGCGGGCCGGACAGCGTGCCGGAGACCGAGACCGTACGGCCGTCGGCGAGCACGCCGCGGACCGTGATGACGTTGCGCCAGTCGGGGCTCTCCGCGCTGGTGACCAGCTCGACGACCACCCCGCGGTCCTTGGCCAGCAGCGGCGCGTTGACGTAGGTCACCGCGTCCTCCACCACTCCGGAGAAGACGCCCTTGAGCGCGGCCAGCTCCAGCACCCGCACGTCCTGCGCGGAGATCTCGCCGCGCACCTCGATGTCCAGGCTGGTCGCGACCTCCCCGGCGAGCCCGGTGAAGATGCGCCCGAGCTTCTCGGTGAGCGGCAGGCCCGGCTTGACGTCCTCGGCCACCGCGCCGCCCTGGACGTTCACCGCGTCGGGCACGAACTCCCCGGCGAGCGCGAGCTTGACGCTGCGGGCGACCTGCGTGCCGGCCTTCTCCTGGGCCTCGTGGGTGGAGGCGCCGAGGTGCGGCGTGGCCACGACCTGGTCGAACTCGAACAGCGGGCTGTCGGTGCAGGGCTCCTTGGCGAAGACGTCGATGCCGGCGCCCGCGACGCGGCCCTCCTTCAGCGCGGAGTAGAGGGCGTTCTCGTCGATGATCCCGCCGCGGGCGACGTTGACCAGCCGGACGGTCGGCTTGACGATGTGCAGCTCGCGGTCGCCGATGAGACCGACGGTCTCCTTCGACTTGGGCAGGTGGACCGTGATGAAGTCGGCCTGCTGGAGGAGCTCGTCCAGCGACACCAGCCGCACGCCCATCTGGGCGGCGCGGGCCGGCTGCAGGTAGGGGTCGTAGGCGATCAGCTCCACACCGAACGGCTGGAGCCGCTGCGCCACGAGCTGACCGATCTTGCCGAGGCCGAGGATGCCGACGACCTTCTCGTCCAGCTCGACACCGGTGTACTTCGAGCGCTTCCACTCGCCGCCCTTGAGCGCGGTGTGCGCCTGGGCGACGTTGCGGGCGCTGGCGAGGATCAGGGCGACCGTGTGCTCGGCGGCGCTGGTGATGTTGGAGGTGGGCGCGTTGACGACCATCACGCCGGCCTTGGTCGCGGCCTCGACGTCGACGTTGTCCAGGCCCACGCCCGCGCGGGCGACGACGCGCAGCTTCGGCGCGGCGGCGATGGCCTCCGCGTCCACCTGGGTGGCGCTGCGGACGATCAGGGCGTCCACGTCGGCGAGGGCGGGCAGCAGCTGCGACCGGTCGGCGCCGTCGGTCTGCCGGACCTCGAAATCCGCGCCGAGCACGGCGAGGCCCGCTTCGGAGAGCTCTTCTGCGACGAGTACGACGGGCTTGGTCACTGGATGAGTCCTTCGTGAGGTGCGACTGCCTGGACGACGCGAGTCTATCCGGGGCTTGTGAAAGTCCTCACGAGAGCCCGGCATACGAGACGGCGGCCAAGGTCACGTAGGCGTCGCGGCGGCACGACGACCAGGTCTCAGATCGGCGCCCCCGGCGCGGCCGGTTCCGCCGGGCCCGCGCCGCGGCCGAGGGCCGCGGCGGAGGTGCCTCTGTGACGGAGGGGAGTCATGAGACTCCCTCATGTAAAGGCCCGATCGGTCGGTGTACCCCGCCTCGCGAGATCCCATCCGGACTGTCGCCATCTTGGTATTGATCGCACCTAATCTTGGGGATTAGCCTGTTTCGCCATGGTCCAGTCCCTATCGTGCTGGCTATGAGCATCGGGAACCCCTCCCTGGGCGACGTTCTCGCGCGGCATGGCAGCCCCCGGCAGCTCCTGGCGGCCCTCGCGGAGTGGGGCATCCTGGTGGCGGTCCGTCCCGACCGCTCCGTGGTGCTCGGCACGACGCAGAACGGCGAACGCGTTCTGCTCGGCTACACGTCCGAGGCGACGTACGCCCGGCACCGTGGCAGCCACTCCCTGTCGGCCTGCGACGCCGACACCGTCCTCGACATCCAGCGCGTCACCGGCGTGCGGGAGATCGTGATCGACGCGGCCGGTCCCGCCGCCGCCGCGGTGCCGATCGACGACCTGCGGCGTTACCTGGAGGCGACCCGCACCGGGCCCACACCGGCCCTGTCGGCCCTGGGCTCACCCGTCCCCACGGCGTACGCCACGGGGGCGATGGCGACCGTGAGCCGCGCGCAGGCCGCGCGGCCGGCCGCTCCGCCGCCCGCCCCGGCCCCGGCTCCGGCCGCGCCCGCCGGGCTGCCGTCGCAGTGGATCCCGGCGCCCCGCCAGCACCTGTCGGGGGCGATGCAGGTCGTCGATCCCGGCTACCGCAGGACGAGTCACCCGATCCTGCCCGCGCTGCGGGTGGCGATCGCCGAGTTGCTGCGGGAGTATCCCCTCGTCCACCACGTGTGGATCTGCGAGGCGCGGACCGCCGCGGGCCTGTGGGGGATCATGCTGCACGTCAAGGTGCGCACCCCCGTCGCCGACGACATCGTGAAGGAACTGCACCGCCGCGTGCGGGCCCGGCTGCCGCAGCTCGCCGCGAGCGAGGCCCCGGTGCTCATGGCCCGCGTCGCCGACGCGCACACCGAGCGCCGCCTGATCGAGATCGGCGCGCACGTCGTCTGCCCCGACGTACGCGACTGAGCGAGCCCGGAGCCGGTAGCCGCCGAACCGTTGCCGGGGGGATCTTCCGGCGGAGCCCGCGCTCGGCTTGAATGACGCCATGGCTCCCACCGCGGCGACGCCCTCCCCCTCCGCAGTGTCCCTCGGTGTGCGCCTCGGGTACGCCGTCGGCTCGTTCTGCACGGCCAACTTCTCCACGATCCCCGGGCTGCTGCTGCTCTTCTACATGACCAACGTGCTGGCGGTGCCGGCCGCGCTCGCGGGCGTCGTGCTCTTCCTCCCCAAGGCGTGGGACCTGATCGCCAACACGCTGGTCGGCCGCTGGTCGGACCGCACGGTCTCGCGCTGGGGTCCCCGCCGTCCCTGGCTGCTCGCCGGGGCGGTCGTGCTGCCGGTGTCGTTCGCCCTGATGTTCGCCGGGCCGCCGCTGACCGGGGCGCCCGCCGCCGTCTACGTGGGCCTCACGTTCCTGGCCGCCGCGACCGGATACGCCCTGTACGAGGTGCCGTACAAGGCGATGCCGGCGGAGATGACCACGGACTACCACGAGCGGACCTCGCTGCTGCAGTGGCGCATGGTGCTCATCGCGATCTCGATCGCGATGAGCGGCATCCTCGCGCCCGCGATCGCCGGCGGGACGGCCGGGGGATACCGGACCATGGGCGTCGTCTTCGGCCTGGTCCTGCTCGCCTCGATGCTGGCCTCGTTCTTCGGCACCGCCCGCGCCCCCTTCACCGGGCAGCAGAAGTCCGAGGGGACGCTGCGGGAGCAACTCGCCGCGGCTCGCACGAGCAGGCCCTTCATGTGGCTGCTCGGGCTGAGCTCGGCGCAGACGCTCGGGGTGGGCGTGATGCTGGCCGGCTCGCCCTACTTCGCCGCCTACATCATCGGCGACCCGGACGCCACCACCACGCTCTTCGCGGCGCTCGTCGGCCCGATGCTGGTCACCATGCCGCTGTGGGTGTGGCTGGCCCGCAGACTCGACAAGCGCGGCGCGATGATCCTCTCCGGCACGATGTTCGCGGGCGGCGGGCTGCTGCTCCTCGCGACGCCGGCCCTCGGCGCCCTGTACGCGCACCTGTGCGTGATGGTCGTCGGCATCGGCTACGCCGGTCTGCAGCTGCTGCAGTACTCCATGCTCGCCGACGTGATCGCCCATGACGGCGTGGTGAGCGGCGAGCGCAGGGGCGGCGTCTTCACAGGCCTGTGGACGGCCGTGGAGAACGCGGTGGCGGCGCTGGGCGCGACCATCTACGGCTGGGTGCTGAGCGCCGGAGGCTTCCTGTCGTCCGATCCCGACCACCCGGTGACCCAGCCCGAGAGCGCCCACCTCGCCGTGATGATCGGCGTGACGGCGGTGCCCGCCCTGATCACGTTCGCGGGCGTGCTGATGACGTTCCGGTACGACCTGACCGCCGCCCGCCTGGCCGAGGCGATGGCGCACGCGCGCCCAGAACGGTCCGGCTCGGAGCGGTCCGGCTCGGAGCGGTCCGGCTCGGAGCGGTCCGGCTCGGAGCGGTCCGGCTCAGAGTGGTCCGGCTCCGAGCGGTCCGGCGCATAGCGACCTGCCCCCTCCTTCTCCGGCGGGACCACACCTCTCCGGAGCGCCGAGCCGCTCTGCTCCCCCGGCCGCGCCGCTCCCCTGGCCGCGCCGCTGAGCTGGAGCGCTTCCCCGGCCGCTCCACACGCCGCGCCGAGACCCTCCGAGGCGCCCCCGGACGGTTGACCGGACCTTAAGGCGGCCCCCTCCTCGTAACACGACCGTGACCTGCGGGTTATCCGCCGTCGCTTGAGGTGGGAGGGATAAGTGAAACTTAAGGGAAGGTAGATATTTACGAGGTCGGGGGGATTTTTCCGGACATGTGAGGTCGGAGCGCACCATAATGACGACTTCCCCAGCGTCTAACCCCCACTGGAGGAATGATCGTGAACAGAGCGCTCGGAGCGGTCCTGTGCCTCGGGAGCGTCGCGGCCATCGGCTTGTCCGCCGGCCCCGCTCAGGCCGAGGTCCAGCACGCGGGCTGCCGGGTCGCCGCCGCGAAGCCGTACGTCACCGTGGACGGAAAGATCCGCGCGGCGGGCTCGCGGGCCGGTTGCGAGAACGGCGCCCGGTTCCGGGTCCGGATCCTGAAGAGCAGGCCGGGCCCCGACCGCGTGGTCAAGAGCGGCTCGAAGGCGGTCCGCAACGCACGCGTCACGGTGAACGTGACCTGCGTCAACGGCGTCTACTACAGCTTCGTCACCGACTACCGCGGCCACGTGTCGCGGTCGAAGCCGGTGCGGCTCGACTGCTCCTCCCCCACACCCGTGCCGAGTCCTTCGGCGACCACCCCCACACCCGGTCCCGTGACCCCCACCCCTGGGACCCCCGCCCCCAGCCCGTCGGCGAAGCCGACCGTCAGTCAGGCGCCCAGCGCCTCTCCGACGAGCGGCACGACGGTGGGCACCGCCGTCGAGAACGAGGTCGTCCGCCTCACCAACGTCGAGCGGGCCAAGGCGGGCTGCGGCCCGCTGAAGCACGACGCGCGGCTGCGCACCGCCGCGTACGGCCACTCGGCCGACATGTCCGCGCAGAAGTACTTCGACCACACGTCGAAGGACGGCCGGTCCTTCGCGGACCGCATCAAGGCCGCGGGCTACTCCTTCCGCGCCGCCGCCGAGAACATCGCCATGGGCTACCCCTCGGCCCAGGCGGTGGTGCAGGGGTGGATGAACAGCTCCGGACACCGGCAGAACATCCTCAACTGCACCTACACCGACATCGGCGTGGGATACGTCGCCTCCGGCAACTACTGGACGCAGGACTTCGGCCGGCAGTAACCCCCGCACAAAGTCCCGGCCCGCGGCGGTGCCGCGGGCCGGGATCAGTGCGAGTCGATCGGCGCGAGCCGATCAGTGCGGGTCAGGTCAGCCGGTGCACGACTGCCAGGTGGCCGGGTTGGCCGAGGTGTTGGTGTTCTGGAACTTGTAGTTCGGCGTGCTGTCGTTGAAGTTCCACTGGCTGCCGGTCATGTTGCTCCAGGTGCCGGAGGTGGACTTCACCGTCTGCGCGACCATGACGGTCGGCTGGGTGCAGCTGATCTGCGGGATCGGGTACGACGGACCGGAGTCGGAGAAGTCCTCGATGTCGTGGGCGTACATCTCCACGGTCGTCCGGGTGTCGTCCGCCAGGAAGCGCCTGCCGTTGCCGTCCTTCAGGTCGACGTACAGGCAGAGCAGGGTGCCGTTCACGTTGGCCGAGTGGTTGGAGTCACACCACTCGTAGATGAAGGTGAGCTCCTGTCCGACGTTGAGGTTCGTCATGACGCCGGTGCAGGTGCCCCCGCTTCCCCAGAGGCTCGCGTTGCAGAGCGAGTTGTTCCCGGTCGTGCCGTTGTCGTCTCCGTAGTAGTAGACCGACCAGGAGCTGGGCCCGCGGTAGATGCCGGACTCCAGGTTGTAGTACCACTGCCCGATGGCACCCCAGGCGGTGCCGCCGTTGTTGAGGGCGGGGACCTTCCAGGTGACCGTCCAGCCACGGGTGTTGCCGATGGTGCCGTTGTACCCCGTGGTGAGCGCGTACACGCCTGCCGTCGTCACGCCCGACTTCGGGGGGTGAGGGACGGCGTTCGCCGGGGTCGTGCCGAACACCGCGACGCAAGCCACGATGAGAGCGGCGGCCAACCACCGGACACGGAGGAGGGAGCGGACCAACGGTCTCTCCTTAAGTAGGGAATGCCGACAAATCGAGTGTCAAAGACGATCTATTCGATCGGAATGCACATTCGGCACATGACAAAGATCTTGATGTTGGAGGTAACCGATCTTGTCAGATTCCCCGAGGGAGGCTTAAATGTGATCACGCACAGCGAGGGAACGGGTGCGCGACGGGGCCGGGGGCGGCGGAATACGGCGGCTCCCCGCCAAGGACGGCCGGTCCTTCGCGGACCGCATCCAGGCCGCGGGCCACTCCTTCCGCGCCGCCGCCGAGAACATCGCCATGGCTACCCCTCGGCCCAGGCGGGGGTGCAGGGGTCCCGGCCCGCGGCGGTGCCGCGGGCCGGGATCGGTGCGAGTCGATCGGCGCGAGCCGATCAGTGGGGATCAGGTCAGCCGGTGCACGACTGCCAGGTGGCCGGGTTGGCCGAGGTGTTGGTGTTCTGGAACTTGTAGTTCGGCGTGCTGTCGTTGAAGTTCCACTGGCTGCCGGTCATGTTGCTCCAGGTGCCGGACGTGGACTTCACCGTCTGCGCGACCATGACGGTCGGCTGGGTGCAACTGATCGACGGGATCGGGTACGACGGACCGGAGTCGGAGAAGTCCTCGATGTCGTGGGCGTACATCTCCACGGTCGACCGGCTGTCATCCGCCAGGAAGCGCCTGCCGTTGCCGTCCTTCAGGTCGACGTACAGGCAGATCAAGGCACCGTTCACGTTGGCCGAGTGGTTGGAGTCACACCACTCGTAGACGAAGGTGAGCTCCTGCCCGGCGCTGAGGCCCGTCAGGGCGCCGGTGCAGGTGCCCCCGGTCCCCCAGAGGCTCGCGTTGCAGAGCGAGTTGTTCCCGGTCGTGCCGTTGTCGTCTCCGAAGTAGTAGACCGACCAGGCGCCGGGTGTGTGATAGATGCCGGACTCGAGGTTGTAGTACCACTGTCCGACAGCACCCCAGGCGGTGCTGCCGTTGCTGAGGGTGGGGATCTTCCAGGTGACCGTCCAGCCACGGGTGTTGCCGACCGTGCCGTTGTACCCCGTGGTGAGCGCGTACACGCCTGCCGTCGTCACGCCCGTCGGCGGAGGGTGCGGAACGGCGTTCGCCGGGGTCGTGCCGAACACCGCGACGCAGGCCACGATGAGAGCGGCGGCCAACCACCGGACACGGAGGAGGGAGCGGACCAACGGTCTCTCCTTAAGTAGGGAATACCGAAAGGTCAGTGTCAAAGACGATCTAGTTGTCGGAGTACACGTTCGGTACACGACACAGATCTTGATGTTGCGGACGACCGATCTTGTCGGACCCGGAGAGGGTGATCACGCACAGCGAGGGAACGGGTGCGTGACGACGCCGGGGGCGGCGGAATACGGCGTCTTCTGGACACCTCGGACCACTGCGGCGGATACTCCAGTCATGAGCTCTCCCCCGGTGCGCGCCTCCGACGGGGACCGCGAGCGTGCGCTGAGCGAACTCCGCGACCGGGCCGCCGAAGGACGCCTGTCCATGGAGACCTTCGTCGGCCGGGTCGACCTGGCGCTTCGGGCGCGCAGCCGCGGCGAGTTGGACGAACTGGTCGCCGATCTCCCGCAGCGCGGGCGCTGGCGCAGAAGGATCACCGAGGCGGTCGCCTCGGTGTCGGAGCTGAGCAACCGCATCGAGACCGCCTGGCGGCGCCCGCGGCTCCCCCGCCTCGCCCTGCCCGCGGACGGACGGGCCCGCTATCTGGTCGGCCGTGGATCCGCCTGCGACCTGGTCCTCGCGGACCTGACCGTCTCCCGGATGCACGCCGAACTGCGGCGGCAGGACGACTCCTGGCTGCTCGTCGACCTCGGCTCGATGAACGGCACCCGGCTGAACGGCTGGCGGCTGGTCGGCCCCGCCACCGTCAGGGCCGGCGACGAGGTGGCCTTCGGCGACTGCGAGTTCCTGGTCTCCATGCCGGCCTGACCAGCCGCGAGGGCAGGTCTGATCAGGGCGCGGCACCGCGCCCGCAGGGCCGGTGAACGCGGCGCCGGCGGACACGGGGCCGGCGGACACGGGGCTGACGAACGCGGAGCCGGAAACGCGACGCGGCGCCGCTCCCCGCCGCACAGGCAGGGAACGGCGCCGCGGTCAGACGGGCCTCAGGTCGCGTCAGACGCTTCCCGGCCCGGAGGATCAGGCCTGCTCGCCCTTGAGCCAGCTCATCATCGGGCGGAGCTTGGCGCCGGTCTCCTCGATGGGGTGGGCGGCCAGCTCCTCGCGGTAGCGCTTGAAGTTGGTCTGACCGCCGTCGAACTCCTCGACCAGCTCGCGGGCGAAGCGACCGTCCTGGACCTCGTCCAGGATGCGGCGCATCTCCTTCTTGGTCTCCTCGTTCACGACGCGCGGGCCACGGGTGTAGCCGCCGTACTCCGCGGTGTCGGACACCGACCAGTACATCTTGGAGACGCCGCCCTCGTACATCAGGTCGACGATCAGCTTCATCTCGTGGAGGCACTCGAAGTAGGCGACCTCCGGCTGGTAGCCGGCCTCGATCAGCGTCTCGAACCCGGCCTTGATCAGCTCGGAGACACCGCCGCACAGCACGGCCTGCTCGCCGAACAGGTCGGTCTCGGTCTCCTCGGTGAAGGTCGTCTTGAGCGCGCCGGCCCGGGTGCCGCCGATGCCCTTGGCGTACGACAGCACGAGCGGCCAGGCGCTGCCGGTGGCGTCGCGCTCGACGGCGACCAGGCAGGGCACCCCGCGGCCGGCGGCGTACTGACGGCGGACGAGGTGGCCGGGGCCCTTCGGCGCCACCATGGCGACGTCGACGCCCGACGGAGCCTCGATGAGGCCGTAGCGGATGTTGAGGCCGTGGCCGAAGAACAGCGCGTCGCCCTCGACGAGGTTCGGCGCGACGTGCTCGGCGTACAGGTGCCGCTGGATGTGGTCCGGCGCGAGGATCATCGTGAGGTCGGCCTCTTCGACGGCCTCGCCCGGCGACAGCACGCGCAGCCCGTCGGCCTCGGCCTTCTCCCGGCTCTTGGAGCCCTCGGGCAGACCGACCCGGACGTCGACGCCCGAGTCACGCAGGCTCAGCGCGTGCGCGTGGCCCTGGCTGCCGTAGCCCAGCACCGCGACGTGGCGGCCCTGGATGATCGACAGATCGGCGTCGTCGTCGTAGAAGATCTCAGTCACATGCTTGCCTTTCGAACAGTTGCCCTCGCGCCGTACGGTCCCACCGCGGCGCTATGCGCTGCGGTCGATCGCGCGGAGCGAGCGGTCGGTGATGGAACGGGCGCCGCGGCCGATGGCCACCATGCCCGACTGCACGAGCTCCTTGATGCCGTACGGCTCAAGGACCCGGACGAACGCGTCCAGCTTGTCGGTCGTCCCGGTGACCTCGATCGTGACCGCGTCCGGGGCCACGTCCACGCAGCGCGCCCGGAAGAGGTTCACGAGTTCGAGGACGTGGGACCGGCTCTCGGAGTCGGTCCTCACCTTGATCAACATCAGCTCGCGCTGCACCGACTGGCTGTTGTCGAGCTCGACGATCTTGATGACGTTGACCAGCTTGTTGAGCTGTTTGGTGACCTGCTCCAGCGGGAGTTCCTCGACGTTCACGACGATGGTCATCCGCGAGATGTCGTCGTGCTCGGTCGGCCCGACCGCCAGGGAGTCGATGTTGAAGCCGCGGCGGCTGAACAGCGCGGCGACCCGGGCCAGCACGCCCGGCTTGTTCTCCGTCAGGACGGACAGCGTGTGGCGGCTCATGCCATCTCCTCGCCTTCGGCTCGGAGCGGCATGCGCCAGGAGCCGCGTTCACTGATTCGCTCGCTGCGCTCGCTCATGCCAACTCCTCGTGCTGCGGGCCGGACTCGGGACGGGATCGCGCTCATTCTCCGCCCTCCCAGTTCGGCGCCATGTCGCGGGCGTACTTGATGTCGTCGTTGCTGGTGCCGGCCGCGACCATCGGCCAGACCATGGCGTCCTTGTGGACGACGAAGTCGATCACGACCGGCACGTCGTTGATCTCCATCGCCTTCGCGATCGTCGCGTCCACGTCCTCGGGACGCTCGCACCGCAGGCCGACACAACCGTACGCCTCGGCGAGCTTCACGAAGTCCGGAATCCGCTTGACCTGCTGCAGGTCGGTGTTGGAGTACCGCTCGTCGTAGAACAGCGTCTGCCACTGGCGGACCATGCCGAGGTTGCCGTTGTTGATCACAGCGACCTTGATCGGCACACCTTCGATGGCGCAGGTCGCCAGCTCCTGGTTGGTCATCTGGAAACAACCGTCGCCGTCGATCGCCCACACGACCTTGTCCGGGCAGCCCATCTTCGCGCCCATCGCGGCCGGGACCGAGAAGCCCATCGTGCCGGCGCCGCCGGAGTTGATGAACGTCCCCGGGTGCTCGTACTTGATGAACTGCGCGGTCCACATCTGGTGCTGGCCGACGCCCGCCGTGTAGATCGCCTCCGGGCCCACCAGCGCGCTCAGCCGCTCGATCACGTACTGCGGAGCCAGCGACCCGTCGGCGAACTCCTCGTACCCCAGCGGGTAGGTCTCCTTGTAGCCGTTGAGGACCCGCCACCAGTCGGTGTAGTCGCCCTTGCGCCCGTCGGCCTGCTCGGCCCGGACCGCGGTGATCAGGTCGCCGATCACCTCACGGCAGTCGCCCACGATCGGCACGTCGGCGTGGCGGTTCTTGGAGATCTCCGCCGGGTCGATGTCGGCGTGGATGACCTTGGCGTGCGGGGCGAAGCTGGCCAGCTGGCCGGTCACGCGGTCGTCGAACCGCGTGCCGAGCGCGATCAGCAGATCCGAGCGCTGGAGGGCGCCGACCGCCGAGACACTGCCGTGCATGCCGGGCATGCCCATGTGCTGGGGGTGGCTGTCGGGGAAGGTGCCGCGCGCCATGAGGGTGGTGACCACCGGGATGCCGGTCAGCTCGGCCAGCTCCAGCAGTTCGGCCGAGGCCCGCGCCTTGTGCACGCCGCCGCCGACGTAGAGCACCGGCCGCTGCGCCTCGGTCATCAGCCGGGCGGCCTCGCGGATCTGCTTGGAGTGAGGCCGGGTCACCGGGCGGTAGCCGGGCAGCTGCATGACCGGGGGCCAGGAGAACGTGGTCGTCGCCGTCAGGGCGTCCTTGGCGATGTCCACCAGGACCGGCCCGGGGCGGCCGGTCGCGGCGATGTGGAACGCCTCGGCGATCGTCCGCGGGATGTCGTCGGCGTCGGTCACCAGGAAGTTGTGCTTGGTGATCGGCATGGTGATGCCGGAGATGTCCGCCTCCTGGAAGGCGTCGGTCCCGATGAGCGGGGTCGCGACCTGCCCCGTGATCGCCACGATCGGCACCGAGTCCATGTAGGCGTCCGCGATGGCGGTGACGAGGTTGGTCGCCCCCGGCCCGCTGGTGGCCATGCACACCCCGACCCTGCCGGTAGCCTGCGCGTAGCCCTCGGCCGCGTGGCCGGCGCCCTGCTCGTGCCGTACGAGCACGTGCCTGACCTTGGTCGAGTCATAGAGGGGATCGTAGGCGGGGAGAATGGCGCCGCCCGGGATCCCGAACACCGTCTCGACCCCGACGTGCTCCAGCGCCCGCACCAGGGCCTGTGCACCTGTCATCTTTTCGGTCATCGGCTCGTTCCTTGTGGCTGAGCTTGTGGTGGCTGTGCTGGTGGCTGGTCTTGTACCGGCATAAAAAATGCCCCGTTCCGCTGAGCGGAGCTGGGGCGCGCGCAGGACTGAGGACTTCGTCAGGCTGCGCGCCTGCGAAGTACTACGAGGATCCCACCGCGATGCATGGCTACACGATGTCCGATGGACCGCCCTCACGTCAAATCATCTGGGACGCCCATCTCATCAATCGAGACTGTGTTTCCCGCTCACCGTCGGGGCGCTCACACCCGGCTGGTCGTGCCGAAGGCGCGCAATGAGCGCTTCCCTCGTCGCTCGTCCCTCGCTCCTCAGTCCAGACCGCCGGCGCGCCCCTCCGGCTCGCTCGGATTGCACGCTTCGCGTGCGTCAGGCGGTGTTCTGGAGGGGGGTGCCCGGCATGAGGTCGTCGACTCCGCGGGCGGTCATCGGGCGGGCGACCAGGTAGCCCTGCCCACGCGTGCAGCCCATCTTACGGAGCAGGTCGAGCTGCTCGGGACGTTCGATGCCCTCGGCGACGACGATCAGGCCGAGGTCGTTGCCAAGCTGCACGATCGTCCTCGTCAGCAGGGTCAGCGTGTCGTCGCGCCCCAGCCCGGAGACGAACGAGGGGTCTATCTTGATCATGTCGACCGGAAGCTGGCGCAGGAACGCGAGCGACGCGTAGCCGGTGCCGAAGTCGTCGATGGCCAGCCGTACGCCGAGAGCTCTCAGCTCCGACAGCCTGCCGATCATCTCGCCGGCGTCCTCGACCAGCATCTCCTCGATGACTTCGAGGGTGAGCGCGCTGGCCGGCAGCCCACTGTCGCTCAGGGCTTCCGACACGGTCTCCACGAAACGCGGGGCCATGATCTGCCGTGCGGACAGGTTCAGCGCGAGCCCGATGTCCCAGGAGGACGCGCGCCAGGCCGCCACCTCCTGGCACGCCTCGCGCAGGATCCACTCGCTCAGCGGCACGATGATCCCGGTGTCCTCGGCCGGCCCGAGGAACTGCTCCGGCGGCACGAACGTGCCTCCCCGCCACCAGCGGATCAGCGCCTCCACGGCGGTCACCCGCGACGTGGCGAGGTCGACGACCGGCTGGTATTCGATCGCGAACTGGTTCTCCAGCAGCGCCCGCTGCAGGTCCGAGGCGATCTCCAGGCGGCGTACGACGTCGGCGTGCATGTGGGTGGCGAAGACCTCCACCCGGCGTCCGCCGAGCTCCTTGGCCCGCGACATCGCCACGTCGGCGTTGCGCAGCAGGTCCCCGGAGGACAGGTCCTCCTCGGCGAAGGCGACGCCGACGCTGGCCGTCAGCGCGATGTCCCGGTCGGCCACCCGGAAGGGCTCGTTGGAGACCGCGCGGACGAGCCGCTCGGCCAGGTCGATGGCGGTCTGCGCGTCGCCGCCGCCGGAAGCGCCCCCGGACATGCCGCCTGACGCGCCGCCCTCCAGGAGCACCGCGAACTCGTCCCCGCCCCACCGGGCCAGCGTGTCGTCGGCCCGTACGGCCGACCGCAGGCGGCGGGCGGCCTGGCCGAGGAGGTGGTCGCCGCTGGCGTGCCCGACGGAGTCGTTGACGGCGGTGAAGCCGTCGAGGTCCAGGAAGATCACCGCGGTGCCGGCCGCGCCGCGGCGCGTGAGCACTTCGCGGGCCCGCTCCTCGAAGTAGGCCCGGTTGGGCAGTCCGGTGACCCCGTCGTGGAAGGTCAGATGGGTGACCTGGTTGCGCAGGGCGACCTGGTCGCTGAGGTCTCGGATCGTGACCAGGACGAGGTCGTCGTCGCGCACGTGGCGGGCGGCGACCGTCTCGGTCGGCCGCCAGGTGCCGTCGGAGGCCCGGAAGCGGCAGGAGACGCGGGTGCCGCCCTCCTGCTCCGGCCCGTCGTCCTCGTCCGTCATGCGACTGAGCAGCGCCTGCACGGCCGGGAGGTCCTCGGGGTGGACGTAGTCGAAGATCGGCCGGCAGGCGAGGTCCTCCGGGCGGTAGCCGTACGTCGCCTCCAGGCCGGGACCGGCCTCCTGGACGACCCCCTCGGGGTCGCAGACGAGCACCACGTCGCCGGTGTTCTCGGCGAGCCGCCGCAGTTGCTGCTCCCCCACGTCGACGAGACGGCGCATTCCGGCGGTCTCGACCAGCAGCACGAACAGGCGGCCGAGGAGGACGAGCACGACCGAGGCGGCGACGACCGCCAGGGCGGCGTCGCGGCTGCCCCCGATCGCGTGCAGGGTGGCGACCAGCGTCGCGACGGCGACCAGCACCAGCGGGGCGGCGGCGGTCAGCGCCGCCGTCAGCGGCCTCGCCGGCCGGTCCTGCTCCACCCACGGCGTGACGGCGAGGACGAGCAGCAGGGCGGGCACGAGGAGTCCGGCGACGAGGGGCGGATGGTCGCCGCCGAGCCGGGCGAGCGCGGTCGCGAGTTCCGCGACGGTTATCGCGGCGAGCACTCCGACGCCGGTGAGCCCGACCACCCGGTTGCCCGACCGGGACGCGGCCACCGCGGGCGTCACCGCGCAGGTCGCGAGCAGGCAGATCACGGGGAGCGCGAGCGCGACGAAGAACGCGCCGGTGTCCTCGGCCCGGCGGAACGCCGGGCCGAGGACGGCGACCCAGGCCACGGCGAACACCGACGCCGCGCCGAGATAGGCGTCGGCGGCCTGGCGGATCACCCCCCGCGTGTACGCCGGGGGTTTCACCGAGAGGCCGCAGCCGATCGCGAGCAGCACGGATCCGGCGAGTATGAGCAGGTCGGCGAAGGTGAGCACGAAGGGCGTGCCGTCGGCCACCGGGCGGACGCCCACGCCGAGGAGCCAGGTGAGCGACCCGGCGGCCATCCACCGCCAGGCGGCGGGCTGGCGCCGGTGACCGGGAGTCACGCGGGAAGCGGCCATGATCAGTGACACCGCCGAGAGAAGACCGGTGACGACTCCCGCGACCGCGGTCACCACCGGGGCGGAGCCCCCGGTGACCAGGGCCACGACGATCGCCACCGCGCCGAGCCCGGCGGCGGTGGTGAGGGGGACCCTGGGGTCTCTCCTGACGTTCACGTGCGTCGCCTCTGCACCTGTCGCCGCCTCACCCGTGGCGGAGGCGCCTGCCGGGGTTTCGGCGGGGTCCGGAGTCGCGTCAGCGTCGCCGGTTCCGGTGGGGTGTGCCGTCACTGCCCCTCCCGTCCCCGACTCGGCTTTACTCTCCCTGTCACATGGCCAGTGTGCGCACAGCCGCTGATCGAGAGGAGGACAACCGACGAGTCGTCACCGATCTGATAACCAAGCCGTGCACGATGAGCCTCACCCTACGCACCGCAGGTCACGGCGCAGCCACGTTCCGGAATCCTTAACGGAGCGGTCAGTAATGCCCGGTGATCATGTTAGCGAGGGGCCGGCCCGCCAGATGACTGATGATCTGCTCGCGTACCAGTACGCGGATACGCCGGACGGAGGCGGGGGTGCTTCCCGCCACGTGCGGCGTGATGAAGACTCCCGGCGCGGTCCACAGCGGGTGATCGGAGGGCAGCGGCTCGACCGGCGTCACGTCGAGGGCCGCCAGCAACCTGCCCGCCCGCAGTTCCGCCAGCAGCGCGTCGCCGTCCACCACCGATCCGCGCGCCGCGTTCACCAGCAGCGCGCCGTCCTTCATCCGGGCGAGGAACTCCGCGTCCACCAGACCGGACGTGCCCGCGGTGGCGGGGACGAGCAGCACGACCACGTCGGCGTGCGGGAGCAGCGCGGGAAGCTCGTCCTGGCCGTGGACGTTCTCCCGGGCCGTCCGGGCCACCCGGACGATCTCCACCTCGAACCCGGCCAGGCGCCGTTCCAGCGCCTCGCCGATCGAGCCGTACCCGACGATCAGCACGGTGGAGTCGGCGAGGACCCCGGTGTGGTGGTAGCTCCACTCCCCGCGCGCCTGCGCGGCCACGAAGCCGGGGAAGTCCCGCCGCATCGCGATCATCGCGCCCACGGCCCACTCCGCCGTACCCGCGTCGTGGACCCCGCGCGCGTTGCACAGCACCGCCTTCGGCGGGAGGTGCGGCAGGTACGGCTCGACTCCCGCGGTGACGGTCTGCAGCAGGCGGAGGTTGCCCATGCGGTTCAGCAGGCCGGGGATGCCCGGCACCGGGACCAGCGGCGGCACCCAGATCTCCACCTCCTCGGGCGGCCCCGGCAGCGGGCCCGTCCCGTCGTAGACCTTCCGGTCGAGGACGGGCAGCCCGTCCGGCAGGCTGGACAGATCGTCGGCGATGTCCTGTGAGGCGACCCAGATGTTCACACGTAACAACCTAGGGAACCATCGCGACGGCCCGCGAGTAGGGATGGACGAGGAGGTCGCGAGATGACGGACAGGCACGGCGCGGGCACGGCCCTGTCGGCGGCGGCGCTGCTGGCGGTCGCTCTGCCGGTGGTCGCGGGGTGCGGGCAGGCCGGAGAGTTGGGCAGGACTCCCCCGCCGCTACCCGCCGCGAGCGCCACCGGCGGCTCGGGCAGCCCCGGCGG
Organism: Microbispora sp. H10949; assembly: GCF_014161435.1. Classification (NCBI taxonomy): domain Bacteria; kingdom Bacillati; phylum Actinomycetota; class Actinomycetes; order Streptosporangiales; family Streptosporangiaceae; genus Microbispora; species Microbispora sp. H10949. The sequence continues at coordinate 77,944 of NZ_JABBWZ010000006.1, read as the reverse complement.
CTCCAGCGGCTCCAGCGGCTCCAGCGGCGCGGGCAGCCCCGGCGCTGACGCGGGGACCGGCCCGGACGGCGCCGCGACCGCCGTCGCCCCGGCCAGGCCGCGCACGCTGGTCCGCGGCCTCTCGGTTCCCTGGGCGATCGCGTTCCTGCCCGGCGGCGACGCGCTGGTGACCGAACGCGAGTCGGCGCGGCTCCTGCGGATCACGCCGGAAGGCGGGGTCCGGGAGGCGGGAGTGATCGAGGGGGTGTCGGCGGCCGGCGAGGGCGGCCTGCTGGGCGTGGCCGTGTCGCCCCGCTACGCGAGCGACCACCACGTCTTCGTCTACCTGACCTCCGGCGGCGACAACAGGATCGTCCGCTACCGCTACGACGGACGGCTCTCCGAGCGCCGGGTGATCGTCAGCGGCATCCCGAAGGGGGCCATCCACAACGGGGGCCGCCTCGCCTTCGGGCCCGACGGCTACCTCTACGCCTCGACCGGGGAGACCGGCGAGCGCGGCATGGCCCAGGACCGGAACGCGCTGGGCGGCAAGATCCTGCGCATGACCGCCGACGGCCGGCCCGCACCGGGCAACCCCTTCGGGACGCTGGTCTGGTCGTACGGCCACCGCAACGTGCAGGGGCTCGCCTGGGACGAACGCGGCCACATGTACGCCACCGAGTTCGGCCAGAACACCTACGACGAGATCAACCTCATCGAGAAGGGCCGGAACTATGGCTGGCCGGAGGTCGAGGGCGTGGGCGGCCGTCCCGAATACGCCGATCCCCTGCTGACCTGGTCGACCGACCAGGCGTCGCCGTCCGGTCTCGCGTACGCGGGGGGAGCGCTGTGGGCCGCCGCCCTGCGCGGCGAGCGACTCTGGCGGGTCCCGGTGGACGGGTCAGGGCGCGCCGGGCGGCCCACCGCGCTATACGAAGGCGAGTACGGCAGGCTGCGCGCGGTGGCCGTCGCGCCCGGCGGCGCCCTGTGGGTGAGCACCAGCAACCGCGACGGACGGGGCTCTCCCAGGGACGGCGACGACCGCATTCTGGTGGTTGCCCCCACCGCTCCCTCGTCCTGATCCGTGGCTCTGCCCCTGGCCCTGTCCTTGGCCCTGTCCCTGTCCCTGACCTTGGCCCTGCCTCTGACCTTGGCCCTGTCCCTGTCCCTGTCCCTGGACTTGTCCTTGTCCTTGTCCTTGTCCCTGACCCTGACCCTGACCCTGGCCTTGTCCCTGACCTTGTCCTGATCCGCTGCCGCCGCCGCGTGCCTTGGCAGCACGGCAGACGACCTTGGCCTGGGCCTGGTAGGAGGTCCGGAAGGTCTGCCGGGAGACGACCTCGCCGCCCTGCCGCAGCACGCGGGTCACGGTGGCGGTGAACCCGGGCTGCCCCGGCGCCTCGACGCAGCCGGGCCCGTGCCCGGTCATCGTCGGCAGCTTGACCCGGGTGCCGGAGACCGGTCCCTGCAGGTCCACCGCGTACCGGCGGGTGCTCCACAACGCGATGGCCAGCGACCTGCCGGTGGCCGAGGCCTGGACGAAGACCCCGTACGGCGAGTCGTTCTTCCACCGTAGGTCCGGATCGGGAAAGGACACCGCGGCCTCGGTGCCGACCGGCAGCTGCGGGGCGTGGACCTCGGGCGGAGTGTGCTCGGTGACCTGGAACCCGGCCCGGATCACGGCGTTCATCAGGGTGGTCGCGACCTGGGACATGCCCGGCGCGTCGGTGCCGGCCCTTCCGTCGATCATCGTGGGGACGATGCCGTCGAACCCCGCGTCCACGTCGCGCCGCCCGAGCGCCTCGTTGAAGGAGAAGGTCTCCCCCGGACGGACCAGGCGGCCGTCCAGGAGCGCGGCCGCGGCCCGGATGTTGCCGGCGCGCTGGGGGCAGCAGGCGTAGGAGGTCGTGAAACGGCCGACCTCCTCCTTGATCCCCATGCGGCGCACGTCGTCGTCACCGCTCCGAGGCGGCCCGTCCACGACACGCACGGCCACCGTACGGTCGCCGGCGCCGAGGGCGGTCACCACGTCGGCCGCGAGGCGGTCGGTGTCGACCCGTTCCCCCGGCCTCCCGCCGACCAGTGCAGGCCGTCCGCCCCTGATCGTGAAGGAGGCGTCGCGGGACGCCCGCCCGGGGTCGAGCAGTCTCGGCGTGACGGGGGCGACCGCCGCGACGGCGTCGAAACGGGGACGCAGGACCGCGCCGTCCGGCGTGAACGTCAGGTGCCGCGCCAGCACGGCCGGCGGCAGCGAGACGGAGCCGGTCCCGCTGGTCAGCGTGAGCGGCGCGGACACCGCCCGGCCCGCCCAGCGCAGGGCGCGGTGCACCTCGGCGCGGGTGATGTGCGGCAGGTCCCGCAGGGTGGGGGCCACGACGACGATCTCGGGATCGAGGTATCCCTTGACGATCTGCTCGGCCGTGAGCTTCCGGTCGACCAGGCGACCCACCCTTGGATAGACCGGGACCGGGGTGATCCCGTCGAACGAGACGCCGCCCTCCCGCGCCGGGTTCTCCAGCCGCTCGGCGATGTCCGCCACCAGGTCGTCGAGGCGACGCCGGTCGACCGACACCGCGGGCTCCACCTCACGGCTGCCGGTGAGCGCGGCCCACACCGCCCACGGGCTCGGGAAACCGGTCACCGCCCGGCCAATCGTCTCGTCGACGTCGAGCGAGAGACCGGCGTCCCGCGGGCTCACCGTCAGCCGCCGCGTTCCCTGCCGTACGATCACCGGCGTCCTGGTCTGGGCGTACAGCCGTTCGTTGAGGGTGGCGGCGGCCTCGGCCCGGCTCTGGCCGCCGATGTCCACGCCGAGCACGCTGGTGCCGGGCAGGACCTTCCCTGCCATGGTGAGGGCGGGCACGACATAGAGCACGACGAGCAGCGCCACCAGGCCGATCAGCGTGCGGCGGAGAACGCCGCCCTTCTTCGGCGGGTCGAGCAGGTCGAGGTCCGGTGTCCCGACGACGACCGGTTCCTCCCGGACGGTGCGGTCCGGCACCGGCCACGGCTCGATCGGCGGCGCCGACGGCGGAGCGGCGCCCGCGCCGGACGGCCGGGACGCGGGCGGCGCGGGGGCGGGCGGTTCGGCGAAGATGTCGGCCGACACCCCCTTGGGCAACGCCGACACCCCCCGAGGCAGGGACGTGGCCCGGCGCACCGGGTGGACACGCGGCGGGGCGGGCGCGGTCCCGGACGGATCCGGGGGATCCGTTGGCGGGTCGACGGACGCTCCGGCGTTACGCACGCCTCGCTCTCCTCAGGCTCAAGGTCAACTCCGATCAGTTAACCCTAAAACACCCTCCGCTGGATATCTCCGGAAGCAACAGCTCTGCTGCTCTTTCCGTGGAGCGCGCACGCCTTCGCCGCCCGACCGGTCACAGCCCCGCGCACGGCGGAGCCGGCCCGGGCGGCGCGCGCATGGGCGAAAACGCCGGGCCGCGACGCGCGCGTCACCCGGACAGCGAACGCCGCGCCGGACGACCGCTTACGCGGCGGGCGGCGCGGGACGCTCACTACCCCTGGACGCCGAGCCGCTCCAGGATCAGCTCACGGGCGCGGCCCGCGTCCGCCTTGCCGCGGCTGGCCTTCATCACGCCGCCGACCAGCGCGCCCACGGCCGCGATCTTCCCGCCGCGCACCTTCTCCGCCGCGTCGGCGTTGTCCGCGAGCACCTGATCGATGATCGACATGAGCTCGCCCTCGTCGCTGACGACCTGGAGCCCGCGCTTGTCCACGACCTCGTCCGGGCCGCCCTCACCGGCCAGCACGCCCTCCAGCACCTGACGGGCCAGCTTGTCGTTGAGCGCGCCGGAGGCGACCAGTTCCGTCACCCGGGCGACCTGCGCCGGGGTGATCGGCAGGTCGGCGAGGGTCGTCGCCGACTCGTTGGCCCGCCGGGCCAGCTCGCCCATCCACCACTTGCGGGCGTCGGCGGCCGGGGCTCCGGCGGCCACGGTCGCCTCGACCAGGTCGATCGCGTCGGCGTTGTGCATGGCGGCCATGTCCAGGTCGGACACGCCCCACTCGTCCTGCAGCCTCCTGCGCCGGGCCGACGGAAGCTCGGGCAGCGCGGCCTTGAGCGACTCGACCCAGGCCGGGTCGGGCGCCATCGGCAGCAGGTCGGGCTCGGGGAAGTAGCGGTAGTCCTGCGCCTCCTCCTTCGACCGCCCGGAGGTCGTCTGCCCGGTGTCCTCGTGGAAGTGGCGGGTCTCCTGCACGATCCGGCCGCCCGCGGCGAGGACGCCCGCCTGGCGCTCGATCTCGCCGCGCACCGCGCGCTCGACGCTGCGCAGCGAGTTGACGTTCTTGGTCTCCGTACGGGTGCCCCACTCGGACGCGCCGCGCGGCATCAGCGAGACGTTCACGTCGCAGCGCAGCGAGCCCTGCTCCATCCGCACGTCCGACACGCCGAGCGAGCGCATCAGCTCGCGCAGCTCGGTCACGTACGCACGGGCGACCTCGGGGGCGAGCCGGTCGGTGCCCGCGATGGGCTTGGTCACGATCTCGACGAGCGGGATGCCGGCGCGGTTGTAGTCGACGATCGAGTAGTCGGCGCCGTGGATGCGCCCGGTCGCACCGCCGACATGGGTGGACTTGCCGGTGTCCTCCTCCAGGTGCACCCGCTCGATCTCCACGCGGACGGTCCTGCCGTCCACCTCGACGTCGAGGTAGCCGTCGACGCACAGCGGCTCGTCGTACTGGCTGATCTGGTAGTTCTTCGGCATGTCCGGATAGAAGTAGTTCTTCCGGGCGAACCTGCACCACGTCGCGATGGTGCAGTTCAGCGCGAGGCCGATCCTGATCGTCGACTCGATCGCCTGCTCGTTGGCCGTCGGCAGCGAGCCGGGCAGCGCCAGGCACACCGGGCAGACCTGCGTGTTCGGCGGTGCTCCGAAGGCCGTCGGACAGCCGCAGAACATCTTCGACGCGGTGCCCAGTTCGACGTGCGTCTCCAGCCCCAGCACCGGCTCGAAGCGCTCCAGCGCCTCGTCGTACGGCATGAGCGTCTCAGTGCTGCTCACAGGTAACCAAGTCCCTTCAATGCGTTTCTCGCGTCGACGACCCACTCCGCGTACGCGGGCACCTTCGCGAGGGTTGCGAGGTCGATGTTTCTGGCGATGTATTCGAAGTAGTCGCGTACCGGCTTCCCACGACGGGGAGCCACCTCGGCGAGCACCTTCTTGGGATCGGCGATCCTCTCGACGTCCCGGGGCCGGGCGGGCATCCGTCCGTGGTCGCTCCCGCTCAACCGGCGCCACACGCCGGCGTCCGCCAGGAGCCACGCCTCCGTCTCCTGGACGGGCACCAGCGCGATCACCGGCGTGGACAGGCCCGAGTCGCGCACGACCCGCTCCGCCTTGTCCCGCTCTCTGTGATCGTTGTGCACGAAGAGCAGATGACAGTCGCCCGCCAACTCGCGGAGTGCACCCGCCGTCCGGTCGTGGTCGTAGATCGATCGGCCGGAGCCGATCTCGGTGCTCTCCACGTCGACGGCGCAGCGAGAGGACTGGACGGTGATCTCACGGAGCTGCCGCGAGATCACGACGCCGAGGAAGACCTCGTCGGTCTCCCCCTCGGCGACGAGTCCGGGCACGAGCGGCCTGCTCATGGCACCTCGCCCACCGCGCTCAGATACTTGCGCACCTGACGGGGAGAGACGAACGTGCCGGGCTCTCCCTCCGACCGCACCGGCTTGGCCACCGTGACCCGCGAGATCCTGTCGTTCTCGGGATCGACGCGTACGGCGGTGTCGAGGAACACCAGCGCGTCCGGCCTGAGGCGGTACAGCTCCGAGACGACAACGGGTGAATGCGTGGTGAGGATCACCTGCCGCAGTGGCCGGTTGACGCACTCCGGGTCGTCGAGGTCGGTGACCCTCTCCTGGATCCTGCGGAGCAGTTCCGCCAGGCGGCTGGGATGCAGGCCGTTCTCGATCTCCTCGATGAGCAGCACCCCGGCATGGTCAGGGTCGTGCAGTGCGGCCAGCAGCGCGATGACCCGGAGCGTGCCGTCCGAGAGCAGCGTGCTCGGCACGCTGCCCTGGCCGTCCACGAGCACGTCGAACGTCCACTCCTGGTAACGGTCGTCCAGCAGAGGCTGTATCCCGGCGATGTCCGGGATGAGCGCCACGAGATCCACCAGGAGTTCCTCGATGGCACCGTGCGCCGCGAGCCTGCCGAGGACGGTGGCCAGGTTCCCGCCACCAGATTCCAGTGGCCCGTCAGACACCGCCGAAGACCGGGAACGCAGGTTCTTCGGATCCGGCTGATGCAGGCGCCAGTTGCTCAGTTCCCCGTACAGCAAGCGCCGAAGGCGGGGGCTACCGACCTGCTCCTCCATGAGCTTTTGCACCGCCTGCCCCAGGACCTCCAGCCCCTTTTGCCGCTGTTCGATCACCCAATGGGGCAGTCCGGTGACGCTGGCACTGGGGTTGAAGCGGAAGCTGGTCTCTCGCGGCACCCCGTCTTCCCCCAGCTCGGCTCCGCTCCCGAGTACCTGCGTGAGGACGGTGTCTCCCAACTGCTGAAGGGCGTGAACGGTGATCTCGAAGCAGTTGGTGGCCGGCCCCTTGCCGACCCGGTGGAACAGCTCGTGCGGCCGGCCCCGGCGGGACGTCAACGCCTCCTCGTCACCCCAGCCGGCACTGCGCACGTAGCCCAGCGCGTCGAGAAGGTTGGACTTGCCGCTGGAGTTGGGGCCGACGAGGGCGAGGAACGGCGGGATGTCGAGCTGGAAGTCCAGGAAGGACTTGAAGCCGTCGATCTCGATGCGGGTGATCATGCCGCCGTTCCCCTCCCCTCGGCGGTCAGAGCGCGGGCGCGCGGGACAGCAGCGGGCCGCCCCACCGGCTCTCGAAGGCCTTCTCCACGGCCGCGCCGACGCGGTAGCAGCGGTCGTCGGCGAGGACCGGGGCCATGACCTGGAGCCCGACCGGAAGGCCGTCCTCGTCCGCCAGGCCGCACGGCACCGAGATCGCGGCGTTTCCGGCCAGGTTGGTCGGGATCGTGCACAGGTCGGCGAGGTACATCGCCATCGGGTCGTCGGCCCGCTCCCCGATCGGGAACGCGGTGGTCGGCGTGGTCGGCGAGACCAGCGCGTCCACCTGCTGGAAGGCCGCCTCGAAGTCACGCATGATCAGCGTGCGGACCTTCTGCGCCTGCCCGTAGTAGGCGTCGTAGTAGCCCGACGACAGGGCGTACGTGCCGAGCATGATGCGCCGCTTGACCTCGGGTCCGAAGCCGGCCGCGCGGGTGAGCGCCATGACCTCCTCGGCGCTGCGGGTGCCGTCGTCGCCGACGCGCAGGCCGTACCGCATGGCGTCGAAGCGGGCCAGGTTGGACGAGCACTCCGACGGCGCGATGAGGTAGTACGCGGGCAGCGCGTAGGAGAACGCCGGGCAGGAGACCTCGACGACCTTGGCCCCGAGCGACTCCAGCAGGTCAACGGCCTCGTGGAAGCGGGCGAGCACGCCGGGCTGGTAGCCCTCCCCGGCGAACTCCTTGACCACGCCGATCCGCATGCCCGCCACGTCGGCCTGCCGCGCGGCCTCCACCACCGGCGGCACCGGCGCGTCGACGGAGGTCGAGTCGAGCGGGTCGTGGCCGGAGAACGCCTCGTGCAGCAGCGCCGCGTCGAGCACGGTGCGGGCGAACGGCCCGGGCGTGTCGAGCGAGGACGCGAACGCGATCAGGCCGTAGCGGGACGAGCCGCCGTACGTCGGCTTCATGCCGACGATGCCGGTCACCGCGGCCGGCTGGCGGATCGAGCCGCCGGTGTCGGTGCCGGTGGAGAGCGGCGCCTCGTAGGCGGAAACAGCGGCCGACGAGCCACCCGACGAACCGCCCGGGATCCGGGACAGGTCCCACGGGTTGTGCGTCGGCCCGTACGCCGAGTTCTCCGTGGACGACCCCATGGCGAACTCGTCGAGGTTCGTCTTGCCCAGGATCACCAGCCCGGCCGCGCGCAGCCGGCCGGTCACGGTCGCGTCGTACGGCGGGCGCCAGCCTTCGAGGATCTTCGAACCGGCCGTCGTCGGCATGTCGGCCGTGGTGAACACGTCCTTGTGCGCGATGGGCACCCCGGCCAGCGGGCCGGGGTTCTCGCCCCCGGCCAGGCGCTCGTCCACCTGGCGGGCTTGGGCCAGCGTCGACTCGGCGTCGACGTGCAGGAAGGAGTTGACGCGGCCGTCGACCTCGGCGATCCGGTCGAGGTGGGCCTGGGCGACCTCGACGGCGCTGACCTCGCGGGCGGCGATGAGCGCGCCCAGTTCGGCGGCGGTCTTCCGGATCAAACTCATTCTTCCTCCCCGAGGATCCGCGGCACGCGGAACCGGTCGTCCTCCACCGCGGGCGCGCCGGACAGGGCTCCCTCGGGTGTCAGACCCGGCCGTACGGCGTCGGGACGGAAGACGTTGGTCAGCGGCAGCGCGTGCGAGGACGGCGGGATGTCGCCGGCCGCCACCTCCGAGACGCGGGCGACGGCGCCGACGATCTGGTCGAGCTGGGCGGCGAAGTGGTCGAGCTCGTCGTCGGCCAGTGCCAGCCGGGACAGCCGGGCGAGGTGAGCGACCTCATCGCGGGTTATGGCGGACATGAGTCGTCGAACCCGTTTCATGATGGAGATTGGACCCACCCATCCTAGGGCTCGCCGCCGAGCGCGGCCGACCCGGCGACGCCGCGTCACACGGTCTTAATACGAGCTTTCCCACCCCGAGGCGGGGAACCCGGCGGCCCACGGCGATTCAGTGCGAGGCGAGCCGGGTGTCACCCGCGGAGCCCAGGGCGGCGCCGAGCCGGTCGCGCAGCCAGGTGGTGGCATCGGCGGCGGACATGGGTTTGGCCAGCCACCACCCCTGCCCCGCGTGGCAGCCCATCTCCCGCAGCGACTCCGCGATCTCGGGCGACTCGACGCCCTCGGCGACCGACCTCAGCCCGAGGGACCGGACGAGGTCGATGATCGAGCGGACGATCCGCTCGTCGTCCCCCGGCTCCCCCAGCCGCCGTACGAACGACGCGTCGATCTTGACCTCGGAGACCGGGAGCCGCTGGAGCCGGACCAGGGAGGAGTAGCCGGTGCCGAAGTCGTCCAGCGAGAGCTGGACGCCGAGCCCGGCCAGCGTGCGGATGGCCTCGGCGCTGTAGGCCTGGTCGGTCATCAGGATGCGCTCGGTGACCTCCAGCCGGATGGCCTCCGGCGGCAGGTCCAGCTTCTCCAGCCCCGCCTCAAGCTGCTCGGGCAGGCCCGAGTCGAGCAGGTCGCGGGCCGACACGTTCACCGAGACCGGCACGTCCAGGCCCGCGTGCCACCAGCGCGCCGCCTGCCGCAGCGCCTTCCCGATCACGTGCTGGGTGAGCTCGCGCATGAGGTACGACTGCTCGGCCAGCGGGATGAACTCGGCGGGCGAGATCGGCCCGCGCACCGGGTGCCACCAGCGCAGCAGCGCCTCGACACCCTCGACCCTGCCGTCCTCCAGGCTCACCTTGGGCTGATAGTGGAGCTCCAGCTCGTCGGCGTCGATGGCCCGCCGCAGGTCACCGAGCAGGCTCAGCCGCTCGGGCGAGTTGCGGTCCTTGCCCGGCAGGTAGAACTCGACGCCGGTGCGGCCCTCCTTGGCGAGGTACATCGCGACGTCGGAGCGCTGCATCAGCAGCTCGAAGTCCGGGGCATGGTCGGGATAGAGCGCGATGCCGACCGACGCGTCGAGGTCGAACGTCATGCCCTCAAGGCGTACCGGCTCGGTCAGCGCGACCCGCAGCCGCGAGGCGACCTCCCTGGCCGCCTGCGCGTCCCTGATGGACGGGAGCAGCACCGCGAACTCGTCCCCGCCGAGACGGGCGACCACGTCGCCCGGCCGTACGCTGTGGGTGAGCCGGTGGGCCACGATCTGCAGCAGCCGGTCGCCGACCGGATGGCCGAGCGTGTCGTTGACCTCCTTGAAGCGGTCGAGGTCGAGCAGCAGCAGCCCCACCCGCTCGTGCGCGCGCGCCTCGGCCAGCGCCTCCTCCGTGCGTACGATCAGGATCTTTCGGTTCGGCAGGCCGGTGAGCCCGTCGTGCGTCGCCTGGTGGTCGCGGCGGAGCGAAAGCGTCGCGGTCCAATGGACGGCGGCCAGCGGCGCGACGAACAGCGGGACCAGCGCGGGTGAATGCGCCATCACCACCACGACCAGCGGCGCGAGGCCGAGCAGCGTCCCGTAGACGAGCGCCTGCGGGCCGATCGAGGCCTTCATCACCCGGAGCAGGGGGCGGCGCTCGTGCAGCGCCACCGCCTGGCAGACCAGGACGGCGCGGACCACGAAGTACGCCGCGGCGGCCAGCGCGATGGCGGGGATGTCCATGCCGTCGGGCGTCCACGGCGAGCGCGGCCCCGGGTGCGCGCCGAACGCGGCCAGGGCGCCGGCCGCGGCCGTGCAGGCGAGGGTCACCTGGGCGAGGTTGAACAGCACCCGGTGCCAGGCCCTGCGGTGCACCAGCCCGCTGACCACCACGGCGACCGCCTGCATCAGCGCCGCCGTCGGCAGGCCCTGGTACATGAGCACGGCGAAGGTGAACATCGTGGAGGTCGGCGTGCCCCCGACCAGCGTCGAGGAGCTGAACATGATCGGACGCAGCTCGCCGAGGACCACGAGGACGGTCAGCATCCAGAACAACGGGGTGCGCGCGGCCTCGGCCAGCGGGCCGGCGCCCAGCCCGAACTCGGCGATGGCGAGCGCGGAGACGCCGGCGGCGCTGACCACCGTGAGGTACGCCCATAAAGGCGATCCGGGGCGTGGTCCGGTGTCCCGGGTGTCGACGGGCGCACTCAGTTCGCCCAGGTCGGCGGCCGGGAGGAGAACGCGTGGCACCCCGGTGAGCGGCATGAGACCGCGTGAAAGCGTCATAGGTAAGAAACCCCCCAAGAGGTCACTATCGGAGGGTACGGCCTGTGGGCCACTTCGCGAAACCGGTTGGGCACACTGAGTTACCATGATTTCCGGAGAAATCACGGCACGGCTGGACTCGTGGTGAAAGTTTCAAGTGATCCACGCGCCCATTCCCCCGCCCGCCTGCGCCTATTAGGTTGATCGTCCAGCCGAACTCACATCGGCCCTTCTTGGACCCCCGTCCCGGTCCCTACGATCCGAGGGAACTGTGGGAGCGCTCCCACATTACCGGACGGAGTAATTCCATGTCTCGCAGAAGGCCCTTGACGGCGGCCATTCTCGCTGCGGCCACCACGGCCGCGGTGGGAGCGGCCGTTGTGACCTCCACCGCGGCCCAGGCCGCCGACTCCGTTTTCTACGTGGATCCGACGACCAGCGCCGCGAAGTGGGTCGCCGCCAACCCCAATGACAGCAAGACCGCGGTGATCCGGGACCGCATCGCCGCCGTCCCGCAGGGCCGCTGGTTCGCCAGCTACAACCCCTCCGCGGTGCGCAGCCAGGTCGACGCCTACGTGGGCGCGGCGGCGGCGGCCGGCAAGATCCCGATCATGGTGGTCTACGAGATGCCGAACCGCGACTGCGGCGGCGCGAGCGCGGGTGGCGCTCCCGACCACGCGTCGTACCGCGCCTGGATCGACCAGGTCGCCGCGGGCCTCGGCGGGCGTCCGGCCTACATCATCCTGGAGCCCGACGCGCTGGCGATCATGCCGAACTGCATGAACTCCTCGCAGCAGGCCGAGGTCCAGGCCTCCATGGCGTACGCCGGCAAGAAGTTCAAGGCCACCTCCTCGCAGGTCAAGGTCTACTTCGACGCGGGCAACGAGGCCTGGGTGGGCGCCTCCGACATGGCCAACCGCCTGCGGGGCGCCGACATCGCCAACAGCGCGGACGGCATCTCGCTCAACGTCTCCAACTACCGGTCCACCTCCCCCACGGTCTCCTACGCCAAGAACGTCATCGGGGCCACCGGCCTGTCCTGGCTGAAGGCCGTGATCGACACCAGCCGCAACGGCAACGGCCCGGTCGGCAGCGAGTGGTGTGACCCGGCCGGCCGCGCCACCGGCACCTGGAGCACCACCAACACCGGCGACTCGGCGATCGCCGCGTACCTGTGGGTCAAGCCTCCGGGCGAGTCCGACGGCTGCATCGCCCCGGCCGGTCAGTTCGTCCCGCAGCGGGCGTACGACCTGGCGATCGCCGCCCCGTACACCCCGCCGCAGTCCCCGTCGGCCTCGCCGACGCGGTCCCCGTCTCAGTCGCCGTCGCCCTCCCCGACTCCCTCCCCCTCTCCGTCCACTTCGCCCACCCGGTCGCCCTCCGCCTCGCCTTCGGCGTCGCCGACCTTCACCGGCGACAAGGGCTGCACGGCGGTCTACAAGGTCGTCAGCGCGTGGGGCGGCGGTTTCCAGGGTGAGGTCGCCGTGACCAACGCGGGCTCCTCGGCGATCAGCAACTGGACGGTCAAGTGGAACATGCCCGGCGGGCAGTCCATCACCCAGTCGTGGAACGCCAACCTGACCGGCACCACCAGCATCACGGCCTCGAACCTGAACTGGAACGGGAACCTCGCCCCGGGTGCCAGCACCACGTTCGGCTTCCTCGCCAACTCCAGCGGAACCCCCTCCACTCCCAACCCGCTGAGCTGCACCGCTTCCTGATCCCCGCGTGAAACCAGGCGTGCCGTACGGTCCTCCCCAGCCGTACGGCACGCCTTCGCTTTACCCACCGGCACTCACATTGGGTGATCGATCGACAGCGAAGCGTTTAGGATGTGTTGCAACTACCGTCACTACTCCCCCAGTAGGTGCTCATGGGTGACGACGCCCTGTGCGAAGAGCAGGCAAGCCGGCGCGACGCGATCGACGGCAAAGTGGTCGAGCTGCGCCCCTTCAGGCGGCGAGGGAGTGACCCGATCCGGCTGCAGATCGGAGAGCGCCCCTGGCGGCCTACTTCCGACACCCGTGTGGTCGAGATCTACGAGGAATGCGACCCGCCCACGGCGGGACTGATCGAACAGGACGGCAGGCTCTACGTTTTCGACTGCATCGACGGTCGCGGGTCGAAAGTCAGCTTCTGGGCCTACACCCAGGTCGACGCGATCGAGGTGAGCCGCCTCCAGAACGCCGCGGGTGACGACCTCATCCGCCTGCTGGACGGGCTCTTCGCCGACAGACCCTCCATGGCCGCCCTCGCCTTCGACAACCTCATCGAGTCAAGCGCCCCCATCAACTCCTGAACATAAGACGACCCCCACAGGCGAGCAGATGAATGACGACCTCAGCGATGAGGACTGGGTCACACAGTATGGAACGATCCACAAGCCGATCGAAGGTACACCGTTCAAACGGTGTCCCTCGGCCCACGAAGTTCCACGCGAGCTTTCCCTCCTCAGTGGCAAGAAGACGCCAGACGAAGCAGCGATGGCGGTGAACCATCGACGCGCTCAAGGAGCGATCCCGGGAGAGGGCGTACGCTATGCGCTGGTCGGCAAGCTGCGAGCTGCCGGTTTTCGGGTATGGGCCAGTCCAACGAGGCGTATACCGGGGCATGTCTCCGTAGCACTGGTAGACGACGCCCGGCTGTGGACCAATGATGAGAGGGACAGGTTCGACGCCTGCTTCGAGTCGACAAGCTGGAAGGAAGGCATCCTGTGAGCGACCTGATCAAGCTGGGTATCGGAGAACGCCCTTGGGTGCCTACCCTCGACTCGAAGATGATCGAGGTCTTCGACCGTCTCAACATGCCTACCGCCGGCCTGATCAGGCAGAACCACAAGCTCTTCGTGTTCGACTGCCTTGAAGGCCACGCCATGGAAGGCAACGTGTGGGTGTATGCCCACGTTGACGCAACCGAGGCGCAGAAGATCCAGGAAGCCCAGGGTGAAGACTTCACTCGCCTGCTCGATCAAGCGTTCACTGGCAAGCAGATCATGGCGGCTCTCGCCATCAACGCGCGACTTCGTTCGGGCGCTCCCGTCGAAGGTGAGACGATCCGGCGCCTGGGGCTGCTGAAAGCGGTATTCGACCAGCTCTCGATGGGCCTCGACATCGCGAGCGAGACCAAGAACGCGATGGCGCAGTTGGTCGACTGCTGACAACGGCTCCCTCAGGCAGCCGTCGGTCAACGGCGCGCCCCGATCCGCACAGGACGGGGGGCGCTGTTTCGCTGCTCTGCGGACACCGGCTCAGGAGGCACCTGGACCGCACAAAGTAAGGTCGCATCTACGTTAGATCGGTTCTACGTATATCCGGGACGACCTAGTCGGCAGCCACCTCTCGGTAATTGAGGCGATGCAGTCCTACGGGCGCGGCCGTCTCCCGGTCGGGTGTCGACGACAACCTGCCGCTCGCCGCGCACTGGGGCCCCGAAGAGCTGCTGGCCGCCTGGCCGTGACGGCCCGGGGCCGGCCGTCTTGGCAGCCCTAGACCTCGCGCACCACTGATCGGACTCGCGGCGAATACCGGATGCGGGCGCCGGCGACTCGGGTGCAGACACTGTTGACTCCGGGTGCGGACACTGGGGCGCGTGGGGGAGCCCTCCGGGGTCAGTCCTCGGGGGTGACGGCGGCGGCGCGGGCGGCGTCCGGGCCCTCACGGAGGAGCGTGTGGAAACCCTCCTCGTTGAGGATGGGAACGCCGGCCTTGACCGCCTTGTCGTACTTCGAGCCGGGGTTGTCCCCCACCACCAGGAAGCCGGTCTTCTTTGACACCGACGAGGTGACCTTGCCGCCCTGGGCGGCGATGGCCTCGCTCGCCTCGTCGCGGCTGAAGTCCGCGAGCGTGCCGGTGACGACGAACGTCAGCCCCTCAAGAGGGCGCGGTCCCTCGTCGGCCGCCGACTCGTCGGCCATCCGGACTCCGGCGGCCCGCCATCTCTCGATGATCTCCCGATGCCAGTCGACCTCGAACCATTCCTTGATCGTGGCGGCGACCCTCGGGCCGATGCCCTCCACCGCCGCGAGCTCCTCCTCCGACGCCTTGGCGATGGCGTCGATCGAACGGAACTCGTCCGCCAGCGCGCGGGCCGTCGGCGGCCCGATGTGCCGGATCGTCAGCGCCACGAGCACCCGCCACAACGGCTGGTCCTTCTTCTCCTCCAGTTGCTGGAGGATCAGCTCCGCGTGCTTGCTCGGCTCGCCGGACATATTGGCGAAGAACGAGACCACCTTCGGCTCGCCGGTCTCCGGATCGGTCTTCGGCAGACCCGTGTCGGCGTCGCGGACCACGGACCTGATCGGCAGCAGCTTGTCGATCGTCAGGTCGAACAGGTCGGCCTCGGTGCGGACCGGCGGCTCCTGCGGCGGCAGCGGCTGGGTCAGCGCGGTCGCGGCCACATAGCCCAGCCCGTCGATGTCGAACGCGTTGCGCCCGGCCGCGAAGAAGATCCGCTCACGGAGTTGCGCGGGGCACGAGTGGGCGTTCGGGCAGCGCAGGTCGGCATCGCCCTCCCGCTCGTAGGCCAGCGCGGTGCCGCACTCCGGGCAGTGTGTGGGCATGACGAACTCCCGCTCGCCGCCCTGCCGCAGGTCGACGACCGGACCGACGATCTCGGGGATGACGTCGCCCGCCTTGCGCAGCACCACGGTGTCGCCGATGAGCACGCCCTTGCGCGCCACCTCCGAGGCGTTGTGCAGCGTCGCCCGCTCTACGGTCGACCCCGCCACCACCACCGGCTTCATCACGCCGAACGGCGTGACCCGGCCCGTCCTGCCCACACCGACCTGGATGTCGAGGAGCTTCGTGGTGACCTCCTCGGGCGGGTACTTGAACGCGATCGCCCAGCGAGGCGCCCTGCTGGTCGATCCGAGCTGCCGCTGCACGGGAATCCGGTCGATCTTGACGACCACCCCGTCGATCTCGTATTCGGGATCGTGCCGGTGCTCGTTGTAGTGGGCGACGAACCCGCGGATCTCGTCGAGGCTCTCCACGACCCTGTAGCGGTCGCTGACGGGGAGGCCGAGGTCGCGCAGCCGCTCGTAGACCGCCGACTGGGTGCCCGGCAGCGGCCCGCCGCCCTCCCACTTGCCCACGCCGTGGACGATCATCCGGAGCGGCCGCTGCGCGGTGACGCGCGGGTCCTTCTGCCGCAGCGAGCCCGCGGCCGAGTTGCGCGGGTTGGCGAACGGCGGCTTGCCCGCGTCCATGAGCTGCTCGTTCAGCTTCTTGAAGCCCTCGACCGGCAGGAAGACCTCGCCGCGAACCTCCAGCAGGTCGGGTACGTCGTCCCCGGTCAGGCGGTCGGGCACGTCGCCGAGCGTGCGGACGTTCGGGGTGATGTCGTCGCCGGTACGCCCGTCGCCCCGGGTCGCGCCGCGCACCAGGCGGCCCTTCTCGTACACGAGCGCCACGGCCAGGCCGTCGATCTTCAGCTCGCACAGGTAGGGCCCGGGGTCGGCCTCGATGAGCCGTTCCGCCCTGGCCTGCCAGGCGGCGAGGTCGGCGTCGTCGAAGGCGTTGTCGAGGCTCTCCATGCGCTGGAGATGGGTGACGGGGGCGAACTCGGTGGAGATCGGCGCTCCCACGTTCTGCGTGGGCGAGTCGGGCGTCCGCAGGTCGGGATGCCTCTCCTCCAGCGCGAGGATCTCCCGCATCCAGCCGTCGTACTCGGCGTCGCTCACCGTGGGCGAGTCGAGCACGTAGTAGCGCCAGTTGGCGTCCTGAAGCAGCTCCGCGAGCTCGGCGTGCCGCTCCCGCGCCTCGCTCGGCGCGCTCTGCGCACCTCCCGAGCCCTCCGCGCTCTCCGCGACTTGCCCGCTCTGCGACGTTCCCGAGCTCTCCGCGCTCCCCGCGAGCTCGCCCGTCACATCCCCGAACTCGTCCACGATGTCGTCGAGCCCGTCCGCCCTGTCGGTCACGTCGCCCGTCTCCCCTCGTCAACGACCCAGGCCAACCGTATCTCCGGCGGCCGACAGAACGCGAAGGACGGGGGCGGGAGCCGCGCCGAGGACGAGGAACGGCTCCCGCCGGACCACTCCGCGAGGGGACCGCTCCAGACCGCGCGGCCCCTCGTTTTCAGGAGCGATCGAGAATTACGGTAGACCGCTTGCAGCCCACTTTCATTCCTTTTTGTCCGGGTCAACTCGGGCCGGTCAGGGTGGATGGAGGGGGACCGGCCCGAGAGCTCAGCCGCCCTGGGTCCAGACCCGTTCCCAGCGCGAGCAACGGCCGGTGACGCGGGTCGCGGTGCCCCGGCAGACCCTGGCCTTGGCGAGCAGCATGTATCCGGCGTTCACCTTGAAGGCGCGCGGAGTGGACTGCGAGCAGTTGCGGAAGGTCGCGGTGCGGTACCTGCCGTGGTCGGTCAGCCACTTGATCGTCACCCACGAGCAGGTCCTGGCCCCGCCCGCGTCGTAGAGGTCACCGGCGACACGCAGGCCGGACGACGTCGACCGGACCGATCCGCTCGCCCAGCCCTTGTAGTCGGAGGACGCCGTCGGCCCCCACTTCCAGGTCTCCGCGGCGGAAACGGCGGAAGCGGTGGAAGCGGCCGTGGCTGACGTGGCGGCCGTGGCCGACGTGGCTGCCGTGGCGGCCGAGGCCGGAGCGGCGGCGAGCCCCACGGACAGGGCGGCGGACAGGCCGGTGGCGGCGAGAGGGAGCAGAAGGCGCGCGGCGCTTCGCATGGGTCTTTCTCCTGACGGGTGAACTTCCAGCACGTCAAGAGATAGGCCCCGGGGCTTGTGAATCACTTGGGAACGGGCTGGGAGATCGCTTGGATCACCCTGGCGCCCCCACTCGCCCCTCTTACTCGCCGGGGTCCTCGCGCAGGACCCGGGCCGCCTCCCGGCACCGGGCCAGCGCCGCCCTGGCGTACGCGGGCGAGGCCCCGGCCAGGCCACAGGCGGGGGTGAGCACGACCTGCTCGGCGAGCCGGGTGGGCGGGAAGCCGAGGCGCCGCCACAGCTCCACCGCCGGCCGCGCCACCACGCCGACGTCCGCCAGCCGGGTGTCCGTGCCGGGCACGACGCCGAGCAGCAGCGCGAGGCCCTTCTCGATCGTCTCGCCCAGTTCGTCCTCGTCCCTGCGTCGCAGCAGCCCCGCGTCCACCGAGACGCCGCGCGCGCCCGACGTACGGATCACCTCGTACGGCACGCCCGGCGCGCAGCAGTGGACGACGGGGAACGCGGGCGCGAGCGCGGACAGCACGGTCCGCAGCCGCTCGGCCGCGACGGGCGACTCGACGGCGGGCAGCCGCCCGAAGCCGGACGCGGTCGGCACCGTGCCCGCCAGCACGCCGGGCAGCCCCGGCTCGTCGATCTGGACGACGAGGTCCGCTCCCGGGACCCGCCGCCGGACCTCCGCCACGTGCTGCGCCAGTCCCTCGGCCAGTGACTCGGTCAGGTCGCGTACGGCTCCGGCGTCGGCGAGCACCTTGTCGCCGTACCTGAGCTCGATCGCCCCGGCGAGCGTCCACGGGCCACACGCCTGGATCTTGAACGGCCCCCGGTAGCCCTGGGTCACCTCCTCCAAGCCGTCGAGGTCGCGGGTGAGATGGTCCCTGGCCCGCTTGAAATCCCGGCCCGGGCGGTCGGAGAGCCGCCAGCCGGACGGCTGCACCTCGACGGGCAGCTCGACCAGCAGCGACGCCGTACGGCCGATCATGTCCGCGCCGACTCCGCGGGCGGGCAACTCGGGCAGATACGGCATCGGCAGCTCGCCGAACGCGGTGCGCAACGCCTCAAGATGGTCCTCGCCCGGGTAGGACCCCACCCCGGTGGCCGTGGCCTCGCTCCACGGGTACTCGCTCACGGTCACTAGCTTAGAGACATGAAACTCACCAAACTCGGTCACGCGTGCTGGCGGCTGGAGAAGGACGGGCGGACGCTCGTCATCGACCCCGGCACATTCAGCGGCCCGGGGCTTCTCGACGGCGCGGACGCGGTGCTGATCACCCACGAGCACTTCGACCACGTGGACGCGGGCCTGCTCGCGAACGCGAGCCCCGACCTGGAGGTCTTCACCTGCCGGGCCGTCGCCGACCAGCTCGGCGACATCCCGGCGAAGGTCCAGGTCGTCACCCACGGGGACGGCTTCGACACGGCGGGCTTCCACGTCAGCGCGATCGGCGAGTGGCACGCGCTCAACCTGCCCGACGTCCCGCCGGTGGAGAACATCGGCTTCTTCGTGGACGACGAGGTGTTCTACCCCGGCGACGCCCTCACGCCGCCGGGACGCGAGGTCCCGACGCTGCTCGTGCCGACCAGCGCGCCATGGCTCAAGGCCGCCGAGATGCTGCTCTACCTGCGGTACGTCCGTCCCGCGCGGGCGTACTCGACCCATGACGGCATCGTCAACGACATCGGCGCGACGCTGATCGACAACTGGCTCGGCATGGAGGCCGGCCGGCAGAAGGCCGACTTCCGCCGCATCCCGGTCGGCGAGAGCGTGGAGGTCTGACCTCAGACGGCCGAGGCGATCGTGGCGGAGCCGAGGACGGCGTCCCCGTCGTAGAGGACGGCCCCCTGGCCCGCCGCGACGCCGGTGGCCGGACGGTCCAGCTCGATGTGCAGCTCGCCGCCGGACAGTTGGGCGCGGCAGTCGTACACCTCGCCGTGCGCGCGTAGCTGCACCCGGCACGTGATCGGCTCGTACGGCTCCGGCAGCGGCCCGTTCCACACCGGGCGCTCGCCCACGACGGCGCGCACCTCCAGCGAGGCGCGCGGCCCGACGGTGACCGTGTTGGACACCGGCTCGATCGACAGCACGTAGCGCGGCCTGCCGTCGGCGGCGGGCCGGTCGACGCGCAGGCCCTTGCGCTGCCCGATCGTGAAGCCGTACGCCCCCTGGTGGCTGCCGACCACCTGGCCGGTGAGCGCGTCGACGATCGGCCCCTCGGCGGCGCCGAGCCGCTCGGCGAGGAACGCCCGGGTGTCGCCGTCGGCGATGAAGCAGATGTCGTGACTGTCCGGCTTGTCGGCCACGGTCAGCCCGCGCCGCGCGGCCTCCTCGCGCACCTCGGCCTTGGTCGAGCCGCCCAGCGGGAAGATCGCGTGCGCGAGCTGCTCACGGGTGAGCACGCCCAGCACGTACGACTGGTCCTTGGCGTCGTCGACGCTGCGCCGCAGCACGCCGTCCTCGAGCCGCGCGTGGTGGCCGGTGGCGACGGCGTCGAAGCCGAGCGCGAGCGCCCGGTCGAGCACCGCCTCGAACTTGATCTTCTCGTTGCAGCGCAGGCAGGGATTGGGGGTGCGCCCGGCGGCGTACTCCCCGACGAAGTCCTCGACCACGTCGCGGTGGAACCGTTCGGCCATGTCCCACACGTAGAAGGGGATGCCGATGACGTCGGCGGCGCGGCGCGCGTCGCGGGCGTCCTCAAGGGTGCAGCAGCCGCGCGCGCCGGTGCGGTAGGACTGCGGGTTGGACGACAGCGCCAGGTGGACGCCGGTCACGTCGTGCCCCGCCTCGGCGATCCGGGCGGCGGCCACCGCGGAGTCGACCCCGCCGGACATGGCGGCGAGGACGCGGAGCTTTCCCGTGGGCTTTGCTGTGGGAGCCATAACAGTTCGAGGTTACCGCCCGCGGGCGCGCGCCCGCGTTGGCATCGGGGCGGGCGGACTGGGAGGATGCGGGGTCATGCGACTGTTCGGGCGCGAGAGCGAGTCCGCCGACCCCGCCGAGGCCATCGCCGCGTTCTGGGCCTGGTGGGAACAGGCCCGTCCGGGGATCGACGCGCACGTGGAGGCGGAGGATCCCGAGGCCCTGGCCGAGGCCATCGGCCCGGCCGTCGCCGCGCTGCACCCGTCCCTCGTCTGGGAGGTCGTGCCCGGGCGTCTCGCCGTGCACGCGCTGGTCGTCAGCGCGTCGGGCGATCCGGAGCTGCGGCCGTTCGCCCACCGCTGGGCCCTGGCCGCGCCGCCGGTCGACGCGATGTGGGAGTTCCACCCGTCCCGGCAGGCGAACCCGCAGGCCGCGAACCTCACGGTCGGCGTCGCCGGGCGGGAGTTCGGGCTCGACCGGCTGGTGGTGGCGCTGCGCGTGCCGCCCGGCACGCCGCGCGTGGACGTCACCGCCTTTCACCCCATATTTCCGGACATCGATGACGACGCCCGGATGGAGGCGGCCCTCACCGCCCTCGACTGGCTGCTGGGCGAGGACGAGGTGGCCCGCTGGGTCGGCGAGATCCGGGCCGCCGAGTTCGAGCCGATCGACGCCCTCCCGGCGATCCACCTGCCCTCGGTCGTCGCCGACGTGGCGGAGGGGTTCAAGGAGGAGCAGTGGGCGCTGCTGGAGGGCCACACCTCCACCGGCGCCCGCCTCACCGCCGCGGCCCGCTATCCCCTGCGCCCTGTCGACTTCCCGCTGTTCGACCAGCACATCGCCGTCACGCTGCCGTACGAGCACGCGGACGCGGACGGGCAGCCCGCCGGGGCCTCCCTGGACGCGCTGCGCGAGTTCGAGGAGCGGCTGACCGGACGGCTGGCCGCGCACGGCTCGGCCGTGCTGGCGGCCCACCTGAGCGCCGACCACACCCGGACGCTGCATCTCTACGCCGACCCCTCCGGGAACGTGCCGCCGGTGATCGAGGAGGTCGCGGCCGGCTGGAAGGAGGGACCCGCCCGGATCGAGACGGCCGAGGATCCCTCCTGGAGCGCGGTCGCCCCCTTCCTGACCTGAACCGGCTTCCTGCCTCGAACCAGAAATTCAGTGCGTTTCATGACATACGGGACGGGCACGCCGCGATAGACGCGACGCGCGGGCGGGTGCCCGCGTTCCACCCGTTCCCGCAGCCTGCGGGGCCGATCCGATGGGATTGGGGTCGGACATGGCGCACCGCGCACTGCACCGGATGATGGACGCGATCGAGGGCGAAGGCCGACTCGACCGGCCGGGCCATCGGCTCGAACAGGGTCTCGCGTTCACGGAGAACCTCCTCGGGGTCACCAGGGGCCGCGTCCGCGGCCTCCTGCACGGCGTATGGCTGGGACACCCCCTTCATCCGCTGCTCACCGACGTCCCGATCGGCTCGTGGACGACGGCGCTGGTCCTGGACCTCACCGGGCGCAGGCGGGCCGCGCGGACGGCCGTGGGAGTCGGCCTCGCCGGAGCGCTGGCCGCGGCCGTGACCGGCCTGCACGACTGGCAGCACACCCACGACAACGCCCGGCGGGTCGGACTGGTCCACGGCACGCTCAACGCGCTCGCCCTCGGCCTGTACGGCTGGTCGTGGTGGCAGCGGGGCCGGGGCCGCCATCTGCGCGGGCGGCTCGCCGCCCTCCTCGGCTATCCGGTGATCATGGTCAGCGGCTACCTCGGCGGGGCGCTCACCTACAACCACCGGATCGGGGTCGACCAGACGGACCGGCGGCTCGAACCACGCCGTTTCACCCGGGTGCTGGCCGAGCGCGAGCTGACGGACGGCAGGCCGCACCGGGCGCGGGCGGATGGCGTGGAGGTCGTCCTGGTCCGCTCGGACGGCCGCGTCCACGCCCTGGAGGACGCCTGCCCGCACCTGGGCGGCCCGCTGTCCCAGGGCTGGCTCCGCGACGGCTCCATCACCTGTCCCTGGCACGGCTCGGCGTTCGAGCTGCACAGCGGAGAGAGCCTGAACGGCCCGGCCGTCACGCCCGCGCCGTGCTTCCAGACCCGCGTACGCGACGGGTGGATCGAGGTGCGCCGGGCGCCCACGGTGGTCACCGCGCCGCCCGGAAGCGCCCTGGTCCACCAGCAGGAGGTGCGGCCATGAGAAGGCGGCCCGAGGTGCTCACCGAGGTGCGGGAGGCGCCGGAGCGCGAGAAGGCCACGCGGGTGCTCGTGGAGCACCACGAGGTGCTGCGCGGGCTCATGCGGCGCCTGCTGGCGACGCCGCGCTCCGAGCCAGGACGGCGGCGCGCGCTCGCCGACGAGCTGTTCGACGAGCTGCGGATGCACGAGGTCATCGAGGAGGAGATCTTCTATCCCGCGATGCGGGACGTCACCCCGGGCATCGCGGCCGCCTGGTCCGAGCACCGCCAGCTCAGCGACCAGCTCGCGGCGCTGGTCCGCGCCGACCCGCGGACCGGGCGGTTCGACCGGGAGCTGGGGGTGATGCACGACGCGCTGGAGTCGCACGCCCACCTGGACGAGGAACGGGAGATGTTCCCCGAGATCGAGCGCTTCGCGGACGAGGACCTGCTGGTCGAGCTGGGTGACCGGCTCCGGGACCGGCTGCGGCGGCTGCGCTCGTCACGGCGCACGCGGATGGTCCTCCGCCTGCAACGGGCGCTGCTGCGCCGGACCGCCCGATAGCGGCGAACGGCGGAGGTATACGGCGATGGCGCGCTACGACAGGCCGGCGCGGCGGGCGCGCTCCACGACCTGTCCGATGACCTCGGTGACCCGGTCGACGTCCTCCTCGGTGGACGTGTGACCGAGCGAGAAGCGCAGCGAGCCACGGGCGCGCACGCCGTCCTGACCCATCGCCAGCAGCACGTGGGACGGCTGGGCCACCCCGGCCGAGCAGGCCGAGCCGGTGGAGCACTCCACGCCCTTGGCGTCGAGCAGCATGAGCAGGGCGTCGCCCTCGCAGCCGGGGAACGAGAAGTGGGCGTTGGCCGGCAGCCGGTCCGCCGGGTCGCCGTTCAGCACGACGTCGGGGACGGCCCGCCGTACGCGCTCGACGAGGTCGTCGCGGAGCGCCGACAGGCGCTCCGCGGTCGCGGGCTGCCGCGCGACGGCGGTCTCGACGGCCGCGGCGAACCCGGCGATGGCCGGGGCGTCGAGCGTGCCGGAGCGGATGTCGCGTTCCTGCCCGCCGCCGTGCAGGACGGGGACGGGATCGACGCCGCGCGCCAGCAGCAGCGCCCCCACGCCCACGGGCCCGCCGACCTTGTGGCCGGAGACGGTCATGGCGTCCACGCCCGAGTCGGCGAACGAGACCGGAAGCTGGCCGACCGCCTGCACCGCGTCGGTGTGGAACGGGATGCCGTGCTCGTGCGCGATGGCGGCCAGCACGCGCACCGGCTGAACGGTTCCCACCTCGTTGTTGGCCCACATCACGCTCACCAGCGCGACGTCGTCCGGGTCGCGGGCGATGGCCTCGCGCAGCGTCTCGGGGTGGACCCGGCCCTGCTCGTCGACCGGGAGTAACTCGACCCTGGCGTCATGGTTGTCGCCCAGCCAGTGGGCGGGGTCGAGGGCGGCGTGGTGCTCGATCGCGCTGACCAGGATCCTCGGCCGCTTCCTCGCCCAGAACAGGCCCTTGATGGCGAGGTTGTCGGCCTCGGTGCCGCCGGCCGTGAACACGACCTCGCTGGGCCGGGCGCCGAGCGCGCCGGCGATCGTCTCACGCGACTCCTCGACGACCCGGCGGGCGCGGCGGCCCGCCGCGTGCAGGGAGGAGGGATTGCCCACCTGGCCGAGCTGGGCCGTCATCGCCTCGATCGCCTCGGGCCGCATCGGGGTGGTCGAGGCATGGTCCAAGTACGCAGATCCCATGACCCCTCCCCTGAACGGCTTTTCGTGCGCACCAAGCGTATCCGGGGAGAAGGGGAACACCGGAACGGTGTCGCGAGTTAACCGTCCAGACGGTACAGTAGGCGGCATGAGGAGGGTGGCATGAGGCGAGACGAGTTGCTCGACGCGGCCGAGGCCCTGCTGCAGGACCAGGGCGCCCAGGCCCTGACCCTGGCGGCGGTGGCCGAGCGCGCCGGCGTCAGCAAGGGCGGCCTCCTCTACCACTTCGCCAGCAAGGAGGCGCTCGTCAGAGGGATGATCGAGCGCCTGATCGCCGACTTCGACGCGCTGATCGAGGCCCAGGGGGAGAGCACCTACACGCGGTCCTACCTCGCCGCGACGTTCGAGGCGGTGGAGACCGGCCGGCTCCGGCGCTGGGCGGTGGTCACGGGCGCCGCCGGTGATCCCGCGCTGCTCGCGCCGCTGCGCGAGGCGATGGCCCGCTGGATGCGGCAGGGCCTGGACGACGAGCCCGACCCGCCGGCGTCCCAGATCGTACGGCTGGCCTGCGAGGGCGTCTGGGAGGTCGCCACCCACTGTGCGGCGATCATCGACTTCGCCGCCGTCCGCGCCAGGCTGCTCGCCCTGTTATAGGGCCCTTCTCAGCAGGCGCCGTCGCGGCGCTCTGGGGCACCTGTTTGCAACTCGCCCGCGCAACTCGCCCGCGTGACCCGTCCGCGCCCGCGCGGAGGTGACTCGTCCGCGCCCGCGCGGAATCCATGACGCGCCGCACCGGCGCGGACCGTGCCCACTACACCGAGCCGCACGCGCGCCTGGTGGTCGCCCTTCCTTCCGGCTGATGCCGTGAAAGGGCGACCTGCTGCTGTCTGCCCACTTCTCCGGGTTCGGAAACCCACTTGACACACATGGAAAGGAAGCTGTGATGACCCGCGCTTTGAGGAAGGCCCGTCACGGGGCAGTCCTCACCTTCGTCCTGGCCGGCCTGATGTGCGGAACGTTCACCGTGCGCCTCCCCGCGCTGGCCGACCGGCTCCGCCTGCCGGAGTCGTCGGTCGGCCTCGCCCTGCTCGGCTGGGGAGTCGGCGCGCTGCTGACGATGCAGATCATGCGCGTCGTGCTGGGCAGAGCCGGGAGCCGCGGCGTCCTGCGCGCGGCCGTTCCTCTGTGCGCGGCATCACTGGTCCTCGTCGCGCTCGCGCCGACCTTCCCCGCCCTGGTCGCCGCCACCGCGCTGTTCGGCATGGCGTTCGGCGCGGTCGACGTCGGCATGAACGCGCAGGGCTCCCTGGTCGAGCGCGCGTACGGCCGGCCGATCATGATCGGCATGCACGCGGGCTGGTGCGTCGGCGCGATCTCGGCGGGCCTGCTGGGCACGGCCGCCATCGCGCTGGGCCTGTCCCTCACCACCCACATCCTCCTGGTGGCCCTGATCTCGGCGCCCGCCGCGCTGGCCCTCAGCCGTACCCACCTGGCCGACCGCGCGCCGGAGACGGGCGCCGCACGGGAGAGCGGCCGGGCCCGGCGGAGGCTGCCGGGGGTCGTCTACCTGCTCGGTGCGATCACCTTCGCCGCTTTCATGGTCGAGGGCGTCGTCGCCGACTGGAACGGGCTCTACCTGCTCGGCACGCTGCACGCCTCCGAGGCGGTCGCCGCGCTCGGCTACCCGGTGTTCGAGGCCGGCATGCTGGTCGCGCGGCTCGGCGGCGACCGGCTGCGTGGACGCCTCGGCGCCCGCGCGCTCATCGCCCTCTCCGGCGGGGCCACGGCCCTGGCGTTCCTCGCCGTCATCGCCGCGCCGGTGACGGCGGCGGCCGTGGCCGGGCTGTTCTTCGTCGGGCTCGCGGTGGCGACGATCTCACCGATGGCGCTGTCGCTCGCGGGCACCGCGACGGCCGAGCCGGGCCCCGCGATCGCGCAGGCGAGCGCCATGGGCTACGCGGGACTGCTGCTCGGGCCGGTCGTGATCGGCTTCCTGTCCGCCGCGGCGTCGCTGCGGCTGGCCATGGGCGTGGCCGTCGTCCTCGGCGTCGTCATCGCCGCGGCGGGACGGCTGCTGCCCGCGTCCCGTACGGAGATCGTCCCGCTGCCCGCCCGGGACGGCGGCGAGGAGCCCCACCTGCCGCTGGCCGCCTGACACCCGCACCTACGCCCGGCCCGGGAACCGGCCGGGGAGCCGGCCGGGGACGTCCGGTCACCCCCGGCCGGCCTTGGCGGTCTCCTCGGCGAGGGTGACGAGCCGGTCCACGGTCTCGGGCAGCGCGCCGCCCAGGATTTTCTTCATGATGGGGGTCAGCACGAGCGCGGTCGGTCCCTTCACGACGACCTTGAAGGTCACCTCGCGCGTGCCGTCGCCGCGGTCCTCGATGGTGTGCTCCCAGTCCATGAAGGTGCCACCGGGCAGGAAGAACCGGTCGGTGTACCGGCGCATCGGGTCGCACTCGATGATCTCGAAGCGGACGGCCGACTGGCCCTTCAGCTTGACGTGACCGGTGGCGCCGAGGGCGAACGGCCCCTCGTCGAG
This sequence comes from Microbispora sp. H10949, assembly GCF_014161435.1. NCBI lineage: Bacteria > Bacillati > Actinomycetota > Actinomycetes > Streptosporangiales > Streptosporangiaceae > Microbispora > Microbispora sp. H10949. Next base: position 51,129 of record NZ_JABBWZ010000006.1, on the reverse strand, counting down.
GCGGATCCAGTCCAGCCCGTCGTCCCAGCGGACGCGCGCGGGAACGTCCTCCCAGAGGGGCCAGATGTGCTCCGGCTCGGCCGTGGTCTGCCGCGTGACCGTGATGAGGTGCGTGGTGCGCAGTTTTCCGAGCGCGGCCACCGTCGCGGCGATCACCGCCGTGCCGGCCGAACCGCGTATGAGCATCTTGATCGCGCTTGCCATCCGAACCATCCCCTCGAATCTGGTCAACTGTCTGTATCATACGTATGTATAAGACAAATTGCCAGGGATGGCGGTGATTTCAAGCGAGATCGCCCCACTACCCCCATACAACCTCATGAACGCCGGAAGCGGCGCCGCGTCAGCCGCGCGGCGCCGCTTCCGGTCCGGGTGCTACTTGCGCTTCTCGATCTCCTCGGTGAGCTGCGGGACGATCTGGAACAGGTCGCCCACCACGCCGTAGTCGGCGACTTCGAAGAGCGGCGCCTCGGCGTCCTTGTTGATCACCACGATCGTCTTCGAGGTCTGCATGCCGGCCCGGTGCTGGATCGCGCCGGAGATGCCGGCCGCGATGTAGAGCTGCGGCGACACCGTCTTGCCGGTCTGGCCGACCTGGAACTGGTGCGGGTACCACCCGGCGTCGGTCGCGGCGCGCGAGGCGCCGACCGCCGCGCCGAGGGAGTCGGCGAGCTTCTCGATGATCGCGAAGTTCTCGCCCGAGCCCACGCCCCGGCCGCCGGAGACCACGATCGCGGCCTCGGTCAGCTCGGGCCGGCCGCCCTTCTCCTGCACGACCCGCTCCACGATCCGCGCGGCGCGGGCGGCGTCCGACAGGGCGACCTCCACCTTCTCCTCGGCACCGGCCCCGGCCGCCGCGACGGGAGCGGTGCTGTTCGGCCGGACGGTGATGATCGGAATGCCCCTGGTCACCCGGCTGTGGACGTTGACGCCGCCGCCGAAGATCGACTGCTCGGCGACGAAGCCCTCGCCGACGCCCACGGCGTCGGCGATCACACCGGAGTCCGTCTTGATCGCGAGCCGGCCCGCGACCTCCTTGCCCTCACCGGTGGCCGCGAGGAAGACCGCGGCCGGGGAGCGCTCGGCCACCAGGTGCGCGAGCACCTCGGCCTTGGGCGCCGCCACGTAGTCGCCGATCTCGTCGGCCGCCGCCACGTAGATCTTCTCCGCGCCGTACTCGGCGAGCCTGGCCTTCGCGCTGTCCGAGTAGCCGGGGCCGGCCCACACCGCGGCCGGTGTGCCCAGCGACCGGGCCAGGGTCAGCAGCTCGAAGGTGACCTTCTTGACGTCGCCGTCGACGTGGTCGACGAGAACCAGGATCTCACTCATCTCGCAGCCCCTCAGATGAACTTCTTCGACGCGAGGAACTCGGCGGCCCTGGCGCCGCCGTCACCCTCGTCCTTGATCACGGTGCCCGCGGCCCGGGGTGGGGCGGCGGCGAAGTCGACGACCTCGCTCCAGGAGTTGGCGAGGCCCACCTGGTCGGCCGCGATGTCCGCGTCGGCGATGCCGAGCGTCTCGACCGGCTTCTTCTTGGCGGCCATGATCCCCTTGAACGACGGGTACCTCGGCTCGTTGATCTTCTCCACGACGGACACGACGGCCGGCAGCGAGGCCTCGACCTTGTCGTAGCCGTAGTCGGTGATCCGCTCGACCCGGATGGCGGTGCCCTCGACCTCGACCTTGCTCGCCAGGGTGAGCTGGGGGGCGCCGAGCCGCTCGGCCAGCATCGCGGCGAGCATGCCGGTGCGGGCGTCGGTCGACTCCGAGCCCAGGATGACCAGGTCGAAGCCGATCTTCTTCAACGCCTGGGAGACGGCGTAGGAGGTGCCCAGGGCATCCGAGCCGTGCAGCGCGTCGTCGTGCAGGTGGACCGCCTTGTCCGCGCCCATCGCCAGGGCCTTGCGGATGGTCTCGGTGGTCTTGGCCGGGCCCATGCTCAGGACGGTGACCTCACCGCCGTGGGCCTCCTTGAGCCGCAGCGCCTCCTCGACCGCGTACTCGTCGAGCTCGTTGACGACGCCGTCGGCGGCGTCGCGGTCGAGCGTCTTGTCATCGGACCTCAGCTTGCGCTCGGTCGCCGTGTCGGGGACCTGCTTCACGCAGACGACGATGTTCATGGCCGGTGGCCGACCTCCCCTTTCCGTACGGCTGACGCCGCGGTTTCGGTACGTGGCGCGGGGTACGCGCACGTGCTGCAAGACTGCCAGGTGCTCGCGGGCGCGGTTGCGCAGGTGGCCCGGGTGTCGAGCATGTCCCTGGTCCCCCACGCACAATGTTACCCATCGGTAGCTTAGGTGCAAACCTCCAGGTCTTTACGGCCGCGTCCTTCGGTCGAGGAATTCCCAGAACCCGGTCACGCCCACCCCACCCTACCGAACTATGTTCCAGAAGCCCTCGGGGAGGTCCCTGTCGCCGGGACCTCGGGTGCGGGCCCGCGAGCGGAAGGCACGGCGGTAGGCGCGCCCCCGAGTTCCTCCGCGCGCTGTCCCCGCATCTCGGGGGAACCGCGTCCCCAGCACTGCGCGGCGCCGCCGGAGACCGTACCCGACCGGCGGACTATAGCGAAATACATCATCGCTCTGTATAGGACGAAACAGACTTCGCCGACTTCTCCGGGTGAACTGAGTGCTGTTCCGAAAAGGCACCCGGGCATGAGCCCAAGGGGGGAAAGGAAGGGCGATGAACAGAATTCTCCGATGGGCGGCGGCACCGCTCGCCGTGGCGGCGCTGGCGGGGACGACGCTGCTGCCGGCCGCATCGGCGTCGGCCGCGACGGGCGCGACGGCCATGACGACGTACACGATCGAGCTGATCTCCCTGACGTGCAACAAGAAGCAGGACGTCGACAAGGACGAGCCGCAGCTGTTCATCGACGGGGTCAGCAAGTTCGGGCCCGGCAGCATGAAGAAGGGCGACACGGCGATCCTGACCGGGAGGTCGGCCACCTTCACGGGCACGGCCACGATGGAGCTGTTCGAGGTGGACAACGGCCAGGACGACTTCCTCGGCAGCGCCCAGGTCACCTCGGCCCAGGCCGACGGCAACGTCCACGTCGCGACATTCGACTTCCGCAATCACGCGAAGTACACGCTCCTGTACGAAGTCACGTCCTGACGCGTCGTCAGCACCGACCACCTTGGCGGGCGCCGGAGAGAATTCCGGCGCCCGCCGTTCGCCGCGACCCGGATTGGACGCATTTCTCGGCATTAATGCCTATAAGTGACCTTGAAACGCATATACCATCGGGCCACTCGCACGGGGTCACGCCGACGGGGGTCGCGGATGGACGAGTTGCAGGTGCGCGTGCTCAAAACCTCGTCTCTGACAGCCGGGGACGGCTCCGCCGTGCCCGTGCGGTCGGCGAAGGCGAAGGCCGTGCTGTTCTACCTGGCGGTGGAGGGCACACCGCAGACGAGACCGGCCCTCGCCGGGCTGCTGTGGGGTGATCGCGCGGAGGCGAACGCACGCGGAAGCCTCCGGCTCGCCCTGATGGAACTGCGCCGGGCCGCCGGGAGCCACCTTCTCGTCGACCGGACCCACGTCGCCTTCGACCGCGGCCGTCCGTACTCGCTGGACTGGACGGACCTGGTCGAGAACGGTTCGGTGCCCGCGGACTACCACGGCGGCTTCCTGGACGACCTCGTGGTCGCGGACGCCCCCGCCTTCGACGACTGGGTCGCCGGACGCCGGCGGCAGGCCGGGCACGCCGCGGCGCAGGCGCTCGGCGAGCGGGCACGGGCGGCCTGGAACCGGGGCGACTGCGACGGCGCCGTACGGCTGGCGCGCCGGGTCCTCGCCGTCGACGGGCTGGACGAGAGCGCCCACCGGCTGATCATCGAGGTCATGTCGGCCACGGGCAACCGGGCGGGCGCCCTGACGCAGTACGAGGCGTGCCGCCGGAGCCTGGACCGCGAACTCGGCGTCGCACCCGATCCCCGCACCCAGGCGCTCCGGCAACGGATCGCGCTCGGCGGGCCGTCCGCTCACTCACCGGGTGCGCAGGCCGCCGCGCCGCTCCGCGAGGGTCCGCGGGGTGGTACGGCCACACGGCGGCTGCCCCGGCCGCTGACCCGGTTGATCGGCCGCGAGGCCGAGATCGAGAACGTCCGCGCGAAGCTGCGCGACCGGGAGGTGCGGTTGCTCACGCTGACCGGACCGGGCGGCGTGGGCAAGACGAGGCTGGCCGTCGCCGTCGCCGAACGGCTCGACGAGGAAGTGCTGTTCGTCTCGTTCGCGTCGGTGAGGCCGCAGGACACCACGGCGCAGCCGTACGACATCACCGCGGTGGCGGCCGTCAGCGGGATGGCCGGCGAGGTGGACGTGGTCGCGACGACGCTGGCGGAGGCCGTCGGCGTCGACCTGACCCCACCGCGGCCCGCCCGCGATCTGCTGCTCGCCGCCGTACGTCACCGCGACCTGATCCTGGTGCTGGACAACCTGGAGCACCTGCCCAGCGTGGCGCCGCTGGCCGGGGCGATCCTGTCGGCCGCGCCCGCTGTACGGATCCTGGCGACCTCCCGGCGCAGGATGGGAATCTGCGCCGAGCACGTCCACGAGGTGCCCGCGCTGTGCGGCGCCTCGGCGCGGGCGCTGCTGCTGGAACGCGCCAGAGCCCTGGTGCCGGACATCGCCCCCGACACACACGCGCTCGACCGCGTCTGCCGGGCGGTCGGCGGGCTGCCACTCGCCGTCGAGCTGGCCGCGACGCTGACCCGGGCGATGACCTGCGCGGAGATCGCGGAGCATCTCCACCCGGGCGGTCCCGCGGCCCGCGCCGCGCATGCTCCGGCGGACCTCCTGGTGCATCCGCAACCGGCGGCGACCACCCGGCACGCGAGCATGAAGCAGGTCTTCGACACCTCCTGGCGCCTCCTCACCGCCGTCGAGCAGCGGGCGCTGGCCGCCGTCTCGGTGTTCGCCGGCGGTTTCACGCTCGCCGCCGGGATCGAGGTCGCGGGCACCACCGCCGTGGTCGTCGCGAGGCTCATCGACCACTCACTGGTGCGCCGCGACCACGACGGCCGACACCGCGTCCACGAGCTCGTGCGGCAGTACGCGGTCGCACACCTCGCCGACGAGTCACCCCGGGCTCGCCACGCCGCCTGGTACGCCCGGTTTCTCCAAGACCGGGCGGGTCGGCTTCGCGATTACGCCGACACGGCCGTGCTCGGCGAGATCGAGCCGGAGATCGACGACGTCCGGCAGGCCTGGCGGCACGTGGTCCACGGGCCGGCCGATCAGGACCGGGCGGCCTTCGCGGAGAGCTACTGGACGCTGTGCCTGCGCAGGCACTGCTACGCCGAAGCGCTGTCCGTGGCCCACGACATGATCGCGGCCGTACGGCCGGAGGACCGGGCGGCGTCGGCACGGTGGCACCGGCTGGCGGGGTTGGCGCACTTCCAGTTCGAGCGCGGCGCGGAGAGCCTGACGGCCTTCAGGAGGGCGCTGGCGATCGCGGACCGGCCGCTGCCGTCGACCTGGGCCGAGAAGGCGAGTGCGGTGGCCGGGGGGCTGGCGCGCCAGGTGATCCGCCGCACCACTCCCCTCAGCGGACGCGCCCGGACGGGGCCGGCGCGCGAACTCGCCGCCGAGGCCGCGCGCACCCTGTCCGTCCTCGCCGAACTCGGCTATCACCGGCAGGAGCAGGGCACGATGCTGCTCAGCGTGGTGCGCCACCTCGACGCGGCGGAGCGGGCGGGCGGCCCGGTCGAACGCGGCGAGGCGTATGCGAACGTCGCCGTCGTGGCCGCCCTCGCCGGGTCCGAGGCGGTGGCCCGGCGCTACGGCCGCCTCGCCGACGAGCAAATCGCCACGGTGCCGGACCCGGTGGTGGTCTCCCGTGCCCGTCTCGCGCGCGGGCTGCGGCTCATCACGGAAGGGCGGTTCGCCGCCGCGCACCGGGTCCTCACGCTGGCCCGCCGGCACCCCGCCGATCCCCGGCTCGCGGAGCACTGCCTCGGGCTCCTCGCCGATCTGGAGATCCAGCGAGGGTGCTACGCGGCCGCCGCGCAGCTGATGGCGGCGGTGGCCGAGACGTCGGTTACGCGGATGGGCGAGACCGTGTCCGGTTACTGGGGGCTGACCGGGCAGGCGGAGGCGCTGCTGCGGCTCGTCGATGGCGACCCCGCAGACGTGAGCGCGGTCCTGAAGGCCGCCGAGGAGGCGACACTGGCGTTGCCGGTACTCGGCGAGGACCACTTCGCCCGGGCCGGCGCCAAGATCCCGGCGATCCAGCGGCTGCGGCTCGGCGTGGCACGGGCCCGGTTCCACCTGCTCGGCGACGACGTGCCCGCCGCCCGCCTGGCGCTGGACGACGCGCTGCGTACGGCGGACCGGCCGGACATGCCGCTCAGGGGCACCCTGGAGGCGTGGGCGGGGCTGGCCGAGGTGCTGTGGGCGCTGGAGGCGGACGACCCGGCCGTGCGTGAGGTGGCGCGCCACATGTCCCGGCTGGCTCGCCGTACCCCGTCGGCGGCGGCCCGCATGGGCTGGGCGACGGCGCTGACGCACGAGGTGACCGGACGGCGGCCGAGGGCCCGGCTGGCCGCCGGACGCGCTCTGGCCGCCGCTCGCCGTCTGGGCATCGCCTTCGACGAGGCCAGGTCGCTCGAAGTCCTGGGCGAGACGGAGGAGGCCGCCCGGATCCACGCCCGCCTGGGCACCGCGCCGGTCATCCGGCGTCGCTGAACACCGGTGGTCGCACCGGGAGGCGGTGTCCTGAGCGGCGCCGCAGGGCGTCGACGTTCCGGATGACGATCTCCCGGCGGCCGGTCTCGATCCAGCCGTGATCGCGAAGCACGCGCAGTGCCTTCGCCGTCGCGATCCGGGACGAGCCGGTCCAGCCCGCCAGTTCCTCCTGCGAGAGCGGCAGGGTGATCCTCAACCCGGCGGGGCACCGCGCGCCGTACCGGTCGGCGAGCTCCACCAGCCGTCTGGTCACCCGGCCGAGCGTGTCGACCGAGTGGAACTCGACCAGCTTCTCCTCGGTCTCGCGTAATCTCCGGCCGAGCAGGCGTACCAGGGAGCTCATGACATGGGGGCGGGCCCGCAGGCAGGCGGCGAACGACAACGAGGGCAGGGACAGCACCGTCACCGGTTCGAGCGCGGCGGCCGACACGGGCCGCTCCCGTTCTCCCAGCGCCGACAACTCCCCCAGCAGTTCTCCCGGCCCGAGGATCCACAGCAGGACCTCGGTCCCGGCCATGGTCGAGCAGGTGACCTTCACCCTGCCCGACCGCAGCACCAGCACCTGGTCCGCCCCATCGCCCTCGCGGAACAGCACCGCACCGGCGGGCCAGTGCCGTACGCGCCCGCCCAGGTCCGCCAGTTCCTCGTCCCACCGCTCCACCGCGTCTCCTCCCCTCCGCGCAGAGGATGGCAGAGGTGACGTCAGCGCATCGTTTGCCGGGCGTTAGCGGCCGCCCGAGCCCTCAGCCGGGGACGGGAAGGGCGGCAGCGGGGTTCAGCTCGCGAACACGAGCATGACGAGGATGAACACCACGGTGCCGACGGCCATGAGCAGCGTCGTGGTGCTGAACAGCGTGCTGAGCAGCGCCCAGACCCCGACGGCGCCCGCACCGCCGGCGGCGTCCACCACGAGCCTGCGCCGCCGCGACCGTGCCAGCAGCACGAACCCCGCGTCGGCCACCAGGGCGATGCCGTAGAGGACCAGCAGGAGAAGCGACACCTCCGGGAGGTTCGCCCGCGCGGCGGCGGCGAACAGGCCCACGACCACCGCGGAGCCCACGACCCAGCGGCGGTGCAGCTTCTCCCGGCGAGCGGCCCGCGGGTCGTCCACCTCCGCCCGCTTCGCACTCCGGTCGGGCCGCCGATCACCCGGCCGCCACTCGCGGGTGGACGCCTCGGAGAGGGCCCGCCGCGAGGCCTCGAAGCCGTCCGGCATCGGCGCGGCCTCGTTCAGGCGGCCGGCCAGCCCGGCCGTCTCCGGACGGGCCGCCGGATCGCCGCTCAGGCACCGCTCCACCAGCGGGACGAGCCACGACGGCACGCCCGACAGGTCGGGCTCCCGGTGCACCACCCGATAGGCGACGGCCGCCGCGGGCCCCGTCCCGTACGGCTGCCGCCCGGACGCGGCGAAGGCCACCGTCGCCCCCCAGGCGAACACGTCGGCCTCCGGCCCGGCGTCCCGGCCCTCCAGCACCTCCGGGGCCAGATAGCCGGGCGTCCCCACCACCGCGCCCGACGCGGTCACCGACGCCGACTCCAGCGCGCAGGCGATGCCGAAGTCGATCACGTACGGCTCTCCGTCGGAGACGATCACGTTGGCCGGCTTGAGATCGCGGTGGACGACCCCGGCCGCGTGGATCGACTCCAGCGCCTCCGCCAGCCCCAGCGCCAGCCGCAGCAGGGCCGCGCCGGTGACCGGCCCGTCCTTCGCCACCACCGTGCTGAGCGGCCTGCCCTGCACGTACCGGGTGACGATGTAGGGCCGCTCACCCGACAGCGAGGCGTCGAGCACCTCGGCGACGTGCCGCCCGCGCACCCGGCGCATGGTCTCCACCTCGCGCGCCAGACGGGTGATCGCGAACGCGTCGGAGGCGACGTGGGGATGCAGGATCTTGACGGCGACCGTGCGCCCGTCGGCGTCGAGCGCGAGATGGACCTCCCCGAACCCTCCCGACCCGAGCGTGGAGATCAAGCGATAAGGACCGATCTCTTCCGTCGTGCCCATTGCGTCTCCCGCTTCGCTCGTCGGGGCGGGGATCAGGTCCAGAAGGTCAGGAAGCCCAGGCCGATGCGGTCCATGATGTCGCCCACGACGCCGCCGATCAGGTTGACGACGGTGTCCTCACCCTTCCGTTGGAGATCCCCGACGATTTTGTCGATCGCCACCGACGGCGGCCGCCAGGGGACCCAGGAGGCGTCCGCGGACAGCGCCGTCATGACCGCGAACAGCGCGACCATGCCGACCACGATCGTGACGATCATGCCCGCGCCCGGGCTGCGGATCACCGCGGTGAGCGTACGGGCCACGGCCCTGCGCGGGGCCTTGCCGCCGGGCAGGAGGAACAGCCCGGCGACGAAGGCGCCGGCCGCGTAGGCCGCGGCGGGGTCGGGACGCACTCCGCCCAGGTAGTGGAAACCGCCCCAGCAGCACATGGCGAACATCACGGCCAGCGGCACCTGTACCACCGTGGCCAGACCAGCCCTGATCAGCGCCCACGGCGTGCCGAGCACCGCGAGGAGCGGGTCTGCGCCGCTGCTGCCCCGCGCGGCCCGGCGGTCGGCGAGGTCGCCGAGCAGGTACTGCCCCACCCGCAGGCACAGCGCCGCCACGGCGGCGAGCAGGCTCACCACCACCGGCAGCAGGCAGGCCAGCGCCACGAGCGTGGCCAGCAGCAGGGCCGCGAGCACCGGATGCCGCGCGCGGTAAGGAGCCCGCGGGGGCTCCGGCGGGTAGGGCGCGGCCGGTTCCGGGGCCGGCGGCCGCGCGACCTGCGGCTCGGGATAGCCCGCCACCCGCTGGTCGGTGTGCGGCTGGAAGACCGCCGGCTGGTACGGCGGCGGAGGCGGGCCCCCCTGGCCGTACGGCGGGGCCTGCGGGTGCGCCGGAGGCGGCGCGGACACCGGGCGGCGCTGCTTCGGCGCCCGGGGCTCCCGGTAGGGCCGCTCCGGCGCCACGTAGTTCACCGGCGGCAGCAGGTCGGAGTAGCTGTCGTCGTCCGACGGCAGCATGCTGGTCCGGCCTCCGTTGCCGCTGCCCTGGCCGCTGCCGGGGGCCGTCGTCTCGTCGAGCAGACGGGTGCCGTCGAGGACCCTCGTGCCGCCGTCCTGCGGTGTCTCCCGCAACACGGTGACCGTGGGGTCGAGCGACCGGGTGAGCCGCAGCAGCGACGCGGCGGTGGGACGCGACGCGGCGTCGGACGCCAGCGCGAGGCGGAGCCAGCCGCGCAGCCAGACCGGCGCGAGATCCACCTGGGCCTTGCCCTCGAGGATGTTGTAGCAGACCGACTCGAACGTGCCCGAGCCGAACGGCGGCTTGCCGGTGACGCCGAAGAACACCGTGGCCGCCAGCGCGTGCACGTCGGCCGCCTGGGTGATCTGGGTGTCCCGGATGATCTCGGGGGCGAGGTAGCCGGGCGTGCCGACGAACATCCCGGTCTGGGTGAGCCGCGTCGCGTTGACGAGATGGGCGATGCCGAAGTCGATGACCAGCGGCTCGCCGTCCACCAGCATGACGTTGGCCGGCTTGAGGTCGCGGTGGATCACGTCGGCCGCGTGGATGGCGACCAGGGCCTCGCACAGGCCGCGGGCGAGCCGGACCACGGCGTCGCCCCGGAGCGGGCCGTCCTCCAGCACGGTCTGCTCCAGGGTCCGCCCGGGGGCGTACCGCGTGACGATGTACGGCGCGGCGCCGGTCAGGTCGGCGTCGAGGACCTCGGCGACGCGCCTGCTGCGCACCCGCCGCATGGTCTCGACCTCGCGGGTCAGCCGGTCGCGGGCCTTGAGATCGGAGGCGACGTGCGGGTGCAGGACCTTGACCGCGACCTCGCGCCCCTCCGCGTCCAGGCCGAGGTGGACCACCCCCATGCCGCCCTCGCCGAGCTGCCGCAGCAGCCGGTAGGGGCCGATCCTCTCGGGAGCCTCAGTAGCCGACATCTCGTCCCCCGTCACCCATACCCCGCCTGGTTCCGCAGGTCCCTGAGCCGATCAAGTACTGACAGAACGTCGATAGGGCCCCAGAAGTGCCCTGCTGTTTGTTTACCCAGGAGGGCGGCGAGCGCGATCGCCGCCGTGAGCACCGCGACCGCGCCGATCCCCCAGGCGAGCCCCTGCGCCGCGCCGTCGCCGGGGGCGAGCGAGGCGAGGGTCCGCCGCATCTGCCGGCTCGGGCCGGTCACCCCCGGCCCGGCGCACAACGTCCACAGCGCCACCGCGACACCCCAGCTCAGCGCGGCGAGCAGGGGCGCCGACCCCACGAGCACGGTGAGCGCCAGCGTCACGGCCAGCCCCAGGACCAGCGCGTACGGCACGAGCGCCAGCGTGATCGCGGCGGACCTGACGAGCGCCGCCGGCCGGCCCAGCACCCGCAGCACGTCCGTGGCCGCGGCGCCCGCCGCGCGGCGCGTGTTCAGGTGCGCCTGGTCGAGGTCGGCGGCGCGGAGCAGCACCGCGACCGGCACGGCCACCAGGCAGACCAGCATCGGCGCGACGACCGCGAGGCTCGTCATCACGACGAGCAGCAGCGCGCTCGCCACGCCGTACGCCCTGGAACGCTGGAGCAGCCCGCCGGGCGGGAACGGCGGCACGGTCGGCGGCGGCACCCGGACCGTCGGCATGTACGCCACCGGATTCTGCTGGTGGGCGTTCTGCTGGTTGGGGTTCTGCTGGGGCGGATAGTGCTGGTGGATGTGCGGCGTCTGCTCGTAGATCTCGGGCGCGTGCCCGAAGAGGGCCTGGTCGCGGGCCGCGACGTCCCGGTGCCCCGGCCCGGGCGAGCCCGCCTCGCGCGGGGCCTGGCGTGGCGGCGCCGGGTCGTGCGGCAGGGCCGTCCCCCCGGTGACCGCCTGGCGTACCTCCTCGGAGGTGACCCGCCGCGTGGGGACGTCCCCCTCCGGCCGCAGCATCGGCGTGGGCCACTCGTCGGGCCCCGTGGCCGACCGGCCCGCGCCGGCTCCTGTGCCTGGGCCTGTACCGGCTCCTGTGCCTGGGCCTGTGCCTGGGCCTGTGCCAGGACCTGTGCCGGGGTGCGGGCCGGGGCGGTGCGGGGGCATCCGGGTGGGGATGTCGCCCTCCGCCGGCGCCCCGAGGCCCGCCTTCCGCAGGTCCTCCCCGGTGACCCGCACGGTCGGGAAGGGGTCGCCGCCCTGACCCGCCACGGGCGTGTCCCGCAGCAGGGAGACGAACTCCTCCGCCCGGTCGGCGGGGCGGGACGGCGTGACCGGAGGCGTCGCCACGGGCGCGACCGGAGGCGTCACCGCCGGCCCGGTCGCCTGTGGCCGCACCGGCGGCCGGCCGCCGAAGTCGGGCATCCGCTGGCTGCCGGTGTCGTCGACGTTGGGCACCGTCATGATCTCGTCGGGCACCCGCGGCCTGCCCCCCGCGCCCTGCGGCATCAACCGGCCGACCTGCCGCACCAGCTCGGCCGACGTCGGCCGTCTGGCCGGATCGCGGTTGAACGCGGCGCGCAGCACCGGCTGGATCGGCGCCGGAGCGGCGTCCACGTTGGCCCGGCCGGAGGTGATGTTGAAGAAGATCATCTCCAGCGTGCCCTTGCCGAACGGCGGCTGGCCGGTCGCGGCGTACAGCACGGTGCCTGCCCAGGCGTGCACGTCGACCTGCGGCCCGGCCTCGTGGCCCTCGATGATCTCCGGGGCGAGGTAGCCGGGCGTGCCGATGAACATCCCGGTCTGGGTGAGCCGGGTGGCGTCCACCGCCTGGGCGATGCCGAAGTCGATGAGGACCGGCTGGCCGTCCAGCATCAGCACGTTGCCCGGCTTCAGGTCGCGGTGGATGACCCCCGCGGCGTGGACGGCGGCGAGCGCCTCGGCCACCCCCATGGCGATCTTGAGCACACCGTCGAGGGGCAGCGGGCCGTCCTTCTTGACGATCTCGTCCAGCGCCCGTCCCGGCACGTAGCGCGTGACGATGTACGGCCGGCGGCCGGTGACGTCGGCGTCGACGACCTCCGCGATGTGCCGTCCGCGCACCCTGCGCATGGTCTCGACCTCGCGCGACAGCCGCCTGCGCGCCACGTCGTCCCCCGCCACCTCCGGGCGCAGGACCTTGACCGCCACCTGCCGGCCCTGCGGGTCCAGGGCGAGGTGGACCACCCCCATGCCACCCTCACCGAGCCGCCGGAGCAGCCGGTACGGGCCGAGTCGGTCGTCTTGATTCATCGCCTTAGCACCATACCGACTAAAAGAACGCCCATGAGTGAACCATCGCGCCACATCTCCGCTCAGCACAACGGAGAAAGGACGCGAACGGTTTCCGGGCGGGCGATCACATGGTGAGCGCGAGGACCTCGCCCCGGGTCGCCGCGACCAGCGCCTCGCCGGAAAGCGCCAGCTTGGAGCGGCGGACGCCGCTGCCGATCACGACGAACGGCCGCCTGGTCACGTTTTCGTCAACGAGCACCGGCCAGCCGTCGGGCAGCCCGATCGGGGTGATGCCGCCGTACTCCATGCCGGTCAGTTCGACGGCCTCCGCCTGCGGGGCGAAGGACGCCTTCCTGGCGTCCAGGTGACGGCGTACGACCCCGTTGACGTCCGCCCGCATCGTGGCGAGCACCATGACGGCCGCGTACCTCGTCTCCCCGCCGCGCCTGGCGCTCACGACGACGCAGTTGGCCGAGTCCTCCATCGCCACGCCGTACCGCTCGCAGAAGGCCGCGGTGTCGGAGAGGCTAGGGTCGATCTCGGCGACCCGCGGCGGCACGCCGAGCGAGGCGACGGCCTTGGCCACCGGATCGGCGAGCAGATCCGGCCGCTCGGAGACGGGAACCCAGTCGAGTGGCATTCGGTCCTCCTTGACCGCGCGCGGGTGCAGTTGGGGTTTCGGGTGCCTTGTGCCGGGGGGTCAGCCGTACCGGCCGCTGCCGGAGGCGACCTGTCCGCCGATCATGGAGAAGAGCCCGAACAGGGCCATGATCTCGTGGTAGTCGCCGGTGCCGAACTCGGTGTGCCGGGGGTCCGCGAGCCGCACGCCGGGGATGATCGCGCAGGCCGCCGCGATGGCGGTGGAGTTCCACTCCACGCCCAGGGTGTACGGCGGCTCGACCACGTAGGGCCGGAAGTCGGCCAGCCGGCCGAGCGCCCGCGCCGTGCCCTCGCGGATCCGCCGCCAGGCGACGGCCGGGGGCAGCAGCTCGGCGGAGAACCTGTCCACGCCCTTCTTCACCGCGACGGTCTCGACGTCGCCGAGCAGTTCCCGCGCCTCCTCGCAGACCGCCTCGTCGCCGGCGACGAGCGCGACCGGCACGCCCATCGACCCCGCGAACCCGGCGACCAGCCGGGTCTCGCCGCAGATCTCGCCGTTCAGGTAGACGTTCTGGATCTCCTTGCCCATCCAGGTGTGGTTGAGCACGCCGTGCGCCACCCCCGCGCGGGCGTGGTAGCCGGCGAGGCAGGCGGCGTCCATGCCGGCGACGAGGCCCTGCCCCATGCGGTGCGGCTTGCCCGGCCCCCTGATGAGGGTGGCCCGCTCGTCCAGCAGGTCGATCCTGAGGTTCTTGGTGGACCCGTGCGCGTCGTTCACCAGCACGGACGCGGCGCCGGCGTCGAAGGCGCCCTGGACGACCGCGTTGGCGTCCCCCGTCATCAGCTCGCAGCCGCGCTCGTAGCCCCGGCCGCCGTGGTGCATCTCCTCGGGGTCGGTGAGGCCGGTGACCCCCTCCATGTCCACCGAGAGGTAGATCTTCATACCGCCGTCCATGCCTCCACCTGGCGCTGCTCGTCCGCGGTCATGAGCCCGATGTGCTCCCGCATGTAGGCGCCGACCTCCCCGCGCCAGGGCTCCGGCGTCTCGTCGATCGCGGGGGGATAGCAGCGGTCCATCCAGCGGGTGGACTCCACCGTCGCCCGGAGATGCTCCGCCGCCGTGGCGAACGGCGTGGTCTCGATGCCCGGCACCCGCGCGCAGCCGTACTCGATCGTCTCCTGGCCAGGGTACGGCGGCGGCTGCTGCCAGGCGCGGGCGGGGACCGAGCGGGCGGTGAGTGTCGTCTTGAGCGGGCGGCCCTCGACGGCGGCGAGGATCAGCTCCTTACGCAGGCACTTGCCGCACTTCTGGCATGGTCCTGACATGTCACCACGCAGACACCAGCGCACCAGATGCGCCAGGTCGGAGCCCAGCGCCATGCGCATGGTCACGGGCTCGCTCACCCCGCCCACCGGGAGCACCAGCGGAACCCCGGCGGCGGCGTACAGCCGGCCCCACGGCCCGTGCGTCGCCCACATGGGGTTGTCCGATGCGAAGCGGTCGGCCTGCCGGCCGCTGTCGAGCCATCGCGACCCCATCTCGTAGCCCAGGGCGACGCCGCCCAGATCCAGGTCGTCGGCGAGGAGCAGCGCCCCCACGGTGACGGCGTGGTGCTCCGGGTAGCCGGGCCGGGGACGGCTGAGCAGGAACTCCAGGTCTGACGGGACGATGTGGAGCTCCCGGCCGGAGCGCCGGGCGAGATCCGCGAGCACCTCGGCGCGGTAGTGCGTCCACCGGTTCGGCACGCGTGGGTGGCTCACCCGCTGGAAGTGGACGAAAGGCGCGTCGGGGAATATCGCGGCCACGGCCATCGAGTCGGCGCCGCCGCTGTAGGAGACGGCCAGGCGGGTGCCGCTTCTGGCGTCCTCTCCCACCGGCCCGGCGTCCACCCCCCATCCCGTACGCAGCGCCTCGGCGAGTCCCGGGGAGATCGGCCGGTCGAAGGTCACCCGGCGGCGGGTCCACGGGGCGACGACCGTCCAGGCGGACAGCGCGAGCAGGTCGGGGTGGGGGGACCCGCCACCGGCTCCCGTGTGGACGTGACAGGAGTTCGTCCGCAGTTCGACCGGGGTGCCGTCGGTGCAGGCCCCCGTGGTCTCGTCCTCGGGGTCGAGCAGGAAGACCAGCCGCCACACGCCCTCGTCACGCGTCCATGTCACCCGCATGACCGGCTACCCCACGCGCCCGGAGTCGCCCACGCGCGCCGACAGGTCGTCGATCGCCTGCCAGATGCGCATCTCGTTCTGCAGCAGCGTGTCGACCGCCTCGGCGGTCTCGGTCGCGAGGCGGTGCGCCTCGGCCGCCTTCGGGTCGGCGGCCGCCCTGGCCGGCGCCGCGTTCCCCCGCCGCAGCCGGTCGATCTCGTCGCGCAGCGCCACGACCTCCCGGCGGAGCATCTGCACCTCCCACAGGGCGTCCTTGAGGTCCTGCCGGTGATCGGGTTTGGTGACGTACCGCGAATCGAGCCGGGACAGCAGCGCCCGGCGCAACCGCGACGGGGTCAGGACTCGCAACCGCATCATGAACCGCCACGATAGCGGCATTTTGGAGCGATCTCGGCTCAACTCCGGAGGCGGTCTCAGCGGCCGGTGAAGGTGGGACGGCGTTTCTCGGCGAAGGCCGTCATCCCCTCCCTGGCGTCCTCGGTGGCGAACAGACCGGAGAACTGGAGCCGCTCGATCTCCAGGCCGGTGTCCAGGTCGGTCTCCAGGCCGTGGTCGACGGCCAGCTTGGCCGCCCGGATCGCGGCGGCCGGTCCCCCGGCGAACGTCGCGGCGAGTCCGAGCGCCGCCGGATAGACCTCCTCGTCGGGAACCACCCGGTCCACCAGGCCGATGGCGAGCGCCTCCGCGGCGGGCACGTGCCGCCCGGTGAAGATCAGGTCCTTCGCCCTGGCCGGGCCGACGAGCCGGGGCAGGCGCTGGGTGCCCCCCGCGCCCGGGATGATCCCCAGGTTGATCTCCGGCTGGCCCAGCTTCGCGCTCTCGCCCGCCACCCGGAGGTCCGCGCACAGCGCGAGTTCGCAGCCGCCGCCCAGGGCGTAGCCGGTGATCGCCGCGATGACGGGCTTGCCGATCCGGGCGACGGCGGTGAAGCAGTCCTGCAGCGCACGCGAGTGCACGGCCATCTCGGCGTAGGACATGACCGCCATCTCCTTGACGTCGGCCCCGGCGGCGAAGACGCGCTCACCGCCGTACAGGACGACCGCGTGCGCGTCCGGATCGGCGTCCACGAGCCGCGCGGCCGCCGCGATCTCCTCCTGGACCTGCCGGTTCAGCGCGTTCATCTTCGGCCGGTCGAGCCGGATCGTGGCGACGTGCCCGGAGGTCTCGACCCTGACGAATTCACCTTCACCCATGAGCCTCACCCTAAGACCCCCGCCTCGGGACGGAGATCAGCGTCCGAGCGGCAGGGGCTGCCGGGGAGCGCCGGCCGCCTGCGCCAGCACCTTGCGGTACACCTGCTCGTATCCCTGCACCATGACGCGCAGGTCGAAGTGCCGGTCGACGCGGGCGCGCACCGCGTGCGGGTCCAGATCGGAGACCGCCTCGATCGCGGCCGGCAGTTCGGCCGGCGTGTCGCGGACGAACCCGGTCACCCCGTCCACCACGATCTCCGGGACCGCGCCCCGGCGCAGCGCCACCACCGGCGTGCCGCAGGCCATCGCCTCGATCATGACCATGCCGAACGGCTCGTCCCACAGCAGCGGGAGCACCAGGCACCGGGCCCGTGAGAACAGCTCGCTCTTGAGGGCGCAGTCCGCCTCCCCCAGGTACTCGGCGCCCGGGCCGAGCAGCGGCGACACCCGCCGGCGGAAGTAGGAGAGCTCCCCCGGCTCGGCCTGCCGGCCGACCAGCAGGATGCGGCGGCCCACCGCGCGCGCCGCCTCGACCGCGAGGTGCGCGCCCTTGTCGGGGCTCATCCGCCCCAGCCACAGGACCCAGTCGTCCTTGCGCTCCCGGAACGGCCACGCCGCGGCGTCCACCGCGTTGTGCACCCGCCCCACCCAGTTGAGGTCGGGCGCGCAGGCGCGCTGGGCGGCGGAGATGGCCACCAGCGCCACGTCCGGCCCGAGCCCGCGGTAGTAGTCGCCGAGCTCACCCCCCACGTCGTTGTGGCAGGTGACGATCGTCGGCACGAACCGGGCGGCGGCGGTGAGCGGCCCGGCCAGCGAGTGGTCGTGGACGACGTCCACGTCCAGGCTCCGCAGCAGGCGGGCCGCGCCGGCCGCGTGCACCACCTCGGGGAAGGGGTCGCCGATGCGTGCCGAGGGCGGCTCGTCGTAGGTCCGCAGGTCCACGGTCCGGCCGGCCCCGATCACGGTCACCCGGTGGCCCCGGTGCCGTAAACCCTGGACCAGCCCGTGCACGACCGTCTCGATGCCGCCGTACGCCCGGGGCGGGACGTCGTACCACGGCGGCGCGACCATCCCGATGTGCAGCGCCTGTGCCATGGTGCGGGTCTACCCCCCTCACCTGCGGCGAAAGCAGGATGAGGGGGACGACCCGCGCCTAGGCGCAGGGGTCTAACGCAGGGTGCCGTTGGTCATCCCGACCGGCTCCTCCGGTACGGCGACCAGGCCCAGCTCCGCCGGGGACGCCATCAGCGGGTGGGACGGGACCACCCGCACCGAGTAGCCGAACGCGCCGGTGCGGTCCAGCGGCACGGCGCCGGTGTAGTGCGCCCGGCCGTCGTCGCCCACCGAGTCGGCCTTGAGCGTCACGTAGCAGGGCGCGAGCAGTTCGTCGTGCGCCCCCACGCGGCCGTACGCCGCCTCGACCCGCACGTCCTCCGCGGACAGCTCGCCGAGGGCGATCGTGGCCCGCAGCTCCAGCTGGGCCCCCAGCTCGGGGGTGTCTCCCACGCCGGCCGCCTCCACGTGCTCGACCCGCACACCCGGCCACGCCTTGACCACGCGCAGCTTCCAGGCGGCGAACAGCCGGGCGTTGTCGTAGCCGTCCGCCGCGAGCACGCGGGCGCCGGCCGCGGCCGGGGTGTAGAGGTCGGTGACGTAGTCGTGGAGCATCCGGCCGGCGAGGACCTTCGGCCCGAGCGAGCTGAGCGTGTGCTTGACCATCTCCAGCCAGCGCCGCGGCAGGCCGTCGGCGGCCCGGTCGTAGAACCGGTCGGCCACCTCGCGCTCGACGAGGTCGTACAGCGCCGTGGCCTCCAGCTCGTCCCGCCGCTCGGGGTCGTCCACCCCGTCGGCGCTGGGGACGGCCCAGCCGTTGGTGCCGTCGTACCACTCGTCCCACCATCCGTCGCGGATGGACAGGTTGAGGCCGCCGTTGAGCGCCGCCTTCATGCCGGACGTGCCGCACGCCTCCAGCGGGCGCAGCGGGTTGTTCATCCACACGTCCGACCCGGTGACCATGAGCTGCCCGAGCGCCATGTCGTAGTCGGGCAGGAAGACGATGCGGTGCCGCACGTCCTCGGAGTCGGCGAAGCGCACGATCTGCTGGATCAGCTTCTTGCCGCCCTCGTCGGCGGGGTGCGCCTTGCCGGCGATGACGATCTGGACTGGCTTGTCCGGATCGAGCAGCAGCCTGCGGAGCCGGTCGGGCTGGTTGAGCATGAGGGTGAGCCGCTTGTAGGAGGGCACCCGCCGGGCGAAGCCGATCGTCAGCACGTCCGGGTCGAGCGCCTCGTCCACCCAGGTCAGCTCGGCCTCGGTGGCCCCGCGCTGGCGCCACGACTTCCGCAGCCGCCGGCGCGCCTCCTCCACCAGGCGGGCCCGGAGCGTGCCCCGGATGCCCCAGATGTCGGCGTCGGAGAGCTTGCGCACGCCCTCCCAGCCCTGCGCCTTGTCGATCAGCGACGGCAGCTCCTTGCCGGCGAGCTCCATCATCTCCCGGCCCACCCACGTCGGGGCGTGGACGCCGTTGGTGATCGAGCCGATCGGCACCTCGTCGACGTCGAAGCCCGGCCACAGTCCCTGGAACATCTCCTGGCTGACCTTGCCGTGCAGCTCCGACACGCCGTTGACGCGCTGGGCCAGCCGCATGCCCATGACGGCCATGTTGAACACCGCGGGGTCGGACTCGGGCCCCTCGGGCTCGGCGCCGAGCTCCAGGATCCGGTCGACCGACACCGTCGGCCAGGCGTTCGAGCCGCCGAACTGGCGGGCGATCATCTCGGCGGGGAACCGGTCGATGCCCGCGGGCACCGGCGTGTGCGTGGTGAACACCGTCCCGGCCCGTACGGCCTCCAGCGCCTCCTCGAACGACAGCCGGGCCTCGGTGAGCTCGCGGATGCGCTCCAGGCCGAGGAATCCCGCGTGCCCCTCGTTGGTGTGGAACACCTCGGGCTCGGGGTGCCCGGTGATCCGGCAGTAGGCCCGGATGGCCCGCACGCCGCCGATGCCGAGCAGCAGTTCCTGCATCAGCCGGTGGTCGCCGCCCCCGCCGTACAGGCGGTCGGTCACGTCCCGGGCGACCGCGTCGTTCTCGGCGACGTCGGAGTCGAGCAGCAGCAGCGGCACCCGGCCGACCTGGGCCACCCAGACCTGGGCGTGCAGGGTGCGCCCGCCCGCGAGGCTGATCGCGACGCGCGCCGGCGCCCCGTCCTGCTCCTTCAGGAGCGTGAGCGGCAGGCCGCCGGGGTCGAGGGAGGGGTAGTGCTCAAGCTGCCAGCCCTCCGCCGACAGCGACTGGGTGAAGTACCCGTGCCGGTAGAGGAGACCGACGCCGAGGATCGGCACACCGAGGTCGCTGGCGGCCTTGAGGTGGTCGCCGGCGAGGATCCCGAGGCCGCCGGAGTACTGCGGCAGCGCGGCGGCGATGCCGTACTCGGGCGAGAAGTAGCCGATCGCCTTGGGGGCGGCCTCCAGCGACTGGTACCAGCGGGGGGCGGTCATGTACTCCCGCAGGTCGTCGGCGGCGTCGGCCAGGCGGCGCAGGAAGCGCCGATCCTGGGCGAGCACGCGCAGCCTGTCGGCCTCGACCGCGCCGAGCAGCGCGACGGGGTCGTGGTCGACACGCTCCCAGACCTCGGGATCCACCTCCGCGAACAGGTCCATGGTCTCGGGGTGCCACGACCAGCGGAGGTTCTGGACCAGCTCACCCAGAGGTGCGAGCTGCGAGGGAAGAACGGTTCGGACAGTGAACCTGCGGATAGCTCTCACGAGGTCAGACCCTAGTTACTCAGCGCCACGACGCGCGACCGAAAACATACCTGTCGTACTGCGGATCGAGTTCTTCGTTGAACGCTTTCACCCCCAGCATGCAGGTTCAAACCTCACCAAAGTACCCTTGACCTGGTGATGTCCATGCCGGACGATCTAGCCCGGCACCAGTGATCGATCTCCAGGCGTCGTCGCGCCAAACACGGCGAGCGCTCTTTCGTTCGGCAGGGGTAAGAGTGGACTATTAGGGCAACCCCTGTAAGAGCGAGGTGGGACTCCGGTCTACGGGTCCCTTCTGTCGTGCTGCCCGCCTGCCGGCGGTACCCGGTGTGCCGCCCCCGAGTACGAAGTGACGATGATCGGACGAATTCCCATCCAGGACATCCAGCCCGTCGTCGACTGCGGCCAGTGGCCCGCCAAGGCCGCCGCGGGAGAGACCTTCGAGATCAGCGCGACGGTGTTCCGCGAGGGGCACGACGCGGTCGCCGCCGGCGTCGTGCTGATCGACCCGGACGGCGCGCCGGGCCGGATGCTGCCCATGCGCGAGGCCGGGCCGGGCACCGACCGGTGGAGCGTGGAGGTGTCGCTGCCCACCGAAGGGCTGTGGCAGTTCCGGGTGGAGGCCTGGAGCGACCCGATCGCCACATGGACGCACGACGCGGGCATCAAGATCCCCCGCAATCTGGACGCCGACCTCATGTGCGAGGAGGGCGCCCGGCTGTTCGAGCGGGCGGCCAAGGGCGTGCGGGCCGCGGACTGCCGGGCGGCGGCGGAGGCGGGCGGCACCTGCGGGCACAAGGCCGCGCTGCTGGCCCTGGCGGCCCGCCTGCGGGACGACGCGGTGGACCCCCGGGCGCGCTTCGCGGTCACGCAGCTGCCGGAGACCGCGGAGCTGATCGCCGCGCATCCGCTGCGCGACCTGCTCACCCGCTCCGGGCGCCAGCGCGTGCGGGTGGACCGGCGGCGGGCGCTGTTCGGCTCGTGGTACGAGTTCTTCCCCCGCTCGGAGGGGGCCGTGGTCGGGCAGGAGGGCGTCGCCCCGAAGTCGGGGACGTTCGGGACGGCGGCCAGGAGGCTCCCGGCGATCGCCCAGATGGGCTTCGACGTGGTCTACCTCCCGCCGATCCACCCCATCGGCGCGCAGTTCCGCAAGGGCCGCAACAACACGCTGACGCCCGACCAGTACGACCCCGGATCGCCGTGGGCCATCGGCTCGGAGCAGGGCGGCCACGACGCGATCCACCCCGATCTCGGCACGATCGAGGACTTCGACGAGTTCGTCGCGAAGGCCCGCGAGCTGGGCATGGAGATCGCCCTCGACCTAGCGCTGCAGTGCTCCCCCGACCACCCGTGGGTCAAGGAGCATCCCGAGTGGTTCAACATCCGGGCCGACGGCACGATCGCGTACGCGGAGAACCCGCCGAAGAAGTACCAGGACATCTACCCCCTGAACTTCGACAAGGACCCCGAGGGGATCTACGCGGAGGTCAGGCGGGTCGTCCGGCACTGGATGGACCACGGCGTGCGGATCTTCCGGGTGGACAACCCGCACACCAAGCCGGTGCGGTTCTGGGAGCGGCTGATCTCCGACATCAACGCGACCGACCCCGACGTGCTGTTCCTGGCCGAGGCGTTCACCCGTCCCGCCATGATGCGGACCCTCGGCAAGGTCGGCTTCCACCAGTCCTACACGTACTTCACCTGGCGCAACCACAAGCAGGAGTTCGAGGAGTACCTGTGGGAGCTGTCCCACGAGACCTCGCACTTCCTGCGGCCGAACCTGTTCGTCAACACGCCCGACATCCTGCACGAGTACCTCCAGCACGGCGGCGTGCCGGCGTTCAGGATCCGGGCGGTGCTGGCCGCGCTGACGGCCCCCACCTGGGGCGTCTACTCCGGATACGAGCTGGCCGAGAACGTCCCGGTCCGCCCGGGCAGTGAGGAGTATCTCGACAGCGAGAAGTACCAGTACCGTCCGCGTGACTGGGCGGCGGCGGAGCGTGAGGGCCGCAGCCTTGCCCCGTTCATTACCCAGCTCAATTTGTTGAGAAGAGCGCACCCGGCGCTCCAGGAATTGCGTAACCTACGGTTTCACAACGTCGACCAGCCGGACGTGATCTGCTTCTCGAAGCGGCTGCCCGGCGCCTATGACACGGCCTCACGACGGCACGGACTAGGCGATGTCGTACTGGCCGTCGTCAACCTGGATCCATACAACACCCATGAGGCGACGGTCCGGCTCGACATGCCCGCCCTCGGTCTCGACTGGCATGCCGACTTCGTCGTGGACGACCAACTGTCGGGCGAGTCGTACCGCTGGGGGCAGGCGAACTACGTGCGCCTCGACCCGCACGTACAACCCGCACACATCCTCACGCTCCGCCACGGGTCAGCGCTCCGCCCGTGACGCAGCCCTGCACACTACGGGGAGTCAACAGGTGAGCTCGACCACGCCTCAGCCCAGCCACATCCAGCCCAGCCACACCCAGCCGATCCCGAACACCTTCACCGAGGAGGAGCCGCGGGACCAGCGCTGGTACAAGCGGGCCGTCTTCTACGAGGTGCTGATCCGCGGCTTCGCCGACTCGAACGGCGACGGCACCGGAGACATCCGCGGCCTCATCGAGAAGCTGGACTACCTCCAGTGGCTCGGCATCGACTGCCTCTGGCTGCTCCCGCTGTACGAGTCCCCGCTCAAGGACGGCGGGTACGACATCTCCGACTACATGAAGATCCTCCCGGACTTCGGTGACCTGGGAGACTTCATCCGGCTGGTGGACGAGGCGCACAAGCGGGGCATCCGGGTGATCGCCGACCTGGTGATGAACCACACCAGCGACCAGCACCCGTGGTTCCAGGCCTCCCGCAACGATCCCGACGGCCCGTTCGGCGACTTCTACGTGTGGAGCGACACCGACGAGAAGTACCCCGGCGCGCGGATCATCTTCGTGGACACCGAGGCGTCGAACTGGACCTTCGACGCGGTGCGGGGGCAGTACTACTGGCACCGGTTCTTCCACCACCAGCCGGACCTCAACTTCGAGAACCCCGCGGTGCAGGACGCGATGCTGGAGGTCATCCGGTTCTGGCTGGACCTGGGCATCGACGGGTTCCGCCTGGACGCGATCCCGTACCTGTTCGAGCAGGAGGACACCAACTGCGAGAACCTGCCCCCGACGCACGCCTACCTCAAGCGGGTGCGGGCGGAGGTGGACCGCCTGTATCCCGACCGGGTGCTGCTGGCCGAGGCCAACCAGTGGCCGGCCGACGTGGTGGAGTACTTCGGCGACCCGGTCACCGGGGGTGACGAGTGCCACATGGCCTTCCACTTCCCGCTGATGCCGCGCATCTTCATGGCGGTGCGGCGCGAGTCGCGCTATCCGATCTCGGAGATCCTGGCCCAGACGCCGAAGATTCCCGAGAACTGCCAGTGGGGGATCTTCCTGCGCAACCATGACGAGTTGACGCTGGAGATGGTCACCGACGAAGAGCGCGACTACATGTACTCGGAGTACGCCAAGGACCCCCGGATGCGGGCCAACGTCGGCATCCGGCGGCGGCTGGCGACGCTGCTGGACAACGACCGCAACCAGATCGAGCTGTTCACCGCGCTGCTGCTTAGCCTGCCCGGCTCGCCGGTCATGTACTACGGCGACGAGATCGGCATGGGCGACAACATCTGGCTCGGCGACCGCGACGGCGTGCGCACGCCGATGCAGTGGACCCCCGACCGCAACGCGGGCTTCTCCAGCTGCGACCCCGGCCGGCTCTACCTCCCGGTGATCATGGATCCGATCTACGGGTACCAGGCGATCAACGTCGAGGCCCAGCAGAAGAGCGCCAGCTCGCTGCTGCACTTCACCAAGCGGATGATCGAGATCCGCAAGCGGCACCCCGTGTTCGGCCTCGGCGAGTTCACCGAGCTGAACTCCTCCAACCCCAGCGTGCTCGCGTTCGTGCGGGAGCTCGGCGACGACCGGGTGCTGTGCGTCAACAACCTCTCCCGTTTCCCCCAGCCGGTCGAGCTCGACCTGCGCAGGTTCGAGGGATCGACACCGGTCGAGTGCATGGGCGGAGTTCCTTTCCCCCCGATCGGCGAACTTCCGTATCTTTTGACGCTCCCTGGGCATGGGTTCTACTGGTTCACGTTGCCCGTCACGCACCGGACGGCCGGCACGAAGGAGGAGTGACGACTTCACTTCAGGAGCTTCTGGCCGGCTGGATCACCGGGCAACGGTGGTTCGCCGGCAAGGGGCGCGCCATCGACGACCTGTCCATCGACTCCGAGATCGAGATCGCCGGCGGGGACCCGGCGCTGCTCCATCTGGTCGTGTGCGTGCGTCAGGGGGACCGCCGCACGCGCTACCAGATCCCGGTCGGGCTGCGCGAGCACCTGCCCGACCGGCTGGAGCACGTGCGCATCGGCAGGTGCCGCCGCGACGGCCGCGAGGCCGAGGTCTACGACGCGCTGCACGACTCCGCCCTGACCGCGCACCTGCTGGAGGGGATGGCCGCGGACCACAGGTTCGACGGCCTCGCCTTCCACCGCGCGCACGGTGTGGAGATCGACACCTCGCAGCGCAGCCTCGTGCTGACCGCCGAGCAGTCGAACACCTCGCTGGTGTACGGCGACACGTACATCTTCAAGCTGTTCCGGCAGCTCAGCCCGGGGACCAACCCGGAGCTGGAGATCATCACCGCGCTCGCCGGCGCGGGCTCGTCCCACGTGGCCCGGCCGTACGGCTGGATCGAGACCACGCTGCAGGACGAGCCGACCACCCTGGCGATCATGCAGGAGTACCTGCGGAACGCCAACGAGGGCTGGTCGATGGCGCTGACCAGCGTGCGCGACCTCTACGCGTCCCCGGAGGGCATGCCGGCGGAGGACGCCGGGGGCGACTTCGCGGGCGAGGCCCGGCGGCTGGGGGTGGCCACCGCGCAGGTCCACCGGGAGCTGGCCCGGGCCTTCCCCCCGGGCACGATCGAGCCGCCGGAGCTCAAGCGGATGACCGAGCGGTTCCGCCGCAGGCTCGACCGGGCGATCGCCGAGGTGCCGCGGCTCGGCGAGCACGCCGACGTCGCCGCCGAGGCGTTCGACCGGCTCGGCGACCTCGCGCACGAGGTGCCGGTGCAGCGGGTCCACGGCGACTACCACCTCGGCCAGGTCATGCGCACCATGACCGACTGGGTCGTGCTCGACTTCGAGGGCGAGCCGGGGCAGCCGCTGGCCGAGCGCCGGGCGCTCGACTCGCCGCTGCGCGACGTGGCGGGCATGCTGCGCTCGTTCGAGTACGCCGCCCGGCACCTGCTGGCCGACCACCCGGACGCCGACGGGCTGGAGCACCGGGCCCGGGAGTGGTCGGAACGCAACCGCGCGGCGTTCCTCGCCGGCTACTCCGAGGGCGGCGGGCGGGTCCGCGGCGACGAGGCGGTCCTGCTGCGCGCGCTGGAGCTGAGCAAGGCCGTGTACGAGGTCGTCTACGAGGCGCGCAACCGGCCGACCTGGTTGCCCATACCGCTCGCCGCCTTCCGCTGACAAGATCGCAGTGTTCGGTGGGATATATCTAGGGCAGGTTTGCGACATGGATTTGGACCGGCTGGCGGGGGGCGCCCATCACGACCCCCATTCGATTCTGGGGGCCCATCCCGGGCCTGACGGCGTCACGATCAGGGCTCTGCGGCCCTTCGCGGAGAAGGTCGAGGTGCTGGCCGAGGGCTCGGCGCACGAGATGGGCCACACCGCCTTCGGCGTGTTCGAGGTGACACTGCCCGGCGTCGACAAGGTCCCGGACTACCGCCTGCGCGTCACCTACCCCGACGCCCTGCCGTACGAGACGGACGATCCGTACCGCCACTGGCCGACGCTGGGCGAGCTCGACCTGCACCTGATCGGCGAGGGCAGGCACGAACGGCTGTGGGAGGTGCTCGGAGCGCGGGTCGTCCGCCACGAGGACGTGGACGGCACGGCGTTCTCGGTGTGGGCGCCGAACGCGCAGGGCGTGCGGGTGATCGGCGACTTCAACCACTGGAACGGCGGCGCCCACCCCATGCGCTCGCTCGGCGGGACCGGGGTGTGGGAGCTGTTCGTCCCGGAGATCGGCGAGGGCGCCCGGTACAAGTTCCAGATCCTCGGCCTCGACGGCGTCTGGCGGGAGAAGGCCGACCCCATGGCCCGGCGCACCGAGATCCCGCCGGCGACCGCCAGCATCGTGGAGAAGCCGGCGTACGAGTGGCGGGACGAGGAGTGGATGGCCGCCCGGGCGTCGCGGGACGCCCTCGTCGAGCCGATGAGCACCTACGAGGTGCACCTCGGCTCCTGGCGGCCCGGCCTGTCCTACCGCGACCTCGCCCGGGAACTGGTCGAGTACGTGACGGACATGGGGTTCACGCACGTGGAGTTCCTGCCCGTCGCCGAGCATCCGTTCGGCGGCTCGTGGGGTTACCAGGTGACGTCGTACTACGCCCCGACCTCCCGGTTCGGCTCCCCCGACGACTTCCGCCATCTGGTGGACGAGCTGCACCGGGCCGGCGTCGGCGTGATCGTCGACTGGGTGCCGGCGCACTTCCCGATGGACGAGTGGGCCCTCGCCCGCTTCGACGGCACGCCGCTCTACGAGCACGGCGATCCGCACCGCGGCACCCACCCCGACTGGGGCACGTACGTCTTCGACTTCGGCCGCAAGGAGGTGCGCAACTTCCTGGTGGCCAACGCGCTCTTCTGGCTGAAGGAGTTCCACGTCGACGGCCTGCGGGTGGACGCGGTCGCGTCGATGCTCTACCTCGACTACTCGCGCCGCGAGGGCGAGTGGACGCCCAACGAGTACGGCGGCAGGGAGAACCTCGACGCGATCGAGTTCCTCAAGGAGATGAACGCCGTCGTCTACCGCGAGGAGCCCGGGATCGTGACGATCGCGGAGGAGTCGACCGCCTGGCCCGGGGTCTCGCGCCCGGCGTACCTCGGCGGGCTCGGCTTCGGCTTCAAGTGGAACATGGGCTGGATGCACGACACGCTCAGCTACATGTCCCGGGAGCCGGTCTACCGGCAGTATCACCATCACCAGATGACGTTCTCCCTGATGTACGCCTTCTCCGAGAACTTCGTGCTGCCGCTCTCGCACGACGAGGTCGTCCACCTCAAGGGGTCGCTGCTGGGCAAGATGCCGGGCGACGAGTGGCAGCGCTTCGCCAACCTGCGCGCGCTGTACGGCTTCATGTGGGCCCATCCCGGCAAGCAGCTGCTGTTCATGGGCGGCGAGTTCGGCCAGGGCGCCGAATGGTCGGAGGCGGGCGGCCTCGACTGGTGGCTGCTCGACTTCGACTTCCACCAGGGCGTGCGGCGGCTGATCAGGGACCTCAACAACGTCTACCGCGAGTCGCCCGCGCTCTACTCCCGCGACAACACCCACGAGGGCTTCCGCTGGATCGACGCCGACGACGCCTCGGGCAACGTGCTGTCGTTCCTCCGGTACGGCGCGGACGGCTCGGTGCTGGCCTGCGTCGCCAACTTCTCCGGCGCGCCGCACGACGACTACCACCTGGGCCTGCCGACCCCGGGGCGGTGGGAAGAGGTCCTCAACACCGACGCGTACGAGTACGCGGGCAGCGGGGTCGGCAACATGGGCGCGGTCGAGGCGGTGGAGACGCCGCGGCACGGCCTGCCCTGCTCGGCGCGGCTGCGCGTGCCGCCGCTCGGCGTGGTGTGGCTGCGGCCGGTGGAGACGCCGACCCCGGTGAGCGCCGAGATGGACGAGCGGACCGTGACGGCCCTGCCGGGGACGGAGCCGGATCCGGAGGACGAGGCGCCGGTGGAGCCGGAGCCCGATGGCCTGGTCGCCGAGTCCTGATCCGCGGCAGGCCGTTCAGAGCGTGACGACGACCTTCCCGCGGGCGTGGCCCTCCTCCACGTAGCGGACGGCCGCGGGGAGGTCGTCGAACGGGTAGACGCGGTCGACGACCGGGGTGAGGTCGCCCTGCTCGATGAGCCCGGCCAGCTTGACCAGGTTCGCCCGGTTCTCGCGGCATCGGGTCACGTCGGCGAGGACCACTCGCCTGGACGTGAACGGCGACGTCGCGAGCGCCGCGATCGTGTGGCCGACGGGCTGCAGCCACCGTCCGGCCGGCCCGCCGACGACGACGTGCGCCCCCCGGGGCCTCAGCACCCGCCGGCAGGCCGCCGGCGGCTTGGTGCCCGCGATGTCGATCAGCACGTCGTACCGCCGGCCGGTCCGGGTGAAGTCGGCCCTGCTGTAGTCGACGGCCTCGCCCGCGCCGAGCGACCGGACCAGGTCCACGTTGCGGGGGCCGCAGACGCCGGTGACCTCGGCCCCGAACACCCTGGCGAGCTGCACGGCGAACGTGCCCACCCCGCCCGACGCGCCGTTCACGAGCACCTCGTGCCCCGGCCGGACCCGCCCTTCGTCCAGGGCCAGCAGCGCGGTGGCGGCGGCCAGCGGCACCGCCGCCGCCTGCTCGAACGACAGGTTCTCCGGTTTGCGGACCAGATCGCTCTCCCGCACGCTGACGTACTCGGCGAAGCCGCCGCCGGTGACCAGCGCGAACACCTCGTCGCCCGGGCCGAACGCGGTGACGCCCGCGCCGACCGCCTCGACCTGTCCCGCGACGTCGGCGCCGAGCACGCTGAGACGCGGCCCGCGCGGGCCGAGCGTGCCGCCCATCAGACGCGCGACGTACGGCTCGCCTCGCATGTGGTGCCAGTCGTACGGCTGGACGGAGGTGGCTCGGACCCGGACCAGCACCTCTCCGGGGCCGGGCTCCGGCGTCGGGACGTCGCTGAGCGTCAGGACCTCGGGCGGGCCGTACGAGCGTAGAACGTAGGCCTTCATCGCATCTCTCCTCGTCGCCTCGGCGGCTGGGAGGCCAGCGTAGGAAGCGCCGCGCCCGGGGCTCATCGGCCGAAAGTACGCCCGATCGGCAGCCGATGGACCGGTGCGGATCGAGCCGTTCCGCCGATGATCCGCACCCACTCCGCGTACGACGATCGGGCCATGACAGAACTGACATCGACGCGACGGTCCGTGCCCACGAGAGGCGGCCGGAAGAAAAGGGAATGGCTGGTGCCGGCGGGGCTGATCGCGCTCAGCGCCGTCCCCGTGGTCGCCGGCGCGACCCGGCTGTCGCAGCTGACCGGCGGCGGGCCGGTCACCGCGAACAGCGCCCGGTACTTCGCCACGCCCTTCCCCGTGGTCGCGCACATCGTCGCCGTCACGCTGTTCAGCCTCCTCGGCGCCCTGCAGTTCGCCCCCGCGCTCCGCCGCCGCGCGCCGCGCTGGCACCGGATCTCGGGACGGGTGCTGGTGCCCGCCGGGCTCGTCACGGCCCTGTCGGGCCTGTGGATGACGCTGTTCTACCCGCACCTGCCGGACGACAGCGCCCTGCTCGTCGGCGTACGGCTGGTGGTGGGCGGCGGCATGATCGTGTCGATCGTCCTCGGCTTCGCGGCGATCCGGCGGCGGGACGTCGCCCGCCACCGGGCGTGGATGGCGCGCGGCTACGCGCTCGGCATGGGCGCGGGCACCCAGGTGCTGACCATCATGCCCTGGGTCGTGCTGACCGGTGAGCAGCCCGGCGCGCTCCCCCGCGCGCTGCTCATGACCGCCGCGTGGGTGATCAACCTCGCCGTGGCCGAGTGGGCCCTCCGGCGCCGGCCCGGCGCCCGTGAGCTCGGCGCCCGTCAGCCCGTGACGCGGCCCGTCTGATAGGCCCACATCGCGATCTCGACGCGGTTGCGGGCGCCGAGCTTGGCCATCAGGCTCGCGACATGCGTCTTGACCGTGCTGAGCGAGATGTGCATCTCGTCGGCGATCTCGCTGTTGGTCCGCCCGCGCGCCACCGCCGCCAGGATCTCCTCCTCCCGGTACGTCAGCGGCTCGACGAGCCGCGCCGCCGGCGCCGCGGGGCCGGACCGGGCGAAGGCCCCGAGCAGCCGCGCGGTGACGCTCGGGGCGATGAGCGCGTCCCCGCCGGCGGCGGCGTGCACGGCCTGGGAGAGCATCTCGGCGCCGGCGTTCTTGAGCAGGAACCCCCGGGCGCCGGCCCGCAGCGCGGCGTAGACGTACTCGTCGAGGTCGAACGTGGTGATGACCACGACGGCGAGGGGGTCGGCGACCCCCGGCCCAGCGAGGCAGCGGGTGGCCTCGATGCCGTCGAGGCCGGGCATGCGGATGTCGAACAGGCACACGTCCGGACGCAGCCGCCGCGCGAGTTCGACGGCCCGCCGCCCGTCGGCGGCCGTGTCGGCGACCTCGATGCCGGGCTGGGCGTCGAGGATCATCGCGAGCCCGGTGCGGACGATCTCCTGGTCGTCGGCGACGAGCACCCGGATGCTCACGTGGCCACCCCGTTCCTGGGCAGCACCGCGGTCACGGTCCAGCCCCGGCCGGGGTCCGGGCCCGCCACACAGGTGCCGCCGAGCAGGTCGGCGCGTTCGGCCATGCCCACGATGCCGTATCCCGCCGGGCCCGCCGGGCGGGCGGAGCCGCCGTCTCCGTCGTCGCTCACGCGCAGGCACACCGAGGGCCCGTCCCCGGTGACGTGCACCGCCACCCGGGTGGCGTGGCGGGCGTGCCGCAGCGCGTTGGTGACGGCCTCCTGGGCGATGCGGTAGACCGCCGCCTCGACCGACGGGGAGAGGCCGCCGAGGTCACCGGAGATCTCGACCCCGACGGACGGGTGATCCGGCCCGCCGGGAGCCGCGAGCCCCTCGATGTCGGCGATATGGCGGCCGGGGGTCAGGTCCGCCGGCTCGTCCCGGCGCAGGACGCGGACCATGGCCCGCATCTCGTCGAGGGCGCGCGCCGCCTCGGCCTCGATCACCCGCAGCGCCTCGGTCGCGGCGTCGGGCCGTGCCGCGGCCGTGGCGAGGCCCGCCTGCGCGCGGATCGCCATCGCCGAGACGTGGTGGGCGACCGTGTCGTGCAGTTCGCGCGCCAGCTGCTCGCGTTCGAGCAGCTTGACCTGGTCGAGTTCGCGGGCCCTCGCCCTGGACCGGTAGCGGAACGCCCCGCCCAGCGTGGTCGTGGAGAGCACGACGGCGAACGGGCCGATCGCGTCGGCGGGCGCGGCGTGCTCGACGAGCACCGACAGGCCGGCCCCGGCGAGCATGACCGCGAGGCCGATCACGATCTCGCGGCCCGATCCCCAGCGCACCAGCGCGTACGGCAGGATCAGCAGGTAGGCCAGGGAGTACATGTCGAGCATCGCGCCGTGCAGGGCGACCGGGACCAGGCTCGTCGTGACGAAGCAGACCGCCAGCGCCTCCAGGGGCCGGGTCCGGCGCCACAGCAGCGCGGGCGTCAGCCCGGCGGTGACGACCACCGAGAAGACCCGCCACGGCAGGTCCGGCCGCAGCACCCCCTCCAGCACCGCGAGCGGCACCAGCACCACGACGAGCGCCCAGTCGCGCCACACCCGCCTGGGCGCATCGGGGGGACGGGGCTCGTGCCAGACCGAGCGAACGAGACCGCTCACCGCATCATCGTACGGGAGTCCGCACCTCCGGTGCAGGTGACGTCCGGGTGCGACCTTAGCGAGGAGTTAACCGGCGATTAACCGGCCGCCGGGGCGTTGACCCTCCGGCGATCGGTATTTACGCTGCGAACTAATAGGAAACTTTCCTATCGTTTACCCCCCAGACCGGGAGTTTCCATTGCGAAAGATCCTCCTCGGGTCCGTGATCGCCGGTGCCGCGCTGCTCGCGCCGCTCGCGATCGGGACCGCCTCCGCCACCGGCGCCACCACCACTGCCGCCGCCGTCGCCGCCGCCCCGAAGACCGGAGTCGTCACCCTGGCCTACGCGGCC
Organism: Microbispora sp. H10949; assembly: GCF_014161435.1. Lineage (NCBI taxonomy): Bacteria > Bacillati > Actinomycetota > Actinomycetes > Streptosporangiales > Streptosporangiaceae > Microbispora > Microbispora sp. H10949. The sequence continues at coordinate 18,742 of NZ_JABBWZ010000006.1, read as the reverse complement.
TGGGCCCCCAACACCTGGTACGCCGTCGGCGCCCGGGTCACGTACGGGGGCAAGGACTACGAGTGCATCCAGGCGCACACGTCCCTGACCGGGTGGGAGCCGCCGAACGTGCCGGCCCTGTGGAAGCTCCTTCCGGGCGGCTCCACCTCGTCCCCCTCTCCGAGCGCGACCCCGACGAGGAGCCCCTCCCCGAGCCCGAGCCCCAGCAGGAGCCCCAGCCCCAGCCCCAGCGCGACGCCCACCGTGACGCCGACGCCTCCCCCTCCGGGCGGCAAGAAGGTGCTCGGCTACTTCGCCGACTGGGGCGTCTACGGCCGCCAGTACTTCGTGAAGAACATCGTGACCAGCGGTTCGGCCGCCAAGCTCACCCACATCAACTACGCGTTCGGCAACGTGACCAACGGCCAGTGCGCGATCGGCGACTCCTACGCCGACTACGACATGGCGTACACGACGGCCAACAGCGTGGACGGCAAGGCCGACACCTGGGACGCCGGCGCGCTGCGCGGCGCCTTCAACCAGTTGCGCAAGCTCAAGGCGCAGTACCCGAACATCAAGGTCATCTACTCCTTCGGCGGCTGGACCTGGTCCGGCGGGTTCGCCCAGGCCGCGGCCAACCCCACCGCCTTCGCCAACTCCTGCTACAACCTGCTGAAGGACCCGCGCTGGGCCGACGTGTTCGACGGCATCGACATCGACTGGGAGTACCCGAACGCCTGCGGCCTGAGCTGTGACTCCAGCGGCGCGGCGGCGTTCAAGAACCTGATGGCCGCGTTGCGCGCCAGGTTCGGCGCCGGCTATCTCGTCACCGCCGCCATCACCGCGGACGGCACGAACGGCGGCAAGATCGACGCCGCCGACTACGCGGGCGCGGCGCAGTACGTCGACTGGTACAACGTCATGACCTACGACTACTTCGGCGCCTGGGCGGCCCAGGGCCCGACGGCTCCGCACTCCCCGCTGACCTCCTACTCGGGCATCCCCACCGCCGGGTTCTACTCCGACGCGGCCGTCCAGAAGCTCCGGAGCAAGGGCGTGCCGGCGGCCAAGCTCCTGCTGGGCATCGGCTTCTACGGCCGCGGCTGGACCGGCGTGACCCAGTCGGCCCCCGGCGGCACCGCCACCGGCGCCGCGCCCGGCACGTACGAGGCGGGCATCGAGGACTACAAGGTCCTCAGGAACAGCTGCCCGGCCACCGGCACGGTCGCCGGCACCGCGTACGCCAAGTGCGGCTCCAACTGGTGGAGCTACGACACCCCCGCCACCATCGGCGGCAAGATGACCTACGCCAAGAACCAGGGTCTGGGCGGGGCCTTCTTCTGGGAGTTCAGCGGTGACACCGCCAACGGCGAACTGATCACCGCGATGTCCAACGGGTTGAGGTAACCGCTTCGAGCCGTTCAGGGCCCCCGCGTGTCCCACTCACGCGGGGGCCCCTGATCGTCGGGGCATACAGGCGAAAACCGTCGCTTATGGTGGCATTTATGGACGCGTCGAGGACGATCGTGGAGACCGTGGGCAAGCTGCGGCAGCGCCGCACCGGGCCGCTGGTGCTGGAGCTGGACCTGACCGAAGGGCTGTCCGAGGGACCGCCCGCCGACCCTGTGACCGCCCTGCTGTCGATGCGCAAGCCACGCCTGGCGGAAGTGCTGTCGGGCCTGCGCCGCGCCCGCAAGGACCCCCGGGTCGCCGCGCTCATCGTCAAGATCGGCGGGAACCCCCTGGGCCTGGGGACGGTGCAGGAACTGCGCGAAGCCGTCGTGAAGCTGCGCGCGGCGGGCAAGCCGACCGTCGCGTTCGCCGAGACCTTCGGGGAGTTCGGCGCCGGCACGGTTCCGTACTACCTGGCCAGCGCGTTCGAGCGGGTCTACCTCCAGCCCTCCGGCGACGTCGGGCTGACCGGGGTGGCGCTGGAGCAGCGGTTCCTGCGCGACGCGCTCGCCAGGGCCGGGGTGGAGTATCAGCTCGGCCAGCGGCACGAGTACAAGACCGCGGCCAACATGTTCACCCAGAACCACATGACGGACGCGCACCGCGAGTCGGCGACCCGCATCGCCGAGTCGGTGACCGAGCAGATCACCGTCGGCATCGCCGAAGCGCGCCGGCTCACCCCCGAGCGCGTGCGCGAGCTGATCGACCAGGGCCCGTTCATCGGCGCCGAGGCCGTCGAGGCCGGGCTCGTGGACGGACTGAAGTATCGCGACGAGGTCTACGCGGAGACCGTCGAGGACGGCGCCCACCTGCAGTACGTGTCCCGGTACGCCAAGAGCGCGCTGTCCGGGAAGCTGCCGCATCCCGGCGCCGACACCGTGGCCCTGGTGCACGGCACCGGCACGATCCGCCTCGGGCGCAGCGGCAGGTCTCCCCTCGGCGGCGGAGGCGCCATGGGCTCCGACACCGTCTGCGCCGCCCTGCGCGCGGCCCGGCGGGACGACAAGGTCAAGGCCATCGTGTTCCGGGTGGACAGCCCCGGCGGCTCGTACGTCGCCTCCGACGCCATCTGGCGGGAGGTCGTGCTGGCCCGCGAGTCGGGCAAGCCGGTCATCGTGTCGATGGGCGACCTGGCCGCCTCCGGCGGCTACTTCGTGTCGATGGCCGCCGACGTGATCGTGGCCCAGCCGGGCACGCTGACCGGCTCGATCGGCGTGTTCGGCGGCAAGCCCGTCGTCGGTGAGCTGCTCGGCAGGCTCGGCGTGGTGACGGAGTCGGTCGCCGAGGGCGCCAACGCCGGGATGTTCTCGCCGACGACCGCGTTCTCCGAGACGCAGTGGGAGCGGGTCAACGCCTGGCTCGACCGCATCTACGACGACTTCGTGGGCAAGGTGGCCGACGGCCGCGGCCTGAGCAGGGAGCGGGCGCACGAGCTGGCCAGGGGCCGGGTCTGGACCGGCGCCGACGCCCGGGCGGCCGGTCTCGCCGACGAGCTCGGCGGCCTGGAGGACGCCCTCGCCCTGGCCCGCCGCCGGGCCGGGCTCGCCACCGCCGCCCCGGTGCGGACCTATCCCCGCATGCACCCGCTGGAGCGGCTGCGGCCGGCGGAGTCGAGCGAGGACAGGTCGGCCGCCCTCTCCCGGGTGCGCCTGGAGGCGTGGGGGCCACTCGCCCGGCTCGCCGGAGAGCTCGGCCTACCGGCGTACGGCCCGCTCGTGCTGCCGGGCTACTGGACCGTCCGGTAGCGGGAGCGCAGCCGTACGAGCGGGGACTTCTGGGCGTCGACGTAGTCGACGCCCAGCACCGCGCCGACGAACAGGGTGTGATCGCCGGCCGGGACGACCTGTGTCGTCTCGGCCTCGATCGCCGCCACTCCGCCGTCCACCACCAGCGCCTCGCTGTGCGCGCCGCGGTGGTGGGCGGCCCCGGCCAGCAGGAGGCGCGCCCCCGGCCGCCCCGCGGCGGCGAAGCGGGAGGCGACCGCCTGCTGACCGTCGGCGAGAAGGCTGGCGGCCCACCGGTCCCGGCGCAGGAGCACCTCGGCGAGATAACCGGCCGAGTCGAGGCTGACCAGCACGAGCGGCGGGTCGAGCGACACCGACATCAGGGTCGCGACCGTCGTGCCGAGGTCGTCACGGTCGTCCTTCACCGTCAGCACGGCGACGCCCGCGGCGAGTTGCCGCATGGCCTCGGTGAACAGCCCCTGCACCGGACTCACCCGGTCCTCACTCCGGACCCACCTAGAGGAGGCCGTTCTGGGTCAGCCAGTCCTTGGCGACCGCCGGCGGGTCGTCCTTGTCGACGGCGATCCGCTTCATCAGCGAGACCAGCGTCTCGGTGTCCAGCTTTGCGGAGATCGCGTTGAGCGTGGAGACCACGGTGTCGTTCGCCTCGGCCTTGTGGACCAGGGGCGTCACGTTCTCCGAGCCGAAGGCGTTCTTGTTGTCCTGCAACGGCACGAGGTCGTTCAGCACGATCTTGGGGTCGGTGGTGAACACGTTGCCGACCTGGACCGTGCCGCTCTTGATCGCGTCAGCGGTGGTGGCCCCGGTGGGCTTCCACTGCTTGAACTCCAGGCCGTAGACGGTCTTGAAGTTCTCCTCCTGACGGTCCTTGAACTCCGGCGGCCCGCCTACCGTGAGGTCCTTGGAGACCTTCGCGAGGTCCTCGATCGTGGCGAGCTTGTACTTGTCGGCCGTCGCCTTGGTGACGGTGAGCGAGTTGTTGTCCTCGGCCGCGGCCGGCTCCAGGATCTCCAGCTCGGGCGGCAGCTTCGCCTTCAGCCCGGAGAGGATGTCGTCCTTGGTCCTGGCCGTGCTCGACTTGTCGATGAACGCCAGCAGCGACCCGGCGTACTCGGGCAGCACGGTCAGGCCGCCGCTCTTGATCTGGTCGTAGACCACCTCGCGGCTGCCGATGTTGGGCTTTTCCTCGACCGTGACGCCCTTGGCCTGGAGCGCCTGGGCGTAGATCGAGGCGAGCAGGACGCTCTCGGGGAAGTCGAAGGAGCCGACGACCACCTTGGCGGAGGCCGCGCCGCCGGACCCGGAGGCCGAAGGGGCGGCCGACGCGGTGGTGGACAGCGGGTCGGACCCCCCGCAGGCCGACAATGTGAGCGCCGTGGTCAGGGCGACCGCCGCGACGCCGAACATACGCCTCATAAGGAAAAACCCTTCATTTTTGGGAGATAATACGGAGATTAGCGGGTCTGTCGGACTCCCGGCGAGACGACCACCCGGTCGAGGAGGAGGAAGCCGAACTGGACGGCCAGCGCGAGGGCCGCGACCAGGACCGCGCCGCCGATCACGCTGGAGTACGCCTTGGTGGCCAGGCCGTCGATGATGAACCGGCCGAGCCCGCCGAGGCCGACGAACGCCGCCACGGTGGCGGTGGAGACGACCTGGATGGCCGACAGGCGCAGCCCCAGCAGGATCAGCGGCAGCGCGACCGGCGTCAGCGTCCGGAACAGCACCTGCGGCCCGCGCAGGCCCATGCCGTACGCCGCGTCGCGCAGGTCGGCGTCCACCCCGCGCAGTCCCTCGTACGTGTTCACCAGGATGGGCGGGACCGCCAGCACGATCAGCGGGACCAGCACCGGCAGCACGGTCCCCACCCCGGCCAGCAGCACGACGAGCACGAGAAGGCCGAGCGTCGGCAGGGCCCGGGCCGCGTTCGCCGCGACCACGACAAGCAGCGCGCCGCGGCCGGTGTGACCGATGAGCATGCCGAGCGGCACGGCGATCAGCGCCGCGACGAGGAAGGCCGCCGCCGAGTACCCCAGGTGCTCCAGCAGCCGGACCGGGATGCCGTCGGGGCCGGACCAGTGCGCCGCGTCGCCGAAGAAGTCGGCCAGCCAGTTCATGCCGTGCCCCCGTTCACGCCGCTCCCGTTCACGCCGCTCCCGTTCATGCCGTGCTCCTCGCCCGGGACCAGGGGGTCAGCAGCCGCTGGGCGAGCACGAGCAGCCCGTCGGCGAGCACCGCGAGCAACACGATGAGCGCGATCCCGACCACGATCGGCGTGTAGAACTGCCGCTGCCAGCCGTCGATGAACAGGTTGCCGAGCCCGCCCTGGCCGATCAGCGCGCCCACGCTCACCAGGCTGATGCTGGACACGGTCGCGACCCGCAGCCCGGCCAGGACCACCGGCACCGCCACCGGCAGCTCGACCCGGAGCAGGCGGCGCGCGGGCCGGAAGCCCATCGCCACGGCCGACTGCCGTACTGGGTCGGGGACCGAGGCCAGCCCGTCCACCACGGCGGGGATCAGGATCGCCAGGGCGAAGAACGTCAGCGGGATGACGACGGTCGCGCGGGTGAGGCCGGTGACCGACAGGAACACCGAGAACAGCACGAGGGAGGGCAGGGAGTAGGTCACGTTCATCAGCGCCGCCGTCGGCTGGTACAGCCACCGCCACCGGGCGCAGGCCAGGCCGAGCGGCAGCGCCACCACCAGCCCGAGCAGCACCGGCAGGAAGGCCGTCACGACGTGGTTCTCCAGCAGCGTGCTGATCGCCGAAGGGCTGCCGCTGTCCCAGTTGCGCGCGATCCAGTCCCAGCGGACCAGGGGCTCCTCGATCACGCGGGCGCCTCCTCGGCGGAGCCGGCGCCCTTTGCCGGCGGCGCGTACTCGGCGAGCAGCTCGTCGATCGCGTCCCGCCCGGCCACCCCGCGCACGCGGCCCTCCTCGTCCACGGCGACCGCGACGCCGTTCGGCGACAGCAGTGCCGCGTCGAGCGCCGCCCGCAGCGAGTCGGTCTCGGGGTCGAAGGTGCCGTACGCCGCGAGGCCGTCGGCGGTCCGCCAGCCGAGCGGCCTGCCGTCCTCGCCGATCACGAGGTCGGGCGGCGCCGGGCCGAGCCGCACCTCCTTGGCGGAGATGAACGACAGCCGCCGGATGCCCCGGTCGCGCCCGAGGAACCCGCGGACGAAGTCGTCGGCCGGCTCGGTGAGCAGCGTGGCGGGGCCCGCCATCTGGGCCAGCCGCCCGCCGACGCGCAGGACGGCCACCGTGTCGCCGAGCTTGACCGCCTCGTCGATGTCGTGGGTGACGAACACGATCGTCTTGCGCAGTTCCGACTGCAGGCGGAGCAACTCGTCCTGGAGGCTGGCCCGGACGACCGGGTCGACGGCGCTGAACGGCTCGTCCATCAGCAGCACCGGCGGGTCCGCCGCGAGCGCCCGGGCCACGCCGACCCGCTGCTGCTGGCCGCCGGAGAGCTGGAAGGGATAACGGTTCGCGAGGCCGGCGTCGAGCCCGACCAGTTCGAGCAGCTCCATCGCCCGGGCACGGGCCTTCTTCTTGTTCCAGCCCAGCAGGTACGGCACCGTCGCGACGTTGTCCACGATCCTGCGGTGCGGGAACAGGCCCGCCTGCTGGATGACGTAGCCGATGCCGCGCCGGAGCGTGGGCGGGTCGATCTCACGCACGTCCTGGCCGTCGAGGGCGATACGGCCGGAGGTGGCGTCGATCATGCGGTTGATCATCCGCAGCGAGGTGGTCTTGCCGCAGCCGGAGGGGCCCACGAACACGGTGATCGCACCTGTGGGCACCTCGAGGCTCAGGTCGTCCACGGCCACCGTCCCGTCCCGGTAGCGCTTGGTGACACCTTCGAATGTGATCACGCCGTATCTGCCCTTCGAAAGAGTGTGCGATCAAGGCAACACAGGAGGCGCCCTCGCTCTTCCCCGTCAGCGCCCCGGAAATCGTGGCGGCCCCCACCGCGTTCGTCAGCCCGGCCGACAGCCATGGAGGATACTCGCGAGATCCGGGCCTGAATATCTATCAATAGGGCATCTCCTGATGCGTGGTGCGCCGATGTGTTGGCATGATTACTCTCACGCCTCTCCTGTCCCTCCGCTCCGTTCCTCCCGTAGGGACCAGCCACGAACCCCAGAGGAGCCGGTCGTGACATCACCGCTCACCGGTCAGCGCTCCAGGAGCGAGCTGATCGCCGAGCTCTTCGAGCGTCACGCCGCGGGGTTGTTCGCGTACTGCCACGACCAGCTCGGCGAGACCGCCTCGGCGGCCGACGCCGTGGTGGCCGTCTTCACCACCGCTCCGGCCGCCGCCGAACCCCCCTCGCGCGCCGTGCTGTACGCGCTGGCCCGCCGGGAGATCTACCGCCGGGACGTCAGCTACGCGCTGCCCGCCGTGGACTCCGTCGCCGACCCGGCCACCGCGCTGATCGAGCGGGTGTTCCGCGACATCCGGCCGCACCAGCGGGAGGTCCTGCTGCTGTCGGAGGTCTGCGGCCTCACGCCCCCGGAGCTGTCGCTGGTGCTCGACGTGGCGGTCGACACCGCGGAGGAACTCGCCGCCGGAGCGAAGCGCCGCTTCACCCAGACGCTGGCGACGGCGGTCGCCGCGGCGAGGTCCGCGCCGTTCGTGCCTCCCTCCGTCGCGGAGGTGTACGACGCCATCGGGGTCGCCCCCGTCGCCGACGTGCTGGCCCGGCTGCCCTGGCGCCATCCGTCCGCCTCCGTACGGAACCGGGTGCTGGCGGCGCTGCCGTACGAGGAGCCCGGCGACCCGGCCGCGACCGGTACGGAGCAGGTGGCGGACGAGTCCGGTGCACAGCCTGGTGCACGGTCTGGGGCTCAGTCCGGCGGGCTCGTCACCAAGAGGCTGTGGCCGACCACCCCGACATGGCCGCTGCCGCTGAGCGACCCCGACCAGGTGACCAACACCTGCGTGGTCAAGACCGAGGCCCTCACGCCCCAGGAGCCCCGGCGCAGGGCCAAGCACGAGGCGACGACCGAGCCCATGCCCCGGCTGCGCGGCGCGCTGCTCAACTCGCTCACCGAGGGCCGCCTGCGCAGAAAGCGCGCCACCCGGCCGGAGCCGCGGTCACAGGAGACCCGGTCGCACGAAACCCCGGCACGCGAAGCCCAGGCACTCGAAACCCGGGCACAGGGAACGTCGGCGCAGGAGAGTCCGGCGCAGGAGGCGTTCGCGGCGCCGGTGGAGCCGCGGACTCCCCCACGGTTCCCGTCCCAGGCTCTGTCCGACGCCCTGTCCCAGGCGCCGTCCCAGGCGTCCACGCCGTCTCGGCCGCAGTCTCAGGCCTCGTCGCAGCCGCCTGGGTCGCAGCCGCCTGGCTCCGGCCTTCCGGAGTCCGCGTCGGGCGTTCCCGTGGCCGGCTTCGGTGTCCCCGAGTCGGCGAGGTCGGCGGGACACGCGGGCCATGGCGGTTCTGTGGGTGCCGAAGGTCCCGCCACCGACAGTTCCGCCGTCGAGTGGTTCAAAGCCGGGAGCTTCGAGGCAGACAGGTTCGAGGCCGAGAGGTTCGACGCCTTCCGCCCGGCCGACCCGTTCGACGCCTTCGCTCCCGCTAGCCCTCCCGGCGTGGCCCGGCCCGCCGACCCGCCGCCCGCCCCCGCCGTCTTCGCCGACGATCCGCAGCGGCAGACGCCGGGCGAACGGCGCGACTTCGACGCGTTCGCGCCCGCCGGCCCGCTTCCGTCCGGTGAGTCCTTCGACGCCTTCGCACCTCCCGGTTCGCTCCCGCCCGGTGAGTCCTTCGACGCGTTCACACCCCCCGGCCCGGCCACCGCCTCCACGCCCGCCGAGCCGTTCGAGGCGGCGCACACGCTCCTGTTCGAGACGCTCCGCTCCGCCGAACCCTTCGACGCCTTCGCGGCCCCGGCCGAGGCACCCGCCAGGCCGGCCGGCGAGCCGGCTGCTCAGCCTGCCTCTGACGTGACCGCTGATGCGGCCGCCGGGCCGGACTCCCGGCTTGTCACGGAGGCCGCCTCTCCGCCCGAGGCATCCGGGCCGACTGAGGCGTTCCGCCCGGCCGAGAGCACCGCGATCCCGCAGACCGTGTTCCCGGAGGCGGCGTTCCCGGAGGCGGCGTTCCCGGAGGCGGCGTTCCCGCAGGCTGTGTCCCCGGAGACCAGGTTCCCGCAGGCGGAGTTCCCGGAGTTTCCGGAGGCTGAGTTCCCGGAGTTCCCGCGGGTCGAGGAGCAGGTGAAGCATCCCGTCGGCGGCTATCCGGCGGCGTTCCCCGAGGACGACGCCCCCGGCACGCCGGAGCCGAACAGTGCGCCGGCGACGAACGGTGCGCCGGAGGCGGGCGGCGAGCAGGCCGTCGACGCGCCTGCGGCGAAGGCCGATGTCCTGGACCCCGTCCCGGACCCTGCCGTCACACCGGCAGCCGCATCGGCCGGCGCGTCGGCCGCACCCGCCGCCGTCCCTGCCGCCTCGCCGGTCGCGCCCGCGCGGAAGGACGGCAAGCGCCCGGCCAAGAAGCACACGACCAAGAAGCAGACGACCACCAGGAACCCCGGGAGCGCCGGAAACGCCGAGGCCACCGGCGTCAGGCCCGCGGGGAAGGGACCGCGCAAGAAGAGCGACCGGCACTACGACTGGCTGTGGGAGGTCGTCGGCTTCCTGATCTGCCTGATCATCGCGCTGGTCGTCTTCTTCACCGTGCCGACGATCGTCACGCACTGACCTTCCCGCTCGGGACAAGGGAAGTAGAACCGATTACATTCCGCGAAATGCCCGCGTTTCTGTGACTGGTGGGTAACCAGTCTGAGCGCGCGGGAGTCGGATAGCGTGTTCTCATGCGCACTTCGCATGTGGTCGCCGACGTCCCGCCGCCGCGTCCCGACGCACCCTCCGGCACGGGCGCGCATGCGGCTCCGGCCACTCCCGGAGTCCGCACCCGGAGCCAGCACCAGCGACGCCGGCGGATCGTGCAGGCGGCCGCGGCCCTCGCCTCCCGCGGGGGCGTCGAGGCGATGCAGATGCGCACGGTGGCCGAGCGCGCGGGCGTCGCGCTGGGAACGCTCTACCGCTACTTCCCCTCGAAGATGGACCTGGTCGTGGCGGTGGTCGGCGAGGAGATCGACCTACTGGAGTCCAGCATCGAGCGGCGGCCCCCGAATGCCGCCCATCCCGCCGGCCGCGCGGCCGACGTGCTGATGCGGGCGACCCGGGGGCTGATGCGCGAGCCGGAACTGGCCGACGCGCTGATCCGCTCCCTGATCATCGCGGAGGTCGAGGCGCCGTTCGGCGACCGGATGGCGAGCCTGGTGCTGCGCGTCGCCGCCGGCGGCCGCACCGCGGATCTTCCTCCCGACGACCAGCTCGCTCTCACCGGGTCCCTGGTGGGGGTGTGGGTGCAGGAGCTGCTGGAGATGCTGCGCGGACGGCGAACCTACGAGCAGATCCAGCACCGGATCGAACTCGCCGCCGAGCGGCTGCTCGCCGGTTTCTAGAATTCACCGCCCGCTCCCGGAATCACCCCCGCAGCCACGCCGGGAATTGGGCTAGAACGAGTTCCAGTTCAACGGGACGTCATTCGAATGCCTCGACGAGGGCCTTGGGCGCGGTCAGGCACCACGCCTCGGTGACCAGCTCGAACAGCTCGTCCGGATCGATCCCGTCCAGGCGGACGACGACCCAGCCGAACCGCCCGGCGGTGAACTGCGGCTCGAACACCTCGGGACGCTCGGCCACCAGCGCGATCTGCTCCTCGATCGTGGCCTTGAGGCCGACCGTCCGGGTCCGCTCCCACAGGTAGCCGAAACCCTTGTCACGCACCTTGAAGGAGACCCAGTCGCCTCCCTCGCTCTGCCGCACCTCGGGCAGCCGGTCCAGCATGCCCAGGAACTCCTCGACGCTCACACCCATGTGTCCGTCGTACCAGAGCGCACCGACAGAAACGCGCCGCCCCGGCGGGACGGTCACGGCCAGGAGGGATTGTCCTGCTCGGGATCGCGGCCGTCGGCGAGGAGGCGCAGGTCGGCCTCGACCATCATCGCCACGAGGTCCTCGAACGACACCGTCGGCTCCCAGCCCAACTGGGTGCGGGCCTTCTTCGGGTCCGCGCACAGCAGGTCGACCTCCGCCGGCCGGTGCAGGGAGGAGTCGCAGACGACGTGCCGCTCCCAGTCCAGCCCGGCGGCGCCGAAGGCGGCCTCGACCAGTTCGCGCACCGAGTGCGTACGCCCGGTGCCGATGACGTAGTCCTCGGGCTCGGCGGCCGACAGCATCAGGTGCATGGCCCGGACGAAGTCGCCCGCGAAGCCCCAGTCGCGGCGTGCCTCCAGGTTGCCGAGGCGCAGCTCCGACGCCATGCCGAGCTTGATCCTCGCCACGCCGAGCGAGACCTTGCGGGTGACGAACTCCGCCCCGCGCCGGGGCGACTCGTGGTTGAACAGGATCCCCGACACCGCGAACATCCCGTACGACTCGCGGTAGTTCTGCGTGAGGAAGTGCCCGTACGCCTTGGCCACGCCGTACGGCGACCTGGGGTGGAAGGGGGTGCGCTCGGTCTGCGGCGTCTCTCTGACCTGACCGAACATCTCCGAGGACGACGCCTGGTAGAAGCGGATCTGTCCCGCGGGCGAGCGGCGCGCGGCGGTGATCCCGGAGCAGACGCGGATGGCCTCCAGCACCCGGAGCACGCCCATGCCGGTCACCTCCCCGGTGAGCTCGGCCTGCTCCCACGACATCGGCACGAACGAGATGGCTCCCAGGTTGTATACCTCGTCCGGCTGCGCCTTCTCGACCGCCGAGATCAGCGATCCCTGGTCGAGCAGGTCGCCCCGTACGAGCCGCACGTCCTGCAGGAGGCGGCGCACGCGCGGCACGCGCGGGTTCGCCTGGCCGCGGACCAGCCCCCAGACCTCGTATCCCTCACGCAGCAGGTGCTCGGCGAGATAGGAGCCGTCCTGACCGGTGATGCCGGTGATCAGCGCACGCCTGGCCAACGGATCCTCCTCATACCATCCAACTCGGCCTATGAGAGGCGAATGTACCGCCCTGCCCGACCTCACCCACCTGGCCGATAGTAGAACGCGTTACACCGAATCCCGTTCGGGTAACCTAACACCCCAGGTCGGGGAGGGTGAGGGTCGAGCGAGGACCACTTCCACCTCACAGCACCCCGGATAAGGTCAAATGGTAGTGTTCCTGGCAGCAGCCCCACGGGGGCACGACTGGAAAGGGGTGCCTCTTGGCGGAGAGGCTGCGAGTCGCGCTGCTGTCCTATCGCAGCAAGCCCACCTGCGGCGGCCAGGGGGTGTACCTGCGCCACATCAGCCGTGAGCTCGTCGCCCTGGGCCACCACGTCGAGGTCTTCTCCGGCCAGCCGTACCCGGAGCTGGACGAGGGCGTGATCCTCAACAAGGTCCCCAGCCTGGACCTCTACCGCGACGAGGACCCGTTCCGCACGCCGAAGCTCGCGGAGTACCGCGACTGGATCGACGCGCTGGAGGTCGCCACCATGTGGACGGCCGGGTTCCCCGAGCCGCTGACGTTCAGCCTGCGCGCCTTCCGCGAGCTCAGGAGGCGGCGGGGCGACTTCGACGTCGTCCAGGACAACCAGACGCTGGGGTACGGCCTGCTCGGCATCCAGAAGCTGTTGCCGGTCGTAGGCACCATCCACCACCCCATCAGCGTCGACCGGCGGATCGAACTCAAGGCCGCCAAGGGGTGGAAGCGGCTGTCGATGCGCCGCTGGTACGGGTTCGTCCGCATGCAGAGCGTCGTCGCCCCCCGGCTCAGCCCGATCCTGACCGTCAGCGAGTCGTCGCTCGCCGACATCCACCGCGACTTCAACGTGCCGCAGTCGAACATGCGGCTGATTCCCCTCGGCGTCGACACGCGGTTCTTCCACCCCCGGCCGGAACTGCCGAAGCGGGAGAACTCGATCGTGGCCGTGGCCAGCGCCGACTCCCCGATGAAGGGCGTCGCGACGCTGCTGCGGGCCGTGGCCAAGCTCGCCACCGAGCGGGAGGTCAACCTGACCGTGGTGAGCAGGCCCACCCCCGGCGGGCCCACCGAACAGCTGGTCGGCGAGCTGTCGCTGCACGACCGGGTGCGGTTCGTGCACGGCATCCCCGACGAGGAGCTGGCCGAGCTGATCGCCACCTCCGAGGTGGCGGTGGTCCCCTCCCTGTACGAGGGCTTCTCGCTGCCGGCCGTCGAGCACATGGCATGCGGCACCCCGCTGGTCGCCTCGCGTACGGGCGCTCTGCCCGAGGTGGTCGGCGACGCGGCGATCCAGGTGCCGCCGGGCGACCCGGAGGAGCTCGCCGCCGTGCTGCGCCGCCTGCTCGACTCCCCGCGCGAGCGCGAGGAGTACGGCCGCCGCGGCTACGACCGCGTGATGGAGCGCTACGCGTGGCCGGTCGTCGCCCGGCGCACCGTCGAGGCCTACCACGAGGCCATCGCCGCCCACACCCCCTCGCGGTGACTCCCCGGCCCCGGCGAAGCACAGCTCAGGAAGCACCGCCCAGGAAGCACAGCCCCAGGTAGCACGACCCCACGAAAGGCAGGCACCGAGTGCTGACCGTCGACTTCGCCCGGCTGCCGGTCGGACCGGGTGACCGCGTCCTCGACCTCGGGGCCGGTGGTGGCCGGCACGCCTTCGAGGTGCTGCGCCGCGGCGCCGACGTGGTCGCCTTCGACATGGACGCCGCCGAGATGGAGAGCGTGGCGGCCATGTTCGCGGCCATGGACAAGGAGGGCGAGGTGCCGGCGGGCGCGACCGGCGACACCGTCGTCGGCGACGCCCTCGACATGCCGTTCCCCGACGCCTCCTTCGACCGCGTGATCGCCGCCGAGGTGCTGGAGCACATCCCCGACGACATGGCGGCGATGCGGGAGATCGTCCGCGTGCTCAAGCCGGGCGGCCGGGCCGCGATCACGGTCCCGAGCTTCCTCCCCGAGCGCGTCTGCTGGGCGCTGTCGGAGGACTACCACACCACCCCCGGCGGACATATCCGGATTTATACGTTGGCGGAGCTCCAGGCGAAGCTGAAGGCCTCGGGCCTGGAGGTCGGCGGCCACCACCACGCGCACGGGCTGCACACGCCGTACTGGTGGATCAAGTGCGCGGTGGGGGTGAAGAACGACGAGCACCCGCTGGCCAAGGCGTACCACGAGCTTCTCGTCTGGGACATCATGAAGCGCCCCCTCGCCACCCGGCTGGCCGAGGCCGTGCTCAACCCCCTGATCGGCAAGAGCGTGGTCGTCTACGTCCGGAAGCCCGCATGAGGCGGGTGCCGCACGTTCCCGGGATCGTCACCGCAGACCAGGTCCTCCGTACGGCCGAGAGCATCGCCGCGATCCAGGACGACGAGGGCGGGGTGCCCTGGCCCGAGGGCCACATCGACGCCTGGAACCACATCGAGTGCCTGATGGCGCTGACCGTGGCCGGGCTGCGCGACGAGGCCCGCAAGGGCTACGACTGGCTCGTACGGCACCAGCGCCCGGACGGCTCCTGGCCCATGAGGATCCGGGACGGGCGGCCCGCCGAGGCCGCCGGCGAGTCCAACCACGCGGCGTACATCGCGGTGGGGGTCTGGCACGACCTGCTGGTGACCGGCGACGAGGACTTCGCCCGCGCCATGTGGCCGGCGGTCGTCCGGGCCCTCGGCTTCGTCATGGGGCTGCAGACCACGCGGGGCGAGATCCTCTGGCAGCGCGACGCCGAGGGCCGACCGGCGGACTACGCCCTGCTCACCGGGTGCTCGTCGATCCACCAGGGCCTGCGCTGCGGGGCGCTGCTCGCCGAAAGGCTGGGCGACCCGCAGCCCGACTGGGAACTCGCCGCCGACCGGCTCGGCCACGTCGTCGCCCACCACCCCGAGGCGTTCGCCGACAAGAGCCGGTTCTCGATGGACTGGTACTACCCCGTGCTCGGCGGCGCCGTACGCGGGGTGGACGCCGTCCGCCGGTTCGACCTGGAATGGGACACCTTCGTGGAACCCGGCCTCGGGGCGCGCTGCGTCTCCGACCAGCCGTGGGTGACCGGCGCGGAATCGTGCGAGCTGGTGCTCGCGCTCGACTCCGCCGGGCTGCGGGACCGCGCGCTGACGGTGTTCGCGGACATGCAGCACCTGCGCCACGAGGACGGGGCCTACTGGACCGGGTGGCAGTTCGTGAACGAGCGGCACTTCCCCGACGAGCGGTCGGGCTACACGGCGGCCGCGGTGGTGCTCGCCGCCGACGCGCTCGCCCGCGCGACCCCCGGCTCGGGGATCTTCCGCGACGCCGGCGGCCGGGAGGCCCGCATCACCGGCGAGTGCGGCTGCGAGCGCGCCCGCGCCTGATCAGCTCTTCTCCAGCACACGCAGCGACCCGGTGACCCGCACCTCCTTGAAGGCGCCCGACTCCAGCGCGCGCAGATAGACGTGGTACGGCGCCTGCCCGCCGTCGGCGGGATCGGGATAGATGTCGTGGAAGACGAGCGCGCCGCCCGGCATGACGTGCGGCGCCCATCCCTCGTAGTCGGCGGTCACCGGCTCCTCCGAGTGGCCGCCGTCGACGAACAGCACGGCGAGCGGCGTGGCCCAGAACCGGGCGACCGTCGCCGAGTCGCCGACGACCGCGATCACCTCGTCCTCCAGACCGGCGGCGGCGATCGTGTCGCGGAAGAACGGCAGCGAGTCCATCCGCCCGGTCCTCGCGTCGACCAGGTCGGGGTCGTGGTGCGGCCAGCCGGGCTGGATCTCCTCCGACCCCCGGTGATGGTCCACGGTGAAGACCACCGTCCCCGCCTGCCGCGCCCCGGCGCCCAGATAGACCGCCGACTTCCCGCAGTACGTGCCGATCTCGCAGACCGGCCCCCGCAGGCCGTACGTCGCGGCGGTCTCGTACAGCGCCTCGCCCTCGGCGGGCGGCATGAAGCCGCGCGCCTTCTCGGCGGCACGGCGCAGCGGAAGGGGCATCGGAGTTACCATGACGGGCACCCTACCCGGGCCCCCGATGAGGAGGACGCGTCGTGAAGATCGTTGTGGATTACGAGGCGTGCGAGGCCAACGCCGTCTGCATGGGTCTGGCTCCGGAGGTCTTCGAGGTCGACGACCAGGACAACCTCTGGGTGCTGACGCCCGAGCCGCCCGCCGAACTGCTCGACCGGGTCCGCCACGCGGTCCGGTCCTGTCCGAAGGCCGCGCTGTCCCTCGTGGACGAGTGACGATGCCCGTGACCAGGCCCGTGACCATGCGCGGCGCGATCCTGCACGCGGTCGGCGACGACAGGCTGGACATCCGCGACGACATCACGGTCACGCCGGTGGGCCCGGGCGAGGTGCGCGTGCGCGTACGGGCGACCGGCGTGTGCCACTCCGACCTGTCGGTGCTGACCGGCGTGCTCCCCCAGCCCCTGCCGATCGTCCCCGGTCACGAGGGCGCGGGCGAGGTGGTCGAGGTGGGCGACGGCGTCACCACCGTCAGCCCGGGCGACCACGTCATCGTCAACTGGACGCCCGCCTGCGGCGACTGCCCGAGTTGCCGGGCCGGTCAGCCGAACCTGTGCATGACCTACATGATGAAGGGCTTCACCGAGCCGCGCTTCCGCTTCGGCGGCGGCACCCCCGCGTTCGGGATGGCCGGGTGCGGCACCTGGGCCGAGGAGATCGTCGTGCCCTGGCAGGGCGCGATCGCGGTCGACCCCGACGTGCCGTACGAGGTGGCGGCGCTGATCGGCTGCGGCGTCACCACGGGCGTCGGCGCCGTGCTCAACACGGCGAAGGTCCGCCCGGGGGCGACCGTGGCGGTGGTCGGCTGCGGCGGCGTCGGGCTGTCGGTGATCCAGGGAGCCCGGATCTCCGGCGCGACCACGATCCTCGCGATCGACCCGCTGGAGTCCAAGCACGCGCTCGCCCTGAAGGTGGGGGCCACCCACGCCTGCACCCCCGACCAGGTCACGGAAGCGATCGGCGCCCTGACCGGCGGTCAGGGCTTCGACCACGGCTTCGAGGCGGTCGGCAGGTCGGCGGCCATCATGACGGCCTGGCGGGCGACCAGGCGCGGCGGTGACGTCATCGTCGTCGGCGCGGGCGCCGTGGACGACCAGGTGCCGCTGAACGCCTTCAGCCTGTTGTTCGAGGGCAAGAACATCCTCAGCTCGCTGTACGGCGGCGCCGACGTCCGCAGGGACTTCCCCCGCTTCGTGAACCTCTACAAGGCGGGCAGGCTCGACCTCGACAGCATGATCAGCTCGCGGATCAGGATCGGCGACCTGAACGAGGCGGTCGCCGCGCTGCGCGGCGGCGAGGTGCTCCGGCAGATCGTGCTGTTCGACTGAGAACACGGCCGGACCACCCCTGAGCACCGGAGATCTCCCTGCCCGGCCGGATATCTCCGGCGGCCGCGGGTACCCGGACGGCGACATGCAGACGTTCCTGCCGTATCCGGACTTCACCGCCTCCGCGCGCGTGCTCGACCCGCTCCGCCTGGGCAAGCAGCGGGTCGAGGCGCTGCAGGTCCTGCGTACGCTCACCGTCCCGGGGTACGGCTGGCGGCACCATCCCGTCGCGCACATGTGGGCCGGGTACGAGGAGGCGCTGGTCCGCTACGGCCTGGAGATCGTCGCGGCGTGGTGCGACATGGGCCGGGCCGACACCTGCGCCGGGACGATGACCAGGGAGCTGCTCGGCTGCCGCGGCATCGAGACGCCCCGCACCCAGGTGGCCCTCGCCGAGGCGGGCGAGCTTCCGCCGTGGCTGGGCGATCCCGCCCTCCACCTCAGCCACCGCTCCGCCCTGCTGCGCAAGGACCCCGGGTTCTACGGCCCGTTGTTCCCCGGCGAGCCCGACGACCTTCCCTACGTCTGGCCCGGCTCCGACCGCGTCAACGCCCTGCTCCCACCCCGCCGGACCGTCTGAGCACGACAGCCGGACACAGCAGGGCCGGGCGGCGAAGGCGCCGCCCGGCCCTGTTGGAGAGAGCAGTGGCTGGATCAGCTCTCGGAGGAGAAGGCGGCGTCGAAGGCCGCGTCGGGTGGGGTGATGGCGTTGAGTGCGCGGATGTAGGCGAGGGACTCGGGTGCGCCGTGCAGCCGGTCCATGCCCGCGTCCTCCCACTCGATGGAGATCGGGCCGTCGTAGCCGATGTGGTTGAGCGCGCGGAAGCACTCCTCCCACGGCACGTCCCCCCGGCCGGTGGACACGAAGTCCCAGCCGCGGCGGGGGTCGGCCCAGGCCAGGTGGGAGGCCAGCCGGCCGCGCCGCCCGTCACGGGTGGCGACCCGGGCGTCCTTGCAGTCCACGTGGTAGATCTTGTCGGCGAAGTCGAGGATGAACCCCGCCGGGTCGAGACCCTGCCACACCATGTGCGAGGGGTCCCAGTTCAGCCCGAACGCCGGCCGGTTGCCGATCGCCTCCAGCGTCCGCAGCGTGGTGTGGTAGTCATAGGCGATCTCGCTGGGGTGCACCTCGTGGGCGAACCGCACCCCGACCTCGTCGAACACGTCCAGGATCGGGTTGAACCGCTCGGCGAAGTCGGCGTAGCCGGCCTCGATCATCGACGGCGGCACCGGGGGGAACATGGCCAGGGTGTGCCAGATCG
>NZ_JABBWZ010000005.1:314153-657926 GCF_014161435.1 Microbispora sp. H10949 | reverse complement strand
GCCCGGTCTCCGGCGGCGGCGTGCCGCACCAGGGCGGCCTGGTGCAGACCCAGAACGGCGCTTGGTACTACATGGCCTTCCAGGACGCCTACCCCGGCGGCCGGATCCCCGTCCTGGCCCCGATCACGTGGACCTCCGACGGATGGCCGACCGTGCAGACCGTCAACGGCGGCTGGGGCGCCTCCTACCCGAACCCGGTCACACCGCGTCAGGTGAAGTCGCCGACCGGGACCGACACGTTCACGGGCACGGAGCTGGGGCCGGAGTGGGAGTGGAACCACAACCCCGACACCACGAAGTTCAGCGTCGGCAGCGGACTGCGGCTGCAGACCGCCACCGTGACCAACGACCTGTACTCGGCCCGCAACACCCTCACCCACCGCATCCTCGGGCCGTCCTCCACGGCGACGATCCAGCTGGACTACTCCCAGATGCGCGACGGTGACCGGGCGGGGCTGGCGATACTGCGCGACTCCTCGGCCTGGATCGGCGTACGGCGCGACAACGGCCAGACCCGGCTGGTCGCGACCAACAACCTGACCATGAACAGCAGCTGGCAGACCACCTCCACCGGCACCGAGGTGGCCTCCACCTCTGTCTCCGGCGGGCGGATCTGGCTACGGGTCAACGCCGACATCCGGCCCGGCACCGGCCGCCAGGCCAAGTTCTCCTACAGCACCGACGGGGTGAACTTCACCTCCTTCGGCCCCGCCTTCACGATGGGCAACGCCTGGCAATTCTTCATGGGCCACCGCTTCGGCATCTTCAACTACGCCACCCAGTCCCTGGGCGGCTCGGTCACCGTCAACCGGTTCGACCTCACCACCCCCTGACGAACACGATGCTGAGGAGCAGTCAGATGGGCAGGATTCTCCGCTGGGCGATGGCGGCGGCACTCGCCGCCGGATCCCTGGTCGCGGTCGGCAGTGCGACAACCCCGGCCGCGGCCCTGGACAACGGGCTCGCCCGTACGCCCCAGCTGGGCTGGAACGACTGGAACAGCTTCGGCTGCAACGTCAACGACAGCCTGATCCGGCAGACCGCGGACATCATGGTGTCGAGCGGCATGGCGGCGGCGGGCTACCAGTACGTGAACATCGACGACTGCTGGTCCACCAAGAGCCGCAACGCCAGCGGCGACCTGGTGCCGGACCCGCAGAAGTTCCCCAACGGCATCAAGGCGGTGGCCGACTACGTCCACTCCAAGGGCCTGAAGCTCGGCATCTACTCGTCGGCGGGTCTCACGACCTGTGCGGGCTACCCGGCGAGCCTCGGCAACGAGCGGCGGGACGCGGCCCTGTGGGCGTCCTGGGGCGTCGACTACCTCAAGTACGACAACTGCGGCGACCACCAGGGCAAGAACGGGCAGCAGCGGTACCAGGCGATGCGCGACGCGCTGGCCGCGACCGGACGCCCGATCCTGTTCAGCCTGTGCAACTGGGGCCAGGAGAGCGTCTGGACCTGGGGCATGCAGACCGGCAACTCCTGGCGCAACACCGGCGACATCCAGGCGAACTGGAACTCGGTCATGGGCATCCTGGACCAGCAGGTCGGACTTGAGGCGTACTCGGGGCCGGGCGGCTGGAACGACCCCGACATGCTGGAGGTCGGCAACGGCTCGATCACCGGCACCGAGGGCCGGGCCCACTTCAGCCTCTGGGCTCTGCTGAACGCGCCGCTCATAGCGGGCAACGACCTCCGCACGATGAGCGCCGACACCCGGACGATCCTCACCAACACCGAGGTCATCGCCGTGAACCAGGACTGGGGCGGCCGGCAGGGCAGCAAGATCAGCGACAACGGCAACCTGGAGGTCTGGCGCAAGCCGATGTCGAACGGATCCGTCGCGGTCGTGCTGCTCAACCGGGGCACCTCGACGGCGACGGTGTCCACCACCACCTCCGCCCTGGGTCTCGGCGCCGCGTCCTCCTACTCGGTCCGCGACCTGTGGGCGCACAGCACCGGCTCCTCGACGGGCACGATCAGCGCGTCCGTGCCCGCGCACGGGGCGGCCATGTACGTCGTGACCGGAGGGGGCCTCGTCACGCCCTCGGCCACGCCGAGCTCCCCGGGCACGAACGGTGCGATCAAGGGGGTGGGTTCCAGCAGGTGCCTGGACGTCGCCTCGCAGACCAACGGCACGCAGGCGCAGATCTGGGACTGCAACGGCCAGACGAACCAGCGGTGGTCTCAGACCAGCTCCGGCGAGCTGCGCGTGTACGGCAACAAGTGCCTGGATGTGAACAACCGGGGCACGGCGGATGGCACTAATGTGATCATCTGGGATTGCAACGGCCAGAACAACCAGCAGTGGCGCTTCAACGCGGACGGCACCATCACCGCCGTCGGCGCGAATAAGTGCCTCGACGTGCCCAACAACGCCACCGCGAACGGCACCAAGCTGACAATCTGGTCCTGCAACGGCGGCGCGAACCAGCGATGGACCCGCGTCTGACCCCTACACGGTGACCTTTCTCGCCGGGGGACCATCCCCCGGCGAGGGACGGCAAGGAGCACGTATGTCCCACTCGACGGCCCACGAGTCCGCTGCCTCGCGGATAAACACGAGCATCCCCCATCCGGCGCGGGTGTACGACTATCTGCTGGGCGGCAAGGACAACTTCGCGGCCGACCGTGAGGCCGCCGAGCAGCTCCTGAAGACGTCGCCGGGCACGCGGGAGGGCGTCCAGGCCCACCGGGCCTTCCTGCGCCGTGCGGTGGGCTACCTCGCGGCGGAGGCGGGGATCACGCAGTTCCTCGACATCGGGACCGGCATCCCCACCCAGGGCAACACCCACGAGATCGCGCAGGAGGCCAACCCGCGGGCCAAGGTGGCCTACGTCGACAACGACCCGATCGTCCTGGTCCACGGCCGCGCACTCCTGCGGGGCAGCTCGGCCGGGGCGACGACGGTGATCGAGGCCGACATGCGGGAGCCGGAGACGATCCTGTCCCACCCGGAGGTCCGGGAGGTGATCGACTTCACCCGGCCGGTGGGCGTCATCCTGGCCGGGGTCCTGCACTTCCTCCCCGACGACGAGGGGCCGTACGCGCTGGTCGAGCGGTTCAAGGAGGCGGTCCCCCCGGGCAGCCACCTGCTCCTGTCGCACATCACGCTCGACTTCGCCCCCAAGGTGGACCGGGAGGAGTTCACCAAGCCGTACGACAACAGCACCGCCCCCATGGTGCCCCGGACGCTCGCCGAGGTGCTGCCGTTCTTCGACGGCTGGCGGGTGATCGACCCGGGCCTGGTCGAAGTGGTGCGGTGGCGGCCGGACGACGGCTACGAGTACATCCCGGGCGGGCACGCCTGGGCCTACGGCGGCGTCGCCGTGAAGCCCTGACGGCGCCCTGGCGGCAGGCATCCTCGCACCGGCGCAGGCCGGCCCGGCCCGTGCGGTCCCGTGAGGCGGGACCGCACGGGCCTCAGCGTGCCGGGATGAGCGTGGGCCCCGCCTCGACGACCTTCAGCGGCGCGGAGCCGTACCGCCGCCGCAGCGCGGCGGAGGCCCGGGCCACGCCGGTGACGCCGACCTCCACCGCGGTGCCGTCGGGACGGACGGCCACGGAGGTGACGGACACCCCGCGCCGGCGCCAGTAGCCGATGTCGCCGCGCACGCGGGCGGCCAGCGCGTCCAGTTCGCGGGCCGCGTGCGGGGCGTCGCGGATCTGAACCGGCGCCCCCGGAAACCGTCTGCGCAGCGCCGCGTCCAGGGTGGCCGACGGGCGCCGGTAGACGATCAGGCGGCGGCCCGAGGGGGCGAGGACGACCCCGGCGTAGTGCCGGGGGAAGTCTCGCCGCAGGATGGCGTCGATCCGGTCCGCGGTCCGGGCGAGCTTCACCTGGTCGACCGGTGCGCCGCCCGACGTGTCGCCCACCGCGCGGCCCGTCGTGTCCGACGCGCCGCCCGCCCCGCCCGGGGCCGCGGGGCCGCCTCCGCCGGAGGCCGGCGACGCGCAGGCCGCCGTGGTGAGCAGGCACCCCGCGGCCAGCGCCCCGAGCAGCGCCGCTCCGGCCCTGCCGGCGATCTTCGCCTGGCGTCGCGGGGGCGCGGTGGCGCCCAGGCCCGCCACGGCCCCTCCGGTGACCGGATCGTCCTGCTCGTGCCGGTTCATGGGCCGCCCTTCCTGTCAGTGTGAGCCACTGTGGCCCGCACCCTCCTCGCTGAGGGTACGGGCCGTGGTGGTGGCGGGGGCGGAACCGCGGTCGCGCCGCGGTCCCGCCCGATGCCGGGCCGGTCGGCCGGCTCAGCCGAGTGTGATCGCGATGCCGGGGAACGCGGAGGTCGCGTTGCTCCACGGCGAGTAGTACATCCGCCAGGCGCAGGTCCGGCCGCTGGTCACGTAGCCGGTGCAGGTGACGGCGGTGCTGGTGTCGATGGCGGTGTTGACGCCCGCCGCGTACACCTGGCTGGTGTTGGCGGAGTTGACGACCTCCACCGAGCCGCCGCTGTCGCCCTGCCCGACGGCGTTGGTGTGGGCCGTCTGCTCGGCGCGGACGGTGCCCGTGATCAGGTAGCCGACGTTGATGGTCACGCCCGTCTGCTGGACCTGGATGCTGCAGTTGGTGCCGGAGTAGGCGCCGGAGGTGCACAGCCACATGCCGACGTAGCTGCTGGTGGTGCCGATGACCGGGTTGTTGTACTCGGTGGACACGTTGCCGACGGGGTTGTTGAAGACCCGGCCCGCGGCGCTGGTGTTGATCAGCAGGACGTCCAGGCCGTTGTTGTCCTGGGTGACACTGCCGATCACCTCACCGGTGGGGTCGGTGGCCGTGTTGCCCGCCG
Source organism: Microbispora sp. H10949 (assembly GCF_014161435.1). NCBI lineage: Bacteria > Bacillati > Actinomycetota > Actinomycetes > Streptosporangiales > Streptosporangiaceae > Microbispora > Microbispora sp. H10949. The sequence continues at coordinate 653,139 of NZ_JABBWZ010000005.1, read as the reverse complement.
CGGCGCAGTGACCCGCCGACAGGATCTTGCTCGACCCGCCGTAGGTCACCGCGAAGCCGGTGCTGCAGCCTCCGCCGGGGGACTGCCACGCGCCGCCGCCGTACCAGGGCGGGGAGTCGTTCCAGCGGGTGGCCAGCTGCGGGCGGACGCCCGCCTCCACGGTGATCGGCACGGTCTCGCCCGACGCCGCCGAGCGGGCCCTGCCGGCGTCGACGCCGGTGACGGTGAGGCCGGAGCCGTCCACGCGGGGCGCGATGGACGTGATCGCGCTGCCGGCCCTCTTGGTGATCCGGGCCATCGCGGCGGTGAGTTCCGCCGCGGAGTGCCGGGCGGGCAGGACGCTCACCGCGACGTCGCCGCGCAGCTGGCCGACGAGCCCGTCGATCGCCTGGGAGGTGCGGCCCTTCCAGTACAGGCGCAGCTCGTGGTTCTCGGGGGCGACCACGATGCCGGCGTAGCCGCCGCCGTTCCGCTCCTGCGCGACGGCGGCGGTGATGCGGTCCGCGGCGCGGACCAGCCGCTCCTGGGTCGCGAGGAGGTCCTTCCAGGACGCGAAGCCGCCGGGCACCGCGCCGGCGGGCTCGATGGCCTGTGTCGTGGTGTCCTTGCCCGGGTCCTGTGCGGCGGCCGGGTGAGCACCGGCGACGGCCACGAGGACGAGGCCGGCGCCGAGCGCGGTCGCGAGGCGGGCGAAGCGTCCTGTGGTCCTGGTGGTGGGGGAGAGTTTCACGAAGGATTTCCTCCTTGCCGATTCGATCGGGGCGAATCCGGTATTTCACGAATTGAGGGTCCGATCAATGGCTTGACGCAGAGGTCTACCGGCGGTATTACGCGAAGTCAGACAGCCGTATACGGGGATTGCGGTCGAGAATTATGCGCGTCCCGTCAGTGCCCTGTGCTGCTGCGATGGCGCTGCCTGCGGGGACTTCCGCGCTACCCGAATATCCCGTATCGGAATGTCTTCGGCGGAGCGGAATTGGTGAACCGAAAGCGGGGATGAAGGGAGCCCTGAACAACCATCCGGGCCGTCCGCGCGGGGAAAAGGGCGCGCGAGAATACGGCGTCGGCCGAGGGCGCGGGCCGGGGGTGCGGCCACTGCCGCGGCGGTGCGACGGCCGCGCACGCCGAGATCGCGATCCGGCCGGGCGGGCCCGGCCGGCCGGATCGCGATCCGTCTCGCCGTCAGCCGTCGATGCGGTGCGTGGTCCAGAACGACGACAGGTCGGCCGAGGTCGCGGCCTGGGCCGCGGCCTTGAAGTCCGCCGTGGTCGAGATCCCGTACCAGTGGGCGGCGGCGTAGTTTCTCAGGAGGTTCTCCATGGCCGTCGTGCCGATCGCGCGCCGCAGGTCGTGCAGCGCGCACTTGCCGTAGCCGTAGACGACCGTCGAGTACCGGCTCGGGTGGGCGTCCCAGTAGGCCATCGAGTTGGTGATCTTCTCCGCGGACGACTGCCAGGAGACGCTGTTCCAGCAGTTGGTGCCGGAGAGGCCGTTGTAGAGGTCGGTGGCGTAGTCGGCGAACGACTCGTCCAGCCACGGGCTGGTGTACTCGTCGTCGCCGACGATGCCGTACCACCACTGGTGGGCCAGTTCGTGGGCGAGCGCCGTGGAGCTGATCACGTCGAGCACGAAGCCGGGATACTCCATGCCGCCGAACCAGAAGTTGTTGTCCAGCACCACGTCCACCTCGGCGTACGGAAACGCGCCGAACCGCCCGGCATGCGCGACCAGGGCGTTCTTCGCCGTGGTCATCATCGAGCTCGCGCTGCTCGAACTGATCGAGCTCACCCGGTAGACGTTCACCGTGACGCCGGTGGTCGTGGTGCTGGTGGTCTTCGTGAACGGCCCGGCACCCCAGGCGAACTCACGGACGTTCTTCGCCGTGGCCCTGGTGACCGTGCGGCCGGAGGCGCCCGGCGTGTCGACGGAGGTGCCGGTCGCGGGCACGAGCAGCGACGTCGGGTGGTCGAGCGTGACGTCGTAGTCGCTGATGAGCGCGTAGAAGGACTCTCCGTTGTTCGTGTAGGGGTCGAGGTGCCATCCGCTCGCGTCCCGGACCGCCAGGACCGGCAGCGCGTTCCCGACGAAGTTGTACGACCCGTCGCGGCCGAAGCGGTCGGCACCGCTGGGCACCACGATGCTGAGATCGAACCCGACCGAGGCGCTCTGGTTCTGGGCGAGGGCAGCGGGCAGCGTGATCTTCATCGCGGTGCAGCCGGCCGAGAGGGCGGACGGCGTGCCCCCGGTCACGTTGGTCACCGTGATCGGGGTGGACGGGCACGACCCGTGGGCGTTGTCCCACAACCGGAGGTAGACCTCCGTCAGGGGGTCGGCGGACGCGTTCGTGAAGGTGACGCTTTCGTGCCCCGTCCAGGTCGTGCCCGAGGTGTTGCTGCTCAGGGTGACGGTGTAGGAGGGCTTCGACGGCGTCCGGATGCCGTCCGCGGCGTGGGCCGCCGGCGGGACACCCAGGACGAGGAGCGACGCCGCGGCCGCGGCGGAGATCAGGACTCGTCGCAGCATGAGGACGGTCTCCCTTCAGGTACCCGGCCCCCGAATCTGCCGACGTAATCTAACTTTTTGTCAACAACCGGTCAATGGACCGCCACGCCGGTCGCCCACCCCCGCCGCGTCCGGGCACGACGCCGACGGCGCCGCCGAGTCGCATTCTGGGCGGTTCGAACGGCCATTTTCGGTCGTCCTTTCCGCCCGCGTGAAACGGCGCCGCCTCCTCGATGTCATATCGGGAACGCCCCAGCCCGTCATTGCCGGTGACCGGACCCCGAAATGGCCAAAATTTCAACGAACAAAAACTCTGGTTACACGGCTTTCACGCAATGTTCGGCCGTTCGAAACTCGGATCCGGCGCCAGGCGGTTAGGGATGCGGGGCGGGCGGGCGGCCCGTACACCAGGGCCGGTGGAGAAGACAACGTCGTCGGGGGTGATCGAGACCACAGGCGCGCGGCTCGCTGCCGATCTCGTCGTACGGCCCGGCCCGCCACCACTGAAACCGATTTCAGCGGCGCGCGACACGCCGATTTTTTGATCACGAAGTCCGCTCAAAAACACGAATTTCGCACAATTCCCAATAACCCCGGAAAAGCCTAGCCTGATGCCGCATTGATCAACTCGCAGCAACCGGGAGACAACCCTTGCGAAGTTCATCCATGGCCGTCGCCCTCACGACGGCCGCCCTTCTCGGCCTGCCCGCCGTGTCCGCCGCGGCGCAGACCGTCCCGCCGGCCCTCTCCGGTGTGGTCCCCTCCGGCTCTTCCGCGGCGACGGGAGCCGCCGCGGCGTCCCCGGCCGGGGACCACACCGTCACCCTCGTCACCGGCGACACCGTGCGGGCGCGTGTGGAAGGCCACGACCTGCGCGTCCTGTCGGCCGAGCCGGGGGAGGGGCGTACGGGGATCACGTTCGACGTCACCGACCGCGGTGACCAGGTGTCGGTGGTCCCGTCGGACGCGGCCGCCCTCATCAAGGCCGGCCGCCTCGACCCCGAGCTCTTCGAGGTCGGCACCCTGATCGCGGACGGCTACGACGACGAGCGCAGCCAGTCCATCCCGGTCATGACCACCTACGGCAAGAGCACGACCACCGAGAACGCCGACCGGGCCCGTGCCGCGTTCGGCGGGGCGGCCAAGAGCCGGCGCGTCTTCCCCCGGCTGGGCATCAGCGCGCTCGCCATCGGGAAGAAGACCGCGCCCGACGCCTGGCGCGGCCTCACCGGCGGCTCCGCCAAGCCCACCGGCCTGCAGGGCGGCGTCACCAAGCTGTGGCTGGACGGCAGGGTGACGGCCGGGCTCGACCAGAGCGTCCCGCACATCGGCGCGCCGACGGCGTGGGCGAGCGGGTACGACGGGGCCGGCGTCAAGGTCGCGGTGCTGGACAGCGGGTACGACACCGACCATCCCGACCTGGTCAACCAGGTCGTCGCCTCCGCCGACTTCACCGGCAACGCGAACGGGGTCGAGGACGGCCAGTCGCACGGCACGCACACCGCCTCGACCGTGGCCGGGACCGGCGCCGCCTCCGGGGGCCAGTACAAGGGGGTCGCCCCCGGCGCCGACCTGGTCATCGGCAAGGTCCTGAACGACGAGAACTGGGGCTACGACTCCTGGATCATCGACGGGATGAACTGGGCGGTCGGCCAGCAAGGCGTCAAGATCGTCAGCATGAGCATCCAGAGCGGCCCGGGCTACCCCGACCACCCGATCGCGACGGCGATCAACAGCCTGACCACCGAGTACAACGCGCTGTTCGTGGTCTGCTCGGGCAACTACGGCTCCGGCACGTCCACCATCAGCTCCATCGGTGTCGCCGACAAGGCGCTGACCGTGGGCGCGGTCGACCTGACCGACACCGTGGCGGGCTTCTCCAGCCGCGGTCCGGTGGGCGACCAGGGCCTGAAGCCGGACATGACCGGCCCCGGCGTGAACATCACCGCGGCCGTGCCCGGCGGCGGCTACGGCACGATGAGCGGGTGCTCGATGGCGACGCCGCACGTCGCCGGGACGGCCGCGCTCGTCAAGCAGCGTCACCCCGCCTGGGGCGCGCAGCGGCTGAAGGACGCCCTGATGGGCACCGCCGCGGCCGCCGCCGGCTCCACCCCGTACACGTACGGCACCGGCCGGGTCAACGCGGCCCGGGCGGTCAGCCAGTCGCTCACCGCCAACCCGCCGAGCGCCGCGCTGTCGGTCACCTCGGCCCAGCCCACCGCCACGCAGACCGTGACCTACACCAACGACACGACCTCCGCGGTGACGCTGAACCTGGCCGTGTCCGCGACCGACGCGGCCGGGACGACGGCAGCCCCGTCGGGCCTGTTCACCCTGAGCGCGAGCACCGTGACGGTGCCCGCGAACGGCACCGCGCAGGTCACCGTCACCCTGCACCAGGTGAGCTCGGCGATCAGCCTCTTCGGGGGCGTCCTGACCGCCACGTCCTCCGGCGGCGCGTCGGTGCGCACCGCGCTGGGCGGCCGCATCCAGGCGACCTCCACCTACAACACCACGGTCCGCGTCCACTACAACCCCGGCGCGGGCAACACCATCACCCTCCGCGGTGACTCGCCGCTGAGCTGGTCCAGCGGGCAGAACTGCGTCAACACCGCGGCCGGCCTGTGGGAGTGCGGGTTCAACCTCGCCACCGGACAGGCGTTCCTGTACAAGCCGCTGATCAACGACACCGTCTGGGCCACCGGCTCCAACTACTACGGTGTCGGCGGCGGGACCTACGACATCTACCCCAGCTTCTAGTCACCTGCTGACGGGACCCCCGGCCGGACGCCTTCCGGCCGGGGGTTCTCCGTTCCCGGGCGTACGAAGCCGCGGTCGCGCCCCGGGCCGGTCCCGGCGGGGGCCTCCGGGCCGGGTCAGGTGAGGGACTCGCCGCCGTCGACGGTGACGACCTGGCCGGTGACGTAGTTGTTGGCCATGAGGAAGAGGGCCGCGGCGGCCGCCTCCTCGGCCGTGCCGATGCGGCCCAGGGGAGCGGTCGACCCGGCGGCGGCGATCGCGGCGTCGGAGTCCAGCCCGGGCAGCGAGCGGATGAGCGGCGTGTCGATGCGGCCGAAGCGGACGGTGTTCACGCGGATCCGTACAGGGGCGAGTTCCACGGCGAGGGCCTTGGTGAGGGTCTCCACGGCGCCGGCGACCGACAGCGGGGCGGTCAGCCCGGGGGCGGGGCGGACCACGAGGATCCCGGAGCTGAAGGTGAGCGAGCCGCCCGGCGGAAGCCGGTCCGCCGCCGCGCGGGCGACGGCGAAGGCCGGCCAGAGGCGGGAACCGAGGGTCGTGCGGATGTCGTCGGCCGACAGGCCGGTCAAAGGGCCGGCTCCGCTGAGACCGCCCGCGGTGACGAGCGCGTGGTCGGCGTGCCCCGCCTTGTCGAAGGCCTCGGCGAGGGTCCGCTCGTCCCCGGCGTCACCGGGGACGGCCAGCACGGCGTCGTCGGGATCCTCGGCCGGGCCCGCGCTCCGCACCCGGGAGACGGCGGCCTTCAGGCGGCCGGGGTCGCGGCCGACCAGCACGACGCGGGCGCCGACCGAACGCAGCAGGACGCCCGCCGCCAGGCCGATGCCCGAGCTGCCGCCGATGAGGACCGCGGTCCTGCCGGAGAGGGTGCCCGGCAGCGGCGTACGAACGGGGATGGGAGCCATGGTTGTCACTGGAGAGCCTCCGATGAAATAAACCATCTGGTTGTTTTACTCCTGGCCCCGATCCTGCCGTCTGTACGGAGGGGAGTCAACCGGATGGTTTAATCCGTCCATGGCCTACGACGCGGAGCACACCAGGCGACGGATCTTCGAAGCCGCCGCCGCCGAGTTCGCCGAGCACGGACTCGCGGGGGCCAGGGTCGACCGGATCGCGACGACCGCCAAGGCCAACAAGCAGGCCATCTACCTGTACTACGGCGGCAAGGAGAAGCTGTTCGCGGCCGTCCTGCGGGCGAAGCTGGAGGAGGTCCGCGTCTCCGTCTCCATAGATCCCGACGCGGTGGCCGAGTCGGTGGGGCAGATCTTCGACTGGTACCGGGAACACCCGGAGCTGATCAGGCTGCTGCTCTGGGAGGCGCTGGAGATGTGCGACGAAGTCGCCGAGAGCGAGCGGGAACGCCGTGACGGTTTCCGCGAGAAGGTGCGCCATCTCGCGGGCGAGGGTGTCACCCCCCATCCTCCCGAGCGTGCGCGCGTCCGCGCCGCCCAGGACCTGCTGTTCACTCTCATGGGACTGATCGCCTGGAACTTCGCGGTGCCCCGGATGTGCCGCCTCGTCCTGGACGAGGAGACCGACCAGGCGGCTCTGGCCCGGCGCCGTGAGACGGTGATCGAAGTCGCTCGTGCGCTCGCCGCCGCCCCGGAGGTGTTCGGTGCGGTATGACGCTCCCCGCGGCCGGTTTCCGGGGAGCGGGCGCGGCCTGACCGCCGGCACCGGTCAGGCCGTGGTCCGGACCGGGCCCGCCCACCTCAGTTCCGGCAGGTTGACCACGATGGCCTCCTGGGTGCTCCGGGCGATGACGACGACGGCCTCCAGGCCGGGGTCCGGGTTCTCCTCCCGGTGGGGCACGAACGGAGGCACGAAGACGTAGTCTCCCGGCTTCGTGTCGATCCGCACCTCCCGCGGCTCCTCCGCGTCGACGTCGAGGAACACGAACGACGGGGTGCCGCTGACCACGTAGATGGCGGTCTCGGAGTCGCCGTGGTGGTGGTTCGCCGAGACGGTTCCCGGGGCCACGTGCGTCTGGCCCATCCACAGGCGGCTCGAACCGACGGTGGCGCCGCTGATGGCGGCGCGCCGGGTCATCCCGCCCGTCTGCGCGGTCTCGGACGTCAGACCGGCCGGCGCCACGTGGTGCAGCCTGCGGTGGAACGGGTCCTCGGGAAGGACGATCCTGCTGCTCACGTGGCGCTCCTCCGGTGGCGACGGGTATTCACCCATCAAACCAGTAGGACGTGCCGGAATCTTCCGGGTGAACGGTAAACAGTCCGGCGACGCCGGCGAGTCCCCGCGAGGATCACGCGTCCCAGGTCACGGGCAGGCTCTTGACCCCGAAGATGTCGGCGGTCTCGGGGCGCAGGCCGACCTCCTTGGCCGGTACGGCCAGGCGGAGCGTGGGGAAGCGGTCGAGCAGCGCGGGGAAGGCGACCCGCATCTCGACGCGGGCCAGCTGCTGGCCCATGCACTGGTGGATGCCGTGGCCGAAGGCCAGGTGCCCTCCGTTCTCCCTGCGGAGGTCGAGCACGTGGGGGTCGGCGAAGCGCTCGGGGTCGCGGTTGGCGGTGTTGTAGGACAGGATGACCGTCGTGCCGGCCTCGATGGTCCGGCCGCCCAGCTCGACGTCCTCCAGCGCCGTCCTCATGAACGTCTTGGCGACGCTCAGATACCGCAGCAGCTCCTCCACGGCCCAGTCGGTGAGCGCGGCATCGGCGCGCCACGCGTCCAGCTGCGCCGGGTGGCTCAAGAGCGCGAAGGTGCCCAGCGCCAGCATGTTCGCGGTGGTGTCGAATCCGGCCGACAGCAGGATCAGGGCCATCCCCCTCAGCTCCTCGTCGGTGAGGTCGCTGTCGGTGAGGTCGCTGAGCACGTCGTCGGTGGGGTTCGCGCGCTTGGCGGCCACCAGCTCCGCGAGATAGCGCTGGGTCGCGGTGTAGGCCGCGATCAGTTCCTCGTCGCCGGCCTCTCCGCCGAGGAACTTGTCGATCTGGTCCTGGAAGCGGCCCCGGTCCTCGTACGGCACGCCCAGCAGCTCACAGATCACGACGGAGGGGATGGGCCTGGCGAACGCGGTCACCAGGTCGGCCGGCGGCCCGGCCTGCTCCATGGCGTCCAGGTGGTCGGCGGTGATCCGCTCGACGCGCTCGGTGAGCTGTCGCATCCGCCGGACGGTGAACCTGCCCACCAGCGGTCTGCGATAGCGCCCGTGCTGCGGCTCGTCCATCAGCAGGAACTCGCCGGGCGGCGCCGGCGGCACCTCGACGTCCCCGTAGTCGACCAGCGGGTGGTGACGCATGAGCTCCCTGCGCGAGCTGAACCGCGGGTCGGCGAGAACCGACCGGACCAGGTCGTATCCGGTGATCAGCCAGCCCTGGTGTCCGTCGGGGAAGGGGAATCGGCTGATGGGGCCGTGCTCGCGGGCCTGGATGAGCTCCTTCGGCGGGTCGAAGGGGCAGCCGGGCCGACGGGCCGTCGGCAGCGTCGTGACGGTGTGGAGGGAGTCACCCATCGCCGTTCCTCTTCTCGCGATAGTACGTGTTTGAGACATAGTGAAAGCTACGTTGCGTTCAGGGTGGATGTCAATGTCGTAGTTCATGTTTACCCAGCTAGATGGCGTTAAATTGGTGCAATGGCACTGGAGGTGAATGCAACAGCGCGTTGCAATGAATGGAGGCGAAGGCAATACTGGCGGCATGCCAGGAGGACGACTGACCCAGCAGGAGCATCAGCGCATCGCGGCCGGGCTCGCCGACGGGCTCTCCTACGCCGAGGGAGATCATCGAGATGGCCGTGCGGACGGGCCTCCCGAGGATGATCGCGCGCGTGCACCTCGACCTGTTGCTGTCCGAGGACGGCAGGCGCACCGCGGCCGAGCTGACCCGCAGGCTGAAGGTCAGCCCGGCCTCCGTCTCCATGTCCGTGAACTACCTGGTCCAGCACGGGTACGCCCGGCGTGAGCGCGATCCGCGGCGGCGTCGCGACGCCTACGTGGTCGACTGCGAGGCGTGGTACCACTCGATCGTGACCGGCACGCGGCAGGCGCTCGAAGCGGCCCGGGTCGCGATCGCCGCGGCGGAGACCGTCGGGCTCGACGGGCCCGTGGGGCAGCGGCTGGCCAGGGGAGGGGCGTTCCTGGAGCGGGTCAGCCTGGACATGATCGAGTCGGCCGACCGCTGGCGTGCCCTCCTGACCTGCGACGGGCGGAAGAGCTCACCGGGCCCTCGCCCGGAAAGCCGTTGACGGAGGAGAACGGCCAAGAGCATTATGAACACAAGTTCATGAACGACTGTTCATAATCCTGGAGGCATGGTGATCGTCAACAGCGAGCAGGCGGCGGCGTGGAACGGCTACGAGGGCGAGCACTGGGCCTCCCACCGCGACCGCTACGACGCGGTGAACAGCGGCTTCAACGACGCGCTCCTCGGCGCGGCGGCGATCGGCGAGCACGACCACGTGCTCGACCTCGGCTGCGGCAACGGTCAGGTGACCCGGCTCGCCGCGCGCCGGGCGGGTTCGGGAGGGGCCACCGGCGTCGACCTCTCCGAGCCGATGTTGCGCACCGCCCGGCTCGCCGCGCTGCGCGAGGGCGTCGGCAACGTGACCTTCGAGCGCGGCGACGTGCAGGTCCACCCGTTCCCGGACGCGGCGTTCGACGTGGCGGTGAGCCGCTTCGGGGTGATGTTCTTCGCCGATCCCGTCGCCGCCTTCGCCAACGTCCGCCGTGCCCTCCGTCCCGGGGGACGGCTGGCGTTCCTGTCCCTGCGGCAGGCCGGGAGCGGCGACCTGGAGGAGGTGTTCGCCGCTGTGGCCGAGCATGTTCCGGCGCTCCGGCCGGCGGAGGCGGGCAGCGGCCCCGCCTCGCTGGCCGACCCGGACCGGGTCCGGGACGTCCTCGCCGCCGCGGGTTTCCGGGACGCCGGCTGCGCGCCCGTGACGGCTCCGCAGATCTGGGGCAGGGACGCGGCCGACGCGGCGGAGTTCCTCGGCGGCTGGGGGCCCGTGCGTCACCACCTCCGCGCGGTGGACGACACCTCGGCGGCCCGCGCGCTCGACGCGCTGGAGACGGCGCTGCGGCGCTTCGAGGAGCCCGGCGGGCCGCTGCGCCTCACCGGCTCCGCGTGGCTCGTGACGGCCGTCCGGTGAGACGTACGACCTGGGCGGGGCCGAGGTCGCCGCACTAGCATGCGGGGTGATGTCACCGAGGAAAGCGGCCGCGCTGCGAGACGGCGGGCGGAGCCTGCGTGAGCACCTGATCGCCACCGCCGAGCGGCTGATGGCCGAGCGCGGGGCGGCGGGGCTGACCGTGCGCGCCATCGCCCGGGAGGCCGGAGTCGCCGACGGTGTGCTCTACAACCACTTCGCCGACAAGGAGGAACTGCTGGCGTGCGCGCTGCGCGCCCGCGTGCGGGCCGTCGAGAGCGGCCTGGGCGACCTTCCCGAACCGGGCGCCGGCACCGTCGAGGCCGGTCTGCGCGCCTTCGTGGCGTACGGTATGGCCCTGCACGCGGGCATCCTGCCGGTGCTCGCCGGGCTGGCCGGGCAGCCGGCCGTGCTGGCCAGGTTCGCCGGCGGGCCCGTCCCCGGCCTGGACTGGCGCGACCGCCTGCTCGCCTACCTGAAGGCCGAACGGGACCTCGGCCGCCTGGCCCCGGACGCGCGGGTCGAGGCGGCGGCGCGGATGATCGTCGGCGTCTGCCACGAGCCGGTGATGTCCGCCATGGCCTCCGTGCCGCCGCCGGATCCGCCCGCCCCCGCGCCGCCCGCTCCAGCACCGCCCGCCCCAGTACGGGGCACCGCCGGACCGGACGACGCCGGCTTGGACGATCTGGTCGCGGCCGTGCTGCACGGGCTCGGGAGGCGGTGAGCCGCGCCCGTCCGGCCGTCCGGCACGCGGCGTTCCCCTCGGCAGCCGCCCTGCTCCGCCTACCGGCCCAGGTCGCGTACGCGGATGTCGCGGAACGCGATGACCGACTCACCGTCGTGGTTCTGCAGCCCGATGTGGCCCCGGGCGAACTGGCGGCCGCTCGTTCCGGGGTCCGCCGGGCGTCCGGGGAACGGGAGGCCGGGGGCGTTGTCGAACTCGTTCACGACCTCGCCGTTGCGGATCACCGTGTAGTGCTGCCCGACGACGCGGATCTCCAGGTCGTTCCAGACGTTCTTGGCGGTCGGCCGGGCCCGGGCCGGGCCGAGGTCGGCGAACCCGTAGACGGACCCGGTCTTGCTGGGGTCCCCGGCGCCGCCCTCGGGGGTGTCGTTGATCTGGATCTCGTGGCCGCAGTTGACCGCGACCCAGGCGGGGTCGCCGGTCCCGCACTCGGGATCGGCGGCGGGGTCCACACTGGGGAACCGTACGAAAACACCGCCGTTCGACCTCGCGTTCGCGTCCCCGGCCCGCTCGTCCCGGAACCGGAGGCGCAGCGAGAAGTCGCCGAACCGCTCCGGCCTGTACCAGAGCAGGCCGAGCCCGCCGCCGGTGGGCGTGCCCAGGGTCACCACGGTCCCGTCGTCGCGCAGCGCGAAGCCCCGGTCGCCGACATAGCCCCAGTCGCCGAACGACGCCCGCGTGCCGTCGAAGATCCACCGGTACGGCCTGGGCCCGTCCGGCCGGCCGATGCCGGACCGGGCGGCGGCCCGCGTGAGCGCCGCGCGCTCCCGCCCGCCGATCACCCCTGAGCGGCCGAGCCGCCGGGCGACCTCGCCCACGTGGGAGACGAACGCGCCGTGGTCCGGCCACGCGCGCTCGTCGTCGACGAGGTCGTTCACGGTGCAGCCGCCCCCGGCGGGCCGGTTCGCCACGCCGGTGTCGGCGTCCAGGAACCTGACCGTGGGCCGGGCGTCGGGCACCGCGCACGACACCGCCCGGGCGGCGGTCACCGGAGGCGTGATCCCGCTGCTCGCGGCGGCCGCGACGGCGAGCAGGGCTCCGGCGAGCGTCGATCTTCCCGCACGAGAGACGCCCGTGCCGGCCGTGGCCCTCGTCGCCGTCGGCCCGGTGGATCGCCAGGGCAGCCGCACGCGTGGTCCCTTTCACAAGGACGCGGCGCCGAACGCGTCATGGCCGTAAGACCGCCCCGGCCCTGTCGGCGTGCCGGCACCCGTCGAGCCCGGAGCACACACATTGTCACGGGCGTGCGACAGCGCGGTCAACAGCGGGCGTGGCGGTGCCTCCCGGCGTTCTCCTGCGTACGCGTGACGCGCGGTTGGAATATTTCGGTAGTCGAATGAAAGTTTCCGATTGCCGACTACTCCCACAGGTCCTGGGCACCTCGTGAACTTTGCCTCTTCCGATTGCCCCCGCTATGAACCCGTCGCCGGTTGTGGCATCGGAAACTTTTAGGCAGTCTTCTGAAAAATTAAAGGAAGGAAACCTCACGTGAGACGACGCATCGTGGCCGTGCTGACGGCCGTGCTGATGCCCGTGGTCGCGATGGCCGCGTTACTGGTCGCCCAGCCGGCCGCCGCGGCCTCGCTGACCCGGGTGACCGGCTTCGGGAACAATCCGAGCAACCTCAACATGTACATCTACGTGCCGGACCGGGTGGCCTCCCGGCCGGCGCTGCTGGTCGCCGTCCACTACTGCACGGGAACCGCGTCCGCGCTGTACAGCGGCTACTTCCGGGACTACGTCACCGCGGCCGACCAGTACGGATACATCATCGTGTTCCCCGAGGCCACCCGAAGCGGGCAGTGCTTCGACGTGTACTCGCCCCAGGCGCTCAGACGGGGCGGCGGCAGCGACCCGGTGGGCATCATGTCGATGGTCGACTACGCCCGGTCGCGCTACAACGTGGACCCCGGCCGGATCTACGTCAGCGGCGTCTCCTCCGGCGCGATGATGACGAACGTGCTCGCCGCCGAGTATCCGGACGTGTTCAGGGCGGGCTCGGCGTTCATGGGCGTCCCGGCGGGCTGCTTCGCGACGACCGACGGCTCCACCTGGAACAGCCAGTGCGCCAACGGGCAGGTCAGCAAGACCGCCCAGCAGTGGGGGGACCTGGCCCGCTCGATGTACTCCGGCTACAGCGGCTCCTACCCCCGGATGCAGCTGTGGCACGGCACCACCGACAGCACGCTGAACTACAACAACTTCGGTGAAGAGATCAAGCAGTGGACCAACCTCAACGGCGTCAGCCAGACGCCGGCCGCCACCGACACCCCGTCGTCGGGCTGGACCCGCACCCGGTACGGCGGTAACGGCACGCAGCCGCCCGTCGAGGGCGTCAGCGTCTCCGGCCAGGGCCACTCGCTGCCCCTCAGCGGCCAGATCGGCTACGCCATCAACTTCCTCGGCCTCAACAGCACGACGCCGAGCTCGCCGTCTCCCACCCCGTCGCCCACGCCCCCGGACAGCCCGTCGCCGAGCCCCTCGCCCAGCCCGTCGGTCAGCCCGTCGGCGGGTCCGCCCGCCTCCACGCTCGGCGCGGCGGCGGCCCGCAGCGGCCGTTACTTCGGCACCGCGATCGCCTCGGGCAAGCTCGGCGACTCGCAGTACACGACCATCGCGAACCGTGAGTTCAACATGGTGACCGCCGAGAACGAGATGAAGATCGACGCGACCGAGCCCAACCGCGGGCAGTTCAACTTCACCAACGCCGACCGGATCTACAACTGGGCGGTGCAGAACGGCAAGCAGGTACGCGGCCACACCCTGGCCTGGCACCAGCAGCAGCCGGGCTGGATGCAGTCGCTCTCGGGCAGCAGCCTGCGCCAGGCGATGATCGACCACATCAACGGGGTCATGTCCCACTACAAGGGCAAGATCTACGCCTGGGACGTCGTCAACGAGGCCTACGACGACAGCAGCGGCGGCCGCCGCGACTCCAACCTGCAGCGGACCGGAAACGACTGGATCGAGGTGGCCTTCCGCACCGCGCGCGCCGCCGACCCCGCCGCCAAGCTCTGCTACAACGACTACAACACCGACAACTGGACCTGGGCCAAGACGCAGGGCGTCTACAACATGGTCAAGGACTTCAAGCAGCGCGGCGTGCCGATCGACTGCGTCGGCTTCCAGTCGCACTTCAACAGCGGCAGCCCCTATCCGGGCAACTACCGGACCACCCTGCAGAACTTCGCCGCGCTCGGGGTGGACGTGCAGATCACCGAGCTGGACATCCAGGGCGCCTCCGCGCAGACCTACGCCGGCGTGGTCAACGACTGCCTGGCGGTGCCGCGCTGCAACGGCATCACCACGTGGGGCGTGCGTGACAGCGACTCGTGGCGCTCGGGTGACACCCCGCTGCTGTTCGACGGCAACGGCAACAAGAAGGCCGCGTACACGTCGGTCCTCAACGCCCTCAACGCCGCCGTCCCGAGCGACTCGCCCAGCCCCACGCCGCCGGTGAGCCCCAGCGCGACGCCTTCCGACAGCCCGAGCCCGTCTCCTTCGGACAGCCCCAGTCCGACGCCGCCGGTCAGCCCGTCGCAGTCGCCCACGGCCGAGCCCGGCGGGTGCAGCGCGACGATGCGTACGGTGAACTCCTGGCCCGGCGGATTCCAGTCCGAGGTGACCGTGCGTGCGGGGGCTTCGGCGATCAGGGGCTGGACGGTGAGCTGGAACTGGTCCGGCTCCCCGTCCATCACCCAGCTGTGGAACGGCGTCCGGTCCGGCTCCGGCTCGGCCGTCACCGTCCGCAACGAGTCCTACAACGGCACGGTCGCCGCGGGCGGCACCACCACCTTCGGTTTCACCGGCAGCGGCGGCGCCGAGACGCCCAGCCTGACGTGCGCCGCGTCCTGACCGGCGAAACCCGATGACGCGCTCCTGACCAGGAGGAGCGCACGACCGGGGGCGCCCCGTACGTGCGGGACGCACGGGGCGCCCCCGGGACCAGGCCCCGGTCAGGGGTGGCCGGGCGGCGGCGGGAGGGAGGCGAGGCCGAGGTAACGACCCGCCGCCGCCAGAGCCCGGTGCAGATCGGCGGCGACCTCCCGCTCGACGTCCTCGTCGGGAAGCGGATGCGGGTGCCCGAAGTCGATCCACGCCTCCGCGGTGAGGCGACCCCGGGAGACCTGTTCCGCGTACGGGCCCGTCGCGAGCGTGCCGAAGACGAGCAACTCGTGCAGGCCGGACGGACGCCACCACTCGGTCCAGGCCGGCGTCTCGTTGAGCGCGGAGACGAGCCGGCCGGCCGCCATGGCGTACGGCGAGCGGGCCGGGAGACTCCCGTTCCGGTGACTCCAGGTGGCCCACAACCAGCCCTTGGAAAGGTCCGGAACCGGCGGGGCGGGCGCCTCCTGCGGCTCCCCGGCCAGCGCCTTCCGGTACGGCTCGACGTGGGCCAGGAAGTCCTCCCAGTCGGAGCGCAGGTCGGCGAGCGGTCCGTCGGGCCGGGTCGCGAGGGCGAAGGCGGCGGCGGCCAGACGGCGCAGGTCCTCGGTGACGTCGAAGGGGTTGCGGTCCAGCCAATGGTGGGCCTGCTCGTCGGGGGCGATCCCCGACATCCGGGCGGCGACCAGACAGGCGACCGCCAGGGCGGCGTCGACGGCGTCGGCGAGCTCGTCGCCCTCGTCCAGTTCCCCGAACCGCACGAACTCGCCGAGCAGTCCGGTCATCGCCGCCGCGACGTCGTGGCTCTCCTCGATCGCCGCCACCCCGTCGGCGGCCTCGTCGCTGTCGAACGGACCCTCCAGGAAGCCGAGCTCATCGTCCATGGCGGAGATCTTGTCATGCTCGCTCACGCCGCGCGGCGATCTCGCCGGCCGGAGTATCGAGGGACGGAGCCGGGCCGGACGGGCCGGAGGGCGGCGCGGGATCGCGCCGCCCTCCCAGCCCTCAACTCACGCGGTCCTCAACTCACGCGCCGCACGCGGCGCCGTTCAGGGTGAACTGCTTGGGTGCGGTGTTGGAGCCGTTCCAGCCGCCGAGGAAGCCGAAGCTCACGCTGCCGCCGTTGGCCGGGATCGTGGCGTTGTAGCTCGCGTTGGTCACCGTCACCTTCGAACCGGTCTGGGTGTACGAGCCGTCCCACAGCTGCTTGATGGTCTGCCCGTCGCCGTACGTCCAGCCGAGCTGCCAGCCCTTCACGGCGGTGGCGCCGCGGTTGACGATCCGCACCTCGGCCTGGAACCCGCCGGGCCACTGGTTCGTGAGGGTGTACGTCACCGAGCAGGAGCCGGGCGGAACCGGAGTCCCGCTGGGCGACGGCGACGGGCTGGGGGAGGGGCTGGGGCTGCGCGAGGGCGACACGCTGGGCGAGGGAGAGGCGCTGGGCGACGGCGACGGGCTGGGGGAGGGGGACGCGCTGGGAGACGGGCTGGGAGACGTCACGGTCCCCGCCGGGACGACGATCGTGCTGATCGAGTTCGCCGGGAACGTGCCGGTGAAGCCGCCCGCGCCCACCTGCACGTCGGCGTCCCTCTTGATGGCCGAGGTGTCGGCCGCGCCGTACCGGTAGACCTGCGCGGTCGCGCCGCCGGTGCGGCCCTTGATCGCGATGTCGCTGGTCAGGGCGTCGCCGGTCTTGTTGACCACCACGAGGGTGAGGGCCTTGTCGGAGGCGCGCTCGGCCGCGTACACCGCCAGCTTGCCCTGGTCGGCGCTGACCGAGCCGACCGCGGTCTCACCGAAGCGGCCGCCCTTGCCGTCGTAGTTCAGGTACATCCGGAAGGCGTACGCGCCAGGCTGGGAGGCGGTCGGCGGGCTCCAGAGGTTGGCCAGGTCGAGTCCCTCGCGGCCGAAGATGCCGAGGACGTCGGCCTGCGCCAGGGCGCCGTTGATGTGGTCGAGGGCGCCCCAGTTGTACTCGGTGATCGCGGTCCTGGTGCCCGGATACTCGTCGGCGACCAGCTCCTTCATCCGGGGGATCAGCCGGACCTGGGTGTTGATCCAGCTCTCGTCGGTGTACGACGGGTCCCACAGCGCCCGGGTGGAGCGCAGCCGCAGCGCGTCGGTCGTGGGGTCGCCGCCGCTCCCGAACGCGACACCCGAGGCCTGGGGATAGAAGTGCTCGTCGAAGTAGTCGAGGACGCGCAGGCCGTGCGTGTCCTCGTACTTCTTCATCTGCCGCAGGTACCAGGTCGTGAAGGGCAGGCCGTCGCGGGCCGCCTTGTCGGGCGGGTTCGACCAGCAGTTGGTCCGGCCGCAGACCTCCTGGTCGAGGCCCGAGTAGTCCCACGATGACCAGCCCCAGCCGACCGGCCCGAGCGTCTTCGCGCCGGGGTCGGCGGCCTTGATCGCGGCGCCGATGAGGTACGCCTTGTCACGCAGTTCGACCGAGCTCGCGCCCTCGGGGTGGACGTCGCGGTGCGTGCCGTGCCAGATGTCGGGCTCGTTGTCCAGGCTGTAGAACTTCACCCCGCCGGCGGCCGCCGTGCCGTACTTGCCGGTGAGGTGGGCGATCCAGTCCTTCACGTACGCCGCCCCGGCCTCCACGCTCGTGTCGTGGGGGTCGTTGCCGGTGATCTTCGTGCCGTCCGGCTTCACGCCGTTGCCGCAGTCGGGCCGCCACTGGTCGGTCTGCTGCTGCGGGCCGTACTTGGCGACGGAGAAGCCGCAGGAGGCGTCGCGGCCCTTCGGCACCCAGCCGATCAGCGGCATGGTGAGCATCGTGTCGGTGCCGGTGCGCCGGTCCTGCTCCACGAACCGGTCGACGCTGGAGCCGTCGGGGAGCGCGGAGGGGTCGGTGTTGTCCTCCGCGATGTTCTCGAAGAACCAGTCGGAGGCCCGGTTGCTGGTGTCGTACAGGTAGTTGTAGCGGGTGGTCGCGTTGCCGCCCCAGCGCCGTACGGGCAGGCGCAGTTCCTTGGCCAGCGTCTCGTCGGCGTGGTTCATCCCGTAGACGTACGGGCTGATGGCGTGCCTTCCGGCGGTCACGTCCACCGTGACCGCCGGGCCGGTGGCGGCGGCGAGGGCGGCCGGTGCCGCTCCGGCCGCGCCGGCGGCCAGGGCCATCGCCACCGTGAGAGCGGCGGGAAGCGTTGTTCTGAGCACGGGTTTCCTTCCGAATCCCTGGAATCTGGCGGCCTGACGGCGGGGGATTACCGGGAGTCGCCATCGCGGCCAGGGCATCACGCTGGCCAAGGGCCGGGCGGGAGACAAGGAGGAAGGCCGCCGGGGTGCCGGAAGCGGGCGGTGAGCAGGTACGCCCCGTCGCGCGGGACGGAAAGTTTCAGAGCCGGCCGGGGCCGCGCCGGGCTGGCCTACCCGAGGGCGTCGGAGACGCTGGGCGGCCAGATGCCGACGTGCAGGAGCCGGTGCGCGTAGAAGTAGGCCACGAGCTGGCTGCGGTTGCTGCAGGCGAACTGGACGAGCAGCTTGCTGATCCGCTCGGCCACGGTGTACCGGCTGAGGTGCATCTCGCGGGCGATCTTCGTCGTCGTGTAGCCCCTGGCCAGCATGACGATCAGCCATCGGTCGCGATCATTGATCAGGCCGTCGGAAACAAGGTCCATGCGCTGTCCCGCTTCGGATCGCCGTTCCACTGAGTGACCTGGTGAGGTCCCTCTGCGGCGACCCTAGAAAGGGGCGCTTAACGATCGGTATGGCCTGACCATGGCCGTGGTTATGGCCCTCCGGGCCACGCCGGTAGCCCACGTTTGTGGGGTTGTGTCACCTGCTCGTCCCCGGCTCATACTCGACCAGCGACGCGTTCCGAGCAGGCCGGGGGACGATCGGAGGGCGACTCACATCGCTGAGCAGCGGGAGGGCGAAGTGAAGGGCAGGCTGTGTTGAGAGACGTCGTGACGGCCGTGGGGCTGACCAAACGCTATCGGGGCAGCGAGAGACCGGCCGTGGACGACGTCTCCTTCGAGATCGCCCAGGGGGAGACCATCGGGCTCCTGGGCCCCAACGGCGCCGGCAAGACCACTCTGATCAAGATGATCTGCGGCGTCACCACTCCGACCTCCGGTGAGATCCGGGTCTTCGAGGCCGATCCGGTGCGCCAGCCCGTCCTCGCAAAAAGCGGAATCGGCGCGATGCACCAGACCGGTCCGTTCGACATGATGCTCCCGGCGCTGGACAACCTGCGGATCGCCGCACGGTTCCGCGGGCTGCGGTGGCGCGAGGTACGGCCGTGGGCGTTCGAGGTGGCCGACTTCCTCGGTCTCAGCGGTGCGATGCAGCGCCTGGTGTTCCAGATGTCGGGTGGTCAGCGGCAGCGGCTGCAACTGGTGCGGGCCCTGCTCACGATCCCGCGGCTGCTCATCCTCGACGAACCCTCCGCGGGCCTGGACGTCGCGGGGCGGCGCCAGGTCGAGCGGTTCGTGACCTGGCTGCGCGAGGAGCACGGCGTGACCGTGCTGTGGACCAGCCACCACATCGACGAACTGGAGCGCAACAGCCAGCGCGTCCTGGTGGTCGACCGCGGGCGGGTGGTGCGCTTCGCCAAGCCGCGCGAACTCGTGGAGGAGTTCGGCAGCACCCACCTGCTGGTGACCGTCGAGGACCCGGAGTCGGGCGGCCTGGTGGCCGCCTGGGCGGAGTCGGCCGGGCTCAGGGCCAAGGCCGAGGACAACGAGGTGCGCATCGACGACGCGAAGGCACGCGACCTGCTGCCGGAGCTGTCCCGGTACTGCCAGGACCACGCCATAGCGATCAACGGAGTGTCGACCGCCGTGGACTCGCTTGAGGAGGTCTTCCTCCGGATGACCGGGAACGAGGGGTGACGATGGCCGCCGGGCTGCACTTCCACACCGCGCCCCCCGCCCCCATGGCGAGGGCGACGGACCTGCTCGCGGTGCTCTACCGGGAGTACGCGCTGCTCGCGCGCAACCGGGTCTACCTGATCCTCGGCCTGACGCCGATGCTGGTCTACCTGCTGCTGGTGAACACCTCGCTGAGCAACCTCGTCAGGGTCGTCGACTACAAGGGCGTCAGCGTCGGGTTCGCGGTCTTCCTGCTCCCCATGACGCTGGCGATGTCGGTCGTGAGCGCGGCGGCCACGTCCGCCATGGCCGTGTTCCAGGAGGAGATGAGCGGGGTCGCGACCCAGTTGTGGTCGTACCCCATGCGCAGGTCGCGCTTCCTGCTCGGCAAGATGATCGCCGGCGTGTCGCTGGTGCTCGGGCAGACCCTGCTGGGCCTCGCCGTGGCGGCGCTCATCTTCGACCTGCCGTTCGGCCCGGAGAACTGGGTGGGGCTGCTGTCGGCGCTCACGCTGTCCGCCCTCGCGCTCAACGGGTTGTACCTGGCGGCGGCGATCACGATCACGGACTACCAGGCCTTCATGGTGCTGTCGAACGTGTCGATGCCCGTTCTCGTCTTCAGCGCCCCGTCGATGTACACCACCGAGAGCATGCCCACGGTGCTGCAGTGGATCTCCGTGGTCAACCCGCTGACGTACGCGATCAACGGCATGCGGGACGCCGCGGTCTTCGGTCTCGGCGAGGCCTGGGTGGACCTGCTCGTCCTGGCGGTCATGGCGGTCGTCGGCTACACCGTGGGCGGCCGCGCCCTGATCAACCGCGCGCGCAACATCTGACATCCGGCACCTGACACTCGGCATCTGACACGGCCGGCCTGACAGGGCGCCTCACCTCGACACGGGCAAGGGGACGATGCGGACAGAAACCTCCTCCCACTCCTGGCTTCTCTCCGGTTCCGACCAGTCGAAGGTCCGGCTGCCGGGGACGGACCGGGCCCGGGACCCCGCCGCCACACTGGAGATGGCCGGCCGCGCCGCGCGCCGGGCCGGGGTCACCCGGGTCGCGGACATCACCCGGCTCGACACCCTCGGCATCCCGACGTACCAGGCGATCAGGCCCACCGCGCGGACCCTCGCCGTCTCCCAGGGCAAGGGCGTCACGGCGGACCTGGCGAAGCTGTCCGCCATGATGGAGGCCGTCGAGCTCTGGCACGCCGAGCAGCCCATGCGACCGGTCACGACCGCGTCCCCCCGTGACCTCGCCGGGGAACTCGGCTACGACGTCGGCGCCCTGCCGCGGTGCGCGCCGAGCCTGCTGCACGACGGGCTGCCGGTGGACTGGGTCGCCGCCAGATCGCTGGCCGACGGCTCCCCGACGCTCGTCCCGATGGAGCTGGCGCAGTTCACCCTCGTCCGCAGGACGGGCTGGCACCCGCCGGTGTTCTTCTCCTCGACCAACGGCCTGGCCAGCGGGAACACGCTGACGGAGGGCGTGCTGCACGCGTTGTACGAGGTGATCGAGCGGGACGCCGTGACCGCCTTCATGACCGGCGGCGACCGGGGAACCAGGGTCGACCCGCGCTCGCTCGGCTCGCCGGTCGTCGACGACCTGTGCGTGACGATGGAGCGGGCCCGGGTCCGCATGGAGGTCAGGTCGCTGGCCTCGCCGACCGGGCTGCCGTGCTTCCTCGCCCGGATCACCTGCGACGACTATCCCCCGCCGTTTCTCGGCTTCGGCTGCCACCTCAGCTCGGAGATCGCGCTCAGCCGCGCCGTCACCGAGGCCGCGCAGGCCCGGCTGGGCTACATCGCGGGCTCACGCGACGACCTGCACGCGAACGTCCACGACGACCGGGGCGCGCCGCGACGGCCGGAGCCGGCACCGGAGCCCGGCGCGCCGATCACGCCGCTGCACGCGCACGAGAGCCTGGTCGACGACCTGGACGACGTGGTGAAGCGGGCCACGGTCGCCTTCTCCCACGCGCCTCTCGTCGTCGACCTGACGAGGGAGGACCTCGGCGTGCCGGTCGTCAGGGTGCTGGCGCCGGGGAGCCGTGTGTGCCCGGAGGTCTTCTAGTGAGCGAGGGTGTTTCGATGAGCTCGCCGAACGTGGTCGTCTACGCGGGTCCGACGATCTCCGCCAACGAGGTCCGCGGCGTCGTGCCGCACGCGCGGGTACGGCCCCCCGTCGCCCGGGGCGACCTCCTCAGCGAGACCTGGAACCCGGACGACACCGCCGTCATCATCGACGGCTACTACCGGGAGAAGCTGGCGGTGGGCCACAAGGAGATCCTGTGGCTGATCGACGAGGGCGTGCACGTCGTCGGCGCGGCCAGCATGGGCGCGTTGCGCGCGGCCGAGCTGAGCCCGTACGGCATGCGCGGCGCCGGGACCGTGTTCGACATGTACGCGACGGGCGAGGTCGACGGCGACGACGAGGTCGCGGTGCTGCACGGGCCCGCCGACCTGGGCTACCCGGCCGGGACGGTCGCGCTGGTCAACCTCCGGTACGGCTGCCGGGAGGGGGCGAGGACGGGCCGGATCCCGGCGGAGGCCGGGGAGCGCATCGTCCGCACGGCCAAGGCGATGCCGTTCGCGCACCGCACCTGGCAGGAAATCGGTGCGGCGGTGGACTCCGGCGACCGCACCTGCCTGGAGACGCTGCGGCAGATGATCGGCACGGGGGAGTGGGACGTCAAACGGCTGGACGCGCTGGCCGCGCTGCGGGCAACCGGCGAGCAGTCTGGTGAGCAGGCCGGTGAGAGGCCCGGCGAGGAGTCCGTGGCCTGGACGGCCGACACGGCGCTGACGGGGATCACCCACTACGAGGCGCTGAAGTGGCGGTCGAGGCGCGAGTACGCGCCGGGCCGGTGGATGACCGACCTCGACGTCGTCACCGCGGGGCGGTTGTTCGGCGACGACTACCCCCGCCTGCACGAGGAGACTCTGACGGGCCTGCTGACCGGCTTCGCGGCCGCCCAGGGCCTCGACCTGGAGGCGTACGCGCGGGCCACGCTCGGGGTCGCCGCGGCCGAGCCCCTGCCGCCCGTCCTCGCGTCGTGGCTCACCGAGACGGAACGGGCGGCGCTCCCCGCCGGAGAGCAGCTGCGGCTAGTCATGGTGCGGGTCTGGCCGGTCTGGCAGTCGGAGGACTGGCGGCCGGTCGTGCTGGAACGGGTCCGGGAGTCGGGCCACTGGCAGGAGTGGTCGGAGATCGTGGCCCGCGCCGACGAGGCGGCGGAGCGGACCCGCGGGCGGCTCGCCGTCCCGCCGCCGGAGATCTGCGCCAGGATCTTCCTGCGCCACTGGCACGGGAAGGGGACGTCGGCCGAGGTGGAGCTGGCCCGGCGCGGATTCACCGGCCCGCAGGAGCTGGGACACGCCGTCAGGAGGTTCTTCGCCCTCGACGTCCAGAACGCGCGTGCCCCCGAGCGGCGAGCCGACGAGTGAGCGGAGTGGCGGGCCGAGGGACGAGGCCGCGCGCGTGGCGAACGAGGAGGGGAGCGCGACCATGAGCACGGGAACCGCTGACGCCGGCCCGGCGCGGGGGCAGGTGCGGCCCGCGTCCCGGAACGTCCGTGCATCCGCGTGAGGAGAGGGTCATGACCGTGACCACACCCGGGCAGCCGTCCGGCCCGGCCGCGCAGCCGTTCGACCCGGCGGCCGCGCGGCACCGTCCGGACCCCCATCCGCTGTTCCACCGCATGCGCGAGCACGCGCCGGTCTACCGGTACGTGAGCCCCGCGAGCGGCCGGGTGCTGTGGTACCTGACCCGGTACGCCGACGTGCAGCGCGCGCTGCTCGACCCGGATGTCGGGCGGCAGCTCGACCGGCTGCCTCCCGGCCTCGCCGCGCCGCACCGCAGGGCCGAGCTGCGCGACCCGCTGGCCATGCTGCGGCGCAACGTCTTCCACCTCGATCCGCCCGACCACACCCGCATCCGCAGGCTGATGGCGCCGGCTTTCGGCGCCCGTACGGTGGCCGCGCTGGAGGAGCGCGTCCACCGGGTCGCCGGCGAACTGGTGGACGGCATGGCCGCCGCGGGCGGCGAGGCCGACCTGATCCGGGAACTGGCGCTGCCGCTGCCGGTCCTGGTCGTCGCCGAACTGCTTGGCCTGCCCCCCGGGGACCGCGCCCGGCTGCGCGGATGGAGCGACGAGATCGCGGGCAGCGGGGACGCGGGCCGGGTGCGCCGGGCCGGCCTGGAGTTCGTCGCGTACGCCAACGAGAGGATCGACGAGCGGCGGGCGCACCCGGGGGACGACCTGCTGAGCCGGCTCGCCGAGGCCGAGCAGGCGGGCGGGATCAGCCGCGCCGAACTGGTCTCCAGCGTGTTCCAGCTGCTGCTCGCCGGGGACGAGACGACGGTCAACCTGATCGGGAACGGGGTGCTGGAGCTGCTGCGGCACCCACGCCAGCTGGATCGGCTGCGGGCGCGCCCGGAGCTGATCGGCTCGATGGTCGAGGAGGCGCTGCGGTACAACGGCCCGGTCGGGCACTCCCGCCCGCTGTACGTCCTCGCCGACGTGGAGATCGGCGGGACCGTGATCCCCCGGGGGGACGTGGTCGTGCCGGTGCTGCTGGCGGCCAACCGCGATCCGGCGGTCTTCCCCCGGCCGGACGTCTTCGACATCGGCCGCAGCCCGAACCGGCATCTGGGCTTCGGTCACGGCGCCCACTTCTGCCTCGGCGCGGCGCTGGCGCGGCTGCAGGCCGCGGCCGCCATCGGGGCGCTGGTGCGCCGCTTCCCCGGGATCGCCCTCGCGGTCGACCCCGCCGGCCTGGAGTGGACGCCGGACCTGTTCCTGCACGGCGTACGCCGCCTGCCGCTGCGGTTGCGGCTGGAGGCGGGCGTCGCGTGACACCTGCCCCGCACCTGTCAGAGACCCCGAAGGAGCAGGACCATGAGTGACCGACCGCGAGGCCTCGCGGGGCAGGCGAACCTGTCCCGGATGGCCTTCGGCTACGCCACCTCGCAGATCCTCTACGCGGCCGTCCGGCTCGGCGTGCCGGACCTGCTCGCGGAGGAGGCCGTACCGGTCGCGCGGCTCGCGGAGCGCACCGGGTCGGACCCCGGCGCGCTGCACCGGCTGCTCCGCGCGCTGGTGGTGCTGGGCGTGGCGGAGGAGGGGGAACCGGGAAGCTTCACGCTGACGCCGCAGGGGCGGCCTCTGTGCGCCGACCACCCGTGGTCGATGCGCTCCAGCCTCCTGCTGCTCGGCGACCCGGCCACGTGGCAGGCGTGGGGGGCGCTGACCCACAGCGTGCGGACCGGTGAGACGGCGTGGGACCACGCGCACGGCAGCCCGCTGTTCGACCACCTCGCCCGCCACCCGGACCTGTCGGCGGTGTTCAACAGGGCGATGCGCGAGGGCACCGAACGGATCGCGCCCGCGCTCCCCAAGGCGTACGACTTCAGCGGCGCGCAGACCGTGGTCGACGTGGGCGGCGGCAACGGCACGCTGCTGGCGGCGGTGCTGGCGGCCGTCCCGGGCCTCAAGGGGATCCTGTTCGACACCGCCGAGGGGGTCGCGGGCGCCGAGGAGGAGTTCCGGCGGGCGGGCCTGTCGGACCGGTGCGTCATCGAGACGGGCGACTTCTTCGAGGCCGTGCCCGGGGGCGACGTCATGCTGGTCAAGGGCGTGCTGCACGACTGGGACGACCGGCGCTGCGTCGCCCTGCTGCGTAGCTGCCGCCGGTCGATCGCGGCGGACGGACGCCTGCTCGTGCTGGAGCCGGTGATGCCGTCCGCCCTCGGCACGCCGGAGGCGGCCGGGGCCGTCATGAGCGACATCGCGATGCTCGTCTACACCGGCGGCCGGGAACGCGGCAGGACCGAGTTCCGGGATCTGCTCGCCGCGGCGGGGTTCGACCTGACCGAGGTCACACCGCCGCTCGGCGGTTCGGAGATCCGGATCCTCGTCGCGCGACCGTCCTGAGCCTCCCGCTCTCGGCCGCGCTGTCAACGCGTTCGCGGCCGGCGGGAACGTGACGCCGGTCGCCGTTCACTTCAGATCCTCCCACCCCCACCGGTCGGCGGCGCTCCCATCGGGTTCCCGCCCGAACCGGAACCGCTCCTTGTGGCCATCGATCTGCATGAACACTTCGAACAATCCCGCGGCGGGCAACCGTTCGGCCAGTGTGGTGATCTGGTCGTGTGCCTGGACCAGTTGCAGACCGAACAGCAGCACATGCGGTCCGTCTGGGAAACGCGGGTTGAGCGTGGTGTTGGCGGCGGGATCGCGGGCCAGCAGCGTGGCGATCTGGGCATTCCCCTCATCCAGGCAGTACAGGCCGAACAGCAGCGCGCCCACGCTGCCAGGGTTGTCGAGAAGAACGCGGCCGGCGGGATCGCGGGCCAGCAACACGGCGACGTGGCCACGAGCTTCGGGAATGCTCAGGGTTCTCAGCAGCATCCCCACGGCGTACGGGTCGTCGAGAGGGGCGTGTGCGGCGGTTCGCTGGGCCAGCGCGGTGAACTGCTCGTGCGCCCCGACCTTGTGCAGGCTGTCCAGCAGCGCACGCAGATCAGCCGTGTTGTCGAGAGGAACGCGGCCGGCGGGATCGCGGGCCAGCAGCGCAGCGATCCGCGTGTGCGCCCCAGCCTCTTGAAGACCGTTCAGCAGCCACGCCACGGTCAGCGCGCTGTGGCGGTTGTCCAGCGGAAGGCGGGCGGGGTGGCGAGCCCACACCGCCGCGATCTGCGCGTGCGCCTCAGCCGCACACAGGCTGTCCATCAGCAGTCGGCCCACGCTCAGCGGGTCGCCGTCGAACGCGGCGTGGGCGGCGGCTCGCTCGGCCAGCGCGGTGAACTGGTCGTGTGCCCCAACCTTGCGCAGGCTGGGCAACAGCCGCCGCAGGCTCAGCGCGCTGTAGTGGGTGTCCAGCGGGAGGTGGGCGGTGGGATCCCGAGCCAGTAGCGCGGCGATCTGCTCGTGCGCCTCGGCCTTGCGCAGGCTGTCCAGCAGCACACCGACGCCGAGCGGGTCGAGAGGGGCGTGGGCAGCGGCTCGCCGGGCCAGCGCGGTGAACTGCTCGTGCGCCTCGACCTTGTGCAGGCCGTCCAGCAGCACCCCCAGATCAGCGGGCCTGTCGAGAGAAACGCCGCTGACGGGGTAACGGGCCAGCAGCGTGGCGATCTGGTCGTGCGCCCCGGCCCTGTGCAGGCTGTCCAGCAGACTCCCCACGTGGAACGGGTCGTCGAGACAGGCGTGGGCGACAGCCCAGCGGGCGGGGCGTCGATCGGTGGGATCCAGTTCGTGGAGGCGCCGGACGAGGGTGCCGGCGGCTGCGGCGTTCCCATGACTGACGGCCTGTTTGTGGAGCTGGGCGCCTTCCCGGTACAGGCCGCGGGCCCAGGCAGCGCCCCCCAGAGTGCCCTGGTCGGCAGGATGGGCGTGGGCGGCCGCGGCGGTCCAGAGACCGGCAGGTGGGATCTGGTCGGCACGGGTGATGCGGCCATGCTGGTCGAGGTAGTCGGCCAGCCGGTACACCGGCTCACCGTCGGGGTCTGCCGCCGCAGCCGGACGGCCCTGGCTACGGCGAGGGCGGATGCGGGTGAGCGGCCCGCGGGCGCCCTTACACGGCTCGGCGGTGTAGGCCAGTGCCTGTTCGAGCCAGTCCTCCCCGGCCGCGTCCCACTCGGTGTCGGTCAGGTAGGCCGGTGCGGCCGCCTTGAGCAGAGCCAGCGGGATGGTGCTGCGGTGCCGGAGACGGCGGACGTCCATCGCCGCCCAGATGACCGCTTTGGCCACGGGCTCCGCGGTTTCGAGCCGCTTCAGCAGCGCCGGGCCACCGGCCAGATACTGGTTGATCTTCCCGTCTACGGCGTGCTCGACCGCCTCGGCCAGCCTGGCATCGGACTGGGCGGCCCGCCGCATCGCCTCCAGGGCGGCCCCGGTGAACGCCTCCGGCACCTCGATCACCACATCGTCCAGCAGTTGCGCCACCTGCGACCCCGAACGTTGGGTCAGGTCGGCGTGGTGCTTCCGCCACAACGTGCCCAGCACCAGCACCGGCGCCCGCGCCCGGTCGGTGAGCAGGGCACGCAGCTTGGCCGCGACCCGCTCCCCGTCCTCGTC
This sequence comes from Microbispora sp. H10949, assembly GCF_014161435.1. Lineage (NCBI taxonomy): Bacteria > Bacillati > Actinomycetota > Actinomycetes > Streptosporangiales > Streptosporangiaceae > Microbispora > Microbispora sp. H10949. Next base: position 625,253 of record NZ_JABBWZ010000005.1, on the reverse strand, counting down.
ATCGCCCACGTACTCCTGGGTCTCGTTCAACCAGAGCACCGTGCGCGGGCCCACCCGGTCCAGCTCCTGCAGCGCCGCTTCGCGCCGGGTCGGGTCGAAGGGGTGCCACAACCGCCACCCGCCCGCCGCACGCAGTGCTCCAAGGGCTTCCCAGCACGCCCGGGTCTTGCCGGCCGAGGAGCCGGCCACCAGCACCGCCATCGCACTCGTGCCGCCGAGAACCCGATCGACCACCTGGTCCAGCCGCTCGTCGTGCGCCCGCCGGACGTACGACGGCAGCACGCCCACCGTCGCGCCGTCCACAGTGATCGGCCGGTGCACCTCCAACACGAACGGGTCGGTCATCTGGTCCAGAGGCGTGCCCGGCCGTCCCGACTCCAGCACCGACCGGGCGTCGGCCGCCCGAACGGCCCGGCTGGTCTCTCCGGCGCGCCGGCGGGCCTCGGCGATGTGGGCATCGCGCCAGCACCGCTTGTCCCACAGTCCGACGGGCTCACCGGCCCAGGCGTGCGTCGTCCGGCGGGCGTGCTCTCGCACCGCGTCCACAATCCTGATCAGCGGGTCGATCTGCTGGGGGAAGCGGGCGCCGCGCAGCCACGCTCCCACCGTGGTCGGGCTCACCCCGGCGGCTTTCGCCAGCGTCCGGTCCGACGGCTGCCCATCCAGCGTGATCTGGCGGCGAACCCGAGCCAGTGCGGTGAGCAGCACGGCCAGGTCCGGTTCCTGGTCCGCTGCCTCCACTTCTCCCCCTATCCGCCCATCGCCCGCCGTGGGGTGTCCATCCGCCCCGTGGACATCCCACGCCTTTGCCCTGACCTTGTTGCGCACAGTAGGCCGTTCACCGGCCGCTACGCGGCATTGTGTCCAACCTGCGACCGTCTGGTGCCAGGACACCCGTCTGGTCGGCGAGCCTCGGGCTTGTCAACCCCTGGCGTCGTCCGCCAGGGCCACCCACCGCCCCCAAGGGAGCACCCGATGAGCCAGGTACAGATCCTGTCCCTGCTGCTGGCCCTGTCCGCTGCCCTCAACATCGCGATCGCCGCCGCACTGATCGCCCGCCGCAGCAGCGCCGGCACCGCCAACGCGCTCCTCACCGGTGCGGGCGCGGCAGCCACCTTCCTCGGCCTGTACTTCGCCGCCGTCGCCGCCTACCAGTGAGCAGGCCGTTCACACGATTCCCGGCCTCCGCGTACATGACGTCGGACATCGACGCGGAGGGATCGCGCGGCGTGGGGCCTTCGGGGCGCGAAAGGGCTTCGGCGGGCGCGCGGTCTCAGGGGGCCGCGGCGGCGAGGCGTGAGCGCAGCCACGCGGCCAGGCCGGGGTACTGCCCAATCGCCTCCTCGCTGGTGAGGAGGGGCTCCGGCCGCCCGGACAGCACCCGGGCGATCTCCGGCCTGTCTGTCCCGGGGTCGTCGGAGAGCAACGTCTGGGCGGCGAAGAGCTTGGCGGCGATCCGCGGGTTGCTCAGCTTCGCCTGCGCCAGGCGGGCGCGGATCTCGCGTTCGAAGGCGTTCGGCTCGCGTCGCGGCGCGCCGTCCCGGCCGGTCCCCGCACCGGCCCGTTCAGCCGCGCCTGCGCCGGTACCTTGAGCCCGCTCTCCTGTGCCTGCGGCGGCCTGTTCGCCGTCCGCCTCGACCGCCATGCGCCAGGACTGCTCCGCCTCCGCCGCCAGTGCGGACTGCAGGCCGGGGAACAGGGCCGGTCCGATCCCGCCGTGCCGGGTCAGCTCCTCGTCGAGCCGGAGCGCGCAGCGCGCGGCGACCGACATCCCGTGCGAATGGACGGGGTTGACCGCCACGGCCGCGTCGCCGATCACCGTGAACCCCGCGGGCAGCCGTGCCCGCTCGAAGAACCGCCTCCTGTTGACGGTGTCCCGGTACGGCCGGATGAGTCCGAGGGGGGTGGCCTCCGCCATGAGGTCCGCCACGAGGGGGTCGCGCAGCGCGCGGGCGAAGGCCGCGAAGCCCTGCTCGTCGGTTGGCGGCTCACCACCCCGGGTGCCGGTCAGAGTGACGATCCATCTGCCGTCCTCGACGGGGAACAACGTCGCCCCCCGGGCCGGCCGTCCCGGGCCGGGCCCGGGATGCAGCATGATCGCCGGAATCGCCGTGGCGAGGCCGGCGGGCGCCCGGTAGAGCCGGGTGGCGTAGGCCAGGCCGGTGGCGACGGTCGTCTCCTCGACGTCCCGGACGCCGATCTCGGCGAGCCATCGGGGAGACGCCGACCTGCGTCCCGTGGCGTCGACGACGAGGTCCGCGCGTACGGTCTCGGGCGGAGCGCCCCGCCTGCTGACCGCCACCCCGCCGACCCGGGCCGCGTCCCCGAGGAGTCCGAGCGCGCGCGTGTCCTCCCACACCACGACGGCCCCGCTCGCGAGCGCCCGGCGCCGCACCACCTCGTCCAGCAGCCCGCGGGTGCAGGAGATCAGGTGGGCGTCGGTGCGCATGCGGCGGAACCAGCCGTCGGCGGTGAGGATCAGGGCGTCGCCGGGGAGGCCGCGCAGCTGCGCGCCGTGCGCCAGGAGGGCGCCGACCGTGCCGGGCAGCAGCGCCTCCAGCGCCCTCGCGCCGCCGGCCACGAGCACGTGGCTGTGGTGCGACTGGGGCAGCCCCCGGCGCGGGCGGGGCCCGGACGGGTAGCGGTCGCCCTCCACCACCACGACCTCGTCCGCGTGGCGCGCGAGCACGGCGGCGGCGAGCACCCCCGCGAAGCCCCCGCCGAGGACGACCGTCCTGCTCATCGGCCCGAAGCCGGTGGACGCGGCACGACGGTGACCGTCCGATTGCGCACTCCTCCAGCCGGCTCCCGGCCGATCAGGACCGAGCTGATCACGACCGATCCGGGCGCGTCCGGGCTGGTCGCGTACGGGCTGGTCGCGTACGGGGCGGGCGCGGCCGGGCCGGTCACGTGGCGGCCTTCTCGGCCTTCTCGGACGGGACCTCCTCGATCAGGCCCTGCTCGATCATCGTGCCGATGAAGTCCCGCACGTCCGCCACGATCTGCCTGCTCATCGCGGAGTTGCTGCCGGCGAACTCGCGGGACAGCTTGAACATGACCGGCTCACGTTCGCCGTCGCTCGCCACCAGCTTCCATATCCGGGAGCCGGTGTCGTTCAGGCTGTGGAAGTCGCCCGTCTCCGTGTGGTAGAGCGAGACGCCCTCCCCGGTCTCCTGCCAGATCACGGCCTCGCTGATCCGGAGTGACACACTGACCTCCTCTATACCGGCGTGATGGGAAGCAGCTCGCCGACCCTGACCGAGCCGGGCGAGGGGGGAACATAGGTCTTCCAGTCGTCGAAGACGGGATGGACGTCGCCGTTGACGACCAGGCGGGGCGTCGTCATCTCGCGGTCCTTGGTGGCGAGCTCCGACCGAGAGACCCCGGCTTCGAGCCACAACTGCGTGGCGACGCCGTGCCGCAGGATCCGGCACTGGTGACGGCTGTTGCGCCGCAGGTCCTTCGACTCGGACATGTGGGAGGCCCGGCATCCGCCGCCGCAGGACGCCTTGATGTAGCACTTCGCGCAGTCGGCGTGGTAGTCGCCGCCGAGCACGGTGCTGGTGCGCATCCCGCGCAGGAGCGGTCCGCCGAAGATCTCCGCCAGCGACTGCCGCCGTACGTTGCCCGCGTGGTGCGACCGCCCGGTGACCAGCTTGCACGGATACACGTCGCCCAGCGAGTTGATGTAGATCTCGTTGCCGCCCATCCCGCAGTTGGCCTTCACCGAGCACGGCGTGATCGGCCGGGGACCGTCCGGCAGCAGCTTGCCGGCGGCCGGTGACGTCCAGGTGAGCCGCTGGATCCGCATGTGGTCGTCCCAGCCGAAGTCGTACTCGTCGCTCTCTCCCCGGCCCAGGTCGTTGTGGTACATCAGCCGGATGCTGTGCACCTCGAGCCCTTCGGCGAACTTCGCGAAGTCCTCCAGCTCGTCGACGTTGTCGGAGGTGACGATGTGGTTGATCCGCGGCACCACGCCGGCCTCGTTGAGCAGCTGGAGGGCGCGGTAGGTCCGGGCGAAGGAGCCGGCGCCGCGGGTGCGGTCGTGGGTCTCGGCCGTGCCGCCGTCGACGCTCACCGTGACCATGCCGAACAGCTCGGCGAACCGTCTGGCCTGCGCGAGCGTTCTGATCATCGTGGCGTTGGTGATGATGTTCGACGTCAGCCCGCTGCCGTTGGCGTGCTCCACGATCTGGAACAGGTCCTTGCGGAGCATCGGCTCGCCGCCGGTGAAGATCATGTTTTTGGCGCCGAAGGCGGCGACCTGGGAGACCAGATCGAGTGATTCGGCGGTGGTGAGCTCACCGGGGAGGCACTTCTCGGACGAGGCGTAGCAGTACGGGCAGCGGAGGTTGCAGCCGTCGGTGATCGCGTAATACACCTGGTGGAGCGACGGCTCCCTGAAGGTGAGCTCCGGGCGGTTCCCGTCGTAGTAGACGAGGTAGTTCAGGATCAGCTTGGCGAGCGTCCGATCGGTCTCGTCGGACCCGCCGGCCTCCGTCTCGTCGAGGCGGGCCTGCTCCCCGCCCGCCCCGGGACGGGCCAGGGCCGCCAGGACGGCGAACTCGCGCGCGTTGAGCACGCACCGGCCACCCACCTGCGGGTTGACGACCAGGTACTCATCGTCGTGCACGAAGTAGGTCAGGTCCGCCGGTACTTCCATCAACGAGCGGTTCCGGGCGAGTTTCCCAGACATCATTCCCCTTACGCTCCCAGCCGCAGGTGCGGCCCCAGACCTCTGTGGGCGACGCGCGGCCGGAGCCGCACCCGCGACCTGTCCGGACTAGTCCGCCGCGCCGGATCCGGAGCCCGACCAGGCCCCGCACAGGCACTTGGACTCGACGGGCACGGTGTGGGCCTCCACCTCGGGCCGGGACCACTCGCCGCCCGCGCCGGCGTGCGCCAGCACACCGGGCAGCGCGGTGGGGAGCTTGTCCTTGAGCGAGATGAGCAGGTTCACTTCCTCCTGGGTCAAGGTGGCGAACGCCGCCTCGACTTCGGCTGCCAGGGGGCTGTTGAGGACGCCGGCTTCACGCAGAGCTTCCCTCGGATCGAAGGCCATGCCTTCACCTCTCTGTCTGACGGGGGAATGCGGTGTGAATCGAGTATGCGCAGGTGAGAAGGGGGTGAGAAACCCCACAAACGTGGGGATAGCCGCTGCCCGCCGGTCGGGTGACGGCCGGGAGGCGCGGCTCGACCTCCATGCGCGATCCACCGGCAGCCGGCCTGTGGACAACGTCCTCGGCGCGGCCGGGACGCTGTCAGAATCGTGAACTCCGTGAGCCCCCGGCGGGGGAGGCCGAGGCAGGAGGACACATGGGCAGGACGGACCGGGAGCGGGGCAGGGCCGGGGAGAAGACGCGCGGAAGCCGGTGGCAGGGCCCGCCCGGCGGAGCGCGGGCCTTCCCCCGGGAGCGGGGAGAGTCGTCTCCGGAGGAGATGGTGGCCGGACTGCTGTCGGCCGCGGTGGACGCGCGACTGAATGCGGGCAGGCCGGAGTTCCCGCGGCTCGTGGAGACGCTGGCCGGCGACCCCGGCCTGCGGCCCGTGGTCGACCGCGCGTTGCTGGGCATGCTCGGCGGCAACCTGGCGCGGGCCTGGCGGAACGGGTGGATGCCGGCCGACGTGGTCCGGCTCGTGGGGCGGCGGTTCGGGCCGCGGCACGCGTGCCTGGCCGTCGACGCCGTCGCGGCCGAGATGCGGGCCTACGCCCCGGCGACCGTGGACGAGCGCTGGCAGGACCAGCTGACCGCCCTGGACGCCACCGTCTGGTGGGGGAGAGACGAGGAGTACCTGCGCGAGGACGGCGACCGGACCGCGATGGTCGCCCGGGCGCTGGAGGTGGTCATCCTCCTGGCGACGCTGCAGCCGCTGGAACGGCTGTGCCCGCCGCCCGGTTCCGCGCGCCGTACGGCCCGGACGGCCGGGCGGGTGGACGAGCGGATGCTGGCGCGGGTGCGGGCGCTGCTGGCCAAGGCCGAGTCGACGGAGTTCGAGGCGGAGGCCGAGACGTTCACCGCCGCCGCCCAGTCGTTGATGGCCCGTTACAGCATCGACGCGGCGCTGCTGGCCACCGGAGCGGTGAACCGCCCGGACGACGAACCGCAGGGGCGACGACTGGGGATCGACGCGCCCTACGAGGAGCCCAAGGCGGTGCTGCTCGACGTCATCGCCTCGGCCAACCACTGCCGGTCGATCTGGAGCCGCCACCTCGGGTTCGCCACCGTGCTGGGGTTCCCGGCCGGCCTGGCGGCGGTGGAGGTGCTGTTCACCTCCCTGCTGGTGCAGGCCACCACCGCGATGCGGCAGGCCGGCGCCCGCCGGGACGGCGCCGGACGGTCCCGCACGCGGTCGTTCCGGCAGTCGTTCCTCGCCGCCTACGCCTATCGGATCGGCGAACGGCTGCACGAGGCGGCGGGGGAGGCGGTCCGGCAGGCGGCGGCGGAGACCAGTAGAGACCTGCTGCCGGTGCTGGCGGCCAGGGACCAGGCCGTCGACGCGGCGATGGAGAAGATTTTCCCCGAGCTCAGCATGGTCAGGACGGGCTCGGTCAGCAACCGCGAGGGCTGGATCTCCGGCCGCGCCGCCGCCGACCAGGCCGTGCTGGACGTGCACCCGAAGATCCCCTCCGGACGCTCGTCTCGTGAGCGGGATCGCGGCACGGGGAACGGTTGACTCGACGAGCCACCTCGCATCACTGCTTTTTGTTAGTGTTTCGCCGGGATCGTCGCTGGGTCGGGCTTGGGAGGATCGTCGTGTCAGGTCCGTTCGGCGCGCCTCCGCAGCCCGATGGGCTCACCACGACCGCCGAGTTCGTCGCCGCACTGGGCAGTGTGCGCCAGTGGTCCGGCCGGACCTTCCGGCAGCTCACCGCCGCCGCGAGGGCGAACGGCGACACGCTCCCCGCCAGCACCATCGCCGGCGCGCTGGGGCGGGCGACCCTCCCGAGGGAGGAGTTCGTGGCCGCGTTCGTACGGGCGTGTGGGCTCGACGAGGCGGAGTCGGCTCGCTGGGTGGCCGCGAGGAAACGCCTGGCCGCCGAGATGCCGCTCTCGTCCGGCACGCCCGGCGGTCCCGCCGGCCGGGTCCCTGGGAGCCCGGCGCGGCCGGAGTCCCTCGCTCCGGCCGGACCCGGAGACCAGAACACACCGGACGGCGACGGGCCGGGCCGAGACTCACCGGACCGTAACGCCCTAATCCAAAACGCATCGGACCTGAGCGCACCGGACAGGCGACCCCTGCGCCCGGCGTCACGAGGGCCGCAGTGGCCGGCCCTGGTGGGCGTGGGAGCGGGTGTCCTCCTCCTGCTCCTCGCGGTGGTCTCGGTCCTGCCGTCGCTCTACGGTCCCCAGCCCGGTGACGCGACCCCGCGGCCCGTGCCTTCCCGCGCCGACGCGACCGCGGCGAGCGACCGCCTGCCGTCCGACGGGTGGTATCACATGGTCCCCGCGCATGTCGCGGGGGGCGGCCTGTGCATCGGGGAGGGACGCGAGCGCAGCGGAAGGACGGATCGCCCGCTGGCCGTGCAGCGTCCCTGCGCGGGCCTGGTCCCGGACACCTTTCTGCGTGCGGTCGGTGAGGGCGCATGGCAGATCGAGTGGCATCATCCCGTGCAGGGCCCCGGCTGTCTCACCGTGGACGAGGCGCTGAAGGCCTCCGGTGCGCTGATCGCGCCCGCGGAGTGCACGGGAGCGCCTCACCAGCAGTTCCTGCTGAAGCCCGCCGGATCGGGATTCGTCGTCCAACCCCTGCACAGCGGCCTGTGCGTCGGCGCGCTGTACGGCGAGTCCGACATGCGGGCGGGGGCGGAGATCGCTCAGAAGACCTGCACGGGACGGCGCGACCAGGTCTTCCTCTTCCGCCCGGCGCCCGCGCCGACCTGGACGCCACGCTGACCCGGCGGAACGGCCCACCAGGACTGGTCCTGCGTGGCGGCCCGAACTCCTTGAGCAGGAGTCCTGACTCCGCCTCGGCCGCGCTGAAGGGGATCGGCCGGCCGCCGTCGCGCTGGAACCGCCCGAGGGCGTAGAGCAGCAGGAGCGGTTTGTGCGGCGCCCGTTCGCCGTGCCGCTTCCAGGGCTTGATGCCGGCGACTCGCTCGACCCAGTCCATGACCGGCGCTCTACGGTGATCTTCGTCCGTGCCGGGCGCCTTGTGCCCGGGTCGATACCCGCGCACGCTCCGAGGAAGGCCTCGTCGAGATGCCGCCGGCGGCCGACGCCTTCCGGAACATGGCCCGTCACCGTCGACGCGGCCCGGTATTCGAGTGGCGATCCGCCTGTAGTGGCCATATATCGTGCCTGCGTGGAAGATCTCGTCATTTCCCGGCGCCTGCGCGTTCCCGTCGACGCCGAGGGGGACGGCGCGCCCGGTTGGGGTGAGGTGGCCGCCCGGCAGCTCGACGCGGCGCTGCTCAGCGTCGGCTTCACGTGTTCGCCGGCGCTGCTCGACCGCCTGGCCCGGCTGCCCGGCGAGCAGGTGATCGACCTCGGCGTGCGGGTCCTGGCCGCGGTCCGCCGCCTCGTGGGCGACCACGTCGTACACAACGCCTACTTCGTCGACTTCCCGAGGAACGTCCCGGACACCCTGGAGTTCTGGGCGGGACTGCTGCGTGAGGCCATGCTCGACCCGGTCGCCGCCGCCCGGCTCCAGCCGGGCACCCTCAACCTGCTCGATCTGCCGCGGTACGGCCGCTACCAGCACACCTACGCCGACCTGCTGGCGGCGCACGACGAGCTGATCTCCCTGGCCAAGGACCGGGTGACCGTGCTGGAGCTGGGCGGGAGCCTCCGGGACGAGGCGCGCGAGCTCTACTTCTCGCTCGCCGGCTCCGAGGTCCCGCTCGCCGCCGAGGACCTCACGGCCCTGCGCGCCCTCGCCGCCTTCTGCGCCGGCGACCGGCCCGAGCACGTCCCCGTACGCGAGAACCGGGCCGTCGTCAACGAAGTGCGGCTGGCCGCCGGGCAGCCGCTGCTCGTCGACACCGTGACGGACGTGCTCAGGGTGGCCGCGCTCTGCTCCGAGGGCGACGTCACCCTGTCCACCCCCACCCGCCTGCGCTCCTTCCGCCGGGCCGAGCGCCGGATCCTGCTGGCCGCTCTCGACGCCGTCCCGGCCGCCAAGCACGGGGACGTGCTCCGGCACCGGGAGCAGTGGAAGCGGCTCGGCGAGCGCCTGCACCCTCACGAGTACCCTCAGTTCCCCAGGGCGGCCGAGGTCTTCGACGTGGCCAGGGGCGTGCGCGAGGCGGCCAGTTTCGGCGGCCGGGTCGAGGCCGCGCTGGCCGGGGGCCGTACCGGCGATGCCGTCGCACTGCTGGAGCACACGCCCGGCGCGCTGCTGCGCCGCCTCGACCACCTGCTGCGTACGGGTGGCGGCTCCGCGGTGCTGGAGGCGGCGGAGCGAGCCGCCGCGCACGCCTCCGGCCGCGTGCTGCTCTCCCTGCGCGAGCACCTGCAGAACCGGGCCGTCCCCGTGGACCGGGTCTTCACGAATCGGCACGGTAAGGCGTGGGCGACCCCCGACACCCGCCCTCCGCTGGACGAGGAGGCACTCACCCGGACACTCGCCATCCTCGACGAGGAGATCACCCGCCGCCTGCCCGACCCCGGCGAGCTCATCGTCGACCCCGCCGTGCTCGACGTGGCGCTGCCCCTGTCGGGCAAGAGCGCCGCGCCCGGGCTCGGGGTGCTGCCCCGCGGCTCCCTGTCACCCGTGGACGGTGAGCTGCTCCGCTTCTTCGTGTACTGGCGCCAGGCCGTGCGGAGCACCGACTACGACCTGTCCGCGCTCATGCTCGATGCCACCTACGACAACCCGACGCACATCTCGTGGACGTCCTACGGGAACGACTTCGCGACCTACTCGGGTGACCTCACCGACGCCGCCGAGGGCGCGTCGGAGTTCATCGACATACGACTTCCGCATGCGACGCGGCCGATCGTCATCCCACAGGTCCACGTCTACGCCGGAGAGCGGTTCGACGAGGCGGCCGAGGCGTTCTTCGGCTACATGACCAGGGACGCCGCGCAGGAGGGCAGGCCGTTCGAGCCGCGTACCGTCCGGATGAAGTCCGACCTGCGCGGGTCCGGCCGCATCGCGCTTCCGCTGGTCTTCCTGCGCGGGGACGACGGCGCCTGGCGGGTGAAGTGGCTGCATCTCTACCTGTCCGGCCATCCGGCCTTCAACCAGGTGGAGGGCAACCGGGTCACCACGTCGCTGCTCGTACGCTCGATCGTGGAGCGGGACTACCTCCGGGTCGGCTACCTGGCCGACCTGCTGCGAAGCAAGGCCTCGGCGGGCGGTCACGTCACGTACATCGGGCTTGAGACACCCCCCGGCCTCCCGGAGGGGGCGCGCGTCTACACGCCCGCGACCCTGCACGAGCTGATCCCCGCCTGATATCGTGAAGATCGCGAGGCCATGGGAGGGCTTCCTTCTACCTCTCTGGGAACCGGTTTGCCCGCAAGGGCGCCTGTCTAGTCCGCCCGCTTTCCTCGCGCTCCGGCCCGGTGAGGCCATTCGGGGGCTTCCTTCTCCTCCTGGTTCGATTCCAGGTGGGCCCGTGACGGGCCTGCTGGCACATCCAGCCTCCGAGCCCTCCTCACCCGGCCGGCCAGTCCCCGCGGCGTTCAGCGGGCTCATCGAGGACACCGGGAGACGCCGATGGACCAACGCAGGCTGGTGCGGGTCTCGAAGTACCTGGCCAAGCATCTGCGCCACGAGCCCGAGCGCATCGGCATCGAACTGGACGCGCACGGCTGGGTCGCCGTCGACACGCTGCTGACGGCGGCGGCCTCACACGGGTTCCCGATCTCGCGCGCCGAACTGGAGCAGGTGGTCGCCGACAACGACAAGCGGCGATACGTGATCGACGGAGATCGGATCCGCGCCAGTCAGGGGCACTCGGTGTCCGTCGATCTCGACCTGCCGGTGGCCGAGCCGCCCCCGATCCTCTATCACGGCACGGTCGCCCGGAACGTGGAGGCGATCCGCGAGGAGGGATTGCGGCCGATGGAACGTCACCACGTCCACCTGTCGCCGGACCGGGAGACCGCCACCCGCGTCGGCGCCCGCCGGGGCAAGCCGGTCGTCCTCGTCGTGGACGCTGCCGCCATGCACGCGGCCGGGCATCGGTTCCGGCTGAGCGCCAACGGCGTCTGGCTTGTCGACCACGTCCCACCCGACTACATCCGATAGCCGGGCAGCCGATGGGTGGCGGAGTGATGTCGGTGGCGACGGCGAGCAGCAGCGCACACGGACACCACTCTTAGTAACGATATTATTACTCAAAGCTACGATCGTGCGAGTGTCGGCACTGCGAAGATCTACTGTAACCGTGTGCTTACGATTGAACACGAAGCGGTGATACGGCTGTTTCAGGAACGGCCCGATCTGGCTGCCGGGCTCCTGGCCCGCTCCCTCGATGTACAGCTCCCGGAGTTCGACTACGCCGCGGTCGAGTCGGCAGACCTCACGGAGGTCACGCCCGCCTCTCGTCACGCCGACTCGGTCATCGTGTTCCGGCGCAAGCGCCCCGGTGCCGACCCCGAGCCGGTCGTAGCGGTGATCGTGGAGGTGCAGCGGGGCCGCGATCCCGGCAAGATGTGGTCTTGGCCGATGTACCTCGTCAGCCTGCGCACCCGCCTCGAATGCCCGGTCATGCTGCTGGTGATCTGCCCGGAGGCGGCCATCGCCCGGTGGTGCTCCCGGCCGATCGAGCTCGGCCACCCCGGGCTGGTGCTGACACCGCTGGTCGCCGGCCCCGACGAAGTCCCCGTCATCACCGACCCCGGCCAGGCGGCCGACGACATCGAACTGGCGATGCTGTCGGTTATTCACCACGCCGCCACGCCGCAGGGCCCCGATATCCTCAACGCGCTGTTCGCCGCGCTGCACAATCTCGACCGTGACCAGGGGGGTATGTACGCTGACATGGTGCGTGCGGCGCTCCCCCGAGAGATCTGGGATCACTTGGAGAGGCACATGAAGACAGAGAGCTACGAGTACCTCAGCGACTGGGCCCGCGAGAACATCGCCAAGGGCATGGTTGAGGGTAAGGCCGAGGGCAAGACCGAGGCGATCCTGACCGTGCTGGCCGCCCGCGGCATCGAGGTGCCCGACGAGCTCAACGACAAGATCAGGAAGTGCCATGACTTGGACCGGCTGGACGCGTGGATCCGCGCCGCCGCCACGGTCCAGTCCGTGGACGCGCTTCTGAACGACGAACTCTGACCCGAACCGTCCGCCGAACGCCGAATCGCCTGCTGACAGCGATGGTGATTCGGCGTCTGCGTGCGTCCCCCCTCGGGGGCTGCCGGCCTACGGTGCCGCTCGGCGGGGGACGATCGGCAGGGTGATGTAGGAGTCCGGGTGGACCTTCTGGTGCTGGACGACCAGGTCCGCCTCACCGGAGCCGGCGCGGCCGGTGCCGGGGTTGCGGTCGAAGCGGGGGAAGTTGGAGCTGGATATCTCCACCCGGATGCGGTGGCCCGCCTTGAAGACCTGGCTGGTGGCGACCAGATCGACGACGAATGTCCCGGACGGCACGAGAACCCGGACGATGCCGTCGATCACGCTCATCGCCCGGCCGTCCGGATGGACGTCGACGAGCTTGGCCGTCCAGTCGGTCGAGGCGGCCGAGGTCTCCGCGTGGAGGGTCACCGACACCGGGCCGGTCACCTCGACGTCGGAGGTGAGCACCTCCGACGAGTAACAGAGCACGTCCGGCCGTCGTTCCACGTCCCGCTGGTCCTGGGGACCGACGTTGGTGGGATCGGCCAGCAGGGTCGGGCCGCCGACGGTCGGGACGGGGTCGCGCGGGTCGAACACGAAGACGGCCGGCTCCGCCGCCGAGGGCGGCTCGGGGGAGAGCAGGCCGTCCGCGTGGAGGTAGTAGGGGGTGCCGACGGCCCGCTCCAGCGGCCAGGCCTCCTCGTCCCGCCAGACGTCGTCGCCCATCACGAAGATCCGCACTGCGGGGCCGTCGTCCTCGCCCCGGAGAAAGGCCATCTGCCGCTCTTCCAGGCCGATCGCCTGCGCCGAGGCGGCCGCGCCGAAGAACAGGCGCCCGGTGCCGGTGGCGCCCGGCGCGAGGTGGGACCACGGCCCGATGACCAGCGGGCCGCCGAGGCGGCGGTGGTTCTCCAGCGTCCCCGCGAGGAACAGGTCGAACCAGCCCGCCACGTGCATCACCGGCACCTCGACGCGGTCGTGCCGCAGCGTCTCGGCCAGGCCTTCCCAGTACGCGTCGCGCGCCACGTGCGAGGTCCAGTCGCCCCACCACGGGATGCCCGGGACGTCCCCGACCGGCAGGGTGCGTACGGCGGTCTCCTGGTCGTCCAGGACCCGCAGCACCTCGACGAGAGCCGGGCCGACGTCCTCCCCGGCCTCCGCAGCGTGCAGCAGACCGAGCATCTCCTGGAACGCACCCCAGTTCAGGGCCGACCCCAGCGCGAAGGCCCCGCCGTGATACTTCAGGCCGTCGTGGAAGTCGTGCGGCGTCATCGCCGCGACCACCGCCTTGAGCCCCGGCGGACGGGTGGCCGCCGCCTGCAACGCGCACCCGGCGAGATAGGACATGCCGCTCATGACGACCTCGCCGTTCGACCAGGGCCGCGAGGTGATCCAGCCGATCGTGTCGTGGCCGTCGTCGCCCTCGTCCAGCCACGGCCGGAACTCGCCGTCGCTGGTGCCGCGCCCCCGGCAGTGCTGCAGCACGACCGCGAACCCGGCCCGCAGCGCGGGCAGCACCGGCGCCGTACGGAACGAGTCCTCGCCGTACGGTGTGCGCACCAGCAGCGCCGGGAACGGGCCGCCGTCCGCCGGGCGGTGGACGGAGCCGCGCAGGACGGTGCCGTCGCGCATCGGCATGGGGGTGTCGTGCTCGGTGATGACCGGCAGCGGGGGGCGGTTGAGGTTCGGCATGCGGAGTCCTCGGGTCAGGGCGTGATCCGTCCACCGGACAGTACGACGAACCGCCGCACACCGTGACGCTCCGGCACGGCCATACTGGGGCGGTACGGGCGCCTGCCGGGGCGGCCCGGCGCGGAGCGGGAGAGAGGGACGGCGTGGTGGGCGACGAGAACGCGGTGGCGCGGGTCCGGGAGATCTGCCTGTCCCTGCCCGAGGCGGTGGAGAAGCCGTTCGGCGGCCACACCGCGCCCTCGTTCCGCATCGGCGACAAGCTCTTCGCCATGACCAGCGAGGACGGGCGGTCCCTCACTTTCAAGGCCGGTCCGGGGGTGCAGCAGGCTCTCGTGGCGTCGGACCCGGAGCGCTTCTTCGTCCCTCCGTACGTCGGCGCTAAGGGCTGGGCGGGCGCGCGCCTCGACGCCGCCCAGGACTGGGCGGAGATCGCCGAACTCCTTGAGGACAGCTACCGGATGATCGCGCCGAAACGGCTGTCCAGGCTGCTCGATCGGCAGCGGGCCGGCGACGCCGGGAACTGACCCACGCACAGGCCGCCGCCACGACGAGAGCTCAGCGCGTTACCTGGTCGAGCAGTTCGAGCAGGTGGTGATAAGTCTTCCCGGTGGCGCGGGTCAGGCCGATCTCGCACGTGCGGTTGACCGACGCGTGGGCGTCGAAGCCGCCCTCGGCCACCGAGGCGGCCTCGGCGCGGGTGGCGGAGGCGGTCAGTTCCGGGTGCAGCAGGCCGCGGTCGCCGGCGAAGGCGCAGCACTGCCATCCCTCGGGCACGACGACCTCGTCCGCGACGGCCGCGGCGATCTTCGCGACGGCGGCGTCCAGGCCGAGGCGGGTGGAGGAACAGGTCGGATGCAGGGCCAGCGACGCCCGCTTGCGGCCCTCCGGCGGCTCCGGCAGCCGGGGCAGCACGTGCTCGGCCACGAAGGTCACGGCGTCCACCACCCGGACGGCGGGAGCCGCCGCAGCGGCCCGCTCGCCTCCCTCGGTACCGGCGACAACCGCCTTCTCTCCGTCCTTCAGGACGGCCCGCCCGCCGCCTCCGGCACCGCCCACTGCGGCGACCAGGCGTTCGAACCCCTCGGTGCAGGAGGCGGCGTCGCTGATCACCGGGAGACGGCCGCCCTCGGTGGCGGTCAGCAGGGACTCCCGCACCCGCTCGCGCATCACCTCGTAGCCCTCCGTGAACCCCTTGGACGACCACGGCGTGCCGCAGCACAGGCTCTGGACGCCCTCCGGCACGCGCAGCCGCAGACCGGCCCGTGCGGCGAGCCGTAAGACCGCGGCCATGACCCCCGGGCCGCCGTCGGCGGGGGCGAACATCGTGTTCAGGCACGACGGCACGTACACCGCGTCGGCCCGCTCCGCTGGTGCGGCGCGCCGGGGGACGCCGCCGCGCGGCAGGTCGCGGCTCCACTGGGGGACCGAGTCGGGGTCGCCGGCCGCGCGGGCCGCCCGGCTCGCCCGCTCGGCGAGCCCGGCCGGGGCCGCCGCGGCGGCGTCCATGGCGAGGTCCATGGCCCGGGTCACCGCTCCCCAGTGCCGGGCGGCGGACGTCCAGCCCGCCCGCGCCGCGCGTCCGTGGCGCTCGGCGCGCAGCCGCTTGGTGAGGTCGCCCGTGTTGATCAGTACGGGACAGGCGGTGGCGCACATGCCGTCCACGGCGCAGGTGTCGACGGCGTCGTAGTCGTACTCCCGCTCCAGCCGCCGCGCGAGCGCCTCGTCGCCCGCCGCCCGGGCCGCGGCGATCTCGCGGCGCAGCACGATCCGCTGACGCGGGGTCGTGGTGAGGTCGCGGCTGGGACACACCGGCTCGCAGTAGCCGCACTCCACGCAGCGGTCCACCTCGGGCTCGACGGTGACGACGGGCTTGAGGTCGCGCAGGTGCGCCCGCGGGTCGTCGGTGAGCACGACGCCGGGGTTGAGCGTGCCGCCGGGGTCGCACAACCGCTTGACCTCCCGCATGATCTCGTACAGCTCGTCGCCGTACTGGCGGCGGACGAAGGGGGCCATGACCCGCCCGGTGCCGTGCTCCGCCTTGAGCGTGCCGCCGCGGCCGAGCACGGCGTCGACCATCTCCTCGGTGAAGCCGGCGTACCGCTCCGGATCGTCGCCGAAGCGCTCGTTCAGCATGAAGTGGAGGTTGCCGTCCTTGGCGTGGCCGAAGATCACGCTGCGCTCGTAGCGGTGCCGGGCGAACAGCCCGGCGAGGTCGTCGCAGAGGTCGGCGAGGGCGGGCACCGGGACGGCCACGTCCTCCAGCAGCGCCGTCGTGCCGCTGGGCCGGGCCCCGGCGACCGCGGCGTACAGGCCCTTGCGGATGCGCCACAGGGCCGCCCGGCCGGCGGCGTCCCCGCTCAGCCGGGCCGGGGCGGCGAGGTTGAGGCGGGCGAAGACCTCAGCGGCGTCCCGCTCGCGGGCGGCGAGCACCTCGGGCGCGGACTCCTGCCACTCGACCAGCAGCGCCGCGTGGTCGCGCACCTCCAGCGCGCGCAGGACGCTGTCGGCGCCCGGGTCGGTCCGCGCGACCCGCAGCGACTCGGCGTCGAGCAGTTCGACGGCGGCGGGACCCGCGGCGACGATCTCCGGTACTGCCGCCATCGCCGCCCGCAGGGTCGGGAAGACGACCAGGCCGGTCGCGGCGAGCCGGTGCGCCGGCACCGTACGCAGGACGGCCCGGGCGACGAACGCGAGCGTGCCCTCGCTGCCCACGACGAGGCGGGCGAGGATCTGGGCCGGGGAGTCGTGGTCGAGGAAGCTGTTGAGGCCGTAGCCCATGGTGTTCTTGAGGGCGAACTGCGCCTTGAGCCGCCGCACCGACTCGGGGTTGCCGCGGACGCGGTCGCGCAGCCGTTCCAGGCCCTCGGCCAGCGCGGGCTCCAGGGCGCGCAGCCGCGCGTCGGCATCGGGGGCGCCGGTGTCGACGACGGTCCCGCCCGGCAGCACGAGGACCATCGACTCCAGCGTCCGGTAGGTGTTGGCGTGGGTGCCGCAGGTCATCCCGCTGGAGTTGTTGGCGACGACCCCGCCGATCGTGCACGCCGCCTCGCTGGCCGGGTCGGGCCCGAGCCGGCGGCCGTACGCCGCGAGCCTGGCGTTGACCTGCCGCAGCACGGCGCCGGGCTGCACCCGGACACGGGCGCCGTCGTCCAGCACCTCGACGTCCCGGAAGTGCCTGCGGGTGTCGACGAGCAGGTGCTCGCTCACGCCCTGACCGCTCAGGCTGGTGCCGCCGGACCGGAAGGTCAGCGGCAGGCCGGTCCGCAGCAGCGCCGCGACCTGCTCGGCGTTCTCGGGCACCAGCACCGCCTGCGGGGTCAGCAGGTAGTGCGAGGCGTCGTGCGCCATGCCGAGCCGGTCGCTCGCCCGCGCACGGGTGATCCCCGGGACGGCCGCCTCCACCGCCGCGAGGGCGGCGGGGTCCGGCTGGGTCAGCCGGCGCGCTCCGGCATCGGTAAGGCTCATGATCTCATCGCTTTCCCTCAGAGGCGGGCGAGCGCCTCCGCTATCGCCGCGGATCGATGTGGATCTTGGGGCCCGGCCCGGCGCCCGCCGGGCGTCGTCCCGCCAGCACCTCGGCGGCGTCGCCGAGCCCGACGGTGGCCGCCACGAGTGGATGGGCGTCGACCGATCCGTCCGCGTACGCCTCGATGGTTCCGGCCAGGCCGCCCGAGCCGCTGAGCACGCCGACGGCGGTGACGTCCTTGAACACGAGGTCACGGGTGTCGACGCGGCTGGGGGAGGCCGCGATTCCGATATACACTACCCGGCCCGCGGGCCTGACCATGTCGAGCGCGAGCGCCGGGAGGTCCGCCGCGTTGGACGCGTCGACCACCGCGTCCCACGGGTGCGACGGGAGTGACGGGCGGGTCCACACGTCGCCGAAACCGAGGTCGCGGGGCAGCCGCAGCGCGGGCTCGTCGCGGCCCAGCAGGTGCACCTCGGCCCCCCGCGCCCGCGCGAGCAGCGCGACGAGCAGCCCGATCGTGCCGGTGCCCAGCACCAGCAGCCGGTCGCCGGGCCCCGCGGCGGCCGCCCGTACGGCGCGCAGCGAGTTGGCGCCCGGCTCGACGAGCGCGCCGAGCGTCGCGTCGATCGTCTCCGGCAGCGCGTACAGGGCCGACGCCGGTACGGCGAGCCGCTCGGCCAGCGCTCCGGGGAAGCCCATGCGGATCCCGATCTCGGCCCGGTCCGGGCAGACGTGGCTCAGTCCGGCCCGGCAGAAGCGGCAGCGGCCGCAGCCGAGCATCGTGTCGCCGGTGACGCGACGGCCCATCCAGCCGGGGTCGACGCCCTCCCCGAGCGCCGTGACGACCCCGCACCACTCGTGCCCCGGGCGCAGCGGATACCACGCCTGGCCGGAGTGGAGATAGCTCATCGCGCCGCTGAACAGTTCCAGGTCGGTGCCGCAGACACCGGCCCGCTCGACGTCGACGACCACCTGCCCGGGCGCGGCGACCGGCGGCTCGACGTCGAGGACCTCGGCCGCGCCGGGTCCCGTGATGACCAGTGCCCGCATGCGCCCGCCCCCTACCGGGGTGCCCGGACGGCACGGCACGGCGGGAGGACGGATGCGGCTGCGCCGGCGGGGGAGTGGTGGTGCAAGTGGTTCTCCGTGCTGTGGTTCTCCGTGCAGGGTTCTCCGTGCCGCGGATCGGTGTCCGCCGCCCGCTCACGATCTGCTCACGGGTGGAGCCTCACGATACGGAAGGGGTGACCGGCGGCGCCCAGTAGGGTGCCGGAAGGCCGCGTACGCCGACCCTGGCGGTGAACAGGTGCCCCGAACCGGGGTGCTCGGCCAGCTCCCGGGGAGACATGTTCTCGGTCGCCGTGGTGATCACGAGGATGTCGAGATCCGGCCCGGCGAAGGCCGGGCAGGTGGGCTTCGGGGCGCCGACCTCGACCACGGCGAGCAGGCGGCCCGCCGGATCGCGGCACTCGACCCGCCCGCCGCCGAAGACGGCGATCCAGAGGTTGCCGTCGGCGTCGGCGCACATCCCGTCGGGCAGGGTGCCGGGCGGCCCGTCCAGCGTGAACAGCTCCCGCCGCGGCCCGGTCCGGCCGGTGGCCGGATCGTAGTCGCGCGCCCACACCACCCCGGGCACGCTGTCGACGTTGTAGAGGCGGTCGCCGGAGGGGCTCCAGGCGAGGCCGTTCGACAGGGTCAGGTCCTCGTCGAGGTGGACGAGGGTCGTGCCGTCGAGCCGGGCCAGCACCTCCCGGCCCTTCCGGTCGTCGAGGGCCATGCTGCCGATCAGGAAGCGCCCGGCCGGGTCGACGGCGCCGTCGTTCAGCCTGCTCCGTACGGCCGGGGGGAGCACCCGGGCGAGTTCGGTGCGCCGTCCGGTGACGCCGACCCTGGTGAGGACCGCCTGTTCGGCGACGACGAGGTCGCCCTCGGCGGAGACGGCGACCGCGCCCACGGTGCCGCCGAAGGTGTGCAGCGTGGCGGCCTCGATCGCGCCGCTCGCCGGGTCGAGCCGTCCCTCGTGTACGGCGCCCGCGTCGATGTCCACCCACAGCAGGCGCTCCCGGGCGGGATCCCACACGGGACCCTCGCCGAGTGCGTACACGTCCCGGCCGGCCTGGGTCGCGGTGAACCGCCTGGTCATATTTCCGGATATTAGGTCGTTTGGCGCCACGATTGCGACTGGGAGAAAAGTGGATCACGTGGCTCTTTCGGGACAAGTGAGGCGTGGGTTAGCCTCGCAGAGTCGTTGACCTCTGTCTCTGACATCTGTCTTTGACCTCCCGAGGAACCTGGGTGCCGCATGGGGACGCGAAGCGCCGAGTGGTACGGCGGAGCCGGCCGCAACTCCTACATCCATCGCGCGTGGATGCGGCGCGGGCTGCCGGCCCATGCCTTCGACGGGCGCCCGCACATCGCGATCGCCAACACGGCGTCGGACCTCACCCCCTGCAACGCGCACCTCGACGAGGTCGCCGAGCACGTCAAGCGCGGCGTGTGGGAGGCGGGCGGCGTCCCGCTGAACCTGCCGGTGGTGTCGCTGGGGGAGACGCAGGTGCGCCCCACGGCCATGCTGTGGCGCAACATGGCCGCGATGGCCGCGGAGGAGCTGCTGCGGGCCAACCCGGTCGACGGGGTCGTGTTGCTCGGCGGGTGCGACAAGACGATCCCCGCGCTGCTGATGGCCGCGGCGTCGGTGGACCTGCCCGCGATCGTCGTTCCGGGCGGGCCCATGCTCACCGGCCACTTCCGCGGCGTCCCGCTCGGCTGTGGCACGGACGTGTGGAAGCTCAGCGAGGAGGTCCGGGCCGGGACGCTGACCGAGGCCGAGTTCATGCGCTCGGAGTCGTCGATGATCCGCAGCAGGGGTCACTGCAACACGATGGGCACGGCCTCCACGATGGGGCTGCTCGCCGAGGTGCTCGGCATGACCCTGCCCGGCGTCGCCGGCACGCCGGCCGCCGACAGCAGGCTCCTGGAGGCCGCCCACGCCAGCGGCTCGCTCGCCGTCGAGATGGTCGCCGAGGACCGCCGCCCCAGCACGGTGCTGACCCGCGGGTCCTTCCTCAACGCCGTCGTGGCGCTCGCCGCGCTCGGCGGGTCCACGAACGCCGTCGTCCACCTGCTCGCCATCGCCGGGCGCCTCGGGGTGGAGCTCACCCAGGACGACTTCGACCGTACGGGGTCGGGTGTGCCGCTGCTGGTGGACCTGCTGCCCGCCGGGCGGTTCCTGATGGACGACCTGCACCGCGCCGGAGGCCTGCACGCCGTCCTGCGCGAGGTCCGCGACCTGCTCGACCCGGAGGCGATCACCGTCACCGGCCGGCCGCTGGTCGACTGGCTCGGCGCCGCGCGCATCCACGACCCCGAGGTCATCCGGCCCCGCGAGACGCCCCTGCTGGAGAACGCCGGAATCGCCGTGCTGTACGGCGACCTCGCCCCCGGCGGCGCGGTGATCAAGCCGGCCGCGGCCTCGCCGCACCTGCTGCGGCATCGCGGGCCGGCCGTCGTGTTCGACTCCGTCGAGGACTTCCACGCGAGGATCGACGATCCGGACCTCGACGTCACGCCCGACTCGGTGCTCGTCCTGCGGGGGTGCGGGCCCCGGGGCTACCCCGGCATGCCGGAGGTCGCCAACATGCCGCTGCCCGCCAAGCTGCTCGCCCAGGGCGTACGCGACATGGTCCGCGTGTGCGACGGGCGGATGAGCGGCACCGCCTACGGCACGGTCGTGCTGCACGTCGCGCCCGAGGCGGCCGCGGGCGGCCCGCTCGGCCTCGTCCGCGACGGCGACATGATCGTCCTCGACGTCGACGCCCGCAGGCTCGACGTCGAGGTCCCGGCGGAGGAGTGGGCCGCCCGCGAGCCGTCCCCGGCGATGACGAAGGCCTTCGCCGCCCCGAGCCGCGGCTGGGAGCGCCTGTACGTCGAGACG
Source organism: Microbispora sp. H10949 (assembly GCF_014161435.1). NCBI lineage: Bacteria > Bacillati > Actinomycetota > Actinomycetes > Streptosporangiales > Streptosporangiaceae > Microbispora > Microbispora sp. H10949. The sequence goes on along the minus strand of NZ_JABBWZ010000005.1, from coordinate 603,924 downwards.
GTCGGCCAGGCGAACACCGGCGCCGACCTGGGCTTCCTCACCGGCTCCAGCGGTCACCCGGTGCCGCGCGACTCGCACTGATCGCCAACGCCGGCCTGCGAACACGACCTGCGAACGGCCGGCCCGGGAACGCGAGCCGCGATCGCCGGCGCCGTCGTCAGTCGGGCTTGCCGGGGTGCAGGACCACCTTGGTCCAGCCCCGGTCCCGCGCGTCGAAGCGCGCGTACGCCTCGGGCGCGTCGTCGATGTCCAGGTCGTGGGAGACGATCCAGGACGGCCGGGCGCCGACCTCGTGGATGAGGGCGCACAACTGGCGGTTGTAGTTCTTCACGTTGCACTGGCCAGTGCTCATCGTCTGCCCCTTCGACCAGAAGGTCCCGTAGTCGATCGCCACCGCTCCCCGCCGGTAGAGGGAGTCGCCGCCGCAGGGGTCGGTCGGGACGAACAGGCCCACGACCGCGATGCAGCCGGTGAACTTCACCGATTTGACCAGGTTGTTGAGGGTCATGCTGGGATGCTCGTCGCCCTCCGGGTCGTGGGCCTGGAAGCCCACGCACTCGCAGCCCCGGTCGGCGCCCGCGCCTTCGGTGAGCTCCAGGACCTGCTCCACCGGGGAGGACACGGAGTCGTCGATCGCGATCGCGCCGATCTCCTCGGCCTTGGCCAGCCGATCCGGATGGTGGTCGATCACCATCACGCCGCTCGCGTTCCTGAGGAGGGCCGAGTAGGCGGCCATCAGGCCGACCGGTCCCGCGCCGTAGATCACGACGGTGTCGCCCGGCTGCACTCTGGCGAGCACGGTCGCATGCCAGCCGGTGGGCCAGACGTCGGCGAGCATCACGTAGTCGTCCTGCCTCTCCCGCGCGTCCTCGGGCAGCACCAGGCAGTTGAAGTCGCCGTACGGCACGCGCAGCAGTTCGGCCTGACCGCCCTGGTAGGGGCCCATGTCGGCGTAGCCGTAGGCGGCGCCGGCCCGGCCCGGCTCGGGGTTGGTGGTCAGGCAGAAGGCCGTCAGGCCGTTCTCGCAGTTGGCGCAGAAGCCGCACGAGACGTTGAACGGCATGCAGACCATGTCGCCGACCCTGACCCGGTCGACGGCCGCACCGACCTCGACCACCTCGCCGAGGTTCTCGTGACCGAGGATCCGGCCCGGCTCGAAGTCGGTGCGGCCCTCGTACATGTGCAGGTCGGAGCCGCAGATGTTGGCCGCGGTCACGCGGACGAGCACGTCGGTGTGCCGCTCCAGCCGGGCGTCCGGCACGGTGGCGACACGGACCTTGCGGGGACCTTCGTAGACCACGGCTTTCATGGCTGCCCTCGAACGCGATCGTTGCGCCGGACGGCGTGCGGGCGGTGCGCCGCCTCCGTACGCCGCACGCCGGGCGGGCGCTGTCGGCCCGCGCGCCGGCGATGCGCCGGCAAGGAAGGCGTACCCCCGCCGGACGTGCGAAAACGGCGGTACGCCCGGCCTTCGCCGGCCGTGATCGCCTCACTTGAGGGGGATCCGAGCGGCGATCGTGAAGCCGCCCTCGGGGGTCGGCCCGGCGGAGAACCGGCCATGGGCGAGGCACACGCGCTCACGGATGCCGGCCAGCCCGAACCCCCCGCCGAGGGAGGGCGCGGCGCGGACGTCGGTCCGGCCGGGCCGCGCCCTGCCGGGGGTGTCGGTCACGGAGACGGCGACCTGGTCGCCGACGGTCTCGCAGGTGACCAGCACCCGGGCGCCGGGCGCGTGCTTGCGGATGTTGCTGAGCCCCTCCTGCACCAGCCGGTAACACGCGTGCGAGACCTGCCTCGGCAGCCCCTCCGAGGGGACGTCGAGGCGGAGGTCGACCTCGAGGCCGCTCGCCTTCGCCTCGCCGACCAGCCGCGCGATGGCGTCGACGCCCCCGGCGAGGTCCCCCTCCTCGTGCCGGAGCACGGTGAGCAGCTCACGCAGCTCGCTGAGCGCCTGCACCCCCTTGTCCTCGATGACGGCCGTCAGTTCGCGCACCTCGCCGGGCTCGGTGGCGTCGCGCGCCATCCCGGCGTTGAGCACCATCGCGGTGACCGCGTGCGTGACGGTGTCGTGCATCTCCCTGGCGATCTTCCGGCGTTCCTCCGCCGCGGCGATCTCCTCGCGTTCGCGCACGCCGTGCCGCAGGTCCTGGATCAGCCGCCGGTAGGCGTACACCCAGGTGCCGACCAGGGCGGGCAGGTAGATGAGGGTCAGCGCGCGCACGACGTTGAGGTAGACGGAACGGTCGGTGTGCGGGTTCGCGTAGTCGACGGCGCAGTAGACCACCACGAGGGCCAGGGCGACGTACTGCCACCGGCGCGGACGGTGCTCGGCCGTCATCGAGAAGACGGCGAGGATCATCGGCACGGTCTGCCCGGTGACGCAGGCGCAGACGGCGGAGGCGGCGACGGCGGGCCACGGCGTGCGGCGCCGCACGAACATCGTCGCCGCCGTCACCGCCCCCGCCAGGACCTCGATCCAGAACGGCGCCGTGCCCCACAGGGCGAAGGTGTAACCGCTGACCGACGTCGGGATGGTGAACGCCAGCACGGCGCACGCGAGCAACGCGTCGACGACCGGCTCGTGATTCGTTGGAGCCATGCCCGCTTTATCCCGCATAGTGCTAGTTTGCTCTGTTTGGTGATTGCCGTCACCCCTCCCAGTAACGTCGGCCGTTCGGTGCCTCCCGGTCTTGACGGATTCAAATGAACGGTCTTTTAATTCCGTTATGGGGCGGATCGCGGGAGTCACCGCGGCCGAGACGCGCGAGCGCCTGCTGCGCGCGGCCGCCGAGGTGTTCGCCCGGCGCGGGTACGACGGCACACGCGTCGCCGACATCGCCGCCGTGGCCGGGGTGAGCAACGGCGCGCTGTACGCGCACTTCGGCTCGAAGGCCGAGCTGATCGCCGCCGCACTGCACGCCCACGGGCCGGGCCTGCTCGCCGAACTGCTCGCCGCCGATCCGGCGCGGCCGGTCGCGGACCTGCTCGTCGCCGTGGGCCGCAGGCTCCCGCACCGGCAGGACGCGCGTAGTTCGCTGATCGCCGAGGCGCTGGTCGCGGCCCGCCGCGACGAGGACGTCGCCCGGCCCATGCGTGAGTACGTCGGGGAGCGGGCCGGCTGGCTCACCGGCCTGGTGCGGGCCGCCCAGGACGACGGCGCGATCGACCCCGCGCTGTCGGCCGGCGCGCTCGCCCATCTCTGCCTCCTGCTCGCGATGGGCAGCGTGATCGTCACGCCGGACCTGCACGGGGTCGGCGACGAGGAGTGGAGTGCCCTGCTCACCCGTCTCGTCGCCGCTCTCGCCCCGGCCGGACCCAATCAACGACCAGAATCGGAAAGCACGGGAGCGACACCATGAAGGTGCAGATCGACCCTGGCCGGTGCCAGGGGCACGGCCGCTGCTACGACCTCGCCCCCGGCCTGTTCGAGGAGGACGACGAGGGGTACGGCCGGGTGCCCGGCGACGGCGCCGTACCGCCGGGGCAGGAGCAGGCGGCCCGGCTGGCCGCGGCGAACTGCCCGGAAAGAGCGGTCGTCCTCACCGAGGAGGCGTGACATGACCGTCGACGACCGCTTCACCGGTGGTTTCCGGAAGCAGGGGCCGCCCGCCGGCACCCGCAACGAGATCGTCACCGGGCCGGTGTCGGACTGGGCCACCGACTTCTCCCACCTGGAGCCCGAGTGGGCCGCCGACCCGTACCCGATCCAGGACGACCTGCGGGCTCGCTGCCCGATCGCGCACACCGGGAGGTTCGGCGGCGGGTGGCTGCCGACCCGGTACGAGGACGTGGCCGCGATCGCCTACGACACCGAGCGCTTCTCCTCGCGGTCGATCATCATGAGCAACTACCGGCCGCCCGCGGAGACCGCGCCCGTGGGGGCCACCCCGCCGATCTCCTCCGACCCGCCGTTCCACCACGACGCGCGGAAACTGCTGCTCCCGGCGTTCACGAAGAAGGCGGTGGCGAGGCGCGAGGAGGCGACGCGGGCGTTCTGCCACTCGCTCGTCGACGCGCTGGAGGGCGCCGACGTCGTGGACGCCGCCCGCGACTACGCGCAGCACATCCCGATCCGGGTGATCGCCGACATGCTCGGCTTCCCGCCCGAGGACGGGCCGCGCTTCAGCAGGTTCGTCGAGAGCGCACTGGAGGGCGTCAACCTGCCGCCGGAGGAGCGGATGGCGCGCATGGACGAGCTGTTCGACTACCTGTACGACCAGATCCGCGACCACGTGGACAACCCGCGCGACGACCTCACCACCTACCTGGTCGACGCCGAGCTGTACGGCCACAAGCTGCAGCCCAACCACGTCGCCGGCACGATCGCCCTGCTGCTCATCGCGGGCATCGACACGACGTGGAGCGCCATCGGCGCGTCGCTGTGGCACCTGGCGAAGACCCCGGCCGACCGCGAGCGGCTGGTCGCCGAGCCGGACCTGCTGCCCACGGCCATGGAGGAGTTCCTCCGGGCGTACGCCCCGGTCACGATGGCCCGGCTGGTGAAGGAGGACATGAGCTGGCGCGGCGCCGACATGCGGGCCGACGACTGGGTCCTGCTGTCGTTCCCGGCCGCCAACCGTGACCCCGAGCAGTTCGAGCGGGCCGGTGAGGTCGTCATCGACCGAGAGGTCAACCGGCACGTCGCCTTCGGCCTCGGCATCCACCGGTGTGTGGGGTCGCACCTCGCCCGGATGGAGCTGCGGGTCGCCCTGGAGGTCTGGCTGGAGCGTATCCCGGTGTTCGGCCTCGCCGACCCCGCGGCGGTGACCTGGGCCGCCGGTCAGGTGCGGGGCCCCCGCACACTGCCGCTGCGCCTGGGCGGTGCCTGACGGTCATGTCCTGCCGCGCGGGGCGCGGGCGTCGCCTCGTGGCCGCGGGCCCGGGCGCCCCTCACGGAGGCGGTACCCGGGACCGTCATCAGGGCCGTTCCCCGGTCCCGGCCGCGGCGGCGTACACCGCCAGGGTCCGCTCGGCGGTGCGCGCCCAGCCGTAGCGCTCGCGCACGTACGCCGCGCCCCGCAGCGCGAGCCGTTCCGCCTCGCCGGGGTCGTCCAGGCAGCGCAGCAGTGCGGCGGCCAGCTCGCCGGGGACGTCGTCCGCGCAGCGGAGCGCGCCGTCGCCGACGACCTCGGGCGAGTAGCCGGGCCCGACGACCACCGGGCGGGCGAGCGCCATCGCCTCGATGGCGACCAGGCCGAACGGCTCGTACACGGACGGGAAGACGCACACGTCGGCGGCGAGGAAGTGCGCGAACACCTCGGGGGACGGGAGGAAACGGTTGCCGGCGACGATGTGCCCGCCCGTCCCCGTCCGCTCGATCAGCCGGGCGACCTCGGCGGCGTCGGCGGTCTGCGGAAGCCCCGCGCCGACGAGCACGAACCGCGTGTCACCGTGCTCGGAGACGACCCTCGGCACCGCCCGGATCAGCGTCCCGACCCCCTTGTGCGGCGACGGGCGCCCGGCGAACACGACGAGCCGGCCCCGTCCGCCGGGCAGGTAGCGGCGGCGTACCTCCGTCCGGGTCCGTTCGCGCTCGTCGTCCGGCAGCGCGGCGAGCCTCAGCAGGTCGGGGTCCTCGAAGCCGTGCGGCACGACGACCAGCCGGTCGCCGGGCCACCCCTGGGCGGCGAGGTCGTCGCGCATGCGGGCGCTCGGCACCACGATCAGCCGCGCCGTCCGTGCCTGCGCCGTCTCCAGCAGGTCGAGCAGGGCGGCGTACGCGGAGCGGCGCGCTCCGGGCGCGTTCAGCTCGCGGGTGTGCACGTGGAACACGACCGGCAGCCGTCCGAGCGCGCCGCACAGGATCCCGGCCACGCAGCCCATCCAGTCGTGCACGGCGACCACCGCACGTCCCTCCCCGGACCGCCTCTCTCCGCGTGGTCCCGGCCGGCGGCGGGCCGCCTCGGCGCGCAGGATGCGGGCGGCGGCGCGGACGTTGAACACCAGCAGCCCGGCGACCCTGGCGGGCCGACGCAGCGCGGCCGGGACGGGGGAGCGGGCGTCGATGCCGTAACCGGGGGTGGGAAGCCGCCGGAGCGTCACGTCTCCACGACGTTCGGCCGGGGGAGCCGCGCCGCGGCGGGCGGCCCCGAAGACCTCGATCGGCACGCCGAGGTCCCGGAGGGCGGCCATGATCCGCTCGGCGTACCGGCCCAGCCCGCCGACGACGCCGGGCGGCACCTCCGAGCACACGACGTAGACCCGGGCCGGACCGTCCATCAGCCCACTCCGGCGGCGGTCGGGAGATCATCGGTGAGCGCGGACACGAGGCGACGCTAGCGGGGCCGGGCCCTCCCCGCCAAGATCCGCCGTCCCTGTCCCGCGTTCGCGAGCGCGTCCGCGCCCGCTTGTAGTCTCGCCTCGTGCGGAACGACTCACGCGGCGCGGACTCACGGAGCGGCGGGGACATGCCGGGCGGCGGCGCGGACCCGCGCCGGCATCTGCCGGCCGGTGGGACCCTGCCCGGCCACCGCCTGCGGTTCGGATCCGGCGCGGCCGGCATCGAGCGTCTGGAGGCCTCGCTGACCGGGGAGGGGTTCGCTCCGCACCGCCACGACACCTACGCGATCGGCATGACGTTTCACGGGGTGCAGACGTTCCGCTATCGGGGCGAGGCGCGGCACTGCCTGCCGGGGGAACTGCACGTGCTGCACCCCGACGAGGTGCACGACGGCACGGCCGGCACCGACGAGGGGTTCGGTTATCGGATCATCTACCTCGACCCGTTCCTCGTGCAGGAGGCGCTGGGCGGAGGCCCGCTGCCCTTCGTCGCCGATCCCGTGATCGGGCGGCGCGACGTCGACCCCGCGCTCGCCGCGTGCCTGCGGGACATCGACGAGCCCCTGGACGACTTCGGCCGCCTCACGACGACACTGCTCGCCGCCCGGACACTGGTCAGGCACGCGGCCGTGCGCCGCCCGGGCAGGCCGGCTCCGCTGGCGCTGGAGGCGCTGGCCCGCGTACGGGACCTCATCGCGGAGGATCCGGCGGTGCGGCACTCCCTCGCCGAGTTCGAGGCGGTCTCGGGCCTGGACCGATGGACGATCGCGCGGCAGTTCCGCACAGCCTTCGGCACCAGCCCGACCCGCTTCCGCACCATGCGGCAACTGGACCGGGCGCGGCGCCTGCTGCGCGACGGCGTGCCGCTGTCCGAGACGGCCCAGCTCGCCGGTTTCGCCGACCAGGCCCATCTGACGCGCATGTTCAAGCGCACCTACGGCCTCACGCCCGCCCGGTGGACCGCCGCGCTCGCCTGACCATTCCCGCCTGACCGGCTCACCTGATCCGTGCTCGCCTGACCGGCGTTCGCCTGGTTTCGGCACGCGGTCATCGGGCACGCGGTCATCGGGATCGTCGCGACACTCCGGTCCTCGCTCCGGTCATCGCCGCGGGCCGGGAGCGGGTCAGAGCCCTCCGGCGACCTCCAGGACGGCGCCGTTGACATAGGACGCGCGGTCCGACAGCAGCCAGCGGACCGCCTCGGCGATCTCCTCCGCCTTCCCGGGACGGCCCAGCGGCACCCGCGCCGCGACCCGTGCCGCCCGGCCCGGCTCTCCGGCCCGGGCATGGATCGTCGTGTCGATCGTGCCCGGCGAGACGGCGTTGACCCGGATGCCCGCCGGGCCGAGCTCCCTGGCCAGGCCCACGGTCAGCGTCTCGGCCGCCGCCTTGGTCGCGGCGTAGGCGACGTACTCGCCCGGCGAGCCGGTGCGGGCCGCGACCGAGGTGACGTTGACGATCACCCGGCCGATCGTCCCGCCGGTCGCTGTGCCGGTCGTCGCGGCGGTCGCTGGGCCGGTCGTGGGCGTACGGCCGGACCAGCGGCGCGCCGCCTCCCGGCACAGCCGCACCGGCGCCACGAGGTTCACCTCGACGACCCGCCGCAGGTCGGCGTCGGTCAGTTCGGCGAACGGCCCGAGCCTGCCGGTGACCCCGGCGTTGTTCACCAGGCCCGTGACCTCGCCGGCCGACTCGGCCAGGTCGAACAGACGGGCCGGCGCGTCCTCCTCGGTCACGTCCAGGCGTACGCCCCGGACCAGGGCGCCGCGGCCGCCGAGGTCGTCCTCCAGCGCCTTGGCGTCGGCGTCGGAGCCGGAGTGCGTGAACACGACCCCGTACCCGTCCGCGCACAGGAGTTCGACGATGCCGCGGCCGATGCCGCGGGTGCCGCCGGTGACGACGACGACCGGGCGAGAGGTCATGCGCATGCTCCTTCTTGGCGTGTTCCGCCTGTCTCCGGCGCCCCCTGCGCCTCCCGCGTTCTCGCCTCGATCGCGTGGACGACGGCCGCCATGTCGAGCGCGCCGTGGCCCAGCCCGAGGGTCTCGCCGAACAGGGTGTGGCAGACGTCCAGCAGCGGCGAGGCGATGCCGGCCTGCCGCGCCGCCTCGGCGATGAGGCGGTTGTTCTTCAGCACGTCGGCGATGGCGGCCTGGGCGGCGAAGTCACGCCCGGCGAGCTTCGTCGCCTTGACGCGGGAGACGTCACTCGCCATCTGGCCGGAGTTCAGCACGTCCACGAGCAGCCCGAGGTCCAGGCCCTGGCGCTCGCCGAAGTGCAGCGACTCCGCCAGGCCGGTGACCGTGGTGATGAGGAAGATGTTCACCGCGAGCTTCGTCAGCAGCGCCCTCGGCGCCGGGCCGCATACCACCGTCTTGCCGCACATCGGCGCCAGCAGCGGGCGGACCTCCGCCACCGTGTCCGGCCGCCCGGCCAGCATCGCCACCAGCCGCCCCTCCTCGGCGGGCACCCGGGAACCCGAGATCGGCGCCTCGGCGTAGCGGCCCCCGGCCGCGAGCACGTCGGCCTCCAGCCCGGCCGAGTAGGCGGGGGAGGTGGTGCCCATGTGGACCACCGTACGGCCCGCGACGAGCCCGGCGAAGCGCGGCGTGCCGCGCTCCAGAACGGCGTCGACGGCGGCCTCGTCGGCCAGCATGAGGAGCACCGTGGAAGCCCGGCGGAACACGCCGGCCACGTCGTCCGCGACCACCGCGCCCGCGGCCCGCAGCGGCTCGCTCCTGGCGGGCGTGCGGTTCCACACCACCAGCGGCGTCCCCGCCCGGGCCAGGTTGAGCGCCATGGGCTGTCCCATGATCCCGAGCCCGACGAAGCCCACGTCCATCGTCCGCCTCCGCGCGCAGATTCCCGCGCCGACCGCCATGGCCGGCGCCGGAGACCGTTGTAGCGCATGCCGAGGCGGTGGTCTTGAACGATTGTGCCGCCCGCCGGTGACCGAGCCGTCCCCGTGGTGGAGGCTCGCTGTGGCGGCAGGTGGTGGCGGCCCGTGGCCGGTTGCCCCTGGTGGGTGGCCGGTGCGGCTGCGGGTTGTCAGCGGGTGGCGGTGGTCAGCGGGTGGCGGCGCGGTGGCCGCACCACCAGCCGAGCGCGTAGCCGGCGACGAGCCCCGCCGCGGCGGCGAGCGCCTTCGGCGACGACATCGCGGACTTCAACTGCTTCAGGCCGCCCTTCGGGTCGGCGACGGCACCCGCGACGCTCCCGGCCGCCGACACCACCGTGTCGCCCAGGTTCTTGATGGCGGTGTTCAGGGATTCCATGGTCGGCTCCAGTCGGCGGTGCCCCTCGCGGTGTTCCCGGGGTGCCCGTGCCCGTGTGCCGGGATGCCCTTCCCGCCGTTCGCCCACGTAAACGGCGGGTCCGCCCGTGCGCCCCGGCCGCCACGCTGGTGGGCCGGCTGCGCGACCGCGCCAGCGGCGAGCACCCCCAGTAGCGGCCCCTGCCAGTGGCCCTGGCGGCGGCTCCGGCGGCGGGTGCCGGGACGGAGGTCCGGCCGGTCAGCCGGGATGGCGGCGCAGCAGCAGCATCGCGGCGTCGTCGGGGACCGGGCCGCCGACATGGCGCAGCAGGTCGGCCCGCAGGTCGTCCAGCGCCGCCTGGGGGTCGGCGCCCCGGGCCAGGTGCGCCCGCTCGGCGAGGGGATAGAAGCGTCCCGCCCGGTCGCGCGCCTCGATCACGCCGTCGGTGTAGAAGAGGATCTGGTCGCCCTCCCCGAAGGGCAGCCGGTGCGGCTTGGGCCGCGGCGAGCCCAGCGCGCCGAGCCCGAGCGGGAGCGCCTCCTCCTGGGGTTCGGCGAAGTAGGCCGTGCCGTCGGCCCGCAGCACGAGCGGGGCCGGATGGCCGCAGTTGAGCAGCGAGATCTCTCCCTCGTGAACCTCGGCGAGGATCGCGGTGACGAACTTCTCCCCGCTCAGATGGCGGCCCAGGCTGGCCTCCACGCGCTCGGCCACCCCGGAAAGCTCGGACTGGTCGTAGGCGGCCTCCCGGAAGGCGCCGAGCACCCACGCCGCGGTCTCGACCGCCTCCAGCCCCTTGCCCTGCACGTCGCCGATGAGGATCCGGACGCCCTCCGGCGTGGTGACCACCTCGTACAGGTCGCCGCCGATCTGGGCCTCCGCCGCGGCCGAGGTGTAGGAGAGCGCCACCCGCAGGTCGCCGGCCCGGCGGGGGACCGGGCGCAGCAGCACTCTCTGGGCGGCCTCGGCGACCAGGCGGACGTTGGCGAGCTCCCGCTCCCGCCGGTTCCGCAGCCTGCTGGCCAGCATGCTCGCGGCGGTTACGCCGACGATCGCCGCGATCGTGAGGTTGTTCTGCGTCCGGCCGAACAGGCCGTCGTAGACGGCGAGGGGGAGGCAGATGGCCAGGGCGAGCGCGCCCACCAGGGCCGTACGGCGGACGCCGCCCGCCACCGAGGCGAAGGTCGGTCCCAGGGTGAGGAGCGGCAGGAAGCCCACACCGGGCCCGCTGATCAGGTCGACGACGACGACCAGGGAGATCGCGATGAACGGCAACGCGCGCAGGAGGCTCTGAGAACTCATCGCGACTCCAATGCCGGCCCCCGCGCCATTACGAGACACCTTCAGTGATGGCTTTACTCCTTCCCGGCTCCGAAGCGGACACTCCCGATCTTCCGCGGCGTATGACGGCTTTTTGGGATCATCCCGCCCAGGTGGTCACGCGAGACGTTCGATCACTACGAGTGATGACGTTACTCGAATTCGTGATGTGGCGGGTGGTAAAGGCGGACATTCGCGCCATCGGCCCCGCCCGGACTCAGGGCAGCTCGGCGAACCGTTCGACCCGGTCCGTACGGCCGGACACGATGATCACATCGCCGTAGCCGAGCTCCGTCTCGGCGGTGGCGTAGGTGAACTCCTCGTCCGGCCGCTTCACGGCCACGACCGTCACGCCGTACTTGCGGCGCAGGCTGGACTCGCCGAGGGGGACGCCGACGTACTCCTTGGGCGGGAGGGTCTTGGCCAGCGCGAAGTTCTCGTCGACCTCCATGTAGTCCAGCATCCGCCCGCTCACCATGTGGGCCACGCGCTCGCCCATGTCGTGCTCGGGGAAGACGACGTGCTGGACGCCGATCCGGCTGAGGATGCGGCCGTGCTGGCGGCTGACCGCCTTGGCCCAGATGTCGTCGATCTCCATCTCCACCAGCAGCGACGAGGTGAGGATGCTCGCCTCCAGGTCGCTGCCGATGGCGCAGACCGCTCGGTAGAAGTCCGGCAGCCCGAGCTGACGCAGCGCCTCGGGGTCGGTGGCGTCCGCCCTGGCGATGTGGGTGATCTGGCCCGCGAGGCTCTGCACCACCTTGGGCCGGTGGTCGATGGCCAGCACCTCGGTGCCGCGCCGCACCAGTTCGAGGGCGAGCGAGGTGCCGAAACGGCCGAGACCGATCACCGCCACGGGGTCGTTTCTCTTGTCAGCCAACGATGACGTCCTCCTCCGGTAATTCGTAGCGGCGGGTGCGTTCCTTGAGCGCCAGCGCGGAGCCCAGCGTGAGCGGGCCGATCCGGCCGACGAACATCAGCAGTGTGAGCAGCGTCTGCGCGGCGGGGGAGACGGCGGAGACGACGCCGACCGACAGCCCGGCCGTGCCGAAGGCGGAGACCACCTCGAAGAGCACCCTGCTCGGGGCGTGCGGCGTCAGCACCAGCAGGATGTAGGTGAAGAGCGCGACCAGGCCCACGCTCAGCACGGTGAGCGAGACCGCCTGCCGCTGCGCCGCCTCGGTGAGGCGGCGGTGGCCGATGTTCACCTGGCTCTCACCGCGCAGCTCCGCCCACACGATGAAAGTGAGCAGGCCCAGCGTGGTGACCTTGATGCCGCCGGCGGTGCCCGCGCTGCCGCCGCCGACGAACATCAGCAGCTCGGTGACCAGCCAGCCGGACGGGTGCATCTGCGCGATGTCGACGCTGTTGAAGCCGGCGCTGCGCGGCATGACGGCGGTGAAGAAGGCCGTCAGCAGTTTGGCCTCCCCGTCCAGCGGGCCGAGGGTGCGGGGGTTGGCCCACTCGGTGACGAGGAAGACCAGCGTGCCGCCGGCCAGCAGGACGGCGGTGACCGCGAGCGTGATGCGGGTCAGCAGCGACCAGCGCTTCGGGCGGCGCCAAGAGCGGCGCAGCTCGAACACCACGGGATAACCGAGCCCGCCCACGATCACCGCCACCGCGACGGTCAGGCAGATCCACGGATCGGCGGCGAACCGGACCAGGCTGTCGGGCCACAGCGCGAAACCGGCGTTGTTGAACGCCGAGACCGCGTGGAACACGCCCAGGTAGAGGCCGCGGCCGGGGGACTCGCCGTACCCGACGACGAACCTGAGCGTGAGGACGGCCGCCGTCACGGCCTCGCAGAGCAGGTTGAACACCACGACCTTGCCCACCACCCGCCGCAGGTCGCCTGCGTTGAGCACCCGGGTCTCCGCCTGGGCGGACAACCGGGCGCGCAGGCCCAGCCTGCGGGAGACGAGGAGGGTGAAGACGGTGGCGAGGGTCATGATGCCGAGGCCGCCCACCTGGATCAGGGCGGCGATGACCACCTCGCCGAACGGCGACCAGTGCGCGGACGTGTCCACGATGGTCAGCCCGTTCACGCACACCGCGGAGGTGGCGGTGAACAGGGCGGTGACCCAGTCGGAGGGCCTGCCCGAGGTCGTCGCGAGCGGACTGGACAGCAGCGCGGTCCCCAGGAGCACGGCCGCGCCGAACACGGTCGTGATCACCTGCGCCGGCTGGGTGAAGCGCCCCAGCACCGCCCAGAACAGCCTCATGCCGGCAGCGGCGCGCTCATGGGCGGCCCGCCGTGCTCGCTACCACCCGGAAACCTCCCCTGTCCGGAAACGGCGGGACGCCGCCGACCAGACTTCCCGGCACACCGCGGCTAACCGTAACAGCATTTATGTCGTGTAACGCACCAGGGGCGATGTCATGCCGAGGCGGTCCGGCACCGGAACGCCGCGCTGTAAATTTCACCCTCCACTTCCCATCGACGGTCCGGGTCCCGTCTCGAACCGGCAGATGGGGCGCGGTCCCGGTGTCTCGGCCGAAGGGGGAGGCGGCGCACGGACCTTGACGGGGTGTCACCGCCTCGTGTTTGCTCCGCTGCACCACCACCGTCACGACCCGACAGAAGAACGGCCTGTCCTCCTTGAAGACTTGTTAGCGCTAACACTTCAGGCCCCCCTGTGTTAGCGCTAACAACCCTTCTCCTCGCAGCCCGTCCGGGAGCGCTCATGAAGATTCCTCGTCTGCGGCTCTGGATCGCCGCCGGGGTCGCCGCCGTCATCGGCGCGGCCGGTGCGCTGACCACGACCACCGCCCACGCCGCCACCGGATGCCGGGTGGACTACTCGGTCAGCAGCCAGTGGCCCGGCGGCTTCGGGGCGAACGTGACCGTCAACAACCTCGGGGACCCGGTCAACGGGTGGCGGCTGACGTGGTCGTTCCCCGGCGGGCAGACGATCAGCCAGCTCTGGAACGGCACCTACACCCAGTCCGGCTCCGAGGTGACGGTGACCAACGTCTCCTACAACGGCGGCATCCCGAGCGGCGGCAGCACGAGCTTCGGCTTCAACGGCAACGGAGACGGCGCCACCTCCACCCCGTCGGGCTTCGCCCTCAACGGCACGGCCTGCACCGGTTCGACGGGACCTTCCACCACCCCGTCGAGCACGCCTTCGAGCACGCCGTCGAGGAGCCCCTCGGCCAGCCCCTCCGCGAGTCCCTCGGCCAGTCCGTCGTCCACCCCGCAGGCGTCTTCCAAGCCCTGCGACATCTACGCGGCGGGCGGCACGCCCTGCGTGGCCGCGCACAGCACGACCCGCGCGCTCTACCGCGCCTACAACGGCAACCTGTACCAGGTCAGGCGGTCGTCCGACAACGCGACCAGGAACATCGGCGTGCTGAGCGCGGGCGGCGTCGCCAACGCCGCCGCCCAGGACTCGTTCTGCTCCGGCACCACCTGCGTCATCACCGTCGTGTACGACCAGTCCGGGCGGGGCAACGACGTCTGGTACCAGGGATCGGGCGGGGCCGGCGGCAGGGCCACCCCCGCGAAGGCGACGACCGAGTCGCTGACGGTCGGCGGCAGCAAGGCGTACTCGCTGTACATCAACCCCGGCAACAGCTACTGGCGCGACGGCCACACGACCGGCGTGCCGACCGGCAGCGCTCCCGAGGGCGTCTACATGGTCACCAGCGGCACCCACGTCAACAGCGGCTGCTGCTTCGACTACGGCAACAGCGAGACGACCCGGAGGGCCGACGGCGCCGGCGCCATGGACGCGATCTACTTCGGCACGAGCTGCTGGTTCGGCGGCTGCTCCGGAAGCGGTCCGTGGGTGCAGGCCGACCTCGAATACGGCCTCTACCCCGGCGGGAGCAGCTCCTGGAACCCGAACCAGCGGGCCTTCACCAGCAAGTTCGTCACCGCGACGCTCAAGAACAACGGCACGTCCCGGTTCGCGATCAAGGGCAGCAACGCCCAGTCCGGCAGCCTGTACACCCTCTATGACGGCGCGCTGCCCCGCGGCTACAGCCCGATGAAGAAGCAGGGCGCGATCATCCTCGGCAGCGGCGGCGACTGCTGCGCCACCAACACCAACCTCAGCGCCGGCACCTTCTACGAGGGCGCCATCGTCTCGGGCTACCCGTCCGACGCGACCGAGAACGCGGTCCAGGCCGACGTGGTCGCCGCCGGCTACCGCTGAGGTGCCCGTCTCACCTTCGCTCCGCGGGTCCGTCCCCTGAGATCGTCCCTGAGATCGAGAAAGGAAGGCTCCTCGTGACCCTGTCCCGGAGAGACTTCACCAAGGCGGCCCTCGGTTCCGCCGCGCTCGTCACCGCGGGCGCGGCGGGCTTCCCGCGGGCGGCGCGGGCGGCGACGTACGCCGGCTACGTCTTCGCGTACTTCACCGAGTCGCCGTCGGGCCAGGGCGCGGACTACGGCCTGCACCTGGCGGTCAGCCGGGACGGTCTGAACTGGACGCCGCTGAACCAGAACAACCCGGTCGTCACCCCGACGGCCGGTCAGCTGGGCCTGCGCGACCCGCAGGTGTTCCGGAAGAACGACGGCACGTTCGTCGTGATCGCCACCGACCTCAAGGGCACCGACTGGAACTCGAACAGTCAGTATCTGCACGTCTGGGACTCGGTGAACCTGACGAACTTCACGGGATACCGCCGGGTGCGGATGCAGACCACCAACGACCACACCTGGGCGCCGACGGTCTTCTGGGACGCCTCGCGCGGGCAGTACGGCATCGTCTACTCCGCGGCCGAGATCCTCAGGGTGAACTACACGACGGACTTCGTGACCGTCGGCGCCGCCCAGACCTTCTTCAGCCCGGGCTTCGGCGTCCTCGACGGTGACATCGTCGTGGACGGTGGAACCACCTACCTCTACTACAAGAACCTCGGTGACGGCCGTCTGTACGGCGCGCGGTCGTCCACGGGCGCCCCCAACAGCTTCACCACCTACACCAGCGGCCTTATCCAGGGGAGCGGCATCGAGGCGCCGCTGCTGCATCGGACCAACGAGGGCGGGTGGCGGCTGTGGGGCGACTCGTACAGCCCGGTCAACAACGACTACTACGCCTGGGGGTCGGCCAACGTCGGCGCCAACTCCTGGAGCGTGCTGAACCAGCGTGACTACACCCCGCCGCTGAACTCCAAGCACGGCTCGATCGCCCAGATCACCGACGCCGAGTACAACGCCCTGGTCAGCCGGTGGGGGACGCCGAGCTGGGTCCGGCTGAAGTCCTCCAACTACCCCGACCGGTTCGTACGGCACCAGAACAACGTCGCGCGCATCGACGCCTATCCCTTCGATCCGTACCGCGACCAGATGTGGCGGATGGTCCCCGGCCTCGCCGACTCGGCCGGGGTGTCGTTCGAGTCGGTGAACTACCCCGGCAGCTACCTGCGGCACTACAACTACGAGCTGCGGCTCGCCGCCAACGACAACACCGCGACGTTCCGCGCCGACGCCACCTTCTACCGCACCGCCGGCCTGGCCGACTCGGCGTGGACGTCGTTCCGCTCCTATAACTACCCCGACCGCTACATCAGGCACTACGACTACCTGCTCCGCATCGACCCGTTGAGCGCGTCCTCCAGCTCCGTCGACCGGCAGGACGCCACCTTCCGCATCACTTCCTGACGGCGCGTCCATGCCGTCCGGCCTTGAATATCATGCCTTGCAATATATGATGGGCGCATGACATCACGGCCGATCACCGAACCCGCCTTTCTCGTCCTCACCGCACTGGTCGACGAGCCGCGGCACGGCTACGGCATCGCGCAGGAGGTGGAGCGGCTCTCCGGAGGGCGCGTCCAGCTCAAGATCGGCACCCTGTACGGCGTGCTCGACCGGCTCGCGGCCGACGCCCTGGTGGAGCCCGACCGGGAGGAGGTGCGGCAGGGGCGGCTGCGCCGCTACTACCGCCTGACCGACGAGGGGGCGCGGGCGCTGGAGGAGGAGGCCGTCCGGCTGGCCGACAACGCCCGCCGCGCCGTCGAGCGGCTGCGCCTCCGCCAGGCGGGAGGCCTGGCGTGAGCGTGCTGGAGGAACGCTACCGGCGGGTGCTCCGGCTGCTGCCCGCGTCCTACCGGGCGCGGCGCGAGGAGGAGATGGTCTCCGCCTTCCTCGACGGCGCCCGGCGCGCGGAGACGGGACTCGACGACCAGCGGGTGCGGTGGGCGGAGATCGCCGGCGTGGCCGCGCTCGCGCTGCGGGTGCGGCTCGGCGGCCCCGGCTCGCCGCCGGGGGAGTACGCCACGGGAGAGGCGGTCCGGGGGGCCGCGATCCTCGGCCTGGTCTTCTGGACGATGGCCGGCACGCTGTTCGCCGCGCAGACGGTGCTCACATACGGCGTCGTCGCGGGCGTGCTCCCCGACGGGCTCATGGGAATCGGCGACCCCGGCTCGCCCGAGCGGCTGCGTCAGGTGCTGTCCGGCCTCGCGCCGCTGTTGTGGGCCGCGAGCCTCGGAGCGCTCGTCGCCGGCCGGGCGGGCACGGCCAAGGCGTCGGCGTGGGCGGCCCTGGTCCTGCCGTACGCGCTGGAACCCGCGACGGCCGGCGGCCCGGCCCGGGTCGTGGGGCTCCTGACGGCGCTGCCGGCCCTGGTGACGGTGCTGGCGCTGACGGCCGGGTTCCACCGCGACGCTCCGCCGCCGCGCCTGCGCGGTGCGGCGGCCGCGCGGGTCGTCGCCTTCCCGGCCGCGGCGGGCGTCCTGCTCGCCCTGGCCGTCGGGGTGCTCGGTGCGGCGGCGAGAGCCGGAGGCGAACCGACCCCGCTCATGCTGCAGCCGTGGCTGTGGCTCGACCCACAGGGCCTCGCCTGCGTCTCGCTGCTCGCGGTGACGGCGTGGTGCGTGGCCCGGCGCCGGTCCGCACCCCGGGCTTCCGCCACCCCGGCCCCGGCCACCCCCGCCCCGGCGATCGCGGCCCCGGTCTCCGCGCCGCCGGTCGTGGCCTCCGGCTCCGTCGCGCCCGCGGCGGCGATCCTGGCCGTGCCCGCCGTGGTGGCCCGGGCCGCCACCCTGCACCCGGGCGCGGAGGGGTACCTCACCGGACTGATCACCCTCGTCGGGTCCCTGCAACTGGTCCTGCTCCTGGCGTGCGGGGTCACGCTCGTCGCTCTCGCCGTACGGACACGGGGGACGACGGCGCGGGACGACCTCTCCGGCACCCGCGAGCAGCCCGGCTGACGAAACCGGATGCCGGAAACTCGCATATTCGACGACCTGGGAGACGGGTGTTCCGGCTGGATCGATATTTGTTGTCGTCTGGGACCGCAACGCCCAGACCGCCATCTGGGACGTCGCCGGTCAGCAGCCGCAGGTCCAGGCACGCAGCTTCGCGATGGTGCACGGAGCGGTCTACGACGCGGTGAACGCGATCGCCGGCGCTCCCTATCGGCCGTACCTGGTCGCACCGGCCGCCGACGGCACGGAATCGACGGACGCGGCCGTCGCGACCGCGAGCTACCTGGTGCTGCGAGCGCTGTTCCCCGACCAGCAGGCGAGGTTGAGAACGCAGTACGACGAGTCGCTGGGCGCGATACGCGAAGGCACCGCGAAACAGCGGGGAATCACCGTGGGCACCCAGGCCGCCGACGCGATGATCGCGGCGCGGTGGGACGACGGGGCGTTCGGCGACCGGACCTGGCCGGTGGGCACCCGGCCCGGTCAGTGGCGGCCGGCGCCGCCCGCGTTCCCTTCAGCGGCTACAGCGCCGACTCGGGTACCACCAGGTATTTCCGGGGTTTCTCCCAGGCGCTCGCCGAGGTCGTCGAGGCCCGCGTCTGGGGCGGCATCCACACCCGCACGGCGGACGAGCGGGGCGCGAAGATCGGCGCGCAGGTCACCGCCTACATGGTCGCGCACTACTTCACGCCGAGGCCGGGGAGCCGGTAGGGCCCAGCGGCTCCGCCTAACGGTGGTGACGGTGGGAGTGGCGGTGGGGGTGCCATGGGGAACGGACGGGGGCGGTGGCCGCCGACGTGGCGACACCGCTCTCGTAGCCGGGGGCCGAGGCCGTCACCCGTACGGAGAACCGCGTGCCTCGGTCGCGGCCCGTGACGTGGTAGGCCCGCCCCGTCGCGCCCCTGATCTTCGCGCCGTCGCGCAGCCACTGGTAGCGGATCCTCTTCGGCGAGGGCGTCCACGCGCCGGGAGAGGCCGTCAGCCGCCGGCCCACCCACGGGACGCCGCGCACCACCGGGGGCGCCGTGCTGACCAGGGCGGACGGCCGCGCGTCGTGCAGGTCCACGTCGGCCGCCCGGACGAACACCTGCCGGTGGGCGTACCAGAGCTGGTAGTACCGGTCCTGGCCGGTGACGTCGGTGCGGTCGCCCGGGGCCGACCCGTCGAACGACGTCGCCCGGTAGTAGTCCGTCACCACGTCGTCGTCGCTCACCGCGTACGTCTGCCCGGCGGGGATCGTGTACTCCAGGGGCGAGACCGCCTGCACGGGGACATCGGTCCCGGTGTACGCCGCCGATTCGGGATAGGCGCGGCCGTAGACGGCGGCGGGACCGGTCGCGCCCGCCTTCACGGTGACCGTCTTCGCCGCCGCCTGGAGCACGACGGGCCGGTCGGCGGGGTTGTGCAGCCAGGCGAGTGAACCCGCCCACCACACGCCCAGCCAGTCGCCCCGCACCTCCGCGACGACGAGCTTGTGCCCGGAGACGACGCGCGCGCTGACGTCGCTCACGTACGTCGTGCCGGCCTCGCCGGCGGGCTTCCAGCCGGGGTCGGCGGCGAGCGGGGCGTCCTCCGACGGCGCCTGGCGGAGCGGCAGGAAGTTCGTGCCCGCTCCCGGGACGCACTCCGGCGAGGGCGGCGACGCCGCGGCGCAGCCGGTGAGCGGCTGCCGATTGTCCTGGTATCCGGTGCGGACCTCCACGACGTCGCCGGCCGAGACCTGGGTCGTGGCCGCCCGGCCGCCGCCGATCGGCGCGCCGAGGAGCTCGAAGTAGTGGTCCCAGTCCCAGTACGGCCCCGGGTCCCAGTGCATGCTCTTGGTCGTGCCCGCGACAGTGCCCGGCACCTGGTCGTGGCCGATGACGTGCGCCCGGTCGAGCGGGATGCCGTACGTCGCGGCGAGGTGCTTCACCAGCGTCGCCGAGGTCTGGTACGCCGACTCGGTGTACCAGGTCGCGTCCCCGGCGAAGCCCTCATGCTCGACGCCGATGGAATGCATGTTGACGTACCAGTTGCCGGCGTGCCAGCCCACGTCCTTCGGGTCGAGGTGCTGGGCGAGGTGGCCGTCGGAGGAGCGGATCGTGTAGTTCCACGCGAGGTACGCCGGGTCCTGCACGAGCCGCACCGAAGGGTCGTAGTAGCCCTCGGTGTCGTGGATGACGATGTAGTCCAGCTTCGGCCCGCCGGACCCGGTCCGATCGGCGATGTCGTGGTTGCCGTACTTGGTGGTGTTGTCCGGATCGGTGGGCGTGAGCTTGGCGTACGGCGCGGGGATCGCCTCACAGCCGAGATCCTCCGGGCAGCCGGTGTCAGGGGCGGCGGCGGTCTCGGCCGGGGGGAGCGGGACCGACTCGTCGGCGGGGAGCGTCACCGTCTGGCCGTCGGCCGTGACCCGGCTCTCGCCGCCGCGCAGGGTCTGGTAGACCTGCCGGACGAAGTCGTGCCCGGCGCCGAAACGCCCGACGGCGTCCCGCCAGGCGGCCAGGTCGCCGCCGCTCCGGAGGCCGTCCCGCCGCGGGTTCTCGCGCTGGTAGGAGGCGAGCAGCGCCGCGCCGCCGCACACACCCGCGTTTGGCACCCGCCTGAGGGCGTCGGCCGTCAGACCGGTCAGCTCGGCCGCCCGCGTGATCTGGCTCTTCGCCTCGGCCACGCGGCCCTTGTCCGCGCCGGTGCCCGGGCCGGGCGTACGGTCGCTCAGGTCGAAGACGCCGTAACCGCCGTCCGCGCTGGGCCGGCCCGAGTGGTCGTCCCACCGGGAGAGCATGTAGGAGACGGCCTTGAGCAGCGGCTCCGGCACGCCGGTGTCCCGGGCCGCCGCGGCGAAGGCGGCGTCCCGGGTGGGCGCGGACAGCGTCGCCGCGCACGAGACCTGTGCCCCGGACTGTGCGCCGGTCGCGGAGGCGGGCGCCGCGGACACTGCGGACACTGCGGACACTGGGGGCATCGGGGGCATGGCGGGCAGCAGCAGCGCCGCGACGGCCAGGGCCGCGCTGCGGGTCGCGCGTCTCACGTGGCGGGCCTCTTCCTGCTGGGTTTCCTGCGGGGGGATTTGCTACTCGCATTCCTGCCGGGTCTCCGCCGGCGGCGGACCGGGTGAAGCACATCCCGGACGGGTACGCCGTGCCACCGGGTTGGCGGAATCTCGCCAAGATCGTAACCGAGTATGGACACGCCGAGTCAGGAAATATCCCTTTTCACGGATCACCGGTCCCGGAAGGGGTCAGACGACGCGCCAGGGGGCGGCGGTCTCCTCCCTGAACGTGAGCCCGTTGCCGGGGCCGGCGCGGTCGACCGGCGCCTCGCCGCCCACCGGCGAGGCGGCCCCGTCGAACACCATGCTCTCGATCCGCACGTGGTCGTGGAACCACTCCAGGTGCCGGAGGTTCGGCACCGCGGCCGCGACCGCCAGGTGCTGGTGCGGGGCGCAGTGCCCGGAGACCTCCAGCCCGTGGGCGGCGGCGACGGCCGCCGCGCGCAGGAACTCGCTGATCCCGCCGCACCGGGTGACGTCGACCTGCAGGCAGTCCACGTACGGCGCCATGCGGGCGAAGTAGACGAGGTCGTAGCCGTACTCCCCGGCGGTCACGTCGGCCCGCACGAGATCGCGGACGAGCCCGAGGCCCGGCAGGTCGTCGGAGGAGACCGGCTCCTCGAACCACCGCACGTCGAGATCGGCGGCCCGGTCCAGCAGCCGCACGGCCTGCTTGCGGGTGTAGGCGCCGTTGGCGTCGACGAACAACTCGGCGTCGTCGCCGATGGTCCGCCGTGCGGCGGCCATGCGTTCCAGGTCCCGCCCGGGGCGCCGCCCCCACGACTCCCCGATCTTGATTTTGACGCGGGGGATGCCCAGCTCGTGGGCCCAGTGGGCGAGCTGCCGGTGCTGCCGTTCCGCGTCGTAGGTGGTGAAGCCGCCGCTGCCGTACACCGGCACGGTGGCGCGGGCCCCGCCGAGGAGGCGGGCCAGCGGCAGCCCGTGCCGGCGCGCCTTGAGGTCCCACAGGGCGTTGTCGGCCGCCGACAGCGCCAGCCCGGCGATCCCGGGCCGTCCCGCGTTGCGGATCGCGCGGGCCATCGCCGTCCACGCGCCCGGCACGTCGTCCGGGTCGAGATCGGCGACGGCGGGGGCCAGCACGTCCGTCACCACCGACGCGGTGGCGGCGGGGCCGTAGGTCCATCCGAGCCCGCGCACGCCGCCGGCGCCCGCGTGGACGACCACGATCGTCGTGCTCGTCCACGCGAGCGTCCCGTCGGCCTCGGGGAAGTCGGCCGGGATCGTGTACGCCCGCGCGCTGAGCCGTGCGGGCGTTTCGGGCCCGGTCGTCACCGGCTCACCTCCGCAGCAGCCGCCGCCCCGCGAGCAGCGCGCCGCCCGCCACGGCCGCGGCGGTCGCGACGGCGGCGGCGGTCGCGGCGGCCCGGGCCGCCGCCGAGGGCGGCGCGGGCCGGAGGGCGTAGGTCTCCTCCGGGCACGGCGTGTCCCCCCGGTCGCCGCGCAGCCCGGCGCGCAGCAACTCGGCCAGGTGCATCGCGCGGCGGCCGTCCGCGTCGCCCTGGTCGATCTGCGTACGGCAGCTGAACCCGTCGGCGAGCAGCACCGTCGCGGGATCGGCCTGCCGTACGGCGGGCATCAGCACCCGTTCGGCGCAGGCCTCCGACACCTCGTAGTGCCCCTTCTCGAACCCGAAGTTCCCCGCCAGGCCGCAGCAGCCGGAGTCGAGCACCTCGGCGTCCACCCCAATGGCGTCGAGCAGCGCCTCGTCGGCCCGGTGCCGCATGACCGCGTGCTGGTGACAGTGCACCTGCACGAGCGCCTCGCGCGGCACCCTCGGCGGCTTCCATCCCGGTGTGCGGTCGTGCAGCAGTTCGGCGAGCGTCACCGTGTGGCCGGCGAGCCGCCGCACGTCCTCGTCGTCGGGGAACAGTTCCGGCGCGTCGCCGCGGAAGACGGCGGTGCAGCTCGGCTCCAGGCCGACCACGAGCGTGCCCGCCCGCAGATGCGGCCGCAGTTCGTCGAGCGTACGGCGCAGCACCTTCTTGGCCGTCGTGAGCTGGCCGGTGGAGATCCAGGTGAGGCCGCAGCACACGGCGCGGTCCGGCACGCGCACCCGCCACCCGGCCGACTCCATCACCTCGACCGCCGCCCGCGCGACCTCGGGGTGGAAGTGGTCGCTGAAGGTGTCGGGCCACAGCACGACCTCCCCGCGCGACCCGTCGCCGGCCGGTTCGCGGCCCGCGAACCACTCCCGGAAGGTCCGCGGCGCGAACAGCGGCAGCTCCCGCCGCCGGTCCACCCCAGCGGCGGCCTTCGCCAGCCGGGCCGTCCCCGGCGCGTGCGACAGCGCGTTGGCCACCCGCGGCGCGTACGCCGCGAGGCTCGCCCACACGGGCAGCCACCCCATCGCGTAGTGGGCGCGCGGGCGCGGCCGCCCCTCGTAGTGGTGGGACAGGAACTCCGCCTTGTACGTCGCCATGTCGACGTTGACCGGGCAGTCGGACTTGCAGCCCTTGCAGGCCAGGCACAGGTCGAGCGCCTCGTGGACGGCCCGCGACCGCCAGCCGTGCGCCACCGCGCCGCCCCGCGCCGTGCCGTCCAGCATCTCGAACAGCAGCCGGGCCCGGCCCCGGGTGGAGTGCTCCTCGGCCCGGGTGACCATGTAGGACGGGCACATCACCCCGCCCTCGTGACGGCGGCAGTTGCCCACGCCGACGCACCGCAGCACCGCGCGGCCGAAGCTGCCCCCGTCGTGGGGATACCCGAAGTGCGTGGCCACGTCGCCGTGGTTGTAGCCGGCGCCCAGCCGCAGCAGGTCGTCGAGCGGGTACGGCGCGGCCACCTTGCCGGGGTTCATCCGGTCGCCGGGGTCGAAGATCGCCTTGAACCGGCCGAACGCCTCGACGAGTTCGTCGCCGAACATCTTCGGCAGCAGTTCCGCGCGGGCCTGCCCGTCGCCGTGCTCGCCCGAGAACGATCCGCCGTACGCGACGACCAGGTCGGCGGCCTCCTCCAGGAAGGAGCGGAACGCCGCCACCCCCTCGGCCGACGTGAGGTCGAACGGGATGCGGCAGTGCACGCAGCCCTGCCCGAAGTGCCCGTAGACCGAGGTCTGCCCGTAGCCGTACCTCTCGAACAGCTGATTGAGATCGCGCAGATAGTCGCCCAGCCGGTCGGGGGAGACCGCCGAGTCCTCCCAGCCCGGCCAGGTGTCGGGCAGCCCGGGCACGCGGGCCGTCGCGCCGAGGCCCGACTCCCGGATCTGCCACATCTGCTCTTCCAGCTTCGGGTCGTCGAAGACGGCCACGCCGGCGTCGCCGCGCCGCCTGCCGAGCGACCGCAGCACCTCCTCGGCCCTGCGGTCGGCGTCGTCCTTGTCCTCGCCGCCCATCTGGATCAGCAGCCACGCGCCGCCCTCCGGCAGCTTCTTCAGCGCCTCGGCATTGAGGTGGACCTCGCGCTGGTAACGGATCAGCTTGTCGTCGATGCCCTCCAGGGCGATCGGCCGGTGCGGCAGGACCGCCGGCACGGCGTCCCCGGCGGCGGCGATGCCGGGGAAGGCCACGTACGCCATGGTGCGCGCCCTGACCACCGGGATCAGCTTCAGCCTGGCCCGCAGCACCGTGACGAGGGTGCCCTCGGAGCCGATCAGGGCCTGGGCCACGTTGAAGCGCTTCTCGGGCAGCAGGCTGTCGAGGTTGTAACCGGACACCCGCCGCGGGATGTGCGGGTAGCGGGTGCGGATCGGCTCCAGGTACGTGTCGCGCAGCGCCCGCAGCCGGGCGTAGACCTCGGCCTTCCGGCCGCCCTGCCGCTGGATCGCCGCGTACTCCTCGTCACCGGTCTCGCCCACCCACATCCGGGTGCCGTCGTAGAGGAGCACCTCCATCTCGGCGATGTTGTCCACGACCTTGCCGGCCCGCTGGGCGGTCGCCCCGCAGGAGTTGTTGCCGATCATCCCGCCGATCGTGCAGTGGTTGTGCGTGGAGGGCCTCGGGCCGAACTCCAGGCCGGTGCCGAGCAGCCGCTCGTTGAGGATGTCCAGCACGATGCCCGGCTCCACCAGGCAGGTGCGGTTCTCCGGGTCGACCTCCAGCAGCCGGTCGCAGTGTTTGGACCAGTCGATCACCACGGCGGTGTTCACGCACTCACCGGCGAGGCTGGTGCCGCCGCCCCGGGACAGCAGGGGCGCGCCGTGCCGGCGGCAGACCGCCACCGCCGCCACCGCCGCGTCGACCGTACGGGGGACCACCACCCCGAGGGGCACCTGGCGGTAGTTGGACGCGTCGGTGGAGTAGGCGCCGCGCATCGTCGCGTCGAAGCGGACCTCGCCGTCCACCGCCTCCCTGAGGTCGCGTTCGAGCGCCGCGAGATCCACCCGGCCGCCGCCGGGCGGAGGAGGCACCGTCACGGGGTCGGGTAGGAGGTGCAGTGTCTCCGTCATGACAACAGCTCGTTGATCTTGTCGCGGGCGACGGCGGCCAGCGTGCTCGCCTTGTGCGGCTGACCGCGCAGGAACGCCTCGGCGAAGTGCTTGGCCTGGTCGTACTTGACCCTGCCGGGCATGGGCGGCTCGTTGGGGTCGACGTCGCAGTCGACCAGGGCGGGGCCGTCGTGGGCGAGCGCCTCGCGGATCGCGCCGGGCAGGTCGCCGGGGTCCTTGATCTTCGCTCCGTACGCCCCGCAGGCGCGGGCCCAGGCGGCGAAGTCGGCCTCGGGCCGCTGGTGGCGTACGGCGTACTCCGGGTAGCCGAGGATGATCTGCTCCCACAGGATCTGCCCGTAGGAGTTGTTGTTGTTGACGACGACCTTGATCGGCAGGCCGTGCCGGACGGCGGTGAGGAAGTCGGCCATGAGCATGGCGAAACCGCCGTCGCCGACGAAGGCGACCACCTGCCGGCCCGGATAGGCGTGCTGGATCCCGATCGCGTACGGCAGGCCGGGGGCCATCGTGGCGAGGTTGCCCGACAGGTAGAACTCCCGGCCGCCGCGGATCGTCCAGTGCCGGGCGGCCCAGGTGGCGATCGTGCCCGAGTCGCAGGTCAGGATCGCGTCGCCGGCCGCGGCCTCGTCCACGCACCCCATGAGGTACTGCGGGGCGATGGGGTCGCGGGAGGGGTCCTGCAGCGCCTTCATGTCCGAGCGCCAGTCGTCCATCTTCCGCTGGTACTTCTCCAGGAACGACCGGTCCTTGGCCTCGTCCAGCATCGGCAGGAGCGCCTGGAGGGCGAGTTTCGCGTCGGCGGCGACCGGCGCCTCGGTGGGCCTCCGGATGCCCAGCAGGGTGGGGTCGGCGTCGATCTGCACGACCCGGGCCTGCCCCTCCGGCGGCAGATACTTCCCGTACGGGAAGGAGGTGCCGATCATGAACAGCGTGTCGCACTCCTCCATGAGCTCCTCGCTGGGCGCGGTGCCGAGGAGGCCCAGCCCGCCGGTGGTCAGCGGGTGGTCGTCGGGCACCGTGAACTTGCCCGGCAGGGTCTTCACGATCGGGCTCGCGAGCTTCTCGGCGACGGCCAGGACCTCGTCGCGGGCGTGGCGGGCGCCGACCCCGACCAGCATGGCGATCTTGCCGCCCTGTCGCAGCACGTCGGCGGCGCGGGCCAGTTCGTCCTCGGCGGGCCGCAGCGGCGCAACCGAGCGGTTGGGCATGCTGGCCGGCGGGGTGCCGGGGCCGACGTGCCGGTAGGGGTCCTCGGCCGCGGCGGCGACCTGGATGTCGTTGGGGAAGGTCAGGTGGGAGACCGTCCGCCTGGTCAGCGCGTTGCGTATGGCGAGGTCCACCACCCCCGGCATCTGCTGCGGGTTGGTGATCATCAGGTTGTACGCGGCCAGGTCCTGGTAGAGCCGGTCGAGATGCACTTCCTGCTGGTAGTGGGTGCCGAGGACGGAGGTCTCCTGCATGCCGGTCAGCGCCAGCACCGGGACGTGGTCCAGCTTGGCGTCGTACAGCCCGTTGAGCAGGTGGATCGCGCCGGGGCCGGAGGTCGCGGCGCACACGCCGAGCCTGCCGGTGGCCTTGGCGTAGCCGGTGGCCATGAACGCGGCGGCCTCCTCGTGGTGGACCAGGATGAAGCGGATCTTCTCCCGTTGCCGCCGGAAACCCTCCATCAGGCCGTTGATGCCGTCACCGGGGAGCCCGAAGATCGTGTCGACTCCCCACTCCACCAGCCGTCTGGCCAGGCTCTCACCGACGATCTCAGTCATCTGCCTCTCCGTTCGGGTAGACCGTGCACGGATCGGGCCGGCGGCGGCCGCGACGGCCGTGCCACCGCGCCCCGCCGCGTCGAGGTCTTTCGAGGTTCCGCGGCTTCGAGCGGCTCGCCGGTCGCCCTTCCCGATGCCACTCCTCCCAAACGGCGCGGCCCCCGCGACACGGCCTTTTGCGGACGCCGAAAGGTGTGTTTACCAGGCATTTTGCCTGATGCAACTTTTTTCGCGCGCGGGTGCCGTGAGGGAGCCGCCGGAACGCGGAGAGCCGCCCCCACACGGGTGCGGGGGCGGCTCCACCGTACGGCCGGACGCCTGGTCAGGAAGGCGCCCGGCCGAAGGTCATGCGCGGATCACGCGCGGATCGGGCAGGGGCTCAGTTGCGCAGGCTCCACTGCTGGTTGGTTCCGCCGTTGCAGGCCCAGAGGATGAGCTTCGTGCCGTTGGCGGTGGCGGCCGAGTTGGCGTCCAGGCACAGCCCCGACTGCACGCCGGTGATCGTGCCGTTGGAGTTGACGTTCCACTGCTGGTTGGTTCCGCCGTTGCAGTCCCAGATGACCACCTGGGTGCCGTTGGTCGTGCCCTTCGCGTAGGCGTCGAGGCACTTGTTGCCGTACACCTGGAGCTCCTTGCCGGAGGTGGCGGTCCAGCGCTGGTTGCTCTGGCCGCTGCAGTCCCACAGCTGCACCTGGGTGCCGTTGGTGGTGCTGCTGTTCGGCACGTCGACACAGCGGCCGGACTGGCCGCCGACGATCTGCTGTCCGGTGCCCGGGTTGCCGCCGCCCGTGGCGTAGCCGGCGGCGACGATGTTCGCCTGCACCGCGTCCTCGGTGGCCGCCGTCGGGTAGCCGGAGGTCATCACGCCCTCGTAGAAGGTGCCGCGGGCGCCGATGCTGTTGTCACCCCCGATGCCGAGGATGATGGCCCCTTCCTTCTTCATCGGGTTGTAACCCGCGACGTTGGGACGCACGCCGTCGTAGAAGGTGCCCAGGCCGCCCGACTGCGCGTTGCCGCCGCGGATGGCCCAGTGGTTCGGCTCGCCCTTGATGATGGCCGTCAGGAAACGGTGGCTGATGCTCGGGTCGCCCGCGTTGTACTTCTGGTTGACGCCGGAGAACAGGCCGTTCTCCAGGTCGGCCATGATCCACGGGCCGTTGCCGGCGCCGTAGCCCCAGACCTTGATGTTGCCGAAGTAGATGGCCTCCATGGTGCCGTTGCCGTTGTCACGGCTGTTGGTCTCGGCGTTGCCGTAGTCGAAGCAGCAGCCGCCGTTGTAGTGGGTGCCGTCGAAGACGGCGTACATGCCCTCCGGCTGGTCGCCCTTGGCGACGCCGTTGGTGGCGTTGTTGCGGTAGCCGGTGCCGGGCGCGACGTAGACGCCGTACGCCTTCTGGCCGCCGACAGTGATCGGCGCGGCGGTCGCGTTGGCGAGGTTGTCGTACCCGCCCGCCGCCGGGCCCGAGAAGCCGCCGGGAGGCGCCTGGGTGAGGCGGTTGTTGCGGCCCGACTGGTCGTAGATGATCGTGATCAGGCAGGTCGTCCCGGCGCAGAACGAGTCCTGGGTCGCGGCGTTGGCGACTCCTCCGGCGCTCAGCACGCCGATGTCCCGGGTGGTGTTGTCCGAGGAGCGGCGCACCTGGTAGAGCGGGCCGTTGTAGCTCGCGTACAGGGCGCGGGTCGTGCTGTGCGCCGCGACACACGGGGTGCCGCCCGCGGCGTAGATGTCACACGGACCCTGCGTCGCGGCCTCCGTCGGTGCGGAGAGACCGGCCAGCAGACCGGCCGTGAGCGCGATCGCCGAGCCCGCGGCCAGCGATGCCGTCTTCAGGCGTCGTAATGCGGAGATCATGATGACCTTGGTGCCTTTCTGGTGGGGGGTGACTCTGGCTGACGTGCGTACCATCCTTGTTAGCGCTAACATTCACAACTGTGAACCGCCGCCTCACAGTCATGCGTGGGGATCGGTGCTCAGTTTTGACTTCTGACTCTCCCGCGTCAAGGCCCGATTTCCGGCCGGGGCGAAAGTTCCACGACCGCGGCCGTCGCGGGCCCACCCCTCTTGACGCGCCCGCCGGGAGGCGATCACAGTGGCGGCAGACGTCCGCCGTGCCCGCCGCCGGCGCACGTCGTCGCGAGGGGTGGCCGATGCGATCGGTCGGTCAGTAGACGTAGGGCCAGCCCGCGCTGTCCCAGCCGAGCTTGTTGATGCCGAGACGCGAGGATCCGTCGTCGGCGTACCAGTGGTAGAAGAGGATGTCCCCGTCGTTGTCGGCGAGGACGGCCTGGTGGCCGGGGCCGTGGATGCTCCCGTGCCCGGCCAGCACCTGCGTGCCGCCTCCCGAGGTCATCGCGGTCCCGTTGCGGTCGACGTACGGGCCGGTGACCGAGGTGGAGCGGCCCACCATGATCCGGTACGTGCTCGACGCGCCCTTGCAGCACAGGTCGAAGGAGACGAACTGGTAGTAGTAGCCGCCGTGCCGGTAGATGAACGGCGCCTCGGTCGCACCGCCGTTACGGCCCGAGATGCTGAGAACGGTGCTGTTCAGCCGCTTTCCGGTCGCCGGGTCGAGCTGGACCATCTTGATCCCCGACCAGAACGAGCCGAAGTCGAGCCACCAGCGGCCCTGGTCGTCGACGACGAGGTTGGGGTCGATGGCGTTCCAGTTGTCCGAGGTGTTCGACTCGATGACCAGGCCCTGGTTCGTCCACGACCCCGATGCCCCGGTCGTGCTCGTCGCCAGGAAGATCCCCGAGTGGTTGGAGCCGAAGGTCGAGGCCGCGTAGTACATGTAGTACCTGCCGTTGAGGTACGTGATGTCCGGCGCCCACAGCGTGTTGCTGCCGTTGGTGTAGGCATGGGTCCACGAGGCCCCGCCGGGGAACGCCACGCCCGCGTTGCGCCAGGCGGTCCGGTCGGTCGAGGTCTTGAGCGCGATGTTGTCGCCGGTGTACGCGAGCAGGTAGGAGCCGTCCGGCTTCTTGGTCACCTCGGGGTCGTGCGCGCCGACGTCACCGGTGACGTAGCCCGGGTCGGGGTAGGCGACGAGCTTGACGAGCTGCCACTGCTGGTTGGCGCCGTTGAGGTCGGTGTACTGGGAGATGCGGCCGGCGTCGGCGGTGGACCACTCCCAGACTTCGAGGGCCTTGCCGCTGTTGCGGTTGATGAGCTTGACGTAGCCACTGTCGGTGTCGACGACCCGGAACTGCTGGTTCGTGGCGTTCTTGTCGGTGTACTGGATGACGTCGGCCCCGTCGGCGGTCGAGCGGCCGGAGATGTCGACGACCTTGCCGCTGTGCCGCGACTTGAGGCGGTAGTAGCCGCCGCCGGAGTCGACGAACTGCCACTGCTGCCAGGCCCCGTCGTTGCGGGAGTACTGCACCAGTGGCGCGCCGTCGTTGGTGGCCCAGTTGTAGACGTCCAGGACCTTGCCGCTGTTGCGGTTGACCAGCACGTACGACGCGTTCGTGTCGATCGTCGCCGCCCGGGCCGGGCCGGTCAGGACGAGCCCGAGGCCCAGGGCCAGGAGCAACGTGAGCGCCGACGCCAGAGCGCCGCGCACCGGTGAACGGGTGTTCATCGGAAACCTCCCATTGTTAGCGTTAACACATCGATGCGTGAATGCCGGAGCCCCCATGTGCGGCGGCCGGACCGCCTCGTGAGCTCGTGCTCATGACCGGTGGCCCGGTGAGGCGCGCTTGTAGGCTGCGGATCGTGAGCGGCGAGACCGACCTGCGTGAACTGCTGACCACGATGCGCCCGCGGCCGAATCCGGGGCGCTACGTGTTCACCACCGTCGACGGCGAGATCCCGCCCGGGGTCCGTCCCGTCGTCACGGTGGCGGAGGACGAAGGGCTCACGCTGGTCGTGCCGCAGCGGGACGCCGACGCGGCGGGACTGAAGTACGACTACGTCGCGGGGTGGATCACGCTGGGGGTCCACTCGGCGCTCGACGCGGTCGGGCTGACCGCCGCCGTCGCGCGGGAGCTCGCCGCGGCGGGCCTGAGCTGCAACGTCGTCGCCGGTTTCCACCATGATCACCTCTTCGTGCCGTACCGGCAGGCCGCCCGGGCGGTGCGCCTGCTGGAGGACCTGTCGCGACGGTCGGGCCGGCCCCGGCGGCGGGAAGGGGAGCCGCCGCCGGGACCGGACGTCATGGACGTCATGGAGGGCGCGGACCGGGTCTACCGGTAGACGATGTCCGACGACGAGTAGAGGCAGTTGACGCCGTCGGCGCCGCTGCCGATCCGCGTCGGCTCCCCGCTGGTCACGCCCTTGTACTTGTCGCAGACGACGACCTTCCTGCTTCCGTCGTTCACGATCGTGATCTGCGAGAAGCGCGCCGTGTCGCCGTAGTTGGTGTTGATGCCGGCGAGGACCTTGCCCGGCGTGGTCGCGGTCACGTTCTGGATGACGACGTTGCGCTTGTACTGCTTGGAGCAGTTGCCGCACGACCGGTAGAGCTTGCCGAAGTTCTGCACCTGGAAGTTCTTGATGACCATGGTGCCCGGGCCGTTGTGCTGGAAGACCTTGTCGCTGGCCGCCCTCGCGCCGCCGCCGTCGACGGTCATCGTCTGCGACGACGAGGTGCCCTTGAAGGTCGCGGCGTCCTCGCCGACGTCCTCCCACCACACGTTCTGCAGCGTGCAGGTGCCCGTGCAGTGGATGCCGTCGGCCGCGGGGGAGCCGAGGACGACGTTCTTCAGCACGGCGCCGTCGGCCAGCTTGAAGATCGGCGACTGGCCCTCCTGCTGACCGCCGGAGCCGAGGGCGCCGGTGCCGTAGTAGCGCCTGAGCTTCCCGTCGTACGTCCCCGAGACGCTGATCGTGGCGCCGACGGCCTGCTGGCCGCTCGGGGACGGCCAGGAGGCCAGCCGCGCCGCCGCCGGCGCGGCGGCGGGGACCGCCGACGCGGAGGCGCTGACGGCTGGAGCGGCCGTCAGCGCCATCCCCGCCGCCGAGGCGGCGAAGAGCGCCGTACGGAGTCTTGCGAACGTGGTCAATGCACACTCCAGTGAGGGACACGGAGGCGAGGCCGCCGTGTGCGGTGGTGCCGGCCGAGGTCCCCCGGTCGGCTTGTTCGCGTGTGTGAACCGTACGCAGATGGAGGAACGGGCTGGGGTACGACGGATCCGTGGATCCGGTCACCTGTTCGCCTCCGGTGCTCGCGGCGCGGCGTTCCCGCCCGGTTCACACTGATCGAGCCGTGGACATGACGGTCCAGGCACGTGAAACCCACGGCCCGCCGCGTCGCCGGACGCGGCACGCGTGCCACTTCCGGCGACCCCCGCCACCACCACCGACCAGGCAGGGGAGCCGTCTCGGGACAGTGTGAAAACGACCATGAAAGGTGTCAAGGCACGAAAAGCCTGCGTGCGCTCCGCCGCTCCCGGCGCGCTGACGGGCCGGGGCTACAGGCCCGGAAGCCGCACTGGTACGGCGCGCGCCGGGCCACCGGTGTGCGGTGGCGGGTCCGCCCCGCGTCGCGGGCCGATCCTCTGGAAGTTTCAGGGATCTTCACCCGGGCCGCCGTCCCAGGGTGAGCCGGCACGCGCTCTCTCCCGGCCTCCGGGGAGGATAGGTTGGCTCCCGATCATGTGCGCGAGGCTGGGAGGTGCGGGACGTGGTGCCGTCCGTGCTCGGCGGTCGTTACGAGCTGGAGGGGCTGATCGGCCGGGGCGGGATGGGCGAGGTCTGGCGGGGCCGGGACCTGCGGGCCCACCGCCCCGTCGCGGTCAAGATCCTCGCGCCGCAGGTCGCCGGGGTCGCGTCACGGGAGCGCTTCGCCCGCGAGGCCCGGGCCGCCGCCCGGATCGTCCACCCCAACGTGGTGACCGTGCTGGACGTCGGTGAGGAGGACGCCCGGCCGTACCTGGTGATGGAACTGCTCACCGGCCGCAGCCTGGCCGACGAACTGGCCGACCGGGGCCGATACTCCGTGGCGGAGGCGTGCGACCTGACGAGCCAGGCCGCCGCGGGCCTGGACGCCGCGCATCGCGCCGGGGTCGTGCACCGGGACGTCAAGCCCGCCAACCTGCACCGGACGGCGAACGGCGCGCTCAAGGTGGTCGACTTCGGCGTCGCGCAGGTCGCGACGGAGGCGGCGCGGCTCACCGCGGTGGGCGCCGTCGTCGGCACCGCCGCCTACCTGGCTCCCGAACAGATCGAGGGCCGGGGCGCCGGGGCGGCCTGCGACCTCTACGCGTTGGGATGCGTCTGCTACGAGTTGCTGTGCGGGCAGCCGCCGTTCACCGGGTCGGCTCCGGAACTGGTGTACCGGCACATCCACCAGGCTCCGGTGCCGCCGAGCCGGCATCGGCCGGAGATCCCCGCTGAGCTGGAGCGGCTGATCATGGCGCTGCTGGCCAAGGACCCCGCCGCCCGCCCCGGAGCGGAGGTCGCGCGCCAGGTCCTGGCCGCCGTCGCCCTCACCGCCCCACACCCGGCCGCGAGGCCCCCCGCCGCAGGGGGCGGCGCCCGCGCGGGGGACACCGCGTTGCTGGACGTGCCCTCCTTCGGCGGGCCGCCGCCCGTTGGGCAGGAGTTCGACGGGCCTCGGTACGGCGGGCCGCCGCACGGGCCACTTGATGGGGGGCCATACGGCGGGCCGGCCGGGTCGCCGGCCGCGGGCGGGTCGCCCGAGCGGCGGACGCTCATCCGGCTGGGGGCGGCGGTGGCGGGCCTGGCCGTGATCGTCATCGGGGTGGCGGCGCTGTCCGGCCCCGGAGGGCAGAGCGAGCCCACGGCCGCCGCCCCCACGGCGACGACCACCCGTGCCGAGACCTCGCCCACCCCCACGCGGACCGCCTCGCCGCGCCCGACGCCCGCGACGCCGCGGGCGTCCGGCAGGCCCACGCCCGCGCCCCCCACCCCGGTGCGTCGCGTCTACGGGGGATATCAGGAGTGGCTGGCCGCGTTCGACCACGCCGTACAGGAGCAGGAGAGCCGGGGCGGCATCGAGCAGGGGCTGGCCCGCCGGGCGCACGACACGATCAGGAAGGCGGCCAGGGACCTCCTCCACGACCGGGGCAGAGGCCGGGGGGACAAGGGCGCGAGGCGCGTCTACGACCTGGTCCGCGAGCTGCAGAAGGCGCACCGCGACGGCCGCCTCGCCGACGGCCCGCTGACGAGCTTCCTCGACGCCGGCGTCGGCGGCCGGCCGAACTGACCGTTCCCGGGCCGCCGAATCCCCGGGACGCCCGCGACGCGAGACGCCCGCCACGGCCGCGGCCGCCGGGATCCCCGTGACGCATCAGCCGCGAGACGTCCGGAACCGCCGGGGCATACGGGGAGCGAATGCCGGGGGCGGGGGGTCCCGCGAGGCCTCCGGAGGGGTCAGCGGGGAGGGCGGCGACCGGGCTCTCCGGCCGGGCCGGTGTCTGTGGCCGACCGGGTGTCTGTGGCCGACCGGGTGTCTCTGGCCGACCCTGTGTCTCTGGCCGACCCGGTGTCGCGGGTCCAGGAGCCGAGCACCAGCAGGGTCTTGGTGCCGGTCACGTCGCCGGCGCGGCGCAGCCGGTCGATCACCTGCTGAAGGTGGCTGAGGTCCCGGACGCGGACGTGGATGAGCGCGTCCGGATCGCCGGCGATCGTGAACACCTCCTGCACCTCGGGCACGTCCGTGGCGGTACGGATGATCTTCGCGACCGGGGTCGTGCCGGGATACCGCAGTTCGGTGAACGCCTCGATGCCCCAGCCGAGCTTGGCGTAGTCGACCCGCACGGTGAAGCCCGTGATGACGCCGATCTCGCGCAGCCGGTCGACGCGCCGCTTCACCGCGGCCACCGACAGGCCGATCTCGGCCGCCATCTCCGAGAAGGTCCTGCGCCCGTCCTCGCGCAGCAGGCGTAGCACCTGATGGTCGATCTCGTCTATCTCCGCGATGGGGCCACCTCCGTAACCGACGCAAAGAACAGTACTCATATGAGAGCGATTCTTCATAGTTTTGCGTCGTGGCCGCCGTCTGCCGCGCCGTGCTTGCGTACGGGGCGGGAGATTGCTGTGCTGTGGGTCACCCCCCAGTAGCCCAGGAGGTTCGCGTGAGTGTGAGCATGTCTCCGCGTCCCGTCTCGCTCGACGACAGGTACGCCGCCGAGAGCGGCACCGTGCTGATGTCGGGCGTCCAGGCGCTGGTCCGCCTGACACTTGAGCAGCGCCGCCTGGACGCCGCGCGCGGCCTGGACACGCGGGTCTTCGTCTCCGGATACCCCGGCTCGCCGCTCGGCGGGGTCGACCTGGAGATGGCGCGGGCCGCGCGGTTCCTGGCGGAGGCGGGCGTGGTGGCCAGACCCGCGCTGAACGAGGAGCTCGCGGCGACGGCGGTCGCCGGCACGCAGTTGCTCGACCAGCTGCCGGGCCGCCGGCACGAGGGCGTGACCGGCTTCTGGTACGGCAAGAACCCCGGCCTCGACCGCGCGGCGGACGCGATCCGGCACGGCAACGTCGCCGGGACGGCGGCGCTCGGCGGCGCGGTGGCCTGGATCGGCGACGACCCCGGCAGCAAGTCGTCGACCGTCCCCAGCACGTGCGAGCCGATGTGCCAGAGCCTGTCGATGCCGCTGTTCGCCCCCGGATCCGTCGCGGAGATCATCGAGCTCGGGCTGCACGCCGTGGCGCTGTCGCGGGCCACCGGCCTGTGGGCCGGGATGAAGATCGTCACCGACGTCGCCGACTCCTCGGCGACCGTCGGCCTCGGGCCGCTCCGCGAGGGCGTCCCCGTGCCGGACCGCACCCCCCGCGGCGCGCCGCCCACGCTCGTCGGCCCGGCCTCGCTCGACGCCGAGCACGACATGCTCACCCGCAGGCTCGGCCTGGCCCGCGAGTACGCCCGCGCCCACGACCTCAACCGGGTGACGCACGACGCGCCGCGGGCCACGACGGGCGTGCTCGCGTCCGGCACCTCCTACGCGGTGGTCCTGCGCGCCCTCGCCGACCTCGGCCTGGACGAGACCGCCATGGACGACCTCGGCCTGCGGCTCATCCGGCTCGCCATGCCGTTCCCCCTCGCGTACGACCACCTCGCGGCCATGGCCGCGGGCCTCGACCGGGTGCTGGTGGTCGAGGACAAGGTGCCGTTCCTGGAGGGCCATCTCAAGCAGGCGTTGTACGACACCGACCACCGGCCCGACGTCGTCGGCCGCGTGCTGCTGACCGCCCGTGGCGGCCTCTCCGCCGAGGACGTCGCCGAGGCGCTCGCCGTCTGCCTCGGCAAGGAGCGGCTGCCCCGCCGCGCGGTGGTCCTGTCCGCCCGTCCCGCGGTGCGTCCCCTGCTTCCGCTGGTGGCGGCCCGCACGCCGTACTTCTGCTCGGGCTGCCCGCACAACATCTCCACCCGCGCCTCCGATGACACCCTGGTCGGCCCCGGCATCGGCTGCCACGCGATGGTCGCGCTCCACACCGAGGGGCGCGGCAGGCAGGTCGGCATCACGCAGATGGGCGGCGAAGGCGCCCTGTGGTTCGGCCTGGCCCCCTTCACCTCCGACCGGCACTTCACCCAGAACCTCGGCGACGGCACCTTCCACCACTCGGGTTCGCTGGCGATCCGCGCCGCCGTGGCCGCCGGCGTCTCGATCACCTACAAGCTGCTCTACAACGACGCGGTGGCGATGACCGGCGGGCAGCGCGCCGAGGGCCGCCTCGACGTGCCCGCGCTCACGCGGTCGCTGGCCGCCGAGGGGGTGCGCCGGATCGTGGTCACCACGCCCGAGCCGGAGACCTACCGCGGCGTCCGGCTGGCGCCGATCGCGTCCGTACGGCACCGCGACGACCTCCAGGAAGTGGAACGGGAACTCGCCGAGGTCGACGGGGTGACCGTGCTGGTCCACGACGACCGCTGCGCGGCGGAGGAGCGGCGGCTGCGCAAACGCGGCAAACTGCCCACGCCGACGGCGAAGGTGGTGGTCAACGAGCGGGTGTGCGAGGGCTGCGGCGACTGCGGCGAGGCGTCCACCTGCCTGTCGGTGCAGCCGGTGGAGACCGAGTTCGGCCGCAAGACCCGCATCCACCAGGCGTCGTGCAACTCCGACCTGAGCTGCCTCAAGGGCGACTGCCCCTCGTTCCTGCTCGTCGAGCCCCGCCCGCGGGTCCGGGACGCGGTGCCCGCGCCGCCGGTCGCGCTGACCGAGCCGGCGCCGAGGTTCTCCGGGCGGCCGGTTCTGCTGCGGCTGCCCGGCATCGGCGGCACCGGAGTGGTCACCGTCTCACAGATCCTCCAGATGGCCGCGCACCTGGACGGCCTGCACGCCGCCGGGCTCGACCAGACCGGGCTGGCGCAGAAGGGCGGCCCGGTCGTCAGCGACGTGCGCCTCTCCCCGCACCCGATCACGGGCTCGGTGCGCGCCACCCGGGGCGCGGCCGACGTCCTGCTCTGCTTCGACCTGCTCGGCGCCGCCGCGGACGGCACCCTCGCCGTCGCCTCGCCCGGACGCACGGTCGCCGTCGTGAACACCGCGATCGTGCCGACCGCCGCCATGCTGACCGGCCGCGCCGCGCTTCCCGGGCCCGAGGACGCGCTCGCCCGCCTGGAGTCGGCCACCGTGCCGGGCGGCAACGTCCACCTGGACGCGGGCGCGCTGTCCGACGCGCTGTTCGGCGACCACATGCCCGCGAACCTCCTGCTGGTGGGCGCGGCCTACCAGCACGGCTGCCTGCCGCTCTCGGCGGACGCCATCGAGCGGGCGATCGGGCTCAACGGGGCCGCCGTCGAGACGAACCTCGCCGCCTTCCGGTGGGGCCGGGCCGCCGTACTGGACCGCGAGGCCGTGTTC
Source organism: Microbispora sp. H10949 (assembly GCF_014161435.1). Taxonomy (NCBI): domain Bacteria; kingdom Bacillati; phylum Actinomycetota; class Actinomycetes; order Streptosporangiales; family Streptosporangiaceae; genus Microbispora; species Microbispora sp. H10949. Next base: position 565,950 of record NZ_JABBWZ010000005.1, on the reverse strand, counting down.
GGGGCCGTGTTCCGGGCCGCGACCCCGGGGACCGCGGCCCTGCACGAGACCCGGGAGGAGACGGCGGAGGAGACCCTGGAAGACACGCTGGCCGTGCGAACCGCCGACCTGACCGGATACCAGAACGCCGGGTACGCCGGGTCGTACGCCCGCGAGGTGCGCCGGGTGGCCGCCCTGGCCGCCGAGCGCGCGGGGGAGAAGGCGGGCGACCGGATCGCGATCGCGTACGCCCGGGGGCTGCACAAGCTGCTGGCGTACAAGGACGAGTACGAGGTCGCGCGGCTGCACCTCGACCCGGTGGAGCGCGCCAGGCGTGAGCGGGAGTTCGGCGCGGACGCCGACGTGTCGGTGCTGCTGCATCCGCCGCTGCTCAGGGCGATGGGCCTGAAGCGGAAGATCAGGCTGCGCCGGTCCGCCGGCGTCGTGTTCCGCGGGCTGCGCGCCGCCCGCGCGCTGCGGGGCACCGCTGCCGACGTGTTCGGGTACGCCGCCGTCCGCAGGGTGGAGCGCACGCTGCCCGGGGAGTACCGCGAGCTGGTGCGGCGGGCCCTCGACCGGCTCACTCCGGCGAACGCCGCCGCCGTCGCCGAGATCGCCGCGCTGCCGGACATGATCCGCGGCTACGAGGGCATCAAGCTCGCCAGGGTGGCCGAGTTCCGCGACCGGGCCGCGACCCTTCTCGCCCGGCTGGACGACCCGTCACCCGTGGAGGCACAGTGATTGGGGAGGCACGGTGACTGTCGAGCGGCTGCTGCCGGGGCAGGACGCCCGGGACCTGATCGAGCTGACCCGGGAGATCGCCGACAAGGAGCTCGCCCGCCGCGTCGACGAGCACGAGCGCGCCGAGACCTATCCCGAGGGGCTCTTCGCCACGCTCGGCTCCGCCGGGCTGCTCGGCCTGCCCTATCCGGAGGAGTACGGCGGGAGCGGCCAGCCGTACGAGGTGTATCTCCAGGTCATCGAGGAACTCGCGGCGCGGTGGGCGGCCGTCGCGGTCGCGGTCAGCGTCCACACGCTGGCCTGCTTCCCCCTGGCGGAGTACGGCACGGCCGAGCAGCGGGAGCGCCTGCTGCCGGACATGCTGGCCGGGCGGCTGATCGGCGGCTACAGCCTGTCGGAGCCGCAGGCCGGCTCCGACGCCGCCGCCCTGACCTGCAGGGCCGAGAAGACCGAGGGCGGCTACCGGATCACCGGCACCAAGGCGTGGATCACGCACGGCGGCCGGGCGGACTTCTACGCGCTGTTCGCCCGCACCGGCCCGGGCTCGCGCGGCGTCTCCTGCTTCCTCGCACCCGGCGCGGCCGAGGGCCTGACGTTCGGCCGCCCCGAGGAGAAGATGGGCCTGCACGCCATCCCGACCACCACCGCGCACTGGGACGGCGCGGTGATCGAGGCGGACCGGCTCATCGGCGCGGAGGGACAGGGCCTCTCCATCGCCTTCGGGGCGCTCGACTCCGGCAGGCTGGGCATCGCCGCCTGCGCGACCGGGCTCGCCCAAGCCGCGCTCGACGAGGCCGTCGCGTACGCCAAGGAGCGCGAGACGTTCGGCAAGAAGATCATCGACCATCAGGGGCTCGGCTTCCTGCTCGCCGACATGGCCGCCGGAGTCGACGCCGCCCGCGCCACCTACGTCGACGCGGCCCGCCGCCGCGACGCCGGACTGCCGTACAGCAGGCAGGCCAGCGTCGCCAAACTGGTCGCGACCGACACCGCGATGCGGGTCACCACCGACGCGGTCCAGGTCTTCGGCGGGTACGGCTACACGCGCGAGTTCCGGGTCGAGCGCTACATGCGTGAGGCCAAGATCATGCAGATCTTCGAGGGCACGAACCAGATCCAGCGCCTCGTCATCAGCCGCCACCTCGCCAGGTAGCGCATCGACCTGGTCGAAGCGCCACCGTCACTGGAGGCTGGGCAGCCTGTAGACCCAGTACGCTCCCTGCTGGCCCGAGATGTCGTACGGCGTCCTCACCGCGTCCGGATAACCGTACGTCGTGGGAATCTTGTTGCCCCGTGTCCTGTTCCGGAAGGCTTCGGGGGTGTCGTAGACGCTATCGACGGTGATGGATACCTTGCTCCCGGTCTGCTGGGCCGCAGCGAGGAGGTCACCGTGGAAGATCCGGAGACGGGCCTGGCAGCCCGTGCACGGCCCGATGTTGCTGATCAGGATGACCTGGATGCTCTGGGCGGCGACGTCGAATCCCCGGTCGGTTATCCAGTAGTAGGCATCGAGCAGAGTGGTGACCTCGCTGTCCTGCTGCGAGAGCCTGGCCTCGTCCTCGCTGATCCCCGCGGGACGTTTGGCACCGTCTGCCTTCGTGAGGGTGTAGTAGCCCTGGCCGGACCTGGGCGCCGCGACCGGGGTCAGGTAGCAGCTTTCATCGTCGTCCTGGGAAGGGATGTTGCCGTCGACGATCACTATGATCCGGGAGTACAGCCCGGGTTCCCCTACCTGATGGTCCTTCGCGGCGAGCTGGTGGACTACGGCCAGTTCCCGCACGATCGCCTGGGTTCGCGCGTCAGAGCCCTGAGCGTGAGTGTGTGACATCGTTGTCCTCTTCGATCCGGGGACTCCACCTTCTCACCGGGGGAGAGGTAATCAAGGGGTGCCGGTGTCCTGTTCCGGCCAGCACCGCAGGCAGTGGCCCTGTCGCCGCATATCCGTACCGATCCGAAGCCGGTTCCACGGCTCAGCTGATCCAGTTGACGAGAACGCCTATGGGCACGGACGCCACCAGGCCGAGCGCGAAGAACAGCAGCTGCTGGCGCCGTTCGGCGCGAATGGTGGCCTTTGTCTCGCCGATCAGAATCTCCCGGATCTTCTCGGCCTGCTCCTTGTCGACTTCAAGAAGCTTCTGCTGCCGTTGGGCTTCGGTGAGGAGCGCTTCGCGGGCCGCCTGCTGCGCTTTGAGATCGCGCTGGAGCTCGTTCATCAGGGTCGCCGCTTCGGTGAACGCGTCGCTGACTGCTCTGATCCGGTCGTTCAGCCGCTTGCCGGGCTCGTCGGCGGCCGCGTCGAGTCGTCGCCGGTCCCGGCCACGTCGCAGCCGATCCAGAACTCCGAGGGCGACATACGGCATCGACAGGAGGGCACCAGTCAAGATCCAGACAGGGCTCAGCGGGTTGATCGCGGGAGCTGGAATCCGATCGATCAACGTATAGGTGGTGGCGACGGTCAATGCGATGGCAGAAAGAGTCGCGGCCTTGTACAAGCCTTGTAAGAGGCGCCTGCCGTACTTGGAGAGCGGGGAAGCCGGGTGGCCGGAGGAGGCGTCCGAGTCATTGCTCATGCCTCAATTGGACCCCGTCGCCGTGCCGCCAGAAGGATCATCGGCCAAATCATGCGGATCTTCGAGGGCGGCGATCAGATCCAGCGGCGCCGCGTCGTCGGCCGCCGCCTCGCCCGCCGAAGACGGCCGCGTGCGGCACCGGGCCCACGCGTTAGTCTCGCTCCGGAGCCTCATACCTGGACGACGCGGACGGAGGTGCGTGCGGCGGATGACCGAGACAGACCCGCACATCCATGTCGAGCAGAAGGTCATGCAGGCCGGTGCCGTCTACCGCGGTCTGCTCACGTCGTCGCTGGGGCGCGCGCCCGACGCGCCAAGCGTCGTCGCCACCGGGTGCGGTCTCCAGGTGCCGTACGCGATGACCTCGCCTCGTCCGGAGAGCGTCACCTGCCTCGCGTGCCGCGAGCACGCGCACCGGGAGCACCTGCGCTACGCCGAGCAGGTGGAGCGCCTGGGCGGGATGCCCGGCGCGCCCGTGACCGGGGCTCAGGCGGCCGAGGCCGCGCGATGGGCCCGCGACGTCGCGAAGCGGTTCTCGGGCCGGTAACCCGCCAGGACACCGGGCCTCCCGGGATGGGGAGACCCGGTCGGCGCCCGTTCCGATCACGGCGTACCGTGGTGGGCGTTATATCCCTTGGAGCGCTAAATGGGGGAATCGTGGGGAACCCGGTTCTGCAGATCGTCGTAGCCAGCACGCGACCGGGGCGGACGGGGCTGCCGGTCGCGCGGTGGTTCCGGGAGCGCGCGGTCGCGCACGACGCGTTCGAGGTCGAGCTCGTCGACCTGGCGGAGGTGAACCTCCCGTTCCTGGACGAGCCCCACCACCCCCGGCTGCGGCAGTACGTCAACCAGCACACCAAGGAGTGGAGCGCGACCATCGAACGCGGCGACGCCTTCGTGTTCGTCACCCCGGAGTACAACTACGGCTTCAACGCGGTGCTGAAGAACGCCATCGACTACCTGCACCACGAGTGGCAGTACAAGCCGGTCGGGTTCGTCAGCTACGGCGGGGTCTCCGCCGGGACGCGCGCGGTGCAGATGCTCAAGCAGGTCGTCACCACGCTGAAGATGGTGCCGGTGTCCGAGGCGGTCTCGATCCCGTTCGTCACCCAGTTCGTCGACGCGGAGGGCGACCTGCGGCCCAACGACGTGATGGACAGCTCGGCGGACGCGATGCTGGCCGAGCTCGCCCGGCTCGCCGCCGCGCTGCGGCACCTGCGCCCCGCCGCCTGACGCCCGGGAACGCGGCGGAAACGCCGCCGGGAATCAAGCCGGGGGCGGTCACCCGGGCAGGGAGCCGGTCTCCGGGTCCCGTCCGGTGAGGCAGTAGACCCCGCCGGCCGGGTCGCGCATGACGATCCAGTGCCGCCCGCGCGCCACGAACGCCGCCCCGTGCCGCTCGTGCCTTACGCGGGCGGCCTCGGGATCGGCGCAGGCCAGGTCGACGTGGGCGGTGCGGCCCAGCCCGTCGCCGAGCCGCTGCAGCAGGAGGCGTACGGGCATGTCCGGGCTCCGCAGCACCGTGAACTCGGGCAGCGACCCGGTGAGCGGGGGCCATCCGGTCAGCGCCGCCCAGAACGCCACCTCCTCGCCGTACGCGCCGGGGGCGATGTCGAGGCAGACCTGGTCGAGGCGGGTGGCGGCGAACACGGGCGGCCGCCGGGCCGCTCCCTCCCACGGGGTGAGGCAGAACGCCCTGCCCTCGGGGGAGCGGAGCACGGCCCAGTCGCCGTGGTCGGCCGCGACGGCGGCGCCGAGCGCGACGGCCCTGGTCACCTCCGCGCGGACGTCGTCCACCTCCAGATCGACGTGGGCGCCGCCGCCGTCGCGTACGGCCTGGAGCTTCACGCAGGCGTCGCCGTCCTCCGGCAGCAGCGTGGCCCACTCCCTGTCGCCGCCCCGGCGGGCCGACAGCCGGGTGCCGGTGACGGCGGTCCAGAACGCCGCGCCCGCCGCGAACCGATCACGGGGCCGGTCGACATAGGCCACGATCCAGCGCACCATGACCGGAGCCTAGTCCGCCAGCAGGGGGAGCAGCGCCGCCTCCAGGTCCGCCGGCACGCGGTAGTGGACGCCGGTCATGCCGAGGGCGCTCGCCGCGGCGACGTTCTCGGCCCGGTCGTCCACGAACAGGCACCGCTGCGCGGGCGCGCCCGCGTGCTCGACGGCGATCTCGAAGATCCTCCGGTCGGGCTTGGCCACGCCCACGTCGTAGCTGCTCACCACGTGATCGAAGGCGTCGTGCAGCTCCAGCTCACGCAGGTGGGCGGCCAGCTCGGAGGTCGCGTTGCTGACGAGCACGACGGGGACGCGGGCGCGGGCCCGCGTGAGCAGCGCCAGCACCTCCTCGTCGGCCCAGGTGCGGGCCGTGACCCACTCGTCGATCAGCGCGCCCGCCCGCGCCGCCGAGCCCACCAGCTCGGCGAGGACGGGCACGGCCGACGCCAGCCACTCCTCGCGGGTCACGAGCCCGGTCAGTGCGGGGACCACCAGCGCCGAAGCGCCGGTCACCCGGGCCACCGTCCCCGGCTCCACCCCGTACGCCTGCTCGATCTCCGCCTGCTGCTCCAGGTCCTGCAGTTTCAGGACGCCGTCGAAGTCGCACAGCACCGCGTCGAATGGTCTGCCCGCCACGCTTCAGAGCCTACGCGGCCAGTGCCGTGTAGAAGGCGATGTGGCGTTCTGCGGCGGCGGACCAGGTGTGGCGGGCGGCGAGCTCCCGGCCCGCCGTACGCCTGCCGGGGTCGTCGCCGGCGAGGGCGTCGCGAAGCCCGGAGGCGAGGGCGGGCGGACCGGCGGCGAAGCGCGCGGCCGGGCCGAAGACCTCCCGCAGCACCGGCAGGTCGCGGACCACCAGGGGGACGCCCGCCGCGAGCGCCTCCATCGCGGCGAGGCCGAAGCCCTCCTTCAGGGAGGGGAAGGCGAAGGCGTCCGCGCCCGCCACCAGCGACGGCAGATGGGCGTCGGGCACCGGGCCGAGGACCACCGGGCCGGCGCCCAGCTCCGCCGCGCGGGCCTCCCACCGCGCCCGGTAGTCGCGATAGTCGAAGAGCGTCTCGCCGCCGGCGATCACCAGCCGGACGTCCGGGTGCGTCCCGCGCAGCAGCGCGTACGCCTCCAGCAGGTCGAGCGAGCCCTTGCGCGGCTCGATGCCGCCGACCGTCAGGACGTAGGTCCCCAGGCGGCGGCGCCACTCGCGGACGGCGGCCGGGTCGGCCGACGCGAACCGCTCGGCGGCGACCCCGTTGGGGATCACCGTGGCCCTGATGCCCCAGTCGGCCTCCAGTTCGGCCGCCACCGCCGCCGACACGCAGACGTGCGCGTACGGGGTGACGATCGCGCGCTCGTGGCAGGCGGCCAGCTCGGGGGTGGTGAAGTGGTCGATGTGGTGGACCGTGCGTACGCAGTCGCCCGCCGCGTTGGCGCTGATGCAGTCCTGGGCGTGCACGACGTCGTAGGCGGCGGCGGCCGGGGCGAAGGCCGCGCGCAGCACGGCGATCGACCGCAGCACCCGCGCGCCGACGGACTCGCCGGGGATGTCGGGGAACGGCACCACCCGCAGCCGTACGGCGGGCTCGACCGGGCGGAAGAACCCGGCGTCGCCGCCCCGGCCGAGCGTCCACACCGTCACCCGCTGCCCGGCCGCCGCCAGCGCCTCGGCCAGGGCGAGGGTGTGCACGACCCCGCCGCGCGGCTTGGTCGAGTAGCTGAGCAGCGCGATGTTCACGTGGCGGTCTCCCGGTAGACGTCCGGCCTGCGCTCCCGGATGTGGTGGAGGATGCGCCGGGCGCGGTCGATCTCGGCCGCGACGTCGATCTCGGCGACGGCGAGCCCGGCCTTGGACCAGGTGCGGGCGAGCACGTCGCCGCCCGGGCCGACGACCTTGGCCTGCCCGAGGAACCGCATGCCGCCCATCACCCCGGTCTGGTTGGAGGAGGCGAGCACGACCTGGTTCTCGGCGGCCCGCGCCTGGTCGTACAGGTCGAACAGGCGTGACTGCCGGTCCTGGGCCATCCGCGGCGCGCGGTTGGTGACGCTGGTCGGCCAGGCCGACAGGCAGGCGAGGATCTGCGCGCCGCCGAGGGCGAGGCTGCGGGCCGACTCCGGGAAGGTCTTGTCGTAGTCGATCAGCATGCCGATCCGCCCGGCGGGGGTGTCGAACGCCTCGAACCGGTCGCCGGGCGCGTAGGCCGCCGTCTCGCCCGCGGGCAGGTGCACCTTGCGGTGCAGGCCGAGCACGCCGTCGCCGCTGACGCAGACGGCGGCGTTGTAGCGGGCGTCGCCGCCGTCCTCGCAGAACCCGACGCACACGACCATCTCGGCGGCCAGCGCCGCCACGCGGGCGATCACCGCGTCGTCCGGCTTCAGCGCGGGCGGCAGCGCGTCGGGGTCCGGGCGGCGCAGGTCGGCGAGGTAGCCGCCGAGCGCGGCGTCGGGCAGCACCAGCAGCCCCGCGCCCGCGCCGCGCGCGTCGGCGATCAGCTTGGCCACGCGGGCGAGGTCGAACTCCAGGTCGCGGCCGAAGTGGGCGGCCGCGGCGGCGATCCGCAGCATGCTCACGATCGGCCTTCGCGCGGCGGCCCGTACGTCTCCGGGCGGCGGTCGCGCAGGTGGCCCATCGACCGGCGGGCGGTCTCCAGCGCCGCCGGCACGTCGATCTCCGCGACCGCCATGCCCGCCCCGACGCCGGTCCCGGCGAGGATCTCGCCCCCGGGCTCCACGACCTTCGCGCTGCCGACGAAGCGCAGCGACCCGAACGTGCCGGCCTGGTTCGCCGACAGCCACACGATCTGGTTCTCCAGGGCCCGCGCCCGGTCGAACAGGTCGAACCGCCGCTTCCAGCGGTCCCGCTCCAGATCCGGCGCCGCGTCCGTACGGGACCCGGGCCAGGCCGACACGCACACCCCGATCTGCGCGCCGTCCAGGGCCAGCGCGCGGGCGGCCTCCGGGAACGCCTTGTCGTAGCAGATCATCATGCCGATCCTGCCGACCGGCGTGTCGAAGGCGCGGAACCCGTCGCCGGAGGAGTAGCTGGCGTTCTCGCCGAGCGGCTGGTGGACCTTGCGGTGGTTGCCGAGGACCCCGTCGCCGCTCACGCACACCACGCTGTTGTAGCGGGCGTCGCCGCCGTCCTCGCAGTAGCCCGCGACCACGACCATGTCGCCGGCGAGCGCGGCCAGCCGCCGGATCTCCGGGCCGTCCACGGCGAGCGGGGGAGGCCCCGCGTCCGCGGCGTCGCCGTCGAGGCTGAGAAGGTAACCGCCCAGGCACGCCTCGGGCAGCGCGAGCAGCCGTACGTCGCCGGTGCGGGCCTCCTTGATCAGGCGTTCGGCGACCGCGAAGTCGTCTTCGAGGTCGCGGCCGAACCCGGCGGACACCGCCGCCATGCGAAGGGCGCTCACGCGGTCCCCAATCCGGTCACCGGGCCGCCCACGGCCTTCGTGACCTGTCCGTCGGGCCAGCGCAGCGACACGCCCCGGCCGGTGGTCAACTCACCGCAGACCCGCGCGACGGCCGGGCCCGCGGGCGGCGCCGGCGCGTCCGGCCGGTCCGCCGTGAGCATGCCGAAGCCGGGAAAACAGGTGAGCCAGTCGCCCATGGAGGCGGCGGCCGGGCGCGGCACCGCGGCCACGTCCAGCACGGCCCCGCAGCCGCCCGCCTCGGCCAGCATGCCGAGCGTGCCGGCGATCCCGGCCATCGACACGTCCTTGGCGGCGGCGGGCCGGGCCGCCGCGACCGCGCCGAGCATCTCGCGCAGCTCATCCGTACGGCGGCCGGTGGTGGAGTCCCACTGGCGGCCCCGGTACCCGGGCCGCCAGCCGCCGCCGAGGTCGGCGGTGAGCCGTACGGCGTGGCCCGGGCGCCCGCCGCCTCCCGGCACCGGCCGGGCGGTCCGTCCCAGCGCGGTGACCGACAGTGCGGCGGGAACCCCGAGCTGTGTGTGCCCGCCGAGCACCGGCACGCCGTACGCGCGGGCGGCCCGTGCGAGGCCGCCGATCACCCGGGCGGCGTGCGCGGCGTCGGGCGCGGCGAGCGCGTCGAGCAGCCCGGCCGGGGCGGCGCCCATCGCGGCGAGGTCGTTGAGGTTCACCAGGACCGAGCACCAGCCGGCCCACTCCGGGTCCCGCTCGACCATGGACGGCACGATCGCGTCGCAGGCGGCGACGAGATCGGTGCCGGGCACCGGCGCGCCGTCGTCGCCGACGAAGCCCGGCCCGCCCAGCCGTGCCGGACCGCCCGGCAGGGCGGCCAGCAGCGGGCCGAGCGCCGACTTGGCCGCGGCCGCCTGCGCCGCGATCCGGCCGATCGGGTGGCGCATCAGCACGTGCGGCGCGCCCGCGACCACCGCCGGCCGCACCCGCGCCCATCCGAGCCGCCGGAAGAACGCCTCCGCCCCGGCCCGTACGGTCGCCTCGAACCGCAGCGCGCCCTCCGCCTCGGCGCGGGCGCAGGCCGCCCGCACCAGCGCCGCGCCCGCACCCCCGCCCGCATGCCGCGTGCCGCGGGCGGCGGGGGCCACGACGAGCCGTCCGCCCGTCCACCAGCCGATGTCGGGGCCGTCGCCGGCCGGGCCGAGCCGCACCCCGCCGGCGACCGAGCCGGCGGGGTCCCTGGCCACCAGCACGACCGTGCGCGGGTCGTCGTCCCGGTCGTCGAGGTCGTGGCCCTCGAACAGGCCCTGCTCCCGGACGAACGCCTCCCGGCGGAGGCGGTGGTAGGCCGCCAGCGTCGCGGCGTCCCCGGCCTGCTCGATCCGGATGCCGGTCCGGCGGGACAGCGTGCTGTGGTCGCCGAGCAGGGCGAGGATGTCGGGCGGGGTCTCCCGCGCCGGGGCGCGCGTGCCGCCGTCGAGGTACACGGCCCTCACCCGCCCGCCGCGCTCAGCACGCCGCACGCTCCGCAGGCGGCGCAGCCCGCGCCCTGGTCCGCGCCGCGCATGCCGGCCGCGCGCAGCAGCGCCGCCACGCTCTCGGTGACGTGCCGCAGCAGCCCGGCACCGGGCGCGCCGATCCCGTCGCGGGCGGCGAGCGTGCCCCGCATCGGGCGGAACGGGACCACGAAGGGGTAGACCCCCCGGTCGATCAGCCGGCCCGCGCCCGCGATCAGCTCGCCGGGGTCCTCGCCCAGCCCGACCAGCAGGTACGTCGAGACGCGGTTGCGCCCGAAGACCCGGACCGCCTCGTCCCAGGCGGCCTCGTACTCGCGCAGCGGCACCGACGACTTGCCCGGCATCCAGCGCCGCCGCACCTCCTCGTCCAGGGACTCCACGTGGATGCCGATCGCGGTGGCCCCGGCCTCGCGCAGCGCGCCGATCCAGGCGAGGTCGCCCGGCGGCTCGCACTGCACCTGGATCGGCAGCTCCGGGACGGCCTCCAGCACGGCGCGCACGCACCGCGCCAGGTTCCGCGCCCCCCGGTCGGGCCCGGCGGTGGTGCCGGTGGTCATCACCATCTGCCGGACGCCGTCGAGCCGCACCGCCGCCTCCGCCACCTCGGCGAGCTGGGCGGGCGTCTTGGCGGCGGTCGTGGCGCCCGACCGCAGCGACTCCTCGATTGTGCAGAACCGGCAGCGGTCGGCCTCGCCGTACCGGACGCAGGTCTGCACGACGGTCGTGGCCAGCACGTCGGCGCCGTGCAGCCGGGCGATCCGCTCGTAGGGCACGCCGTCGGCGGTGACCAGATCGTAGAACCGGGGCCTGCGGACGGGGACCAGCGTGACGCCGGTGTCCTGCTCGCCGAGCCAGACCGTGCCGTCCCGCACCGTGAACGGGCTGTCGGGGTTGACCGGGAGCGCGGCGCCGGCGCCGTCCACGAGGACGTGGCCGTCGCCGCTGGGCCCGGCGCCCTCCGGCCGCCGCACGGGGGTGTCCAGCGCCACGCCGCGCAGGGCCAGCTCGGCGCGGGTCATGATCCGTACGTCGGTCACGGCGCTAGAGCTGGTAGGTGGAGTTGATGACGGCGCCCTTGCGGGCGTAGTGGATCAGCGCGTCCTGCACGTCCAGCGGGTGGGTCGGGATGACGCCCTCGATCAGGTCCTCCTCGCGGGCGCCGTGCAGGGACAGGCCGAAGCGGCAGCAGTAGACCTTCCCGCCTTCGGCGATGAACGTCTTGAGCTGGTTGTTGATGTTGTGCTCGCCGGGGAAGGCCGAGTTGCCGGTGGTCGGGAAACCGCGGGTGGCCAGGCAGTTCAGCGAGCCGGGGCCGTAGAAGTAGATGGCGGTCTCGAAGCCCTTGCGCAGGGCGCGGGTGGCCTGGAGCACGGCCACGAAGCTCACCGACGACTCGTGCGCGATGCCGTGGACGAGCGTGAAGTACGACTCGCCGTTCTCGGCCTTGTAGTCGGGGAAGACCTTCGTGGTGCCGTAGATGGTGGAGCCCTCGGGCAGCGACGGGTGGGGGATCTCCTCGATGCTCTTCTTCTCGAGGTCGGTCATGTCGACGGTCACGTGCGTCTCCTTCGAATAGGTGGGATCAGTCGTAGAGAGAGGCGAAGGTGTCGTGGAAGACGAGACGGCCCAGTTCGCCGCCGCCGGTCGCGGCGCGCATCCGGGCGTGCTCGCCCGCGAAGTCGCCCCACGGCTGGTCGCTGGCGAACAGCACCCGGTCGTGGCCGAGGCCGCGCCGCTCGATCTCCCGGGCCAGCCAGTACGGCGCGAAGCCGATGGCCCAGGACAGGTCGGTGTAGACGCGCTTGCCGGCCGCGATCCAGTCGAAGAACCGGGAGCCGGCCAGCTTGATGTGGCCGCTCATCCCGCCGCCGAAGTGCACCAGGTGGACCGGCACGCGGTCGGCGTACCACTCGACCAGGTGGCCGACCTCGTCGATGTCGGAGGCGGCGCCGGGGGAGGTGTGGACGTGGACGACCAGCCCGTGCCGCGCGGCCGCCGCGAAGATCCGGTCGAGTCCGGGCCGGCAGGCGGGGTCGGTGGGACGGCCGCCCAGGAGGAAGCTGAGCTTGAGGGCCCGCACGCCCGCCTCGCCCGCCAGGGCGAGGGCGCGGGCGGTGCGCTCCTCGTCGCGCGGCAGCGGCGAGACCCACAGCCCGGCGCGGACGCGGTCGTCGGCCTGCGCCGCCTCCAGCGCGAGTTCGTTCAGCGCGAAGGCGGCGTCCGGGTCGGGCACGCCGTAGTTGGGCAGCACGAGCGCCCGCTCGGTGCCCTCCGCGTCGAGGTCGGCGATGAGCCGCCTGACGGTGGCGCGGGCGGTGACGTCGGGGTTCACGGGAGGGCCGCCGTAGAAGGGGTGGGCGGGCAGTACGCCGATGTGGCGGTGCGCGTCGAAGACCATGGCGTCACCCGACCGGGAGGGCGGGGGAGAGTCCGGCGGGGGCCCCGGTGAGCACCCCGCACACGTCGGCGAGTCTCCGGGACGCCTCGATGTGGGCGGCCAGGAACTCGGCGTCCCGGCCCACGGCCGCCAACCGGCCCGAGCCCCACGTGTGCTGCCAGGGCAGCCCGAGGAAGTGCAGCCCCGGGCAGCTCGTCACGCCGCGCCAGTGCATCGGGTAGCCGCGCCCGTCGAACGCGGGGATCTCGATCCATCGATGGTCGCGGGTGAACCCGGTCGCCCAGACGACCGAGGTGACCCCGGCCTCCGCCAGGTCGAGGTGACGCACCGGCTCGCCGGGTTCCCAGACCGGGACGTAGCGGGGCTCGGTGGGGGCGGCGACGCCGCGGGCCGCGATGTGGGCGTCGATGGCGTCCTTGATGCCCTCGGCCACCGCGTCGGCCCGGTCGAGGTTGTCCTTCAGGTCGCCGGCGAACTCCAGCCTCGTGCCGTCCACGCCGGTCAGCCGGCCGTACAGGCGCATGCCGTCGCGGGCGAAGGCCCGCAGGTCGATGTCGCGCCCGCCGTCGCGGCCGGTGACGTAGTGGTTGGCGCGCATGCGCACGGCGTCGGCGTCGCCGAACTCGTCGATGCTCCTGGTGTAGTGGCCCATGTCGTGCAGCCACGCCACGCAGTCCCGGCCGCGGTAGAAGCGGGCCACCCGGGGCGCGCCGCCGACCGCGAGATGCACCCGGCGGCCGGCGAGGTGGAGGTCCTCGGCGATCTGGCAGCCCGACTGCCCGGTGCCGACCACCAGGACCTCGCCCTCGGGCAACTGGGCCGGGCGGCGGTAGCGGGAGGAGTGGACCTGCTCGACGCCGGCCGGCAGCCGCTCGGCCAGGCGGGGCAGCGACGGCGCGTGGTAGGGGCCGGTCGCTACCACCACCTGGTCGGCGGTGAGGTCCCCGGCGGTCGTCGCGAGCTCGAAAACCCCGCTCACGGCCCGCCGAAGCCGGGTCACCCGTACGCCCTCGGCCAGCGGCGGCCCGAAGGAGGCGGCGTAGTCCTCCAGGTAGCGGACGACCTCCTCGCGGACCATGAAGCCGTCGGGGTCGGCTCCCTTGTAGGGGAAGCCGGGCAGGTCGCACTGCCAGTTGGGGGTCACCAGGCAGAAGGAGTCCCAGCGGCGCTCGCGCCACTCGTGGCCCACCCGGTTCGCCTCGACGACGACGTGTTCGACGCCGCGCCGGCCCAGGCAGTGGCTGATCGACAGCCCGGCCTGTCCGCCGCCGACGACCGCCACCGGGTAGTGTGCCCCGGCGAGCCGCGGCGTGCTGTGTGCTGCCATCCGGACCTCCAGGCGGTGCCATCGCTCTCGTGACGGCTACTTCAGTCCGGGCGTGTTACCGATCGGCGGCATCCGGAATAAAAAGCGGTTACCGATCGGACACCCTGCGTCACCGCACGGAGTGATGGACACGTCGCACGCGACCCGGGCGGGACCGGGGACGGGCGCATAACCTGGGAGGACGCGACCGGCGCGCGAGGGGGTGGGGCGCGGGATCATGACCGTCACGGTGTTCCTCGGCCTCGCGGCGGCGGCCCTCCTCGGGCTGGGCTTCGTCGCGCAGCAGCACGTCGCGTACACCGAGCCACTGGGCGAGATGCTGCACGTGCGTCTGCTGCTCGACCTCGCGCGCAAGCCGGTGTGGCTGGCCGGGATCGCCCTGATGGTCGGCGGCCAGATCGCCGGCGCGCTGGCGCTGCGGCGCGCCGACGTGGCGTCGGTCGAGCCGCTTCTGGCGACCAACCTCATCTTCGCCCTGGGCGCGGCGGCCCTGCTGTACCAGGAACGCCTGGGCGGGACGGAGTGGCTGGGGGCGGTGCTGGTCAGCGGGGGCGTCGCCGCGTTCCTGGTGGCCGGGCGCCCGCACGGGGGCGGGATGCCGGCGTCGGGGTCCCTGGCGTGGATCGCCGTGCTCGTCGTGGTCGCCGTCGCCGCCGGAATGGTCGTGGTGGCGCTGCGGGTGCCCCTGCAGACCAAGGCGATGCTGTTCGCCGCCGCGGCCGGGGCGTTGTACGGCCTGCAGGACGCACTCACCCGCGGTGCCCTGCTCACGCTGGCGCGGGGACCGGGGGCGCTGTTCGCCTCCCCGCAGCTCTACGCGCTGCCGGTGATCGCGGTGACCGGCATCCTGCTCAACCAGAGCGCGTTCGACGCCGCGCCGCTGCGGATCTCGCTGCCCGCCACCACCGCGACCGAGCCGATCGTCGGCATCCTCCTCGGCGTCGCCCTCTTCGGCGAGCGCCTGCGCGTCGACCCGCCCGCCCTGGCGGGGGAGGTGGGCGGGCTGGTCGCGCTGGTGGCGGGCATCGTGGTCCTCGGCCGCTCGCCGTTCCTGCACAAGTCGGAGCAGGGCCCGAGCGGCCGCCCCGACCCGTCGTGATCAACCCCGTCGTGATCCGCGACGGCCGGCTTCCTCCCGCTGCAAGCCGCCGCCCGGCCGGGCGGCGCTTGGGGGGCGCTCGTGCCGCGCTGAAAGGTACATGGGCGGCGGGTCCGGTTCCGCCCCCCGCACGGGTCGCGGTGTCCCGCTGTGAACGGCCAGGTCGGACGGGCCGTGCCGCGGGCCCGGTGTCCGGGCGGCGGTGCGGCGATGGATCTTACAGACATGAGTAAGGCTTGCCGACTCCAGCCTGTCGGCTACGATCGCAGCAACTCGGGAGCGCTCCCCATCTCGCCCGGAACCCCCCACCGGAAGATGGAGACCCAACAGTGCACACGCAGTCACAGCCCCACGCACAGCTCCACGCACGCCCCCGCGCCCGCCGCTGGGCCCCGCGTCTCACGGCCCTGCTGACCGCGTCGGCGGCCTGCCTGGCCACCTGGACGGGCGCCGCCCTCGCCCACGGCTCCGTCATCGACCCCGCCTCCCGCGTCTACGGCTGCTGGCAGCGCTGGGGCAACGACTTCCAGAACCCGGCCATGGCCCAGCAGGACCCGATGTGCTGGCAGGCGTGGCAGGCCGAGCCCAACGCCATGTGGAACTGGAACGGCCTGTACCGCAACGGCCTCGGCGGCAACTTCCAGGCCGGCATCCCCAACGGGCAGCTGTGCAGCGGCGGCCACGCCGAGAGCGGCCGCTACAACGCGATGGACGCGGTCGGCGCGTGGAAGACCACCACCATCCGCAACAGCTTCACGGTCAAGCTCCAGGACCAGGCCAGCCACGGCGCCGACTACTTCCTCGTCTACGTGACCAAGCCGGGCTTCGATCCGACCAGGCAAGCCCTGACCTGGAACGACCTGCAGCTGCTGACCCGCACCGGCAGGTACGCGCCGAGCCAGAGCTACTCCATCAACGCCAGCACGTCCGGGCGCAGCGGCCGGGCCGTCGTCTTCACGATCTGGCAGGCCTCGCACATGGACCAGGCGTACTTCATCTGCAGCGACGTCGTCTTCAGCTGACGGCGGGGTGAGACGCGGCGGGCCCCGCCGGACGCGAAGTCCGGCGGGGCCCGGAGGACGACCCCGCGTACGGCCGGGGGATCAGCTCGCGGTCAGGGCGTGCCCGTGGTCCGCGTGGGCGCCTGCGGAGGCCGCGGCGGTCCGGGCGGTGGGCCGGGTGTCCGGCCCGGGCAGGTCACGGCTGAAGGCGTAGACGACGGCCGCCGTGGCGATCGCGCCGGTGTTCAGCGCGAGGGCCTTGTCGTTGATGTTCGCGATGGTGTCGCAGGCCTTGTGGTAGCAGGAGTCGTACGCCTGGCCGGCGGTGCCGCCGAACAGCGCCTGCTCCTCGGGGGTCTTGACGCCCTCCGCGCCCGTGAACAGCCCGCCCGCGGGAATCCCGGCGTCGATGAACGGCCCGTAGTCCGACCGCCCGTCGAAGTCGGTGCCCACGTGGCCCTGCCGGATGGTGTCGAAGTACTTCACGAAGAGCTTCTCGATCTCGTCGGAGCCGGCCGGTCCGGCGGGCGCGCCGGTGGCGTCGGAGTCGTCACCGTCGTAGATCTTCAGCGCGTAGTTGGGGGAGGCGACCATGTCGAAGTTCAGATACAGCTTGATCTTCGCCAGGTCGGCCGGCGACAGGCTCGCGACGTAGTGCTCCGAGCCGAGCAGGCCCAGCTCCTCGGCGCTCCAGAAGGAGAAGCGCAGCGCGTTCCGGGTCGGGACGGCGCCGAGCTTCGCGGCGACCTCCAGGATCGCGGCGCTGCCCGAGCCGTTGTCGTTGATGCCCGGCCCCGGCACCACGCTGTCGAGGTGCGCCCCGATCTGAACCACCTTGTTCGGGTCGCCCCACCTGGAGTCGGCGATGACGTTGTGGGTGGTGCGGATCTCGCTGGTGGTGCTCGTCCTGACGTGGACGACGGTCCCGGCGGTGCCGGCCAGCTCCTGGCCGACCGCGAAGCTCACGCCCACGACGGGAATGTGCACGGTGGGCGCGCCCAGCGTGCCCTGCAGGGTCTCGGTGCGCCCCGGCTGGCCCTCGTTCATGATGATGACCGCGGCCGCCCCGGCGGCCTGCGCGTTCTCCGCCTTGACCTGGAAGGTGCAGGTGCCGCGCTGGACCAGCGCCACCGAGCCGGCCGGGAACGAGGCGAAGTCGGCGGCCTCGCAGCCGGAGGTGGAACTGCTGGGCGTCGGCCCGGGCGGCAGCATCAGGTCGACGTTCCGGACGGCGGCCGTGACGTCGCCGGAACCGGAGTAGGTCATCGTCGCGAACTCCCCGACGGTGCTGCCGTCCGGCGGAGTCGGCGCGTACGTCTTCGGGGTCGGCGCGGTGCGCTCCAGCGACGCGGTGGCGTTCTCCTTGAAGAACGGGAACTCGAACGCCTGCAGGGTCACCTTGTAACCGGCCTTCTTCAGCACCCCGGCGACGTAGTCGCGGGAGGCCACGTGGCCGGGAGTGCCGGCGGCCCGGGTGTGACCGTTGGCGTCGGCTATCTGCTGCAGCTTCGTCAGGTGCTTCTTGACCGCGGACGCGACGATCGTCTGCACGACCCCCGCGGGGTCGGGGTCGGCGTTCGCCGGCGCGGCGGGCAGGAGGGGAAGCACGAGGGCGGACGCCGCGACGGCGACTACGCCCCGCATGCCGAGGGTGGCGCGCATTGGGCTCTCCTTCGGGTCCAATGACGATCCGAGACGGCCCAGCAGACTGGAGACCGAGATCGGCCTCCGCTGGACACTGATCGGGAAACTAACCGCGTTCCGCCGATGTGGGAAGGCCCTCTTTTCCGGAGTGTTTTCCGGACGCCACCTTTTCTGGTGAAGAAATCAGCTTTCGGCCGCCCAGTCGAGCAGAGATCCGGCGGTGTCCCAGCGGCGGCTGGAGTCGTCCTCGCCGAGGATGACGCCGACCAGCCGGTGGTCGTGGCGGTCGGCGGCGAACGCCAGGCAGAACCCGGCGGCGTTGGTGAAGCCGGTCTTCACGCCGATCGCGCCGGGCAGGCCGAGCATGTGGTTGGTGTTGGACCAGTCGTACCTGCCGTCGCCGGTCGAGTGCTGCCGGGTCGAGGTGATCTCGGTGAAGACCGGGTCGCGCAGCGTGATCGCCGCGAGGCGGGCCTGGTCGCGGGCGGTGGAGTAGCCGTCGCCGGCGCGCGTGGGCAGCCCGTCGGCGTTGACGTAGAGCGTGTCGTTCAGTCCGAGGCTCTTGGCGGTGGCGTTCATCTTGGCCACGAAGCCGTCCACTCCCGGGCCGTACACGCGGGCCAGGGCGTGCGCGGCGTCCGCGCCCGAGGGGAGCAGCAGCGCGTAGAGCAGTTCCCGGACCGGAAGGGTGTCGCCGGGTTCGAGATCGGCCGTCGTGCCGTCGTTGTTCCAGGCGTACTCGACATCCTCACGCTTGATCTTGACGCGGTCGTCGAGGTTCGCCTCCCGCAGGACGACATAGGCGGTCATGATCTTGGTGAGGCTGGCGACCGGCATCCGCTTGCCGGCGTTCTTGTCCAGCAGTTCCTGTCCCGTGGTCGCGTCGAAAAGATAGACGGCCCGGCCGTACGCGTGCGGCGCCGTGTACGCGGGAAACGCCGTGGTGTGCTCGCGGACCAGAGCGGCCGGGCCGGGAGCGGCCGTGGCGGGCTGCGCGAGCGCGGGCGACGCGACCCCCGTGAACAGGGCAAAGGCCGCCATGGAGACACCAAGGAAAAGCTTACGGGTCGGCATGCGTTTCAGCGTGCCATGACGATTCCTGGCCTTCGGACGATTAATAGCAAAATATTGGCAAAACGGGTGACTAATGTGACTTCTGGGGGTTTAAGGCATAAGTGGTGGTGCGGCGAGGGGCGCGAGTGTGCGGGCGCCGCGGGGCCGGATACGTATTCCTGCCGATGCGCCGGGCCGCCCGGGTTCCCTACCGTCGAGGACGCCGACGAGACCCCGAGGTGAGCCATGCGCGTGCCGACCGCGTTCCTGTCCACCCTCCTGTCCGCCTTCCTGACGGTTGTCCTGGCGGCATCCGTCCTCACCGTCCCCTCCCCGGCCACCGCCGCCGTCGCCGGGGCCGAACCCCCGCCGGGCGGCGTCGACGTCGTCTACCAACGGGCGGTCTTCGGCCCCGGCACGCGCGAGGGCGTGAAGGCGGGGAGGACCCTCTCCTTCGCCGCCCCAGTGGGCACGATCTCGTACACCGACGCGCTCGGCACGAAGAGCTGGGAGTACGCCCGGTGGACCGGCCCCGAGCGGCCGGTCGGGTTCGCCGCCACCGAACTGGTGGCCTCCTGGACCGCCGACGTCCCGGCCGGCAGCTGGCTGCAGGTCGAGATGCGCGGCCGCCACGCCGCCGGGCAGACGAAGTGGTACGTCCTCGGCCGCTGGGCGTACGGCGACGAGGACATCCGCCGCACGTCGCTGCCGGGACAGCGCGACGCCGACGGCACGGTCTCGGTCGACACGTTCGTGGCCGCGGCGGGCCGGGCCATCACCGCGTACCAGCTGCGTGTGACGTTGTACCGCACGCCGGGCTCGGCCGTACGGCCGGTGGTCCGCACGCTCGGCGCGATGGCCTCCGCCGTGCCGGACCGGGAGACGGTCCCGGTCAGCCCGGGCGGCATCGCGTGGGGCGTCGAACTGCCCGTGCCGCGCCGCTCGCAGAACGTCCACGAGGGCCACTACCCGCAGTGGGACGGCGGGGGAGAGGCCTGGTGCAGCCCGACCTCGACCACCATGGCGCTCGGCTACTGGGGGAGATGGCCCAGCGCGCGGGACACCTCCTGGGTCGATCCCTCCGATCCCGACCCCGAGGTCGACTACGCCGCCCGCCACACCTACGACTACGCCTACGAGGGCGCGGGCAACTGGCCGTTCAACACCGCCTACGCCGGGCGGTACGGAATGGAGGGGTTCGTCACCCGGCTGCGCTCGCTGACCGAACTGGAGCGGCTGATCAGGGCGGGCGTCCCGGTCGTCACCTCCCAGTCGTTCAAGGCGGAGGAGCTGCCCGGCGCGGGATACAGCACCAACGGCCACCTCATGGTGATCATCGGCTTCACCGCCACGGGCGACGTCATCGCCAACGACCCCGCCTCGCGGGACGACGACGCCGTACGCCACGTGTATCCGCGGGCCGCGTTCGAGAACGTCTGGCTGCGCAGCACCGGCAGCGGCGGGATCGTCTACGTCATCCACCCGCCGGGCCACCGGCTGCCCGCCACGACCCCGGGCCTGCCGGCCAACTGGTGACCCCGGTGCGGCGGCGTCAGCCGGCGCGCTAGGTGTTCTGCCCATGGACGTCGGTGACGGCGGAGGAGTATTGGCGACCCGCTGTCGATGATCTCGAAAAGGGTGAGGGCCTTCTGGCGTGGTGTGAGTCGACCAAGGTTCACATCGCCCGGAGGCCTTCACCCCACCGTGATGCCCCGCGCTTGGAGCGGATCGATCGCGTGCGCCGGGTGCTTGCCCGCGGCAGGGCCCACACGGCGCGCTGGGCGCAGCTCGCCGCGACCGCCGGCTTCTACGACCAGTCCCACATGACCGCCGAGTTCCGCACCCTGATGGGCGTGCCTCCGGCGGCCTTCTTCGCGGGCCGCCTCCCCTCACTCCAGCCCTGCTGAGCCGACGATTCC
Source organism: Microbispora sp. H10949 (assembly GCF_014161435.1). NCBI lineage: Bacteria > Bacillati > Actinomycetota > Actinomycetes > Streptosporangiales > Streptosporangiaceae > Microbispora > Microbispora sp. H10949. The sequence goes on along the minus strand of NZ_JABBWZ010000005.1, from coordinate 545,330 downwards.
GCAGCGGGAGAGCAGGCTCACGACCGGCTCGGCGCGACTCCTGTCGGCCGCCGGAGCGCGGCGGCCAGGTCGTCCAGGTGCTCGGCCACCGGGCCGAGCGTCAGCACGCCGCTGCCCGCCCCGGCCAGCTCGCCCGCCGCGGGCAGCAGCGCGGCGTGGGCGCGTTCCATCGTCGTGCGGTCCCCGAGCGTGAGGGCCGCCCGGGCGGCCAGGCACCACATGGCCTCCGTCAGCAGGTCACGCGGCGGCTCGGGCAGGGCACGCAGCGCCGCGGCCGCCTCGGCGCGGCGGTCGCACGCCAGCAGCACCAGGAGCCGGGCCCACGGCGCGTACGGCCCCCAATCGGCATGTTCGACCTCGGGCGGGGGCTGCCCGTGCCGCAGGCGCAGGCACAGCAACGCGAGCGGCAGCAGGCCCCGCTCCATCCCGGGCATGCCGGCGCCGTCCAGCCGGGCGGCGGCATCCCGGTAGGCGGCCTCGGCCTCCTCCACCGTCGCCCGGCCGGTCGCATCGAGGCGCAGCGCCCGATACCACGCGGTGAACACGCCCACGAGGGGCCGCTCGTGCCGTGCGGCCAGGCGCTCGGCCTCCGCGGCGTGGGCGTCGGCGGCCGTGAAGTCTGCGAGGGCCGACCTGGCCTGCATCCGGACGAGACGCCCGAGCACCTCGAAGCTGACCAGGCCGTGCCGGGCGGACAGATCCACCAGTTCGGCGCCGATCTCGTCGCGGCGGGCGGCCAGGCCCGTGCGATCGAAGGTCTGCATGAACAGGCCGCTCAGCGCGAACGCCAGCAATGCGGGGTCGTTCATGCGGCGGGCGATCTCCTCGGCCTGCCGCGCTGCCCGCGGCCCCCGGCCGGAGCGGTCGCCGCGCGACTCCAGCGCGATCGTGGCCAGCAGGCGGGCCCGGGCCGCCTCGTGACCGGCCGCCTCGTGACCGGCAGTCTGGGGATCGGCAGTCTGGGGATCGGGGACCAGGGCGGCCAGCGTGCGCCCGGCCGCCGCCACGATGCGCGCCGCCTGCCAGGGGTCGTCGGACCGGGTCCAGACGGCCGGGACGTCGAAGGCGCCGATCACCCTGGCGGTCAGCTCCGCGTCGCCGAGCTCCTCGGCCGCCTCGACGGCGGCCACGCGGTGCTCGCGCGCCGCCTGCAGGCCGCCGCCCCCGGTCATGGCGAGATCGCGCAGTAGTCCTGCCGTCGACTCAAGGCGGGCCCGCGCCCCGGAGGCGACCGCGCGGTCGTAGGCGGCGGTCGCCTCGGCCCACACCCGTTCGGCCGCGCCGCGCACGGAGGACTCAAGGTGATCGGCCTGGCGCAGGATGTCGGTCTCCAGGCGGCGCAGCCCCGGGCCCGGGTCCACTCCCAGCTCGTCCACTAGCAACGCCCGCGCCCGGCGCAGCACGGCGAGCGCGTCGCCCTGCCGCCCGCTGCGGTACAGCGCGAGCGCGAGCAGCCGCCAGGCCTCCTCCCGCCAAGGGTGCCCGGCCGCGTGCGCGTCCAGGTCGGGCACCGCCTCGGCCGCCCGGCCCAGGGCCAGCCGCATCTCCGCGTGACGCTCGACCGCGTGCAACCGGAGCTCGGCCAGGCGGGAGCGCTCGGCGCGGGCCCAGTCCTGGTCGGCGAACTCCGCGTAGGCGGGGCCGCGCCACCACCCCAGCGCCTCCTCCAGCCGTCCGAGCCCGTCTTCGGGGGACTGATCCGCGGTGGCGGCCACCGCGTGTTCGAAGCGCCATGCGTCCACCGCGTCGGCGCCGGCCCGTAGCGCGTACCCCGGTCCCTCTGTCACCAGCAGCCGTGCGGGGGTGCGGGGCGGCCGGTCGGGTTCCAGCGCGCGGCGCAGCGCCGCCACGAACGTCCGTACGGCCCCGACCGCGCCCTCTGGCGGTTCGTCCCACAGGTCGTCGATCAGGCGGGTGACCGGGACGACGCGGCCGCGGGCGACGATCAGCCGGGCCAGCACCGCCCGGTGCCGCGGCCCCTTCAGGGCGATCGCGCCGCCGGTGCCGTCCCAAGCCGTCACCGGCCCCAGCACGCCGAACGCGATCCCCACCTGCGGCCCCTTTCCCCGCCTGGCCTTAGGTCACGTTAGCGCGCTGACCGGATGCTCATTCACGCCCGGCAGCCTGGGGGCATCTGATCCCGCACAGAAAGGGGGGCGCGTGATGGCGCCTGTCCTTCCCGGTTTCGACTACCTTCGCGTGCCGGTCGCCGACGGCGTGTCGCTGAACGCGGCCGTCGCCGGGTCGGGGAGCCCGATCGTGCTGCTGCACGGCTTCCCCCAGACCCACCTGATGTGGCGGCACGTCGCCGCCGACCTGGCCGCCGACCACACCGTGATCTGTCCCGACCTGCGTGGCTACGGCGCCAGCGACAAGCCAGCCGAGGCCGGTCGCGAGACCTATTCCAAGCGCACCATGGCCGCCGACGTCGTCGCCCTGGCGCGGGCGCTGGGACATGAGCGGTTCGCGCTGGCCGGGCACGACCGGGGCGCGCTGGTCGCCTTCCGCGCCGGGCTCGACCACCCGGCCTCGATCAGCCACCTGGCGTGCCTCGACGTGCTTCCCACGCTGGACATGTGGGAGGTGATGCACGGCGCGGGCGCCGCCGTCGGCTTCCACCTGTACCTGCTGGCCCAGCCGCCCGGCCTGCCCGAACGGATGATCAGCGCGAGCGCGGACGACTTCTTCGGCCACTTCCTCGACGTCTGGACCCTGGACCACGAGGCGATCCCCGCCGGCGTACGCGCCGCCTACCTGGACGCCTGCCGTGCGGCGGTGCCCTCGATCGTGGCGGACTACCGCGCGTCGGCGGGCATCGACGTGGACCACGACCGGGCGGACCGGGAGGCGGGGAACCTGCTGCGGATGCCGGTGACCGTGCTCCAGCAGGACTGGGGGGCCGCCCTCGGGTATGACGCCGAGGCGCTGTGGGGCGCCTGGGCCCCCGACCTGGTGCACACGACGGTCGGATGCGGGCACTTCATGGCCGAAGAGGACCCGGCCGGCGTCGCTGGGGCCCTGCGCGCCCTCCTCACCCGCTGATCGGGGCGCCGGCACCGGACGCTTCATCGACCGCCATGGCGAGATCGCCTGGTCTTGAGACCGCCGGTGACGGGTCACCGGCCCTGAAGAACAGAACGGGCAGAACATCGAGACCGATTCTGGGCGGGAGTCAACCGCTGACAGACGATCTACTCCGGAGACTGCCGCCTCCGACCAGCGTGAGAACCTGGGGCGACCGTCACGCCAGCCCTTTGACCTGCGTCTTCAAGTCGACGGAGGCTCACGGTGTCGCCGTCCAGGACTTGTGCGGTGAGCCGTTCCATCAGCTCCGGGTCGGTGCCGCTTCTGCGGCCGGTGATGCGGGCGCGGACCGGGCGGTGGGGGCCGATGGCCTGTGCGTCGTCGGACATGTCGGCTTCCTCGGCTTCGGCGAGCGCCCGGTACAGGCCTGTCGCTTGCGCGGCCGCCGCGAGCAGATCACCGCGAGAGCTTTGGCGACGTCGGCCGCCGCGGCGGGGCGGGGCAGGTTCTTGGGCACCTTGACGGTGTCGATGCGGTCCATCGGGTTGGCCTGCAGGAGGTCGTGGCGGACCGCCCACTTGGTGAAGGAGGCGACGGCGGCGCGTTTGCGCTTGCGGCTGGCCGGTGACAGGTCGGCGATCTCGGCCAGGTAGGCACGGATGGAACGGCTTTGCCGATCACTCCGGTGGCCAGGAGCGGGCCAACGGGGACGGCCGAAAGCGAGGTGAGTTCTCCGCTGGACGGAAGCCTGGTCCAGTGGCCGGATGGGTCGCGGTGGGCGAGGGCGGAGTCGTCACCGTTGAAGTCGGTGGAGCCGAGAAACCAGTGGCCGCCCTTGCCGTCGGGAACGGGTGGGCGGTCACGGCCCATGCGTCCGGCCTTCGCGGAGGTGTCCTCGCTGCGCCAGCCGGAACCGGTCTGGGAGAGCAGGAACGACGACGCCTCGATCTCCCCCGTAATCCAGATGCCGGACGGGTCGGCGGTGATGGCGCCCAGTCGAGGACCGGTCGGGTCGAGTGGAGAATCGTCGGACGGGGGCGGAGCCGTGGGCAGCGCCGCGGTCACGTCGACTCGGGTCCAGGCCTTGCCGTCGAAGTGGTGCACCGATGAGGCCTCGCCGTCGAGGGCCCAGCCGAGGGCCCAGATGTCGGAGGCGGAGCGGGCGCTGACTCGATAGGCGGAGAAGGAGACGCCCTGTTCCGACCAGGTGGCGCCGTTGTAGTGCCAGGCCTTGTGATCGCCCCAGGCCCACACGTCGTTGTCAGCGGTGACGGCAAGGCTCGCGGCCGTACCGGGAAGCTTCTGGGCGATCTCCCAGGTGCGTCCGTCCCAGCGCAGGACGGAGGTGCCGCTCTCGTCGTTGGCCAGGGCCCACACGTTGGAGGGGGAGGACGCGGCGAGCGAGCTGATGTCGCCGCGTTCCACTGGGAAGTCGCTTTTCGTCCAGCGGTCGCCGTCCCAGTGGAAGACCGTGGGGCGGTGTGGGCCGTCGGCCATCGGCAGCCAGGCGCCGATGCCGAGGATGTCCCAGCCGACGGCCCAGGCGTCGTGCTCGCCGGTGGCGATGACCTGTCCGTAGGTGACCGACGACTGGGCGGCCACCAGTTTCCAGCGGTCGTTGCCGTCGTCCAAAGGGTGCGTCCACCAGAGCCAGAGGCCGGCGGCGGCTGCGACCGCCGCGACGACGGCTGCCCATCCGAGCCACCGCCCGGTGGCGGCCAGCTTCAGAAACATGATCGAAGCGTATAAAGGCTGCTAGAACGGCGCGTGAGTATCCCTACTCAGCTGGGTGAGCGTAGGGCCCAGAGCTGTGAAGGCATTCAGCGACACGTAGCAAAATCAACGCGAGTGCGAAGACATTCGACCTGCGTAAGGGCGTCAAGCGGCAGCCTCCAGGCGCGCCGGAAAGGCCACGTGTTCGTCATAGGTCGTGCCCTTCTGGAGGCAGTGGTGCAGACAGCCGAGCATCCGGTTGAAGGTGTTGCGTAGCGCGCTGGAGTGCCGGTCGCCTTCGGCGCGCCGGCGGTCGTAGTGGGCCCGGGGGCCTGGTGCTCGCAAGGAGGCGAAGGCCCAGACATACCCAGCTGCGGCCAGGCGCTGGTTCTTCACCTTGCGATGGTGGACGACCAGGCTCTTGCCCGAGGCGCGGGTGATGGGCGCCGATCCGGCGTAGGCCTTCAGCGCGCGGGCGTCGGCGAAGCGGGACCGGTCGTCGCCGATCTCGGCGAGCATGCGGGCGCCGGTCAGGTCAGCAAGGCCGCATCGCCTCATATGGCCGCATACCCAAGAGCCTTCACATCCTGCGACTGGCCGACGAACCCGGCTACCGCCGCCAGATCAAGACCCAGGCCAACCTGCAGGAGGGCCGCCACGCCCTGAGCCGCAAGATCTTCCACGGCCGCAACGGGCAGCTCTACCAGCGCTACGCCGACGGCATGGAAGACCAACTCGGCGCCCTGGGCCTGGTCCTGAACGCCGTCGTGCTGTTCAACACCCGCTACATCGACGCCGCCGTCGCCGAGCTGAGCGGGCAGGGCTTCGACGTCCGCGACGCCGACGTGGCCCGTCTTTCGCCGTTCGTGCGGCACCACATCAATATGCTCGGCCGGTACTCCTTCCAACTGCCAGAGCTGCCCGGCGGGATGAGACCGCTGCGCGGCCCTGACGACGCCGACGAGCAGTAACGTCGGCGTCCTTATCGCTTCGCCGGGTGAGAGCGGATTTATGAGGAGACGGCGGCATGCAGGATGCCGGCGAGTTCGGCAGGCGCCGAGAGCATCGGCCAGTGCCCGGTGGACAGGCCGAAGCGCTGCCACGGCGGCTGGTTCAGGAAGGCCAGCATCGGCACGCCGGCATCGAGCAGCCCCGTGAAGTCATGGCAGGCGATCACGACGCGATCCACGCCGGGCCCGGGTTCGGTTGGTCCGGTCAGGGGCTGGGTGTAAGTGCCGAACGGCTGAGGCGTGGCACGCGTGCGCAGGAGGTCAAGCTGGGTCTCGTCAAGTCCGTCTAGGCTGTTGGACAGGCCCAGGACTTCGGCGGGCGGCATCGCCAGCCGCCAGCCGTCGCCGGATGAGGCGACCTGCTGACGCAGTTGGTCGGCGGCCTGCGGTGGCATGAGGTCGAGCATGCACATGCCCGCGGGGAACGGGGCGCTGTCCACGTAGATCACACGTTCCAGCCGGTCACCGAGGCGTCCGGCCGCCCCGGTAACGGGGGCGGCCGCGTAGCTGTGCGCGACCAGGGTGACGTCGTGTAGATCATTCCGCTCGACGAATCCGGTGATATCCGCGATGTGCGCGTCCAGGTCCGTCTGTGGCTCGCCCTGGCCGGCGTTCTCGGCCAGGCCAGTCAACGTCAGCGGCAGTGCTGTATGGCCCCGCTCCTGCAGAGCGTGGGCTGTCTCTTCCCAGGCCCACGCCCCGAGCCAGGCGCCGGGAACGAGTACGAAGGTGGCCATGTGATCTCCCTGAGGTGAGGTACTGCAGGGAGAGTAAGGTCGATACAGGACAGTTCCCGCCCTAGAATTCCGGGTGATCCATGTCACATCCGCTGACCCGCGCGTTGACCCTGCTGGAACTCCTGCAGTCGCACGCCGTACTCACCGGGGTTGAGCTGGCTGACCGCCTGGATACCGACGTCCGCACGGTGCGCCGCTACATCTCCCATCTGCGGGAGCTGGGCATCCCGGTGCAGGCCGAACGCGGCCGCTACGGCGGCTACCGCCTGGCCCGCGGCTACCGGATGCCGCCGCTGGTGCTCACCAACGACGAGGCCCTCGCCGTGGTGCTGGGTCTTCGGGCCGCGGAACGCTTGGGCATGGGCACGACCGCCCCGGCCAACGCCGGCGCCCTGGCCAAGATCGAGCGGGTGCTGCCGAACGCCTTGCGCGAACCGCTCGCCGCGATGCGGGAGACGCTGTCCTTCACCGCCAACGCCGTGCCCGGGCAGGCGCCCGAAACAGGCGTGCTGCTGGCGCTGGCCCAGGCCTCCCGCGCCCGCACGACCGTCGGTATCGGTTACCAGTCGTGGCGCCTAGACCACACCGAACGCGACGTCGACCCCTACGGCGTGGTCTTCCACACCGGACGCTGGTACGTCGTCGGGCACGACCACCTCCGCGCTGCCCTGCGGACCTTCCGCATAGACCGCATCGCCTCCGTCACCCCACGCCCCCGCGGTTTCGCCAAGCCCGACGGGTTCGACCCCGTCGCCCATCTGACCTCGACCCTGGCCCAAGCCCCATACCGCTGGCAGGTCCAGGTGACGATCCACGGCCCCCTCGATGAGGTCGCCCGTCGGCTGCCACGCTCGGCCGTCACACTCACCGCCGGCACCAGCGGAGTCCTGATGCACGCGCGGGCGGAACGGCTGGACGGCATGGCCCACATGCTCGCCTCCCTGGAATGGCCCTTCACCATCCACCAACCCGACGAACTTCGACAGGAGCTCAGGAACCTGGCCGATCGACTCACCCAAGCCGCAGAACGACCATCAGGGGAAAAGCGAAAGTCGGCGTAAACCAGCGCCCGCGCCCCCGGTCTCAGCGTCTGCTGTCGCCGGGTGCCAGCAGGCTCGTGAGTTCGGCGACAGCTTCGCCAGGTCCTCGATGTTCAAGCCCAGGATCTCCTCGGCCCTCGCGGCGGTCTCGTACGGTATCCGCCACAGCGTCTTCTCCCGCAGTCCGACGTCCCGCCGCGCAATCAGCCGGTCGATCGCCATCTTCGACCGCACCGGGGTCTGCGAGTCCGGCGCCGCCAGCCGCTTCGCCCACCCCGGAACCGTCGGCGCGTCGTGGCCGCGCTCGCGGCACCAGGACAGCCAGGAGACCACCGCGGCCCGGCGGACGTTCCAGGTGCCCACCGCCGCGGTGCCCCACAGCGCCTCCAGCGCCTCCCCGACCTCGTCGTCGGCTACTGTCGCCAGCAGTCCGCCCCCGCCGAGGCGTTCAACGGTCTTCCTGACGCCGATCCCATAGCTGCGGACGGTGTTCGGGTTGCCGAGCGAGTCCAGGAACGCATCGGCCGCCTCCTGAACGGTGACGGCGTTGCCGACCGGCAACTGCATGAGTACGGACACCGCATCCCCTTGCCACAGATAACAGGGGCGGCTCGTGCAGCGCCTGGAGAACGCCCCCGCAGGCCGCGACTCAGCCTGCTGCAGACAATAGGGCGTTATCTGTAGGAAAACTTCAGGCCGTGCTCGCCGTCGACGAGCCATCAATCGCTCACCAGGGGCGACTAGGGCTTAGCGCCAGTTTTTGTTCCGATGTTCCTCGCCCCCCGAGACCGTCACGTCGATTCCTCCGCCGCCTGGGAAAGCGACCCCGGTCCCCAGCGGTCATCTCTGGGGGTGCCGGCGACCAGGATGTCGGCCGGGCCGGTGGTCGCGGGGCGGGCGGTGACGGGGGTGGTGACGACCAGGTCGGCGATGAAGTCCCGCATCCAGCGGAAGCTGGCCTTCGGCGTGCGCGCCTGGGTGTCGTAGTCGACGTGCACGAGGCCGAACCTCGCCGAATACCCCCGCGCCCACTCGAAGTTGTCCAGCAACGACCAGCAGAAGTACCCGCGCACGTCGGCGCCCGCCGTCATCGCCTCACGGGTCGCGGTCAGGTGGTCGCGCAGGTAGTCGATGCGCCCGGTGTCCTCCAGCGCGCCGTCGTCGCCGTACCCGTTCTCGGTGATGTAGACGGGCGGCAGGTCGGGATAGCGGGAGGTCAGGTCGACCAGGGTCTCGTACAGGCCCTCGGGCTCCACCACCCAGCCCAGCCCGCTGGTGCGCGCGTCCTCGGGCGTGACGGTGCGCACGCCCAAATCGAACGCCGAGCGCCGGACGGGATCGGCCTCCTCGTACGGCGCGGCCTCCACGTGCAGGCGGTAGTAGTAGTTCACCCCGAGGAAGTCCACCGGCCTGCCGACGATCTCCAAATCGCCGTCCCGGCGGAAGGAGAAGCCGCTGATCCGGCCGAACGTCTCGGCCATGTCGGCGGCGTAGGCACCGCCGAAGAGGGGTTCGGTGAACTGCCGGTTGACCAGCAGGTCCAACCGGCGCGCGGCCTGGACGTCCTGCGGCGACGAGGTGACGGGAACCGTCGGCGACATGTTGAGCGTCAGCCCGATCTGCTGACCGGACCTGGCCATCTCCCGCAGGCGCCCCACGGCGAGGCCGTGCCCGAGCAGCAAGTGGTGGGCCGAGGCGAGCGCGCCGTGCCCCTCCTTGGCGCCGGGCGCGTGCCGGCCCTCGCCGTAGCCGACGATGGCCGAGCAGTACGGCTCGTTTAGCGTGATCCAGTTCGACACCGACTCGCCGAGGGCGTCGTACATCACCTCGGCGTAGTCGGCGAAACGCTCGGCGGTGTCGCGGACCCGCCAGCCCCCGAGGTCCTCGAGCGCTTGCGGCAGGTCCCAGTGGTACAAAGTCACATACGGCTCGATGCCGCCCTCGCGCAGGGCGTCCACGAGCCGGCGGTAGAAGTCCAGCCCGCGCCGGTTCACCAGTCCGCGCCCGTCGGGCAGCACCCGCGGCCAGGCAACGGAGAATCGGTAGGCCCCCGCCCCCAGGTCTTTCAGGAGGCCGACATCCTCTTGCCAGCGGTGATAGTGGTCGCAGGCGAACGCACCCGACTCGCCCCGTGCCACCGCACCGGGCACCCGGCAGAAGGTGTCCCAGATCGAGGGCCCCCGGCCGTCGGTGTCGACGGCCCCCTCGATCTGGTACGCCGCGGTGGCCGTGCCCCACACGAAGCCGGCGGGAAAGGTCCGCGGCCGGGTGCGACTTTCCTCGATCGCCGTCATCCCTTGATCGCTCCTGACATGATTCCTCCGATGATCTGCCGGCCCAGGGCCGCGAAGACGGCCACGACAGGCACTGTCGCCAGCACCGTGCCGGTGAGCACGAGCGCGTAGTCGGTCGTGTAGCCGCTGGCCAGCGAGGAGAGCGCGACCTGCACGGTCGGGTTCTCCGGGGTGAGGACCACCAGCGGCCAGAAGAAGTCGTTCCATGCCTGCATGAACGTGAACAGCCCGAGCACGGCCGCGGCCGGCCGCGCCGCGGGCACCACCACGTGCCAGAACAGGCGCAAGGTGGAGCAGCCGTCGATCCGTCCGGCCTCCAGGAGTTCGTCCGGCACCGCGCTCGACAGGTACTGCGTCATGAAGAAGACACCGAACGCCGTGACCAGGCCGGGCACGATCACCGCCTCCAGCCGGCCGGTCCAGCCGAGCTCCGCCATGAGGATGTAGAGCGGGATGATCCCGAGCTGGTGCGGCACGGTGGTGGTCGCGATGGCCACGACCAGCAGCGACGTCCGGCCCCGGAAGCGGAGCTTGGCGAAGGCGAACCCGGCCAGCGTGGAGAACAGCACGACCGAGACGGTGACCGAGCCGGAGACGATGAAGGAGTTGAGCATCGCCTTACCGAACGCGGTCGTGTCGAAGACTCGCGCGATGTTCTCGAACAGGTGCCCGCCGGGCGTCAGGACGGGAGGCACGCGGGCGATGGCGTCGTTGTCGTGCGACGCCACGATGAGCGACCAGTAGACGGGGAACAGGGAGCCGAGCAGGACGGCGACCAGCGCCGCATAGGTCCAGAACCCGGCCGAGCGGCGCCCGCCGCGGGAGCGGGCCGCCCGCGAGCGGGGCACGCGCGCCTGCCGGGGCGCCTCGGTGATGATCGTCGTCACGTCAGCTTCTCCTGATCCGGCGGGTGACCGAGTAGTTGACCAGAGCCATGACCACGATGATCAGGCACAGGGTCCATGCGATGGCCGAGGCGTAGCCGAACTTGTACAGGCTGAACCCCTGCTCGTAGAGGTAGAGGCCGACGGTCTGGAACTGTCGGTCCGAGCCTCCCGTCGGGTTGCCCGTGCCGGCTTGGAACAGCAGCGGCTCGGCGATGATCTGGAAGCCGCCGATGGTGGACACGACGGCGGTGAAGATGATCGTCGGCCGCAGCATCGGGATCGTGATCTTCCGGAACTGGGTGAACTGGCCGGCCCCGTCCAGCGTCGCGGCCTCGTACAGATGCTCGGGGATCGTCTGCATGGCGGCCAGGTAGATCAGCGCGTTGTAGCCCGTCCACCGCCAGATGACGATGAGCGAGATGGCGATGTGCGAGGACAGGGTGCCCGCCTGCCAGTCCACCGGGTCGAGCCCCACCAGATCGAGCGCCCAGTTGACCATGCCGAAGTCGCGGCCGAAGAGCTGGGCGAAGATGATCGTGACGGCGACGATGGACGTCACGTTGGGCAGCAGCACGCCCATCCGGAAGAACGTGCGGGCACGCAGGCTGCGGTTGAGCATGTGCGCGATGAACAGGGCCGCGAGCAGCTGCGGCACGGTGGACAGCAGCCAGATGCTGACGGTGTTGAACAGCGCGTTCCAGAAGTAGTCGTCGGTCAGCAGTTCGGCGTAGTTCGCCAGCCCCACCCAGTGCCGGGTGGGCTCCAGCAGGTTCCAGTTCGTGAGCGAGACGTACGCGGTGTACAGCAGCGGGAACATCCCCACCGCGCCGAACAGCAGGAAGAACGGGGCGATGTAGAAGTACGGCGAGCCCTTGACGTCGAGCTGGTAGGCCCAGCGGCGCCGTGGCCCGGATCGTGCGAGGGTCATGGGTCCATCCCGGGGAAGGGGTGACGGCGGGCCCTTACCTCCCGCCGTCACCCGGTTTGGCTGGGCGGCTACTGCTCGATGCGCTCGACGTCCTTGAGCATCTGCTCCCAGGCCTGCGGGCCGTCCTGCTTGCCCTCCTCCACTCGGTTGATCGCGTCGCGGATGGCGGTCTGGATGTCGCCGGCCCGCGGCCCTTGGTACTGCGGCTTCAGGTTCAGCGCGGCGGTGGTGAAGACCTGCCCGACCGGGGCGTCGTTGAAGAAGGCGTTCTTCAGGTTCTTGACCTCGGGCTTCTCGTACGTCGCCACTGTTGAAGGCAGGATGCCGTGCGCCTTGAACACCTCGATCTGCTGCTCGGGAGCCGTCAGCCAGGTGATCAGGTCCACCGCCTCCTTCACGTGCTTGCTCTGCGCCGGAACCGTCAGGTAGGAGCCGCCCCAGTTGCCGCCGCCGCCGGGGATGGCCGCGATGTCCCACTTGCCGGCGAATGCCTTGGCCTGGTCCTGGATCTTCGCGAGCATCCAGGCGGGGCAGGCGATGGTGGCGAACTGACTCTTGGCGAAGCCGGTGTTCCACGCCGGGGAGCTGCCCACCAGCTTGGCCGACTCGCCGTCGGCTACGGCCTTGAGCACCTCGTCGTACGCCGAGCGGACCACCGGGTTGGTGGCGACGACCACGTGGTCGGAGGCGTCGTAGTAGCCGGTCTCGGCCTGCCCGATCATCGCGTTGAAGATCTGCGCGCCGCCGTCGAAGAAGCTGGCGCCCTCCGGCTTGTTCGCGGTGTACTTCCTGCCGGCCTCGAAGTACGACGCCCAGTCCGGCCAGAGCTTGCTCACCTCGTCGCGCTCGGTGGGCAGGCCGGCCTTCTCGAACAGGTCGCGCCGGTAGCACATGGCCAGGCCGCCGACGTCCGTCCCGTATCCGATCTGGGCCCCGTTCTTGGCCACCGACGCCTGCCACTTCCACGGCAACCACCGGTCCTTGAGCCCGTCGGCGCCGTGCTTGCGCAGGTCGACGAAGCGCTCCGGCTGCGCCCTGAACTGGGCGATGAAGCCGGTGTCGATGCCCTCCACGTCCGCCGCGCCGCTGCCCGTCGCCAGATGGGCGGCCAGGTTGCGATGGTGGTCGTTGTACGCCGACGTACGCTCGACGATCTTGATGTTCGGGTGGGCGGCCTCGTACTTGGCGTACAGGTCCTTGAACCCCATGTTCCCGAACAGGTTGAGAGTGAGGGTGACGGGGCCGTCGCCGGACGAGCCGGTCGAGCCGCCGCAGCCGGCGGTGAGCACGCCGACGGCGAGCACACCCACGAGCAGACGAAGTTTCGCAGCAGACACCGTGAACTCCTTGGCAGGGAGAAGGGGCGTGGCTGCGAGATGCGACGGTCGAGCCGCGGCAACGAAAAGCATCGACCGATACGCCCGCCATGAGACATAACAGCGGCACACGATGTCAAATCACGAAAACGTAACGCCGATGAAATTACCGGCAACCTTGACAGACTTCCCACGATTGCGTAATTTCCTCGAAACCGGTTACATGAAACCGGTTGCAGCGAGATGCGACAGCGTTCGATCCGTGGCAACGATCAGAGAGGTGGCACGCCTGTGCGGCGTGTCCCCGGCAACCGTCTCCCGCGATTTCAACAATCCGGAGGTAGCGAACGCGAAGACCAGGACGCAGGTTCTGCGGGCGGCGCGTCAGATCGGCTACCTGCTTAAACGAGTCGGCCCGCACCCTGGCCACCAAGAAGTCCTTCATGGTCGGCCTCGTGTGGGACACCGACCACCGCCGCCCCGGCTGGCGGCACCCGTTTTTCCAGGAAATCCTCGTCGGCCTGAAGACCGCGCTCAGCGGGCGCGGATATCACCTCATGCTCGCCACCAGCGGGGAGAGGAACGGTGAGCGGACCGACGACGCCTTCGTGCGGGCCGTGCACAGGCACAACCTGGACGGCGTGGTGATGATCGACAGCGGCACGTGGGACCCCTCACTGCGGCGGCCGGCCGGAGGGAGGCGGGCGGGCCGCCGCCGGCGGCGGGGCGTACGGCGGGGCCCGGCGCGGGCGGCGGCTCGGTGACCGGCGCTCTTGCGAGCGCCCGCCTATCGAGCAGTTCGAAGGCGGCCGCCTTAATTGGCACGAGCTGGCGCGCCAGCCGAAACCGAACACTAAGGCCGCACGTCACGCGCTGCGCGGATACAAGCGCCGGCTCCTAAATGACGGCTGGCGGCCACTTCGGCTGCAAGGCCGACCTTCGTATAGGCCGTGAAGGCATCACGGAGGTGGTCGGCGCAGGTCACACACCGAGTCCGCGCATGGGATTGTCGCGCCACATGTCCGCTGCCCGGACATATCCGTGCACGACAGGCGAGGTCTCGACCCAGCGGCCATGCCGGGCGATGGCCAGCATGGAACGGCCGGCGGCGGCCGCGGCCGACGCGCCGCCAGCTGAGGATGCACGCGATGGCCTGGTCGATCGTCGCCGGGGCCAGGTCCTCGATCACCATGGACGCGACGTAGTTGGCCAACCGGAGCCTTCCGACGCCCTTTGCATCGTCCGTTCCGGTGAAACATGTCTCGGTGCGCTCTACCCAGTACCGAGCCGTGCTGGACCGGGCCTGCACCCGTCTGGCCGAGGCCACCGGCGCCGACGACTTCGACGAGAACGCCATCCCCGCTCTGCTGCGTGCCGCCGCCGACCCCGACGGGTTCCGGCTGCTGTTCCGCCACGCCGCCCGTGAGCGACTTCCGCGACCTGATCGACTCCATCACCGCCGCCTCCCGCGAGGTCGCCCACCGCAACCTGGCCCGCGTCATCCCCGAAGGGCCGTGGCTGGACTGGGCAGCCAACCTGATCCCCGGCTTCACCCTGGAGGCGGTCATCGCCTGGCTCGACGCAGGCCAGCCCGATCCCGGACGTGCCGCCGACCGTATCTCGGCGGCCGTGCCCGGCGTCATGGCCGCCGCCCACCCCACCGTGTGACGATGACGGACGACATGCCGCCGCCTCCTGCTTCGCCTGTGCGACATGACGATGGTCGACGGGGAACGCGAACCTGATGAGAACGGCGAGAAGTTCGTCCCAAGCACACGAGATCCCGCACGCGGCGAGCGACTGCCAGCGACCTTGCCTTCCGGCATTGGTAAGTTTAAGCTTACGGTTCGTGGCCACTTACCGATCAGACGACGACGTATGGAGCGCGCTGGGCGATCCGACGCGGCGGACGATCGTCACGACCCTGGCCGAGCGTCCGCGCTCGGTCAGGGAACTCGCCGACGAGCTGCCGGTCAGCCGGCCCGCGGTGTCGCAGCATCTGAAGGTGCTGAAGGACGCCGGGCTCGTGGACGAGACCGCTGCGGGGACTCGTCGGATCTACCGGCTGAACCCGGCTGGCGTGGCGGCGCTGCGCGATCAGCTCGACCTGTTCTGGGAGCGGGCGCTGTCCGGTTTCCAGGACGCGGCCCAGCGGGACGGCCCGGCCGCTCCAAGCCAGCACGAGGAGCAGCAATGACACAGACGGCCGTGAATCGGAGCGTCGTGATCGACGCACCGGTCGAGCACGCCTTCAAGGTTTTCACCGAGCGGTTCGGCGACTTCAAGCCGCGCGAGCACAACCTGCTCGGTGCGGCCATCGCCGAGACCGTCTTCGAGGCGAGGGTCGGCGGGCACATCTACGACCGCGCCGAGGACGGCAGTGAGTGCCGGTGGGCGCGGGTCCTGGCCTACGAGCCGCCCTCTCGCGTGGTGTTCTCCTGGGATATCGGCGTCCAGTGGCAGATCGAGGCCGACACCGCGAACGCCAGCGAGGTCGAGGTCCGCTTCATCGAAGAGTCGCCCTCCCGGACCCGGGTGGAGCTGGAGCACCGGCACATCGACCGGCACGGGCCTGGCTGGGAGTCCCTCGCCGAGGGCGTGGGCAACGACCAGGGCTGGCCGCTCTACCTGGACCGTTACGCCGCGCTCTTCGACTGAGCGCACGCCGCGGTCCTCACGGAGATGGCCGGCCGCGTGAGCGGCCGGCCATCCTTCCGACGCCGCACCATCGCCGCCAAGTCAACGTCTCCTTCGAGCCGTCACGTTCGGAAGGACCCAGCTCAGCCGGATGCGTCCAGCGAGGCGCTGCGCTGGTCGGCATCGGCCAGCGCGCGATACAGGGAGGCGACCGACGGCGCCCTGCCCGCGTTCTTCCCCGTGGCGATCTTCAGCTTGGCAGCGATCTCCGGAACCGGCAGGCCCTTGGCCCGCAGCGCCAGGGCGAAGGTGAGCATGTCCTCATCGATCACCTTGGGGCGGCCGCCATGATGGCCGCGCGCGGCGGCGGCCTGCTGGCCCTCCAGGGTCTTGTCGCGGATGTAGTCGCGGTCGAGCTGGGCGCAGACGGCCAGGACGGCGAACAACATCGCGCCCAGCCCGTTCGGGTCGTAGACGCCGGTCAACGGGCCGGTCGGCAGCTCCAACTGGATCCCGGCCGCCTGCAGCCCGCCCGCCAGCGCCATCAGCTCGGCGGCGTTGCGCGCGGGCCGCTTCAGCTCGTGCACGGTGAAGATCACCGTTTGGCCGGGCGCGGCCGATTTGATGTCACGGCACAGCGTCAGCGCGGCATCCAGCTCGGGCCGTACCTTGATCCGAGTGGAGATCTTCTCGGCGAAGATCCGTGTGCACCCGGCCGCGCGCAACGCCTGCAGCTGGCTGTCCAGTTCCTGCTCCTTGGTCGAACAGCGCGCGTAGCCGATCCGGATCGCCGGCGCGGACGGAGTGACCTCGGCGGCCGCCACCGGCGCCTGCCAGCGCGCGCCCGGGCGGCGCCCGGCCGGGACCGCCACCTCCAGCAGCTCGCGCAGCGCGGGCACCAAGATGAAGCGCGCGGTGTGGTACTTGGAGGCGACCTTCCCACCCCGCGTGCGGCACGGGGAGGGGGCCATCACCTCGCAAGTCGGGCAGTCGACCCCTCGACCGCCGCGGCGGCCTCCTCTGGCGTCAGCTCCACCCGCCGATTCTCGCAGAACTTCCTCGCACAACCCTCAGGTTCTGCGAGGAGTTTTGCGAATAGCGACCTGCGCGAACAGACGCACCCGCCAGGGCATGGTCACCCTCGCAGAACCGGTCATTTCTGAGAACCACATACCGTTACCGCCGTCACACAGAGCTACGGGGGCTCATTGCGCACACCCGAGCGGTGGATCACCAGGGGGCGCATCGCAGAACGCCCTGCCTTCTCCGCTCTTGCCTAGTGCTCTAACCGCATACCTTCGCCGGGTTGAGCGTGTGTGGGGCCATTGATGCCAGTTACCTGACCGAGGCATGGGTCGTCCCCTTCGTCGTGCAGCTGGTTGGCGAGTACGTCTTGGAGATCCTGATCGTCATCTGCGATGAGCTCCGTGATCTCGCCACGCCCGGCACCTGCGGCCACCTCGCTTACGGGCAGTTCATCGTGGACAACCCTGCCTTCTTCGCGCGCACCCAACGGCGGGTCGTGAGCTACTGGAGCTGCTACTACCGGGGCACCTACGCGAGTTTTCGGGGCTACCCGGGATGCACTCTTCTTGACCTCCTACGGTCCGCTGCCTCCGACAGAGCAGGGCATCCTTGGCCCAACCTCGCTCCAGCCGGCGCCAGGGTGGACGGCTACTGCTAGGACCCGGCCGGGCAAGGTCGCCGGCCGGTCAAGCGGCATCGGCGAGGGGACGTCCGCCCGAACGGATGCCCTTCTCGCTGCGGATGCGAGCGCGCTCGCGGCGAGGAGCACCGTCGGGGCGAGCGGCCCGGATGGAGCGCAGCGCCGCCCAGGTGTGGTCGATGCCCTTGCGGCGTCGGTTGACGCCCCACAGCAGGTCATCGCCGACGGAGTAGCAGCCGTGGAAGTAGGTGATCCCGTGGATGTGGTGGTAGGTGGCGCCGGCCGCCGCCTGCTCTAGCGGAAGGCGGCCGCGTTGCGCCGCGCCCAGTCCGAGAACGGGCGCGGCGCGCGGCCGAGCACCCGCTCGACCTCCGGGCTGACCCGCCGTTCGCCGGGGGTCGGATCGCCGAGGATGGCCAGGGTGCCGTCGGCCACCTCCTCAGGCATGAACGCCGCCATCATCGCGCGTGCCTCGTCGCGGCTCTGCTCGGCGAACCGTACGGGCTCGCCGAGCGCGTCGCCGAGCGCGGCGGCGATCTGACGCGGAGAGACCCGCTCCGGCCCGGTGAGCTCGTAGACCCGGCCGTCGTGGCCGGGCTCCCGCAGGGCAGCCGCCGCGACCTCGGCGATGTCGCCGGGATCGATGACGGGCAGCGCGACGTCTCCGAACGGGGCGGTCACCGTGCGGCGCAGGCGGACGGACTCCGCCCAGGCGAAGGCGTTGGAGGCGAAGCCGCCCGGCCGCAGGATCGTCCACTCCAGCCCCGAGTTCCTGACCTCGCTCTCGTCCTCCAGCGCCCGCATGCCGTGACCCGGGGAGAGCGGGCGCGTCCCGGCGGACTGGGAGGACAGCAGGACGACCCGGCGCACCCCGGCTTCCGCGGCGGTGCGGAGGATCGGCCGCACGTTCCCGCCCAGGGCCAGGTAGTCGCCGGGCGTCACCAGGAACAGCGCGTCCGCCCCCTCCAGCGCGGGGCGCAGCCCGGCGGGATCGGCCAGGTCCGCGCTGACCGCACGGACGCCTTCGGGCACATCGGCGGACGAGACGCGGCGGGCGACGGCGGTGACGTCCTCGCCCGCCTCCGCCAGGAGCCGGACCAGGACCCGGCCGACGTTCCCGGTGGCTCCCGTTACGACGATCATGATGATCTCCCTCAATTTAGTTAGTTGGCTGACTCAGAGAGAACCGTAGCACGGGACGCGCCTATAGTCAGTCAGGTGACTGACTCGACCGTTTCCCGCGCGGGGGCCGCGAGCGCCAAGCGGCGGCGGCTCACGGCGGCCGCCGCCGAGGTGGTGCACCGGCAGGGCGCCGAGCGCACCACCATCGCCGACATCGCCCGCGCCGCCGGCGTCCCGGTGGGCAACGTGTACTACTACTTCAAGACCAAGGACGAGCTGGTCGCCGCCGCGCTGGACGAACACGCCCGGCATCTCGCGGAGCTCACCGGACGGCTGGAGCGGCTGCCCGATCCGCGTGAGCGCCTCAAAGGGCTGGTGGAGACCTGGATCGGGCAGCGCGACGTCGCGGCGCGATGGGGCTGCCCGACCGGCACGCTCGCCGCCGAGCTGGACAAGCGCGGTGAGGGCGGGCTGGACGCGGAGGCGGGGAGGGTGATCCGGCTGCTGCTCGACTGGGCCGAGCGCCAGTTCCGCGAGCTGGGCCTGCCCGAGCCCGACGGGCTCGCGCTGACCCTGGTGAGCGCCTATCAGGGCATGTCGCTGCTGGCCAACGCGCTGCGCGATCCCGAGATCATGAAGCGTGAGGGCGACCGGCTGCTCGGCTGGCTCGGCTCACTGCCCGGCTGAGCCGGCCCCGCTCCGGGACAGGAGCGTGGTCAGGGCCGTCGTCCGCGCGTCGTCCCAGCCGGCCGGCGGCGCGATCCGCGCCCAGGCGGCGGCCACCTCGCCGTCGTAGTCGTGCCCGTGGCCGGGCGGTGCGTCGAGGGAGAACACCAGATCCGCGGTGACCTGCCAGAACGTGACGAACGGATACCAGCGGATCCAGGGCAGCACGTCGCCGCCGCGCCGTTCCTCCAGCCAGTCCGGGCGGCCGAGGATCAGTCGCGGGGTCCACCACACGATCGGATCGGAGGGATGCTGGAGATAGACCACCCGCGACCCGTCCCAGGAGGCGGGCGCGGGCAGGTCCTCGGGCCCGTTGGCGAAGCGCACGGTCTCGCCGTCCCGGTAGACGGGCAGCACCTCCCGGCTGCCCGGGTCGCGGCCGTCCACGAACCGCCGCCACAGCGGGCTGCTGTCGGGCGGCCCGACGAAAAGCGCGCCGTCGGTGCGCTCGCGCAGGTCGCGGTCGTCGCGGAACGCCGACTCCGCGCCGAACGCCCCGAGGCTCTCCCCGAACACCAGCAGCCGGGGCCGGTGACCGGCGGGCAGCCGCGACCACCGGGCGTACACCTGGCCGAACAGCTCGCGCCCGGCCGCCGTGACGCGCTCGCGGTCCACCAGGAAGGACAGCCAGCTCGGCAGGTAGGAGTACTGCATCGAGACCAGCGCGGTGTCCCCGCCGTACATGAACTCCAGGGCGGCGGCGGCCTGGGGGTCCACCCAGCCCGTGCCGGTCGTCGTGATCACGCACAGCACCGCCCGGCGGAACGCGCCGGTCCGGTCGAGCTCCCGTACGGCGAGGGCGGCCCGCTCGCGGGCGGTCACGGCGGAGTCGAGCCCCGCGTAGACCCGGACCGGCGGGAGCGCGGGCCGCCCGGTGAAACCGCTGAGTTCCCCGACGGTAGGGGCGCCTGCGACGAACGCCCGGCCCTCCAGGCCGAGCGACGCGAAGGAGACCAGGGAGGAGGGGCCGCCCGAGACGGCGGCGGACCGGGGCCGCGAGGTGCCGGGCGCGGTCTCGCTGTTGATCGCCGCGAAGCTGTTGTCGGCCCCTCTGAGCAGGGCCTCGGTGAGGATCCCGTCGGTCAGCAGGACGGCCAGCACGCCGACGCCGAGCGTCGCGGCCAGCCGCGCCGCCGTGGCGGGGATCCACCTGCCGAGCACGCCTCCGAGCGCCCGGGCGGCGACGCGCAGCGCCCTGGCGGCGGCCAGCAGGAGCAGGAACACCGCCGCCGCGACGAACGGCACGCCGAGATAGCCGAGCCGTTCCGGCGGGCGCAGCCCCATCAGCGGGTAGATGGCCCTCTGGGCGCGTACGCCGAGGACCAGCGACGCGGCGCCCAGCCCGCAGCCGAACGTCGCGACCAGACGGCGGACCCGCCGCCGTCCCGTACGGTGCCACCCCTCGCGCCATCCCGCGCACCGGGCCCCGGCATACCGCCGGACGACCGGGGCGGCGCTCCGGCGGGCCAGGGTGCCGGCGGTCACGCCGGCCAGGTATCCGGTCGCGGTCAGCACGCCCGCGATGATCCCCTGCAGCGGCCACGAGCGGGGCAGCAGCGACGGCGTGAGGGACAGGCAGAAGAAGATCGCGGCGAACAGGATCCCGGCCGTGTCCAGCGCTCCGCCGAGCCGTACCCGCCCCTCCCGCATCAGGCCCCCGATTCACCGCCTGTCCGCCGAACTCGCGGAGCAGGCAGGCTATCAAGTCACCGGCAGGTCACGGTCCCGCCCCCTGCACGGCCTCATCCCCAGTGGTCGCCCCAGCCCCACAGGTTGGGCCCGAGCGCCGCGGCGGGGTCGTCGTGGTACACGCCGAACCTGCCGCGGAAGAACAGCATCGGCCGCTGCTCCGGATGGACGGGTTCGAGTTCTCGGACGAGGCCGATCACCACGTCGTGGTCTCCGGCCACGTGCACCTCCCGGACCTCGCCGTGGACGCGCAGCAGCACGTCCCGCAGGGCGGGCGTGCCCCAGCGGGACAGGTCCCAGGCGAGCCCGGCGAACTTGTCGCCGTTGCTCGATCCGAACCTGGCGCACACGTCGACCTGCTCCTCGCCGAGGACGTTGACGCAGAAGCGGCCGGACTTCCTGATCCGCGGCCAGGCGCGGCCCTTGTGGTCGGCGCAGAAGAGCACGAGCGGTGGTTCGAGCGACACCGACGCGAACGACTGGCAGGCGAACCCCACCGGATCGCCGTCGTCGAGACCCGTGACCACGGTCACGCCGGTCGCGAACATCCCGAGCGCGCGCCGGAACTCCGCGGGCGACGGCGGCGGCGCGTCTCCGGAGCCGGGGTCGCCGAGGCCGGGGCCGGCGGAAGCTGCGGTCATGGGTTCACCTCTCGCGTGCGGTCCGGTGGCTCCGGTGTGCGTGCCTCTGGTGCGGCTCTGGTCCGGTGACTCAGCGCTCAGGTCACGAACTTACAAACCCCCTCGGCGCCGCGCCGCACGGGATCCCGTCCAACGGGGCACCCTGCATGACGAGTCTTCCCAGGTAAAAACAGGTTTTGTCAGGTTTACACCATTGTTGAGCTGTATGTACCTTTAGGTGCCACGGCATGGGTACCGGTGACATCCGCGTCGCCTCCGTTGCCGTGTCGTTGCCCGGACCGTGCGCTCTTCTGTGCGCGCGGCCGCCGAGTCCGCGTTCCGCGGAGCCGGGGACCCACTTCTCGGGGTGAATCGGCGCGCAGACCCCCAGATGCGCCCGTAGGGCACTTCCTGCCCGAACCCGTCAGCTAACCCGGTAGGCGGCATGGAAGCAAGGAGCTCAACCGCGTCATGCCCACCATCAGGTTCTCTCCCGCCGGGCGGCCCTCCGCCCGCCGCCTGCGCGCCGCCCTCGCCGCGGCGGCACTCGCGGTCACGGCCGGCACGGCCACCCTCACCGCCGCCACGCTCGTCGCCACCGCGGCCGCGCCCGCTCCCGCCTACGCGAACCCGCACACGTACGGCCAGGACGTCTCCGGCTACGAGGCCGACCACGACTGGATCAACAGCCGGGCGCAGTTCGGCTTCATCAAGGCGACCGAAGGCCTGGACTGGGTCGACTCGTCCTTCCCCCGGCACTGGCGGGAGCTGGACAAGAAGGGGATCGTCCGCGGCGTCTACCACTACGGCCACCCCTCCAACGACCCGATCGCCGAGGCCGACCACTTCCTCCGCGTGGTGAACGCGCAGCCGGGCAAGCCCGGCGACATCCTCGTCCTCGACCTGGAGACCGCCGACGGCCAGTCGGTGCAGCGCGTCAACGCCTGGGCCAGGAAATGGCTGGAGTACGTGACCGCCAAGACCGGCGTCCGGCCGATGTTCTACAGCGGCTGGAACTTCGCCGACAAGTACGGCCGCGGCCTGGGCGACTATCCGCTGTGGGTGGCCCACTACAGCCGGAACCCGGGCGACATCACCCCGCCGGCCGACTGGAAGAGCTGGGCGATCCACCAGTACACCGACTCGCCGATCGACCAGAACGTCTCCGCGCTGAGCCCTCTCGAGCTGCGCGCCCTCGGCCGCCACTGAGGCTCCGTGGTCCCGGGGCGGGCGCCGCCCGCCCCGGGACCATCCTCAGTCCGATTTCACACTATTTCCGACCACTTCAGACCACCGCGCCCGATCCGTCGCGGGCCACGGGCCGGCGACGCGGAGCGGCGGGTGCGGGCGGCGGTTGACCGGCGCGCCTCTCCAGCTCGATCGCCGCCGGCCCCGCCACGAACGACGACGACAGCGTGCCCGCCACGATGCCGATCAGCAGGGCGATCGCGAAGTCGCGCAGCGAGTCGCCGCCGAACACCGCCAGCGCCGCCAGGATGAACAGCGCGCCGAGCCCCGTGTTCACCGTACGCGGCACGGTCTGCAGGATCGCCGTGTTCACCACCCGCCCGAAGGGCGTCCCCCGTGACACCGGCCACAGCTCGCGGACCCGGTCGAAGAGCACGACCTTGTCGTTGACCGAGTACCCGATGATCGTCAGCATCGCGGCGAGGAAGACGCCGTCGATCGGCTTGCCCAGCCAGGCGAACGTGCCCACGACGACGGCCGCGTCCACGAACAGCGCCACCACGGCGGCGGCGCCGAACGTCCACCGGAACCGGAACGCCAGGTAGGCGAGCTGGGCCGCGAGCGCGACGCCGAGCGCGATGAGCGCGTTGCGGCGCAGCTCCGCGCCCAGGCTCGGCCCGACGAGCTCGTCGCGCTGCTTGGTGACCTCCCCGACGCGCCGGTCCAGGGCCTCCTCGACGCGGACGACGTCGTCGGCGGTGATCTGCCCGGTCCGTACGGAGATCGCGTC
Organism: Microbispora sp. H10949; assembly: GCF_014161435.1. Taxonomy (NCBI): domain Bacteria; kingdom Bacillati; phylum Actinomycetota; class Actinomycetes; order Streptosporangiales; family Streptosporangiaceae; genus Microbispora; species Microbispora sp. H10949. Next base: position 521,943 of record NZ_JABBWZ010000005.1, on the reverse strand, counting down.
GTCCGACCGCTGCACGACGGCCGTGGGGAACCCGGCGTCCGACACCGCCCGCCGGGCCGCGGCGACGTCGACCGGCCCGCTCGTGCCGAACTCCACGATCCGCCCGCCGGTGAACTCGACGCCGTAGTTCAGGCCGCGGGTGACCAGCCCCGCGCCCACCAGCACGAGCAGCCCGGCCGCGACGGCGAGCCAGCGCCGCCCCGCCCGCATCAGGTCGGGGTTCCGCCGGGTCAGCCAGGTCCTGACCCGTCCGATCGAGCCGAGGCCCGACACCCCCGGGCCGAACCTGCCGATCAGGGCGGCGGCGAGCACCCGGGTGATCAGCATGGCCGAGATCAGCGAGGCGAGCACGCCGATCGCCAGCGTCACGCCGAAGCCCTTCACCGGCCCCGACGCCAGCCAGAACAGCAGCCCGGCGGCGAGCAGGGTGGTGATGTTGGAGTCGGCGACCGCGCTCCAGGCTTTCTTGAACCCCCGGTCCAGGGCGGCCTTGAGGCCCCGGCGGGGCGCCGCGCCGTACTCCTCCCTGGCCCGTTCGAAGACCAGTACGTTGGCGTCCACGGCCATGCCGATCGCCAGGACGAACCCGGCGAGGCCGGGCAGCGTGAGCGTGGCGCCCATCGCCACCAGTCCCGCGTACGAGATCAGCCCGTAGCAGGCCAGCGCGACCGCGGCCAGCAGGCCCACCAGGCGGTAGACGAGGCCGATGAACACCGCGGTGAGGATCACCCCGGCGACGCCCGCCTTGGCGCTCGCCGCGATCGCGTCGGCGCCGAGGGTCGGGCCGACCGTACGCTGCTCGACCAGCTCCAAGGGCACCGGGAGCGACCCGCCCTTGACGAGCACGGCGAGGTTCTGCGCCTCCTCGGCGGAGAACGACCCGGTGATCTGGGTGGTGCCGCCGGGGATGCCCGCCCCGCAGGTCACGGTCTCGTTCACCTGGGGCGAGGAGATGATCTCGTTGTCGAGCACGATGGCGACCCTGCGCCTGGGATCGCCGATCGGCTCGCAGGCCGCCTTGCCGGTCAGCTCCCGCCAGGGGCCCGCCTCCCGGAAGTCGATCGTCACGAACCAGCCGGGCCCGAGCTGGGGGTCGGTGCCGGCGGCGGCGTCGGTGACGCCGGCCCCGCTGAGGGCGACCGGCCCGAGCTTCAGCTTCTGGCCGCTCTCGTCGGCGATCGCGTCCTTGTCGCCGTCCCCGGCCGGGCCGAGCACCGGGTGGAAGTTGAGCTGGGCGGTCTTGCCGATGACCTCGGCGGCCTCGCGCGGGTCGAGCACGCCGGGCAGTTCCACGATGATCCGCTTCTCGCCGGAGCGGACCAGGGTGGGTTCGACGACTCCGAGGGCGTCCGCACGGCGCCGGAGCACGTCGAGGGCACGGTCGGTGGCGTCGGCGTCCGCCCTGACCGTGGGGGAGTCCTTCGTCTCGAAGACGAGCTGGGTGCCGCCGCGCAGGTCGAGCCCGAGGCGCGGGGCCATGGTGAGGGCGAGCAGCAGTGAGGTGGCGATGACGGCGAGCGCCGCCACCGCGCGCCACAAAGGCGCACGTGACATTGTGCCTCCACAGGCAGGTACGAGGAGAGAAGAGGGCCTCAGTACGCCGTGGAGGGAGGAGCCCGCGCGGCCGTCGTGCGGCGCGGGCGCTGGGCGGGACGATCGTCGTGATCCGGGCCGGCTCGGGTGACCCGGGTGCCCCCGCGCGGCGACGCGGAGGCGGGCGGCAGGACCGGCCCGGCGGTGGCGCCGGGGCCGCCCGGACCCGCGTGGATCCGGGGCTGGTCACTGTGCGCGGGCCGCCCCGCGCTCGGTGACCCCCAGTGCCGCGCCGTCGTGTTCCGTGCGCTCGTGTCCTTCGCCCTTACAGGGCTGGCGGTCGTGGGTCGCGCTGCCGTGGACGCGGCGGTCGCTGCGGCGCCCCGCACGCCCGCGGTCTCCGCGGTGACGGGTGCGCCCGTGAGGCGGAGCCCGCCGGCAGACTGGGTCATGCCCTGAGCGGCGGCGGGCGAGCCGCCGGCGGTCAGGAAGCCGGTGGTCAGGAAGATCGCGTGCAGCAGGAGCAGCAGCGCGGCGGTCAGCCTGCTTCGCACGATCCCTCCCTCCCGCGACGACCCGGTCTCACGTCACCGTAGCCGCTCCGGCCCGGACCTGCCGCGTGCCGTGATCGCGCAGGGCGAAAAGTGCCGAGATCATTCGAAAATGGGCGGAAATAAGGTGAGAAACGGGCGGCGGAAAACGTAGATGACCGTTTCGCGAAGGTGGGCTATGGTCGGTCTCATGGCGACCTCACGACGTGGCATGTGCGGGTCCACCGCCTTCACGTGGGTGGTGGGCCTGCTGATGCTCGGCCTTGCCCTGGTCGCCTCGACGCCCGCCTGGTACGGAGGCGACCCCGCGCAGCACGCGCCCCAGGCCGCCGCCGAAGTGTGGACGCCGGGGGCGTGGTCGCCCCAGTCCGCCACCCTGCCCGCGGGCGCCGGCTCAGAGCACATGCCGCTGTCGTTGCGGCTGCGGAGCGCTGTGGCCGCGTTGGCGGCTCCGGCGTCCGCCCCGGCGCTGGTCCGGCACGACGAGGACGTCTTCCTCAGCCCGCAGCAGACCGGGCATCGCACGGTCGGATCCCGCAGCCCGCCGCTGGTCTAGAACTTCGGAGCGCTCCGAGCCGCGGCGTCGCCCCGGTCTCGTCGTCGAGCAGCCCCAGCCGTCCCAGCCGTCCGGTAATCAGGCCGGTCCACGCGTCGAGTGATCCTCGACAGGGGGTCCGCGACACCGTCTGTGCAGCGGCTGGCGACCTGGCCTGCGACACGGCCGGGGCAGGGCCTCTGAACGGCCGGTCGTATGGTCCTCGACCCGGCTGCATGCAGAGCATCCGCCGCATGACGTGACAGGCGTACCGCCACGAACCGCAGACGCCCCCACCCGGCCCACAGCCGGGCAGGGGGCAGATCCGTCGGGCATCGAGCACAGCCGCGTACCGGGTGTTGCCGGGTGCGAGGCAGGGCCGGGCACCGGGCGCAGGCGGGCATTCCGCTTCGCGCGGTGCACGGCCAGCTCGTTCCGCCGTTCCGCCGCTTCTCCGAGCGGTGTGGTGGGGCGAGCGCTCGTCCCGGGCCCGTCTCGCGTCCGTCTCGCGTCCGTCCCGGGCCCACCTCGCAACCTCGCGACCGCCGCGCTCCGCCTCGCGTCCGTTCCCGCGTCCGTTCCTGCGTCTGTGGGGCGGCCGGGCTCCGGCCGCTCGCCGCGCTCCGATCCGACCGTCACCCGGGCCGCCGCTCGCACCCGTCTTGTACCGGTGTGGGGCGTGGCGTCCCACCCCACCTTTTTCCCATACCTGGAGTGATGCCGATCATGGCTGAGATCAGGTCGCCGGGCTCTCTCATGGAGGAGTGCCGGCAGTACGATGCGCAGCTCTCCGAGCTGCGCATGCTGCTCGACGAGCGGCTGCGCGCCGCGCGGGCCGAGCTGGCCCTGGCGGGCGAACCACACGAGGTGACGCCGCCGGTCGCGCGGGTCCGCCCGTCCGCCGAGGCCGTACGGCGGGCGAGCCGCGACGTCGCCGCCATCGAGGCGGCGATCGAGCGGATGGACCTCGGCCTCTACGGCACCTGCACGGAGTGTGAGGCGTTCCTGCCGCTCGACCGGCTCCGCTCGGCGCCGCACGTGCAACTGTGCGCCGCCTGCGCCGGCGAGACCCGGATGTCGGCATGACCGGCACAACCGGGATCACGACCGGGCACGGCGTGACCCGTGCGGGTGGCGGGACGGGCGGGGGAGCGGGCGGAGCGACCGGCCTGGCCCTCGACCTCGGCACCGCGCGGACCCGGCTGCTGCTGTCCGGCAGCCCGGTGATCCGGGAGTGGCCCTCCGCGGTCGGCGCTCCGGCCGCACCGCGCCACTGGCCGGTGCGGCACGGGATGGTCTCCGACATGCCCGGCTGCGCGCGGCTGGTCCGTGCCGCGCTGCGCGAGGCCGCCGGGCAGGAGCCTCTGGAACGCGTCCTGCTCGGCGTGCCGGTGGCGGCCTCGCGGCTTGACCGGCGCGCGGCGCAGGCGGCGGTCGGCAGCGCCGCCCGCTGCCCGGTCACGATCGTCGAGGAGCCGCTCGCCGCCGCGGTGGGCTGCGGCGTCGACATCGGAGACCCGAGGCCGCGGCTGCTCCTCGACGCCGGTGCGGGGATCGCCGAGGCCGTCGTCATCCGCGGCGGCCGGATCGCCGACGCGGGGGCCGTACAGATGGGCACGCGGGACCGGTCCGAGGACCGCGCCGAGGACCCTGCCGGCGACCCGCCGGACGGTCCGCGGTTCCCGCCGTACGTGCGGGAACGCATCGTGGCAATGGTCGCCGACCTCGTCGCGCGCGTTCCCGCCCGCATGCGGGGCGTCGCGCGGGGGCGCGGCCTGCTGATCACCGGCGGCGGCGCCCGCGATCCGGAGCTGGCCCGCGCGCTCTGCGCCGGGCTGCGGATCACCGTCACCCCCGCCGTCGATCCCGCCCAGGCGACCGTCAGGGGCCTGGCCTGCCTGCTGCCCGCGGTCGCGCGCCGTGCCGCCCTCATCCCCGCCGACGAAGTGAAGGACCTCGACGATGACCACCAGTGACGAGTTCACCGCCATCAGCGAGCCGCAGATACGGCTCATCCGGACCGAGCTGGAGGAGCAGCTCCAGTGGCGTGAGGTGCAGCTGCGCGACCTGCGGGCCGAGGTCGACGGCGGCGAGCAGGACACGGCCCGCCTCGCCCTGCTCGCCGACGTCGCCGCCACCGAGCGGGCGGTGACCGAACTGCGCCGGACGCTGGAGCGGATGGAGGAGGGACACTACGGCCGGTGCGCCGACTGCGCGGCGGCCATCCCGTTCGGACGGTTGAAGATCCGGCCCCTGGCCCGCTACTGCATCGCCTGCCAGCGGCGTCACGAGGCCCGCTGACGCCGATCCGGCCGCCCGTCCCGGCGTTCTCGCCGGGACGGGCGGCCGGGGTGCGGGCGTGCGGGCCGGGTCGCCCGGAGAACGTCGCCGGGGCCCTCGCGTACGCCGCCCCGGTGGACGGTGCCTCCCCACACTGATCGCCTACGCCCTGTCGTACCAGGTCACGGTCGTTCCGCTGCCGAAGGACCGGGACCGGACCGGGGTGAACGGCGTGGGGCGGAAGGCCCCGGTGAACGCCGAGATCCCGTCGCCGGCCACGACCGGGTAGCTCTTGACGATGAGTTCGTCGATCTCCGGCAGCAGCGCGCCCGCGAGCGCGCCGCCTCCGCACAGCCAGATGTCCCCGCCCTCCTCCTGCTTGAGGCGCCGCACGAGACCGATGGGGTCGCTCCGCACGAGCTCCACCTGGGGATCGCCGATCTCGGGGGTCGAGGCCGACACCACGTACTGCCTCAGGTGGGCGTAAGGGCTGGTGACGCCGAGGTCGAGGCCCGGCTGGTAGGTGCCGCGGCCCATCACGACCGTGTCGAAACGCCGGTTCGGCGCTTCCAGGTTCAGTTGCGCGCGCATGTGACTCGGCACCGTCTCCGGATACTCCTCGATGATCCAGCTCATCGTGTCCTCCAGCGGATAGAAGTCGAACTCCCCGCCGGGGCCCGCGATGTAGCCGTCGATGCTGACGCCGATGTAGTAGACAAGCTTTCGCATACAAAACGCTCCGTTTGAAGTACTCTGTCTGTAGTGGTTCTGACCGTAGTACTACAAGTGGAGTGGTGTCAATCGTGGTGCGACAGAATCCGGCCCGGCGGGCGGCTCTGCTCGACGCGGCCATCGAGGTGCTGGCGCGGGACGGCGCGCGGGGCCTGACCTTCCGCGCGGTGGACGCCCAGGCGCAGGTGCCGGGCGGCACCGCGTCCAACTACTTCGCCAACCGGGACGAGATGCTCACCCAGGCGGGCGCGCGCGTCTACGAACGGCTGGAGCCGGAGGCCGGGTCCCTGACCGGCAGCCCGGAGAAACGCAGGGACCGGGCGAGGGTCGCCGAGCTGACCCACGAGGTGGTCGAGCGGGTCAGCACCTACCGAACGGGATTCCTGGCCCTGCTGGAGCTGCGCCTGGAGGCGACGCGACGGCCGGCCCTGCGGGCCGTGCTCACCGAGCGGATCAGAGCGGACGTGGACGCGAACATCCGTCTCCACCTCGGCGACGGCCGGCCCGGGGACGCCACGTCGGTGGAGCTGCTCCACCTGGCCATGAACTGGCTGATCCTGGAGCGGCTCACGCTGCCCGACGTGTTCCCCGAGGCCCGTCTGGGTGAGCTCGTGGAGCAGGCGGTGGAGCGCCTGGTCCCGGAGACGCGGGACGAGGTTCCAACGGAGGCTGACGGACCGGCCGTCCCGTGATCAGGGCGGCGGCGTCGCGATGCAGGCGCGGGCGGGAGCGGACGGGAAGGGCCGGATCAGGCGCCGTACGGCCGGGCCGCCCGCGCGTCCCGCAGCGCCCTGCCGAACCAGACGAGCTCGTCGAGCATCGTCTTGGCCGCGCTCTCCGCGCCCGCGGGGTCCTTCGGCCAGTTGCCGTCGTCGTCGAACAGCGTCCAGGGGCTCCGGAACGCGACGGAGTCGCGGACGGTCACCGCGTGCAGTTCGGCGAAGACCAGCCGGAGCTGCTCGACCGCCCGCAGTCCGCTGGACATGCCGCCGTAGCTGACGAACCCGACGGGCTTGGCCGCCCACTCCCGGTGATAGCTGTCGATCATCAGTTTGAGGGCGGCGGGGAAGCTCCGGTTGTACTCGGGGGTCACGACGACGAAGGCGTCCGCCTCGTCCACGCGGGGCCGCAGCGCCGTGACCTCCTCGGGCCTGTCGCCGCCGAAGTGCCCGCGCAACCCGTCGGGGAGCCGGGTCTCGGCAAGGTCGATCACGTCGAGGGTGAGGTCGTCGCGCCGCTCGGCCTGGGCGGCGAACCAGCTCGCGACGAGGGGCGCCACCCGCCCGTCCCGGACGCTGCCGATGATCATCGCGATTCCGAGCCGGTCGTCGCCGGGCATGGTTCCTCCACGAGGTGAGTACGTCGTACGCAACGAGTACACCGTACGCGCAAGTGCGTACGGCGTACAAGCACGGGTACGATGTACACGCACAACGGTGAGGAGTGTGGCGATGGCCGGGAAGAGCGCGGACGAGGTCGCGGGTGACGCCGTCGAGTCCATCTGGCAGCGGATGGAACGCCCCGCCCGGCCGCCCCGCGCGGCGCTGACCCACGCCCAGATCGCCGCGGCGGCGGTGGAGATCGCGGACGCCGAGGGGCTCGACGCCGTCTCGATGCGCCACCTGGCCGAACGCCTCGGCGTGGCGACCATGGGGCTCTACCGGTACGTGCGCGGCAAGGACGACGTGATCGAGCTGATGCTCGACGCCGTCATCGCGGAGGAGGCGCTGGTGGAGCCCGCGGCCGACTGGCGTACGACGCTGCGCGAGGCGGCCCGCGGCCTGCGGCGCGCCGTGCTGCGGCACCCCTGGATGGTCCGGACGACGGCCAGGTCGGGCCAGCTCACGCCGCACCTCGTCGCGCGGGCCGACCGGCTGCTCGCCTCGCTGGAGGACCTCGGCCTGGACGCCGACGGCCGCATGGCCGTGGTCGGCACGGTGAGCGCGTACGTCAACGGGATGGTGGCGGTCGACGTCGGCCTGGCCGAGCTCATGCGCCGCGAGGGCGTCACGGGGGCGGACGAGCTGCGCGGCCTCTACTCCTCGCACCTGAGGTGGCTGCTGGAGTCGGGCCGCTACCCCGCCTTCGAGCGCTACATCCGTGAAGGCGTCCGCAAGGACGACGGCGAGTGGCAGTTCGAGCTGGGGCTCGAATGCGTGCTCGACGGCGTCGCGGCCCGGCTGGGCATCTGACCGAGACAGAAGGATTCCCCCATGAGCAACGAGGTCCTGGACGAGGTTCGCGCGCTACTGCCGGAGATCGCCGCACGGGCCCGCGCCGTCGACGAGGAACGGCGGGTCCCCGCGGAGTCGATCGGCGAGCTGTCCCGGGCCGGGGTGTTCCGGATGCTGCAGCCCAAGAGGTACGGCGGCGCGGAGAGCGATCCGGTGCGCTTCTACGAGGTGGTGCGGGAGATCTCGGCGGTGTGCGGGTCGACCGGCTGGCTCGTGTCCGTCCTCGGCGTGCACCCCTGGCAGCTCGCCCTGTTCGAGGAGGCCGCCCAGGACGAGGTCTGGGGGAGCGACCCCGGCGTGCTCGCCTGCTCGTCGTACGCGCCGGTCGGGCGGCTCGTCCCGGCCGAGGGGGGATACCGCCTGTCCGGCCGGTGGCGCTTCTCCTCGGGCTGCGGGCACGCGTCGTGGGCGCTGCTCGGCGGCCTCGTCCTGGGCGCGGCGGGCCGGCCGGCGGACGTGGTGACGGTGCTGGTGCCCCGCTCCGACTACGCGATCGAGGACGTCTGGGACGTCATCGGGCTGCGCGGCACGGCCAGCGACGACATCGTCGTGGACGACGCCTTCGTCCCCGCGCACCGGGTGGTGCGCAACCAGGACCTGACCCGGCTGCGCGGGCCGGGCCAGCAGGTGAACACCGGCCCGCTGTACCGGCTCCCGTTCGGCGCCGTGTTCACCACCACGATCACCGCGCCGATCATCGGGATGGCCTCCGGCTGCTACCGGTCGTACGTGTCGGCCATGCGCGACCGCGTACGGCTGAGCCTGGGCGGCGGCGGCCGGTTCGCCGACGACCAGTTCGCGCAGGTCGCGGTCGCCCGGGCGGCCTCGGAGATCGACGCTGCGGTCCTGCAGACCGACCGCAACGTGCGGGAGGCCTACGAGCACGCGGTGCGGGGCGAGGCGATCCCGGCCGAGCTGCGGCTGCGGGTGCGCCGGGACCAGGTCCGCGCCACCGAGCGGGCGCTGGAGGCCATCGACGTCCTGTTCAAGACGGCGGGGGGCAACTCCCTCCGCCGCGGCAACCCCATCGAGCGGGCCTGGCGCGACGCCCACGCCGGCGGCGTCCACGTGGCCAACGACGTCGAGCGCGCCCTCGCGATGTACGGCAGGGGCGAGTTCGGCCTGCCCGTGGAGGACAACCTCATCTGACCGGCGGGCGGCCCGGGAGGATCTTGACCCGCTCGGAGGCGCATCCTAGCCTTCATGGCAGCGTCCCCACGGACACCCGCGTCGAAGGAGAGCCATGCGGCTTCAGGTGGGCTTCGCCTCCAGCCGTTCCGGTACAGCGGAGCTCGCCTGGGGGCAGCGGGATATCTGGGGAGCCCTCCAGCAGGTCGGGCCGGACAGCGCCCACTACTTCAACGTGCCCAAGATTCTCGCCGTCCCGCGCGCGGGCGGCCCGCGCTCACCCGAGGTCGTGGCCGCCGCTCTGGCCGAGGTGACGGGACGGCACGACGCCCTGCGGTCCCTGGTGCGGCTCGGCGCGGACGGACCGTACCAGGAGGTGGCGGCGGCGGGGACGCTGCCGGTCGAGATGGCCGAGGCGGCCCGCGACGAGGCGGGCGACGTCGCGGCGGCACTCGCCGCCCGCCTGGCCGCGCGGTCCTTCGGCGACGGCGAGCAGCCGCTGCGCGCCGGATTCGTGGTCCGCGACGGTGCCGTCACCCACGTGACCCTCGTGATGAGCCATGCCGTCGCCGACTGGCACGCGGCCGGCGTCGTGGTGAACGACCTGCGGACGCTGCTGCTCCGCGGCGCGATCACGCGACCGCCGTCGTCGCAGCTGCTCGACCTGGTGCGGGAGGAGCGGGCGGCACCGGCGCGTTCGGACCGCGCGATCGCCCAGTGGGAGGCGCTGCTCCGGACCGTGCCGTCCGCCATGTTCCCGGAATCGGTCCGGCCGGCCTCGACGCCGAGGTACGCGCGGGCCGTGCTGACGTCGCCCCGGCTCAACCACGCCGCGTACGTGCTCGCCGCCCGGGCCGGGGTGAGCACCGCCACCGTCCTGCTGGTGGCGGTCGCCATGCTGCTGCGCGAGCTGACCGGGCACGAGGTCGCCGCGATCACCCCGATCGTGCACAACCGTTTCGACGACCGGACCCGGGATCTGGTCACCAGCCTCAATCAGCTCGGACTGTTCACCCTGGGCCCGAGCGGGGGCCTCGCCGAGACGGTCGCGACCGCGTACCCGGCGGTTCTCGCGTCCTACCGGCGCGCCCGATTCGACAAGCCGGCCATGCAGGCGATGATCGACCGGCTGAGCGCCGACCGCGGCGTCTCCGTGTTCCCGTCGTGCTGCTTCAACGACCTGCGCCCGGGCGAGGACCCGGGCGCCGCCGCCCGCGCGGACGAGGAGTCCGAGCTGGAGTGGCTCCCCGGCACCGATAAGCGCAGCTGCGACTTCTGCCTGGCCCTGATGCGCCGCAACGGCACGCTCGGCGTGGAGGTGAACGCCGACACCACCCGCCTGTCCGAAGGTGAGATCGAGGCCCTGCTGCACCGGCTGGAGTCCTTCGTCGTCTCCGCCGCCCACCGGGAACCCGTCCCGTGACGCCATGGCGTGGAGGGTGCCCGCGGACGCGGTAACCTACGGTGTTCACCGCAGTTGGGAGCCCGGATGCCTCGATCGCACGATCACACCACGACGACCCGCGTCCGTACGCCGGGGACGCGGCGATGAGCGCCGTGACGGGTGAGGCGGCGCGGCGCCGGACGTTCGCGGTGATCAGCCACCCGGACGCCGGAAAGTCCACGATGACCGAGGCGCTCGCCCTGCACGCCTCGGCGATCACCCAGGCCGGGGCCGTGCACGGCAAGGCCGGACGGCGGGGCGTGACGTCGGACTGGATGGAGATGGAGCGCGCCCGCGGCATCTCGATCACCTCGGCGGCGCTCCGCTTCGAGTACCGCGGCCACGTGTTCAACCTGGTCGACACCCCCGGCCACGCCGACTTCTCCGAGGACACCTACCGCGTGCTGGCCGCGGTCGACTGCGCGGTCATGCTCCTCGACGCGGCCAAGGGCATGGAGCCGCAGACCATGAAGCTGTTCGAGGTCTGCCGCCACCGCCGCATCCCGGTCATCACGTTCGTCAACAAGTGGGACCGGCCGGGCCGCGAGCCGCTGGAACTCCTCGACGAGATCGAGGAGCGGACCGGCCTGCGGCCCACCCCCGTGACCTGGCCCATCGGCGCCGCCGGGAACTTCCACGGGGTGGTCGACCGGCTCGACGGCCGCGCCGTCCGCTACACCCGCACCCCGGGCGGCGCCACCAAGGCGCTGGAGACCACGCTGACGCCGGGGGAGGCGGAGGCCGATCTCGGGGCCGACTGGACCCGGGCGCGGGAGGAGAGCGACCTGCTCGCCGCCATCGGCGCCGAGCACGACCAGAAGGCGTTCGAGGCGCACGAGGCGACGCCGGTGCTGTTCGGCGCGGCGCTGTCCAACTTCGGCGTGGCCCGGCTGCTCGACGTGCTGGTCGACCTCGCCCCCGCGCCCGCGCCGCGTACGGACGTCGAGGGCGCGGCCCGGCCGCTGGACGCGCCGTTCGCCGGCCTGGTGTTCAAGGTGCAGGCCAACATGGACCCCGCCCACCGCGACCGCATCGCGTTCGTCCGGGTCTGCTCCGGCCGCTTCGAGCGCGGCATGGTGCTCACCCACGCCGCGACCGGACGGCCGTTCGCCACCAAGTACGCCCAGTCGGTGTTCGGCCAGGAGCGCGCCACCATCGACGAGGCCTACCCGGGGGACGTCGTCGGGCTGGTGAACGCGACCGCCCTGCGCCCCGGCGACACCCTGTACGAGGGCACGGCAGTGGAGTTCCCGCCGATCCCGAGCTTCGCCCCCGAGCACTTCGCCGTGGCCCGCTCCCGGAGCACCGCCAAGGCCAAGCAGTTCCGCCGCGGCATCGACCAGCTCGACGGCGAGGGCGTCATCCAGGTGCTGCGCTCCGACCTGCGGGGCGACCAGGCGCCCGTGCTGGCCGCGGTCGGGCCCATGCAGTTCGAGGTCGTGCAGCACCGCCTGGCCGCCGAGTTCGGCGCGGAGATCGTGCTGGACCGGCTGGAGTACACCCTGGCCCGCCGCACCGACGCCGAGTCGGCCGAGGTGCTGCGCCGCCAGCGCGGCGCGGAGGTGCTCATGCGCGGCCGGGACCAGGCCCTGCTCGCGGTGTTCACCGACCAGTGGCGCATGCGGTCGATCCAGCGCGAGCACGAGGGCCTGACCCTGGAGCCGCTCATCGCCGGCCAGGGCTGATCCCGCCGCCTGCGCCCTACCCCAGGCGTACGGGAAGGCGGGTGAGGCGCCAGGAGAACGGCAGGAACTGGCGGCCGAGGTCCTCCGGCGCGACCGCGAGCGCGAGGCGGGGGTGGCGGCGCAGGAGGGCGCCGAAGGCCACCTCGCCCTCCTGCCGGGCCAGCGCGGCGCCCAGGCAGTAGTGCAGGCCGTGGCCGAAGCCGACGTGGACCTCCTTGTGGCCGTCGGACTCCCGCGTGACGTCGAGCCGGTCGGGGTCGTCGAAGCGGCGGGGGTCGTAGTTGGCCGACACCAGGACGGCCATCACCGGCTCGCCCCGCCGCACGGTCAGGTCGCCGATCGGCACGTCCTCGGCGGCGTACCTGATCCGGGTGCCCTGCACGGGCCCGCACCAGCGCATGAGCTCGTGCACGGCGCGCGGCAGCAGCCCGGGGTCGGCCCGCAGCGCGGCGGGCTGGCCGGGGTGGGTCAGCAGGGCGGCGGTCCCGTTGCCGATCAGATGGGCGGTGGTCTCGTGCCCGGCGAGGACGAGCGTGAGGATCATCGTGACCAGTTCGGTGTCCGACAGCCGGTCGCCGTCCTCGTCGTGGGCCCGGATCAGGCCGGTGAGCAGGTCGCCGGTGGGCTCCGCGCGACGGCGGCCGACGAGTTCGTGGATGTAGTCGACCATGGCCCGCAGCGGCTCGCTCACCGCTCCCGGTTCGAATGAGAAGAGGCCCTTGCCCCACTCCCGCCACTGCGGGCGGTCCTCCTCCGGGATGCCGACCAGCTCGCAGATGACGGTGATCGGCAGAGGATAGGCGAAGTGCTCGATCAGGTCGACGACACCGTCCTCGGCGTGCCCGGGCAGCCGGTCGAGCAGGTCCTCGGTGATCGCCTCCACCCGGGGGCGCAGCTCCGCCACGCGGCGCGCGGTGAAGGCGCGGGAGACCAGCCTGCGCAGTCTCAGGTGGTCGTCGCCATCGGCGTCGAGGACGGAGTCGAGCAGGTACGGCGCGTACTCGCGGGGGATGCCGCGGGCCTCGATGAGGTTCTCGCGGATGTTCTGCACGTCCGAGCCCGGCACGTTGGCCGGGTTGTTGACGAACCGGCGGTCGCTCAGCACCGTCTTCACGTCCTCGTACCGCATGACGATCCAGATCGGGGAGCTCAGGCCGGGGAAGGAACCGCGCATCATCGGGGCCTGCTCCCGCAGCCGCGAGTAACCCCCGAACGGGTCGCTCGCCAGCTGCGGGTCGAACAGGTCGACGACGGTTGTGCCGGACGTCGTGCCGGGAGTGCTCATGCCAACCTCCACGTGCCAGGTACGTCGCGTCAGGTGCGTCTTTCACGTGCGGCGGACGTCAACGCTACGCCGCGGCACACCCCCCGGCAACCGGCTTCCCGGCCCGGATCGGACCGGTCAGAGCCAGCCGCTGTGGCGGGCGGCCCGGACGGCCTCCATGCGGTTGCGGGTGCCGGTCTTGGCGATGCACGACGACAGGTGGTTGCGTACGGTGCTCTCCGACAGATGGAGGCGGCGGGAGATGTCCGCGGCCGTCGAGCCGTCGGCCGCCGCGACGAGCACCTCCCGCTCGCGCGGCGTCAGCGGGCTCGGCCCCGCGCTGAGGGCGGCGGCGGCGAGGGCGGGGTCGACCACGACCTCGCCCGCCAGCACCCGCCTGATCGCCTGGGCCAGCTCGCCGACGGGCCGGTCCTTCACCACGAACCCGCGGGCGCCCGCGTCCAGAGCGCGGCGCAGGTAGCCGGGCCGGCCGAACGTGGTCACGATGACCACGGCGCACGAGGGCAGCGCCGCCCGCAGCCCGGCGGTCGCGTCGAGCCCGCCGCCGCCCGGCATCTCGATGTCGAGCAGGGCCACGCCGGGCTCCGTCCGCAGCGCCGCGGGCAGGATCTCGTCCCCGCTCGCGACCTGCGCGACCACCTCGAAGTCGTCCTCCAGGTCGAGCAGGACGGCGAGCGCGTCGCGCATCATCGCCTGGTCCTCCGCGATCAGCACGCGCGTCACGGGCGGGGCCATGGGCGGGATCACGGGTTGCGTCACGGGCCCTCGTCCCCGCCGAGGCGCGGGATCTCGGCGGCGAGGACGAACCCCCGGGGCAGCCGGGTGGCCCGCAGCCGCCCGCCCGCGGCGGCCAGGCGCTCGCGCAGCCCGCGCAGGCCGCTGCCGTTCTCCTCCGCGACCTCCGCGCCTGTGCCGTCGGCGCCGCCGGTGCCGTCGTCGCTGACCTCGACCAGCACGGGGTCGCGGTCGCGGCGGAGCGTGATGACGCAACGCCGCGCCCCGGAGTGCCGCACGACGTTCGTGACCCCCTCCCGGACGACCCAGCTCAGCAACACGTCGGCCTCCCGGGGCAGCGCGGGCCCCGACTCCCGCACCTCGCAGTCGATGCCGGCCGCGGCGAGCGCCGCCCGGGCGGTGTCCAGCTCGTACGCGAGGCTCGCGTCCCGGTAGCCCGTGACCGCCTCGCGCACCTCGGTCAGCGCCTGCCGCCCGATCGCCTCGATGTCCTCGGCGTGCCGCACGGCGGCCGCGACGTCGCGCGGGGCCAGCCGGCGCACGGCCTCGGCCTTCACGACCACCATCGAGAGCGTATGCCCGAGCAGGTCGTGCAGGTCGCGGGAGAAACGCAGCCGCTCGGCCGAGACGGCGGCGGCGGCCAGCTGCTCGCGGGTGCGGGCGAGCTCCTCGATGATCTGGCCCATCCGGCGGAAGCCGTACGCCGTGATCCCCGCGAGCGTGGTGGTCAGCGCGGTGCCCCAGAGGGCGGCGTCGAAGGAGCCGCCCCGGGCCAGCACCACGGTGGCGGACAGCAGGGCCGTGGCGGCGACGAGCCAGGGTGCCACGCGGAGGGGGGCGACGACTCCCACGGCCACCGCGAGCAGGGAGAACAGCGTCCGCCACTCCGTCGCCTCGTACGCGGCGTTCGCCGTGACGGCCGCCGCCGCGAGCAGCCCGGCCAGCACCGCCGGCAGGAACCGCGCGGACGGCGGTGGACGGCGGGAGGTGAGCACCGCGCCCGCGAACGACACCCCCGCGACGGCCAGGATGGCCCATTCGGAACCGCTGTGTACCGCCGACGCCGGCGCGAGCAGCAGGAGGGCGGTGAACCCCAGTGCCCATATTCCCGCCATGGCGGCCATTATGGTCCCCGGCGGCCGGGATGCGCAGGGTGGAACGTCCGCTCTCCGGCAGTACGAATCACCTGGCCCGGATCACGCGGCCCAGATCATCCGGTGCGGATCACCCCGTGCCGGGAGGGTAGGTGTCGTCGACGGCGACGACGTCGCGCCCGGCGGCGGCGAGCAGGGAGGCGGCGACGGCCGCCCGGTAGCCGGTCGCGCAGTGCGTCCACACCTCGCCGGGCGGCACCTCGTCCAGCCGCGCGGGCAGCTCGTGCAGCGGGATGTTGACCGCGCCGGGCAGGTGCGACTCGCGCCACTCCGCGTGGCGGCGCACGTCCAGGACCACGACCGGGCGGCGTACGGCGGACAGGTCGGCGAAGGTCGCGAGCGGCAGGGACGCGGGCTTCTCGCCGTCACCGGCCCAGTCGGCCGGGCCTCCGGTGGCGGCCGCGGCCGGGCGGTCGACGCCGATCCGCGCCAGTTCGCGCTGTGCCTCCGCCACGTCCTCCGGCGTCGCGCCGAGCAGCGTCACCGGGGTGCCCCAGGGGATGAGCCAGCCCAGGTGGACGGCGAAGCCGCCGTCGAGCCCGAAGTTGAGCGTCCCCGGCAGGTGGCCCGCCGCGAACGCCGTGCGGGACCGCAGGTCGACCACCCACTCGCCGTCCCGCAGGCGGCGGCGCAGCTCGGCGGCGCCGGCCCGGTGCGGCGGGGACAGGTCGGGCGCGTCCGGCCCGGCCAGGTTGAGCGCCGCCATGTGCGCGTAGTACGCCGGGTAGGCGTCCAGCCCGGCGAGCAGCGCCTCCGCGTACTCCTCCTCGCCCCGCGTCAGGGCCGGGTTGGTCTTCGACTCCCGGCCGATCGTCGACTCGGTGACCTCCTCCGACTGGGCGGACGAGCAGAAGCTCCCGAAGCCGTGCGTGGGGTAGACCTCCGTCTCCGGGGGCAGTTCGCGGGCCAGGCGGTGCGCCGACGCGTACTGGGCGCGCACCAGCGTGTCCGTGTACTCGGGGCCGAGCAGGTCGGGCCGCCCGGTCGAGCCGTAGAGCAGCGAGCCTCCCGTGAAGACCGCGGGCGTCCGGCCCGGGACCTCCAGCGCGTACGACAGGTGGGTGAACGTGTGGCCGGGGGTCGCCAGCACGCGCAGGCACACGTCCCCGGCCTCTATCACGTCGCCGTCCTGGATCGGGCAGTGGCGGAACGCCACCGGGTCGGCCGCGTTGACGTGGTAGTCCGCGCCGGTGGCCGCGGCCAGGGCGGGCCCGCCGGTGACGTAGTCGTTGTGCACGTGGGTCTCGAAGACGCCGCGGATGTCGACGCCGCGCCGCTCGGCGAGGCGGAGCATCCGGTCGACGTCCCGCTGCGGGTCCACGACGAAGGCGACCTCCCCGTCGGTGACGAGGTAGCTGCGGTCGCCCAGGGAGGGGGTGCCGACGGCGATGATCTCGATCATGTATGTCCCTCCTCGGCTCGGGACAGACCCGTACCCAGGGAGAACGAATTCACCTCCGCCCGGGTGGGGGGGACCGCGCCGGCGCGGGTGCACACGATCGCGGCTGCGGCGCAGCCGCGCCGCAGCGCCTCGGCCACCCGCGCGGGAGTGAGGGCGCCGTCGGGCAGGGGCCCGCCGTGCAGGGCGTCGTCGGGCAGGGGCCCGCCGTGCAGGGCGTCGTCGGGCAGGGCGTCGTCGTGCAGCGCGTCGAGGTAGGCGGCGGTGAAGGTGTCGCCGGCGCCGACCGTGTCCACGACCTCGACGGCCGGGGCCGGGCAGGTGATCACTCCGTCGCCCGGAACCCCGTCACCCGAAATCCCGTCATCTGAGAGCCAGTCACGCAGCACCGCTGTCGCGCCGTCGCCGCCCCGGGTGACCACCACCAGCTCCGGGCCGAGCCCGGCCCAGCGCCGCGCCACGTCGAGCCCGGGCTCGCCGGGGTAGAGCCAGTCCAGGTCCTCGGCGCTCACCTTGACCAGGCGCGACAGCCGTACGCACTCCTCGACCAGGGCCACGGCGGCGGAATGGTCGCCGGCCAGCGAGGGCCGGATGTTCGGGTCGTAGGAGACCGTGACGCCCGCCGCCTTCGCGGCCCGCATCAGGGCCCTGACGTGGTCGCCGCCCGGGGCCACGAGGGTGGCCAGGGATCCGGTGTGCAGGCAGGTCACCCCGTCGAGCGCGACCGGGGCGGAGAGCCGCCACTCGAAGCGGAAGTCGTACGACGCCGAGCCGTCCGCGCCCACCCGGGCGAAGGCCAGGCCGGTGGACGCCGCCGGGGCGAGGTCGCCGGTGCCGATCCCGTGGCGGGTCAGGTGGTCGCGGAGCAGGCCGCCGAAGAAGTCGTCGCCGGTCTCCCCGGCGAACCGCACCGGCCGGCCCAGCGCGGCCAGCGCCACCGCCACGTTGAGCGGGCTGCCTCCGGGCACGGCGGTGAAGGTCCACGACCCCGGCGCGCCGATCAGGTCGACGAGGCTCTCGCCCGTCACGAGGAACGTCATGCGGCGTCCTCTCCCGGGCCCTCCGCCAGCACGCGCTGGGCGACGGCGAAGGCGGCGTTGGCGGCGGGCACCCCGCAGTAGATCGCGGTCTGCAGCAGGACCTCCTTGATCTCGTCGGTGGTGAGCCCGTTGCGCCGCGCGGCCCGCACGTGCATGGCCAGTTCGTCGAGCTGTCCCCGAGCCACGAGGGCGGTGAGCGTGACGCAACTGCGGGTCCTGCGGTCCAGTCCCGGCCGGGTCCAGATCTCGCCCCAGGCGTACCGGGTGATGAGGTCCTGGAAGTCGGCGGTGAACTCGGTGGTCGCCGCCTGCGCCCGGTCCACGTGCGCGTCGCCCAGCACCTCCCGCCGCACCCGCATGCCGTCGTCGTCGCTCATGCCGTCCTCCGGGAGGTGGTGGTCAGGTGCCGGACGATCGCCTCGGTGACGACGTCCGGCCGTTCGGCGCTGGCCAGGTGGGCCGCATCCGGCACCACCAGCAGCGTGGCGTCCGGGATGCCCCCGGCCAGGACCTCGGCGTGCGCGGGCGGGGTCGCGGGGTCCTCGGCCCCGGCGACCACCAGCGTGGGCGCGCGGACCTCCCCGAGCCGGTCGCGGACGTCGAAGCCTGCCAGGGCGTCGCAGCAGCCGGCGTACCCCTCGGGATCGGCGCCGCGCAGCATGTCGAGGTAGCGCCCGGCGCCGGGGAAGCCCGCCGTGAACCACCGCGACCGGGTCGTCTCCACCAGGGGCCCGGTGCCCTCCGCCCGCACCAGCGCGGCGCGTTCGCGCCAGCTCTCCGGAGTGCCGAACCGGGCGGAGGTGCAGCACAGCACCAGGCTCGCGACCCGGTCCGGCGCGCGCAGCGCGAGGGTGGTCCCGACGGCCCCGCCCAGCGACACCCCGGCGTACGAGAAGCGGCCGGGACCGTGGCCGTCGAGCAGCGCCAGCACCCCAGTCGCGAGGTCGTCGACGGTGAAGCCGGACGCGGCGGGCGAGCCGCCGTGGCCGGGCAGATCGTAACGGAGGACCCGCCAGGTGCGGGTGAGCGCGGCGAGCTGGGGCTCCCACAGGTCGAGCGTCGTGCCCAGCGACGGGCCGAGCACGACGACCGGAGCGTCCGGCGGGCCGTCGAATCGGTGGTGCGGGATCATCCGTCTTCTCTCGCGTGGTGCTCCTGGGAACGGGACTCCCGGGCATGGAACTCCAGGGCGCGGTCCACCAGGGCGGGCGCCGGCCCGGCCCCGGTGTCCTCCCCGTGCTCGCGCAGCACGGCGAGCAGCTCATCGAGATTCTGCCGCATCCGGCCGGGGAACACCTCCAGGCCCCCGGTCAGCTCCGCGGCCGTCTCCGCCGCGCCGCCGGCCAGGCGCAGGCACTCGCGCAGCGGCTGCCATTCGGCGTGCCAGCCTCCGGCGGGCCGCTCGTGCTCGGCCACCCGTGACGCCAGCAGGATCTGCGTCAGGGCGGGCGCCTGCAGCGCCGCCGACCGGATCATCGTGGCGAGCACCGGGTTGCGCTTGTGCGCCATCGCCGACGAGCCGCCCCGGCCGGGCGCGGCGGGCTCGGCGACCTCGCCCACCTCGCTCTGCGCCAGCAGGATCACGTCGACGGCGAGCTTGCCGAGCGCGCCCGTGACGGCGGCGAGCGCGGCGGCGAGGTCCGTGACCGGGGTGCGGGAGGTGTGCCAGGGCAGCACCGGCTCGGTCAGCCCGGTCTCGGCGGCGAAGAGCGGCAGGAGCTCCAGGGCCCGCTCGCCGTACCCGGCCATCGTCCCGGCCGCGCCGCCGAGCTGGACCGGCAGCCGCACCGCCGCGAGGCGGTCGCGGGCGTCCCGGCAGCCGAGCAGCCATCCGGCCGCCTTCAGCCCGAACGTGGTGGGCACCGCCCGCTGCATGAGCGTGCGTCCGGCCATCGGGGTGCCGCGGTGCTCGGCGGCCAGCCGGGCGAGCGCGGCGAGCACCCGGTCCAGGTGCGGCAGGATCACCGCGCGGGCCCGCGCCGACACCAGCATCGCCGCCGTGTCGAGCACGTCCTGGCTGGTCGCGCCGTGATGGACCCATCTCTTCGCGTCCCCGGCGGCGGCGCGCAGGTCCTCGACCAGCGGCACGACGGGGTTGCCGGCGTCCCTGGCCCGCCGGGCGAGACCGGCCACGTCGAACCGCTCCGGGCGGGCCGCCTCGGCGATCGCGGCGGCGGCCCGCTCGGGGACGACGCCGAGGCGGGCCTGCGCCCGCGCGAGGCAGACCTCCGCCTCCAGCATCGCCCGCAACCAGGCGCCGTCGCCCGTGACCGCCGCCACGTCCGTGCCCGCCCAGACGGGCGTCAGCAGGCCGTGGTCAGGGCCCGCGCCGGACTCCGCGCCGGACCCTGCATCGGACTCCGCATCGGGCCCTGAATCGGAACCTGCATCTGAGCGTGCGTCAGAAATCAAGGAAGACCGTCTCCCGCTCACCCTGCAGCCGTACGTCGAACCGGTAGGCGTCCTTCCCGTCCGCGCGGGCGAGCAACGTCGCGCGGCGGTCCGGGTCCAGCGAGCCGAGCAGGGGGTCGGGCACGTCGGCGAGGTAGACGCGGGTCCGCACCGGCTTCAGCAGCCCCCGGGCGAAGACCAGCAGGGGGAGGTACGGCCGGACGGGCGGCGCGGTCCGGAACCGGTAGGAGCCGTCGGGCTCGGTGGCGCACCGGCCGAACCCGCCTCTGCCGAACCCGCCTCTGCCGAATCCTGCGCTGCCTGCGGCGGCTGCGCTGCCGGACCCCGTGCCGGCGGGCCCCCGCTGCCCGACCCCCTCGGGCTCGCCGGTCCACAGCTCCAGCAGCGCGTCGGGCACCGGCTCGCCCGCGCCGTCCAGCACCCGGCCGGTGATCGTGACCGCGCCCGGATGCCCCTTGGGCACGAGTTCCCAGCCGCCCTCGTACGGCAGGGCGAACCCGAAGAAGGGCCCTACGGTCTGCGAGGGAGTGGTCACGCGTCCTCCTGTGCTGCCTCGATCGGGGTGTGGCCCAGCACGACGTCCCAGCGGTAGCCGAGCGCCCACTCCGGCTCGGTGACGTCGAGGTCGAAGGCGGAGACGAGCCGCTCGCGGGCGGCCGGGTCCGGGACGGACTGGAAGATCGGGTCGAACGCGAACAACGGGTCGCCCGGGAAGTACATCTGCGTCACCAGGCGCTGGGTGAACGCGGTGCCGAAGACCGAGAAGTGGATGTGGGCCGGCCGCCAGGCGTTCGGGTGGTTGCGCCAGGGATAGGCCCCCGGCTTGATCGTGACGAACCGGTAGCGGCCCTCGTCGTCGGTCAGGCACCGGCCCGCCCCGGTGAAGTTGGGGTCGAGCGGCGCCGGGTGCCGGTCGACCGGGTGGGCGTACCGGCCGGCCGCGTTCGCCTGCCAGATCTCCACCAGCGTCCGGGGCACCGGCCGGCCGGAGGAGTCGAGGATCCGGCCGGTGACGATGATCCGCTCGCCGATCGGTTCGCCCGCGTGCCCGGCGGTCAGGTCGGCGTCGAGCGGGCCGACGTCCCCGTGGCCGAAGACCGGGCCGGTCAGCTCGGCCGCCTCCGGGTCCTCCTTCATCGGCAGCGGCGTCCGGGACGGCGCGCGCAGGACCGTGCTCGCGTAGCCGGGATACAGGTAGGGCGGCTGGGTCATCGGAGTCCTTCGAGGGTCAGGGCCAGTCCTTGGCCGACGCCGACGCACAGGGTCGCCACGCCGTACCCGCCGGTGCGGGAGAGGCGGTGGGCGAGAGTGCCCGCGAGGCGCGCGCCGGAGCAGCCGAGCGGGTGCCCGATCGCGATCGCACCGCCCTGCGGGTTGACCACCTCGGGGTCGAGCTCCTTCCACTCGCCGAGGCAGGCGAGCACCTGCGCGGCGAACGCCTCGTTGAGCTCGACGGACGCCAGGTCGGCGAGGCCGAGCCCGGCCCGGCCCAGTGCCCGGGCGACCGCGGGGACGGGCCCGATGCCGAAGTCGGCCGGGTCCACGCCCGCGACCCCGGTGGACACCACCCGGGCGAGCGGGCGCAGGCCGTGCGCGGCGAGGCCGTCGGCGTCGGTGACCAGCAGCGCGGCGGCGCCGTCGTTGAGCGGCGAGGAGTTGCCCGCCGTGATCGTGCCGTCGGCGGCGAAGGCGGGCTTCAGCCGGGCCAGCGCCTCGGCGGACGTGTCGTCCCTGATCGTCTCGTCGCGGGACAGCCCCTCCCGCGGGACGATCTCCGCGTCGAACAGGCCGTCCCGCCAGGCGGCGGCGGCCCGGCGGTGGCTGCGCTCGGCGAAGGCGTCCTGCTCCTCGCGGCTCACGCCGCGCCTGCGGGCGAGCGTCTCGGTCGCCTCGCCGAGGGAGACCGTCCACCGCTCCGGCATCTCCGGGTTGACCATCCGCCAGCCGAGGGTCGTGGAGTAGAGCTGCTCGTGGCCCCGGGGGAAGCCGCGCTCGGGCTTGGGCAGCACCCAGGGGGCGCGGCTCATCGACTCGACCCCGCCCGCCACCACCACGGAGGCGTCACCGCAGGCCACGGCCCTGGCGGCCTGGATCACCGCCTCCAGGCCGGAGGCGCACAGGCGGTTGACGGTCGAGCCGGGCACCGTGACCGGCAGCCCGGCCAGCAGGGCGGCCATCCGGCCCACGTTGCGGTTGTCCTCTCCGGCGCCGTTCGCGGCGCCGAGGACCACGTCGTCGATCCGCTCCGGGTCGAGGCCGGGGGCCCGGTCCAGCAACGCCCCGATCACCCCGGCCGCCAGGTCGTCGGGGCGGATCCCGGCGAGCGCGCCGCCGTACCTCCCGATCGGGGTCCGCACGGCGTCGGCGATGAACACGTCCTTCATGCGATCTCGGCTCCCGTCTTCGCCCGCACCTCGCCGGAGGTGACACCGGGCGCGGTCTCCACCAGCCGCAGGCCCTCCGGGGTCACGTCGACCACGGCGAGGTCGGTGATGATCCTGTGGACGCACGCCCGGCCGGTCAGCGGCAGCGTGCACTCCGGCACGATCTTCGGCGTGCCGTCCTTCGCGGTGTGCTCCATCAGCACGACCAGCCGCCTCGCGCCGTGCACCAGGTCCATCGCACCCCCCATCCCCTTGATCATCTTGCCGGGGACGGCCCAGTTGGCGAGATCGCCGCGAGCCGACACCTGCATCGCGCCGAGCACGGCGACGTCGATGTGCCCGCCGCGGATCATGCCGAACGACAGCGACGAGTCGAAGAACGCGGCCCCGGGCAGCACGGTGATCGTCTCCTTGCCCGCGTTGATCAGATCGGGGTCGACCTCGTCCTCGGTGGGATAGGGGCCGACGCCGAGCACGCCGTTCTCCGAGTGGATCACCACGCGCCGGCCGTCCAGATGACCGGGGATCAGCGTCGGCAGCCCGATCCCCAGGTTGACGTAGCCGCCGTCGGGCAGCTCACGGGCCGCCCTTGCGGCCATCTCGTCACGGCTCCAGGCCACCTAAGCCTCCTTCACCGCAGGTGTCACGGTGCGCTTCTCGACGCCCTTGCCGGCGGCCTGCTCAGGGGTGAGCGGCACCACCCGCCGCACGAACACCCCCGGCAGGTGCACCTCGTCGGGGTCGAGGTCGCACAGCTCCTCGACCTCCGCGATCGTCACCCGCCCGGCCATCGCCGCGAGCGGGTTGAAGTTGCGCGCCGCCTTCGCGAAGACGAGGTTGCCGTACGCGTCCCCCTTCGCCGCCCTGACCAGCGCGAAGTCGGTCACGATGCCGCGTTCCAGCACGTACGGCACGCCGTCGAACTCGCGCACCTCCTTCGGCGGCGACGCCACGGCCACGCTGCCGTCGGGGTGGTGACGCCAGGGCAGCCCGCCGTCGGCGACCATCGTCCCCACCCCCGCAGGGGTGTAGAAGGCCGGGATGCCGCAGCCGCCCGCCCGCAGCCGCTCGGCCAGCGTGCCCTGCGGGATCAGCTCCACCTCGACCTCGCCCGCCAGGTACTGCCGGGCGAACTCCTTGTTCTCCCCGACGTACGAGCCGGTGACCCGGGCGATCCGGCCGGCGGCCAGCAGCTCGCCGAGGCCCCGGCCGTTGGTGCCGCAGTTGTTCGACACCACGTGCAACCCGCCGACGCCGCGCTCAAGCAGCGCGCGGATCAGCACCGACGGCACACCGGACAGCCCGAAGCCGCCCACGGCCAGCGACGCGCCCTCGCCGACGTCGGCCACCGCCTCCGTGGCGCTCGCCACCACCTTGTCCATAGGGCTGTTCACAGGCTCTCCTCGTACGGCAGGCCCACGTAGTTCTCCGCGAGCGTCGTACCCGCCGCGTCCGAGGAGGTGACGTAGTCGAGATGGGAGCCCTGCAGTTGCCGGGCGTAGGCGTCGTCGGAGTCGAAGGTGTGCAGCAGCGTCGTCATCCACCACGAGAAGTGCTGCGCCCGCCACACCCGGGGCAGGCAGGCCCGCGAGTAGCCGTCCAGCGCCTCGGTGGAGCCGCCGGCGAAGAACCGGGCCAGCGCCTCGGTCAGCACCCGCACGTCGGCCACCGCCAGGTTGAGCCCCTTCGCGCCGGTCGGCGGCACGATGTGGGCCGCGTCCCCGGCCAGGAACAGCCTGCCGTACTGCATGGGCTCGGCCACGAAGCTCCGCATCGGCGTGACGCTCTTCTCGACGATCTCGCCGGTCGCCAGGGCGAAGCCGGGCACGGTCTCCAGCCGGGTCCGCAGCTCGGCCCAGATCCGCTCGTCGGGCCACGCGGCGACGTTCTCGTCCGGGGCCACCTGGAGGTAGAAGCGGCTGATCTCCGGGGAGCGCATGCTGTGCAGGGCGAAGCCGCGCTCGGTCCGCGCGTAGATCAGCTCCTCCGACGACGGCTTCACCCGGGCGAGGATCCCGAGCCACGCGAAGGGGTAGTCCCGCCGATACTCGGTCAGCACGCCGTCCGGGATCGAGTCCCGGGACACGCCGTGGAAGCCGTCGCAGCCCGCGATCACGTCGCAGTCCAGCCGGTGTGCCGCGCCGTCGGAGCCGGTGAAGGTCAGGTACGGCCGGTCGGTCGCCGCGTCGTGCACCCGCACGTCGTCCACCTCGAAGCGGACGTCGCCCCCGGCCGCGAGCCGCGCCGCGACGAGGTCCTTGACGACCTCCTGCTGGCCGTACACGGTGATGCACCGGCCGGGCACCAGCCGCTCGAAGGCGATCCGGTGGCCCGCTCCGCCGTACCGCAGCTCGATGCCGTGGTGGGGGAGACCCTCCCGCTTCAGCCGCTCGCCCACCCCCGCCTCGACGAGCGTGTCCACCGTGCCCTGTTCGAGCACCCCGGCCCGCACCCGCCGTTCGACGTACTCCCTGCTCCGGCGTTCCAGCACGACCGATTCGATCCCCCGCAGATGGAGCAGATGGGAGAGCAGCAGGCCGGCCGGCCCCGCCCCGATGATCCCGACCTGAGTTCGCATGGCCCAAGCATCGGCGGCGCCCGCCGTGTCACGTAGGCTTTGCTTCCGCCCAGTGGAAGTCCGCTCAGTGGAAGAGGGGGTCACATGGCCGGCGGCGCACGTGACCCCGGGCGTTCCGTGACGTCCCGGGCGCTGGCGATCCTCGGCGCCTTCGACGCCCGGCACGCACGGCTCACGCTGACGGAGATCGCCGACCGCACCGGCCTGGCGCTCAGCACCGTCCACCGGCTGGCGGGGGAGCTGGAGGAGTGGCGGGCCCTGCGCCGCGGCGCCGACGGGCGTTTCCAGATCGGCCGCCGCCTGTGGGAGCTGGGGCAGCTCGCCCCCGACCCGCTGCAGGAGGTGGCCCATCCCTGGCTGCAGGAGCTGTTCGGCGGCACCGGTGAGAACGTCCACCTGGCCGTGCGGGACGGGCTGGAGGTCCTCTACGTCGACAAGGTGTACGGCAAGCGGGCCGTGCCGATCCTGTCGCGGACCGGTTCCCGCCTGCCGATGCACCCGACCGGCGTCGGCAAGGCCCTGCTGGCCTACGAGCCGGGATGGTTCGTCACGTCCTATCTGTCCCGGCCGCTGGAGCGGCCGACGCCGCACACGATCACCGAGCCGGGACGGCTGGCCCGCGAGCTCGCCCAGGTGCGCGCCCAGGGGTACGCCACGACCCACGAGGAGATGACGCTCGGCTCGTGCTCGGCCGCCGCGCCGGTGCTGGCCGGAGGCCCGCCCGCCGACGGGCAGGCCTACCGGCCCGTTGCGGCCGTCGGCATCGTGGTGTCCTCACGGCGGGTGCGTGAGCTGCCCCGCCTGGTCGAACCGCTGCTGACCGTCGCGGCCCGCATCGCCGCCGACTACCGGGCCGCCGTCGCGCGGTCCTGACGGCCGGGGCGCGGGACCCCGGGTGTCACAGCGGCGTACAGGTCAGACCGGTCATCCCGAACGTGCCGCCGGTCGAGGAGCCGTTGGCGGTGACGGCGAAACTCCCCCCGGGCGCGATGGTGCCGTTCCAGGACACGTTCGTCGCGGTGACGCTCCGCCCGGTCTGGGTCCACCTCGTGGTCAGCAGGGAGAAGAGCTTCTCGTCGCCGGTGAAGGTCCAGGAGATCCGCCAGCCGTTCAGGGTGGTCGTCCCGGTGTTCACCACTCTGCCGTCCGCCACGAAACCCGAGGGAAAGCTGTGGACGGTCGGGAAGCTGACCGAGCAGGACGCCGAGGCCGCGCTCGCCGGGGCGGGGGCGGCGACCACCGCGGCCGCGGCCAGCGTCGCCGCGGCGATCCAGGCGCCCCGCCGGGTGAAACCGGTTTCACGATACCGCCGTGCCATTCCCTCTCCTTTCGCCGGCCAGGGGGTGTCCCCGCGGCCGATTCGACGAACGTTCCTCCGGATTGTGATCACGGCCGGCGGGGAATGTCATGGCCTCGGGCTCCGTACGCGCGGTAGCGCCGGTACGCGGGTGAACGTTTCATCCGCCGGTATGGCAGGCGTACGGTGAGTGCGAGGGGCATCACAGGCAGCGGCGAGGGGGGCCGCCATGGACGCCGTCGGCCTCGGCCGGGCCCTCGGCCGCCTGCCGGGCGAGCTGGTCGTCGTCGGCATCGAGCGGTGACTTCACACCGGGGGCGCCGATGACCCCGCCCGTCCTGCCCGCGGTTCACCGTACGGCTCGTGAGCTGCGGGAACGGCTGACCCGGGAACGGCCTCGCGCACGTCGAAGGTGATCCGCGGCGGCACCCGCAGCGTGGTGCAGAGCGCGCAGTGCTCCAGGACCGACAGGAGAGAGGCGCGCAGGCCCTCCGGGAGGCCGGGGGCGTCCACCGACAGCTCGACGCGGTCGATCCGCCCGGGACAGACGCCCAGGCCGTACCGCGCGGTGACGCCGACCCCGGCGGCGAGCTGCCGCTGGCGCAGGAAGCGTTCGGCGCAGTGCGCGACGCCCGCGGCCAGCCCGCCCACGAACAGCTCGGCCGGCGTGGGGCCGGTGTCGCTCCCGCCGACGTCCCTTGGCTGGTCGGACCGCACGGCGTGCCGGCGGACGTGGACGTCGAAACGGCCGGCTCCGTGCCAGGCGACCTGGATGACCCCGTCACGCTGTTCAGCCGGCATGGTCCACCCCCCAGTTCGAGTATCTCCGGGCGGTCGGGCCCGCCGAGGGCTCGCACTGGTAAGAAGCCCGTCGTGACCTGGCAAAGAGCCGGTGTCCGGACTGTCCTTATTTGCGACACTTTCAGATGTGGCCCACATGCCGCGGCGAGGACGAGGGTGAGCGCGGTGATTCCGCGCACGCGCCTGGACGAGCTACTGACCGAGCTGCACGCGCGGCTGCAGGCGGTCCTGGTGACGCGTGACCGGGTGCAGGCACTGCTGGAGGCGGTCGTCTCGGTGGGCGGCGACCTCGATCTCGAAACCGTCCTGCGGCGCATCGTCGAGACCGCCACCACCCTGGTCGACGCCAGGTACGGCGCGCTCGGCCTGATCGGGGAGGACAACACCCTGGCCCGGTTCGTGCCCGTCGGGATGAGCGAGGAGGAGATCGCCCGCATCGGGCACTGGCCCCACGGGCTGGGCCTCCTCGGCCTGCTGATCAAGGAGCCCCGGACGCTGCGGCTGCCCGACATCTCCCGGCACCCCGAGTCGTACGGCCTCCCGCCCGGCCATCCCCCCATGCGCGGCTTCCTCGGCGTTCCCGTACGGGTGCGGGGCGAGGTGTTCGGCAACCTCTACCTCACCGAGAAACGCGGGGGAGGGGAGTTCGACGAGGACGACGAGGCGATCGTCGTCGCCCTCGCGGGAGCCGCCGGAGTGGCCATCGAGAACGCCCGCCTCTACGAGGAGACCCGCCGCAGGGAGATCTGGCTGCAGGCGTCGGGCGAGATCACGACCAGCCTGCTGTCCGGCGCCGAGACGCCCCGCGTGCTCACGCTGATCGCCCGCCGCGCCCGGCGGATGGCCGGCGCCGACACCATGGCGATCCTGCTGCCGAACCCCGGCGGGCGCACCCTCCGGGTCGCGATCGCCGACGGCGCCCTCCCCGAGCCCTGCGCGGGGGCGCGCCCGATCCCCGTCGACGGCACGCTCGCCGGGCAGGCCTTCACCCTGGCGGAACCCCGCATGGCCGCCGACGCCGCAGACGAGGACGAGGGACCGGTGTGCGCCGTCCCGCTGGGGACTCCGGGGGCCGTACGCGGGGTGCTGTGGCTCGGCAGGCGGCCCGGCCGCATTCCGTTCAGCCGGTCGGAGGTGTGCATGCTGCACGCGTTCGCCGGGCACGCGGCCGTCGCGCTGGAACTGGCCGAGGCGCGCAAGGACGCCGAGCGGCTCGGCCTGCTCGAAGACCGCGACCGCATCGCCAGGGACCTGCACGACGTGGTCATCCAGCGGCTGTTCGCGATCGCGATGACCCTGACGGCCGCCGCTCGGCTGGTCGAGCGCCCGGAGGCGTCCGCCCGCCTGCGGTACGCGATCGACGAGCTCGACGGCACGATCCGGGAGATCCGCTCCACGATCTTCGCGCTGCAGACCCCCGCCGGCGCTCCCGGGCTGCGCGCCCGGCTCGTCGCGCTGGTCGAGAGCGCGCGGGCGCAACTCGGCTTCCTGCCTGCCCTGCGGCTGGACGGCGGGCTCGACACCCGCGTCCCCGGCGGCATCGGCGAGCATCTGCTGGCGGTGGTGCGCGAGGGCCTGTCGAACGTCGTACGGCACGCCCGCGCCACCCGCACCACGGTGAGCGTGTGCGTGGAGGGAAGCCGGCTGACGCTGACCGTGGAGGACGACGGGATCGGCATCCCGGCACAGGGCCGCCGCAGCGGCCTGCTCAACCTGCGGGAACGGGCCGAGGCCCTGGGAGGGAGCTGCACGGCCGGGCCACGCCCGGACGGGGGCACCTGCCTGCGCTGGAGCGTCCCGCTGCCGCCACCTGGAGAGGCTTGCGATGAGGACTAGTTTCGCCGACCGCCCGATCGTGGCGGGCACCGACGGCACGACCGTGGCCATCCAGGCCGTGGAATGGGCGGCCGACGAGGCCCACCGGAAGGGACTGCCCCTGCGGGTGGTCCACGCCGCCGACCGCCTGCCGTACGACGCCCCCCGCTATCCGATCCCCGACTGCTACGACCGGATGATCCCGTCCGGCCGGCAGCTTCTCGACCACGCCGAGAAGGTCGCCCGGGACCGGTGGCCCGGCCTGGAGGTGAGCACGGAACTGGCCGACGGGCGGCCCGGCCGCGTGCTGCGCGAGCAGGCCGGCCGCGCGGCCGAGCTGGTGCTGGGCGGCCACGGGCCGGTCGGCGCGCGGCTCGCCGGTCACGTGGACGTGCCGGTCGTCGTCGTACGCCCGGCGTCTCCCGGCGCCGGCGCGGAGATCGTGGCCGGATTCGACGGCACGCACGCGGCGACGCCCGCGCTCGCGTACGCGTTCGACGAGGCCCGGCTGCGCGGGCACCGGCTCAGGGTCGTCTGCGCCTGGGAACCGCCGATCTCCTCCGGGCCCAGGATCGCCGTGGACACCGGCGAGATCGGGCGGATCCGGGAGGACCGGGCGCGGCGCCTGCTGACCGTCTGGCGGGACAGGTACGCGGACGTCGAGACCGAACTCGACATGGTCCGCGCCCATCCGGTCTCCGCGCTCGTCGACGCCTCGGCCCGGGCCGCCCTGCTCGTCGTCGGCTCCCACGGCAGGAACGCCCTCACCGCGGCCATGCTCGGCTCGGTCAGCCGCGCCGTGCTCGAACACGCGCGCTGCCCGGTGGCCGTCGTCCGGCACGCTCTCTGACCGCTGGGCCGCCGGTGTCAGCGGCGGGCCGGCCGTACCCCGGGGACCGCCCGCTCCAGCAGGTCGGCCACGTGCTCCGGGCCCTGGCCCTCCGGGCCGCGCAGGTCGATCTCCCCGTTCCGCACGCTCACCTCCCAGGTCTCGGACGGGTAGCGCTCGCGGAGCGCGGCGAGGACCGCGTCGCGAAGCTCGGCGTCCGACCTGGCCAGCAGCGCCATGAGGTCCCGGCGGCTGACCATGCCGACGACCCGCTCGTCCCGCAGCACCGGGACGCTCTTGATCCTCCTCGCGATCATCAGGTCGGTCAGCACCGCCGTGTCGGTGGTCTCCTCGACCGTGCTGACCTGCCGCGACATGACGTCCGCCACCGTGGCCGGCCCGGACATGCCGGGCGCGAAGGCGCCGCACAGCAAATCGATCTCGCTGACCATCCCCACCAGCTCGCCGTGGTCTCCGAGCACGGGAGCGGCGGTGATGTCGTGGTCGTACAGCACCCGGATCGCGCGTCGGACCGTGTCGCCCCGGCCCAGCGTGATCACCGGGCTGCTCATGACCTCACCGGCGAGCATGGCCACCTCCCATCTGAGCGTCGACCGTTCCACCTTCACTGTCTCCATCCTCGCCTGGGCGGCGCCGGTGCCCGCCGGGCCGCAGGTCCCCGCGGCTCGGGACGTTCGGCACCTGCGCCGGAGCGCGTTCCGGTGTTCCATGGAGATGGCAGACGCGCATGCCCCGGCAGAGAGCCGGGCGCGCCGCCCGCGGGAGGTGGACGACGATGACCATGGAAGCCATGACCGCCGCCGACGTGATGAGCCGCGTGCTGGTGACCGTGAAGCCGGACGAGTCGCCGCTCATGGCCTGGGAGCTCATGCGCCGCGGGTCGATGCACCATCTGCCCGTCGTGGACTCCGGGTCCCACATCATCGGCGTGCTCACCCGGGAGGACATCGCCGCCCACTGGTCCGGCGGCCCGGCGGAGCAGTCGAGCGCCCAGGTGCGGCAGCTGCTCGGAGGGCGCAGGTGCCCGCACGTGTCCCCGGACGAGCCCCTGCCCGGGGTGGCGGCCGCGATGCTGGAGTCGGAGGTGGACGTGGTGCCCGTCATCGGGGCCTCCGGCATGCTGAAGGGCATCGTCACCGTGACCGACCTGCTGGCGGCGGTGGCGGGCAGACGGGTGGCCGTGGCACAGGACGCGGACTCGTCGGCGGGACTGTTCCGGCTGGAGCCGGTGCTCCCGCCCAAGCCGTCGCGGGCGGACTGAGCCCCTGCCCGCCGAGCCCCTGTCCGCCAGGCCCTGCCCACCAGGACTCCGCCCGCCGAGATCCTGCACAATGGGGGCCATGCGCAACTCGGTGGTGATCTTCTCGTGAGTGCCCGTATCGACCATGCCGTCACATCGGGCACGTTCAGCCTGGACGGCCAGACGTTCGACGTCGACAACAACGTGTGGGTGCTCGGCGACGACGCCGAATGCGTGGTGTTCGACGCGCCGCACGACGTCAAGGCGATCACGGACGTGATCGCCGGTCGGCGGGTCCTGGCGATCCTGGCCACCCACGCGCACGACGACCATGTCCGGGTCGCGCCCGACCTGGCCGGCGCCACCGGGGCGCCCGTCCTGCTGCACCCGGCCGACCTGCCGCTGTGGCGGCTCACCCACCCTGACCGGGAGCCCGACGGCGCCCTGTCCGACGGGCAGATCATCGAGGTGGCCGGGACCCGCCTCGAAGTGCTGCACACGCCCGGCCATGCCCCCGGCGCCTGCTGCTTCCACGCACCGGACCTGGGTGTCCTCTTCACCGGCGACACGCTGTTCCAGGGCGGACCAGGAGCCACCGGCCGTTCGTTCTCCGACTTCGGGGTAATCATCGGCTCGATCCGCGACCGCCTGCTGACCCTGCCGCCCGAGACCGTCGTGCACACCGGCCACGGCGACAGCACGACCATCGGCGCCGAGCAGCCCCACCTCGACGACTGGATCCGCCGAGGTCACTGATCCCACCCGGGGCGCCGGGCACCGCTTCGGCGGGAAAACGAGGGGAAAAGGCCCGTCCGAAAAGCACGCCCTTAACCTTGACGTGATTTCTGCCCGGTGCCATAGTCTGGGTTGCTGATCAGCGCCCGACTCCCATTCCTCGTCCGCCGTCCAGAACAGCTAATGATGTTAGCGCAAACATTTGTTAGCGCTAACAATCGGCTTCAAAGCCGAGCAGGATGTATGGAGGAACGATCCAACATGGTGAGACCCCCCATCCGTTCCGTACACCGGAGAATCCTGACCGCCGGTGCGGCGATCGTGACGGCGCTGGCCGGCGTCACGTTCGCGACGGCGCCGACGGCGCAGGCGGCGCCCCCTCCGGCCAGGCCGCAGGGCCCGTGTGACATCTACGCCGCCGGCGGCACCCCCTGTGTGACCGCCCACAGCACCACCCGGGCGCTGTACGCCTCCTACGACGGCCCGCTCTACCAGGTCAGGCGGACATCGGACGACAGGGTCAGGGACATCGGCGTGGTCGCCCCCGTCGGCGGGGCATACCCCGACGCGGGCGGATACGCCGACGCCGACAGGCAGGACTCGTTCTGCGAGGACACGGTCTGCCTGATCACCACGATCTACGACCAGTCCGGCAAGGGCAACCACCTCTACCAGGCGCCCCCCGGCACCTTCCGGGGCCCCGCCGTCGGTGGATTCGACACCCTCTCGATCGCGGACATGGCGCCGATCACGCTCGGCGGCCACCGGGTGTACGGCACCTACATCATGCCGGGCATGGGGTATCGCAACAACAACGCCACCGGCCTCGCGAAGGGGGACGAGCCGGAGGGCATCTACTACGTCATCGACGGCAAGCACTACGACAGCGGCTGCTGCTTCGACTACGGCAACTCCTCGACGAACGGCCGCGCCGTGGGCACCGGCACCATGGAGACCACCTACTTCGGCACCGCCACCGCCTGGGGGAGCGGCAGCGGACCCGGTCCGTGGATCATGGCCGACATGGAGGCGGGCCTGTTCTCCGGATACAACGCGAAGCAGAACCCGGCCGACCCGACCATCGACTCCTGGCGGTTCGTCACCGCCGTCGTCGACGGCGGCGGCGGGAACCAGTGGGACCTGCGCGGCGGCAACGCGCAGGAGGGCCCCCTCACGACCTACTACAGCGGAATCCGCCCCGGCTCGCTGACCAACGCCAGCTACTACCCGATGCACAAGAAGGGCGCCGTCCTCCTGGGCACCGGGGGCGACAACGGCAACGGCTCGTCCGGCACCTTCTACGAGGGGGTGATGACGACGGGCTACCCGTCGGAGGCCACGACGGACGCCGTGCAGGCCAACATCGTCGCCGCCAGGTACGACGTGCAGCGGCTGGCCCTGTCGCGGGTCACGACCTTCACCCCGAACTCGTCGCAGGACGTCACCGAGACGTTCACGAACACCACGGGGGAGGCCGCGCTGAACGTCAACCTGAGCCTGGCCGCGCCCAAGAAGTGGACCGTCCGGGTCAAGGGCACCGATGACACATCCGCGACGTTCGGCCGGGTCGAGCCGGGTGAGAGCGTGCGGGCCACCTTCACCGTCACCTCGGCGGCGGAGACCGGCGCGGGCTTCCTGGTCGGCGAGGGCAAGTACGTCAACTCCGCCGGCCGGAACAGGCAGTCCACGGAGGTCACCCAGGCGGTGCGGAGCGCCCTCCCGATCAGGATCAACGAGGTCCGCTTCCGTACCAGCACCAACGCGACCGACCAGTTCGTCGAGCTCTACAACGCCTCGGGCGCCGAGGTCGACCTCTCCGGCTGGACCCTGACCAACACCCCGAGCGGCTCGGCCGCCACCACCCTGGCGCGGATCCCGGCCGGGACGAAGCTCGCGAGCGGCGACTACTACCTGCTCGGCCTGTCCGGCTCGGGAGTGGCGGCCCCGGTGAGCAAGGGTGCGACCGTCGTCAACGTCAGGAGCACGACCGGCTTCGCGGCCGGCCAGCAGGTCGACATCGACACCGGCTCCGGGCGGGAGACCCGTACGGTCCAGCAGGTCGGGACGGCGGCCACCGCGGCGACGACGCTGTTCATCCCCGTCTCCACCGGGCCGTGGATCACGATCCCCCGTGGCTCGTCCAACGTGCCGGTCACGAACGCGGCCGGTTTCGCGGTCGGCGACCGGATCGGCATCGACACGGGCGAGAACTACGAGCAGGCCATGGTCACCGCGGTCGGCAAGGCGGCCACGCAGACGACCCTGTCGGCGGCGGCGCCCGCGGGCGCGACCAACATCAAGGTCGCGGCCGACGCCAACATGACGGTCGGCGACACCCTGACGGTGGACACGGGCGAGAACAAGGAGGAGGTCACCGTCGCCGCCGTCGGCACCACCGGCGCGAACGGCACGGGCGTCGACCTCGCCGCCCCGCTGCGGCTCGCCCACGAGCAGGGCGTCGACGTGTCCGACCGCGGGACGGGCATCAGCTTCTCGCCGCGGACGAAGGAGCCGCACACGAGCGGGGTGTCCGTGCAGGCGCTCGGCAGCGGCATCACCCTCGACCGTCCGCTCGACAACGGCCACGAGATCGGCACGGCCGTGGTGAATCCCCTGGTCACGACGACCGGCTACCAGGGGCAGCCGGCGCCCGACCAGTGGTTCGGAGGCGCCCTGTCCACCGGCGCCGGTTCGATCGCGTTGCGGGACGGCACCGGCGCGGTGGTCGTCGACGCCGTCGTCTACGGATCCCAGCAGAGCAGTTCGAGCGGCAACGGGACCATCACCAGCCCCGAGCTCGCCGTCCTGGAAGCCGACCAGGGCGGGGGCGGCTGCATCACGGTGGTGGCGGGCGCGGCCGCCGGCGCCGGACGGAGCAACGCCCGCTGGCCCGACGGAAACGACACCGACAGCCTCTGCCGCGACTTCGTCACCACCAACGTGCCCACGCCCGGCGCGGCCAACGCGAGGTGACCTGACTCATCGCCGGCCGCTTCCGGTGCCCGCCGCGAACGGTGGGCACCGGAACCGGCGGCCCGACGAGGCCGGGGAGCCTAACGTGGAGCGGTGCGTACCCCGGTCACGGCGAACCGTTCGACGTCGGCGATGTGACCGCCGGTGCTCGCGACGATGGTCACAGTCCGGCCCGGGGCGGCACGGAAGTCGAGGGTGGTGGACCAGGGGCGGTTCTCGCCGCCCGCCGAGACGCAGCAGCGCTCGCCGAGCGGGCCGGTGCCACCGACACCGCGTGCCTGCACCCGGACGCTCTCGTCCACGCCGGTGATCCTGCCGCCGACCTTCACGGGGGAGGAGACGGAGCTGCCGTACCGGGGGGTGGTGAGGGAGAGGGTGGTGTCGTCGGTGCCCACCACCTCCCAGGGAGCGTCGCCACCGGTGCCGAACCTCACCAGGTGGATGACGGAGGCGATGCCGGGACGACCGCCGCCCTCGCCGCGGATGCCGACGGAGACGCGGGCGTGCGCGCCGTCGACGGTGCTGTCGACCAGCTGGTCGATCCCCTTGAACCCCAGGTATCCCTGGGTGAAGGCGAGAGCGGTCTGCCCGGCGTCCAGGTGCCAGGGCTGGTGCCCGCCCGCGCGGTAGCTCCGCTGCCAGTCGCGCACCTGCGTCTCGTCGGCGAACGGCCACAGCGGCTGGTAACGGCCTGCCACCAGGGGGCTGCCGGAGGAGGTGGCGAGGGCGGGCGAGGGAGCCGGAGTGCCGGTCACGGCCGCCGAGGGCACCGCGAGGGACGAGCCGGACGACGGGCCTGTGGACGTTACGGCTGACGTGGCGCCCGATTCGGCGGCGGGGGACGACCCCGGGCCCGTACCGCACGCCGCCGCGAGGAACCCCAGCGTGGCCAGCACCGGGGCCAGCACCGGGGCCAGTACGGCGGGCGGCCGGCGGCGGATCCGGCCGGGCGCGGACGGCGCGCCGGAAAGGGGCGTGCCTGCCACGGGCGTCCGCCGGAGGATGCGGCCGGGTGAGGGCGGCGAGCCGGACAGGGGCGCGTCCAGGCGCGCTCCGCTCCGCGACCGGTGAGTTGCGTTGGTCCTGTCATCACACGGCATTCCGCCAGGCACGATGCTCGCTCCCGCCCGAGACGTCTCCTGACAGAGAGCATGCCCGCCGGAAGCCTCTCGATCCATGGAGTTCGCGATGTCTGGCGGGCCTGCCGCCCAGGAGGCACGGCGGGCGGCGGAAGTCCCGGGGCGAAGTGACTTTCGACCGCTGTGCGACGGGCAGCGGACACGGTGCGATGGTCGCCGGGAGCGGTGTCCCCGCGCCCGCGAGCCGCACGACGTCCGCGAGCCGCCGAGCACCGCGAGCCGCTGAGCACAGGGAGGAAACGGATCATGACCGGACTGGTCGTCGCCGCCGTCGACGGATCGAAGCCCGCGACGGCGGCGCTGGAGTGGGCGGCGGACGACGCGCGGCGCAGGGGGGCCGCGCTGCGCATCGTTCACGTACGCGAGCCGTGGGCGCACCAGTACCCGTTCCACGCCGTGGAGGGGTTCGCCGACTCCTACGGCGAGTTCTGCGAAGGGGTGCTCGCCGCGGCCGCGGAGCGCGCACGTCAGGTCGCCCCGGACCTGGAGGTGACGACGGAACTCGCCGAGGGGACGGTCGTCGAGACGCTGCGCGCCGCGTCGGCCGGGGCCGGCGCGCTCGTGGTCGGCAGCCGGGGGACGGGGGGCTTCTCCGGCCTGGTCCTCGGGTCGGTCGGCCTGGGTCTGACCGGGCACGCTCCGGTCCCCGTCGTGGTCGTACGCCGGCCGCACCGCGACGAGTACCACGAGGTCGTCGTCGGTTTCGACGGATCGCCTCACTCGGAGGCCGCGCTGGAGTTCGCCTTCGAGGAGGCGCGGGCGCGCCGGGCCCGGGTGCACGCCGTGTACGCGTGGGAGGCGCCGATCTTCTCCCCCTTCGCCACCGGCTACATAGCGACGATGCACGAGGTCTTCGACGAGGAGTCGCGCTCGGCCCGGCTGCGGCTGGCGCCGTGGCGCGAGAAGCACCCGGACGTCCCGCTCGTCGAGTCGGCGGTCTTCGGGCACCCGGTTCCCGCGCTCGCCGAGGCGTCGCTCGTCGCCGACCTCGTCGTCGTCGGGTCGCGGGGGCTGGGCGGTGTGCGCGGCGCGCTGCTCGGCTCGGTCAGCCACGCCGTGCTGCACCGCGCGCACTGCCCCGTCGCGGTCGTACGGCCCCCGGAGGGGACGCGTTGATTTCAGAATCTACAACGTAAAGGCGGCGGCCTTGTGCAGATCCCTCCCGCCGGGTCGCCACGAGTACCGTCACCCGCGGCGACATCGCCGGACGAGAGCGTGGGAATGCCGATGACATGGACGTCGAGGCGGGCACGTACGTGCTGGGGCCCAGGTCGGGGCGGTTGCTGGTCCTCACCGGCCGCGCCGGTCTGGGCGCGAAGGCCGGGCATGACCTGACGATCGAGGTCACCAGGTGGCGGGGCGAGGCGGTGGTGGCACCGGACGACCCGGCGGCCTCCCGGATCTCGCTGGAGGCCGAGACGGCCTCGATGCGGGTCAGGGAGGGCACGGGCGGGGTCAAGCCGCTCACCGACTCCGACCGGGTCGAGATCGAGAAGAACATGCGGGAGAAGGTCCTCAAGCCGGACCGGCATCCCACGATCACGTTCCGGTCGACGCGTGTCGGGGGCGGCCCCGGGGCGTTCCGCGTCGAGGGCGACCTGACCATCGCGGGCGTGACCCGGCCGGTCGCCGTCGAGGGAGTGCTCGCCGGCGGTCGGGCCCGCGGCCGGGCCACCGTCGTGCAGTCGGAGTGGGGCATCCGCCCCTACTCCGCGTTCTTCGGCGCGCTCAGGCTGCGCGACGAGGTCGAGGTGATCTTCGATGTGCGGCTCGTGCCGGGCTGAGGCGCCCATCGTGCACCATGGAGGGGTGAACCGGCTTCCAATGGCGCGAGCCATCAAGCAGACCGCCGAGCAGGCCAGCGAGCGGACCGCCGAGCGGACCGCCGAGCGGACCGGCGAGCGGTGGAGCATGCTGGCCGATCTCGTGGCGGACGGCGACGTGGTGGTGCTCAGCGGGGCGGGCCTGTCCACCGAGTCCGGCATTCCGGACTACCGCGGAGAGACCGGACGCAGGCGCAGAGCCGACCCGATGACCTATCACACCTTCGTGAGCAGCGCCTCCGCCCGCCGGCGCTACTGGGCCCGCAGTCATCTGGGCTGGCGGCACATCGTGGAGGCCGCCCCCAACGCCGGTCACCGCGCGGTCGCCGAACTGCAGCGCCGGGGGCTCGTCGCCGGGGTCATCACCCAGAACGTGGACGGCCTGCAC
The DNA here is from genome assembly GCF_014161435.1 of Microbispora sp. H10949. Classification (NCBI taxonomy): domain Bacteria; kingdom Bacillati; phylum Actinomycetota; class Actinomycetes; order Streptosporangiales; family Streptosporangiaceae; genus Microbispora; species Microbispora sp. H10949. The sequence goes on along the minus strand of NZ_JABBWZ010000005.1, from coordinate 483,773 downwards.
GAGGCCGCCGGCGCGCACGGGGTGATCGAGCTGCACGGCAGCCTGCACCGGGTGCGCTGCCTCGGCTGTGGTCACCGCGGCGCCCGCCACGAACTGGACCGGCGGCTGCGTGCGGAGAACCCCGGCTGGCACTCCCGCACCGCGCTGATCAACCCCGACGGCGACGCCGTGCTGACCACCGCCGAGATCGAGACGTTCCGTACGGTGGACTGCGAGGGCTGCGGCGGCGTGCTCAAACCGGACGTGGTGTTCTTCGGCGAGAACGTCCCGCCGTCGCGGGTGCAGGAGTGCTACGCGCTGACCGAGCGGGCCGGCCTGCTGCTGGTCCTGGGATCCTCGCTGACCGTGATGTCCGGTTACCGGTTCGTCCGGCACGCCGCCGCCCGCTCGATCCCTGTCGCGATCATCAACCAGGGGCCGACCCGGGGCGACGGCGAGGCGCTGATGACCTTCGACGCCCCGCTCGGCCCGGCCCTGACCACCCTCCTGGGAGACCTGGCCTAGAGGACCACGACGGGCGCCGGGGTCAGCTCCAGGGCAGGGCGGCGCGGCGGGCCCAGTAGGTCTCCGGATCCTCTGCCGGCTCGGAGAGCGTCTTCTCGGCCTCGTCGTCCCAGATCAGGCCGAGCGCCGCGAGGTTCTCGCCGAGCTGGCCGGTCGTGGCCGCGCCGCTCAGCACGGTGCCCGCCCACGGGCGGGAGAGCACGGCGGCCAGCGCGAGGGCGTCCGGGGTGACGCCCCGCTCGCGGGCGGCGCGGACCAGCGCGGGGGGCGCGCCGCGAGCCGTCAGCCGGCCGTTGGCCACGCCCTCCTTGACGATGACGCCGAGTCCGGCGGCGTGCGCCCGGGCCAGGGCGTCGCCCGCCGAACGCTCCAGCAGGTTCCACGTCGACTGCACCGTGTCGAACAGTCCCGTCGCGACCGCCTTGTCGATCGTGTCCGCCTGCGCGGGCCCGGTGGTGGACAGGCCGACGGCGACGCCCCGGTCGCGTAGCGCACGCAGCTCGCCGAGCACGTCCTCGTCGTCGAGCACGCCGCTGCCGACCGTGGCGGAGTGGATCTGGTAGAGCGACAGGTGGTCCCCGAGCAGTTCCCGCGTCTCGCCGAGCTGGCGGCGCAGCCGGGCGGCCGACAGGTCCTTCACCTCGTGGCGGTCGGCGTCCATCCGCCAGCCGCCCACGTACTCGTACCCCCACTTGGAGCCGACGACGACCTCCCGCGCGGGGACCCCCCGGTCGGCGAGCCAGCCCGCGAGGAACTCCTCGGCGCGTCCATAGGAGCGCGCGGTGTCGAAGTAGCGCACACCGGCCGCCCAGGCGGCGTCCAGCACCTCCCAGGTGCGCGCCCGCATCGCCGCGACGTCCCGGCCGGGCCCGAGGTCCTCCTCGCGCCCGAGCGTGATGTACGCGGGGCGCCCGAGCGCCGCGAGCCCGAGACCCATCGGGGTGACCTGGAGGCGGCTGCGGCCCAGCGGCCGGCGGAGCATCTCGTACACGACGCCCCACGTTAGTGGACCCCCGCGATCGGGTACGCCGACAGGCCCCGGCCTGTCCGACGATGCACCCGAGCCAGAGGCGGTGGGAGCGTGACGGAACCGGTGGTGGCGCGTCCGTACGCCGCGGACGTGCTCACCCGCACGCGCGACCTGCTCGATCCCGCGCTGCGCCGCACGGTGGGCACGCTGCCGCACTCGATGCGCCGCGTGGCCGGGTATCACTTCGGCTGGTGGGACGCCCGGGAGCGGCCGGTCGGCGGCGCGGGCGGCGGCAAGGCGCTGCGGCCGGCGTTCACGCTGCTGGCGGCCGAGGGAGCCGGGGGAGAGGCCACGGCGGCGCTGCCCGCCGCCGTGGCGGTGGAACTGGTGCACAACTTCTCGCTGATCCACGACGACGTGATGGACGGCGACCGGGTCCGCCGGCACCGGCCCACCGCCTGGGCCGTGTTCGGACGCGCCCAGGCGATCCTGGCGGGCGACTCGCTGCTGGCGCTGGCGTTCGCCGTGCTCGCCACCGGAACGGACGGGGGGCCGGACTGCGCGGCAGACGGCAGGACGGACGGAGTGCCGGTGCTGGCCGGGCACGTGCAGTCGCTGCTGGACGGCCAGAGCGCCGATCTCGACTTCGAGGAGCGCGCCGAGGTGGGCCTGGAGGCGTGTGTGCGGATGGCGGAGGGCAAGACCGCGGCCCTCTTCCGGTGTGCCTGCGCCCTCGGCGCGCTGTACGGCGGCGCCACCCCCGATCAGTCCGTGCTGCTGAAGGCGTACGGCGAGCGCGTGGGGCTGGCCTTCCAGATCGTGGACGACCTGCTCGGCATCTGGGGCGACCCGGCGGCCACCGGCAAGGCGGTGTATTCCGATCTGCGTAACCGGAAGAAGTCCCTGCCGGTCGTCGCCGCGCTGGCCTCGGGCACCCCGGCGGGCGCCGCGCTCGCCGCCCTGTACCGCCGTCCCGTCGCGGAGCCCGACCTGGCGCGGGCGGCGCGGCTGGTGGAGGAGGCGGGCGGGCGCGCCTGGAGCCTCGCCCGGGTGGACGGCCTGCTGGCCGAGGCGCTGGAGTCGCTGCGGGCGGCGGGGCTGACGCCGGAGGCCGCCGCGGGGCTGGAGGCGCTGGCCCGGCTGACCGCCGACCGCGACCGCTGAGGTTCAGCCGAAGGTGAGCACGACCTTGACTTCGTTCTCCCGCCTCTCGTACGCGTCCGCGTAGCGGTCCAGGGGCACCCTCCGGGAGATCAGCCGGGCGAGCCAGTCGCGGTTCGACACGGCGAGGGCGCCGGCCGCGGCGGTGAAGTGGCGGAAGTTGGAGTCGATCGTCCCGATCACCACGGCGTTCTCCAGGACCATCTCACGGTTGAGCGTGCCCACGTCCACGGTGACCCGGCGGGAGCCGGGGGTGACCCCGGTCAGGCAGACGATCCCGTACGGACCGATCGCCGAGATCGTGCCGGTGAAGACCTCGGCCGCGCCGCAGGCCTCGACGACCACGTCCGGCCGGAGACCGGTCACCACGTCCTCGATCCAGCCCGTGTGGTAGGTCGCGCCCAGGTCGGTGACCAGCGCCGGTTTGGGCCCGCCCTTGACGAAGTCGAACACATGCACGTCGAGGCCGCGCTGGACACCGAGGAGCGCGGCGAGCATGCCGAACGGTCCCGCGCCGGTGACCAGCACCCGGCGCGGCTCGTACCAGGACCGGCGCCCGATCTTCTCGACCTGCTCCCAGGCCTTGGCGACCACCGACGCCGGCTGCAGCAGCACGCCCGACTCGCCGAGACCCGAGTCGAGACGTACGGCGCAGTCCGTCTCCACGGACCACATCTCGCTCGCGTAGCCGTCCCGTTCCTTCAATCCCCGCATGGTGTACCGCCCGTTGCGGCACATGTCGGGCTCGCCGTGGGCGCAGGCCACACACGGCACCGGATCCGGATAGCGCACCAGGCCCACGACGAGGTCGCCGGGGGAGAAGCCGGACCCGGCGGGGGCCTGCCGCACACGGCCGAGGGACTCGTGCCCGATGACCAGCCGCTCCCGGCCAGGCGGGGCGTATCCGTAGTCGCCGGAGACGACCTCCCTGTCGGTGCCGCACACGCCGACGGCGACGCTCTCGACGAGGAGTTCGCCGGGGCCGGGCACGGGGTCGGGCACCTCGGTCAGCGCCAGCGACCCGGCCCGGCGCGGCACGACGGTGAGCGCGCGCATGCAGCATTCCTTCCCCAGGACCACCCGTCCCACCTGCGGCGCCGCCCCGGGCCGGGCAATGAGAACACCAAGGGGAAGGAAAATGTCCTCAGCTCTCCGGGACGTCGTCGAGCAGCCCGGCGTCGTGGGCCAGCAGCGCGATCTGCACGCGGTTGTTCAGCCCGAGCTTGGCGAGGATGCTCGACACGTGCGTCTTCACGGTCGGGACGCTGAGGTGGAGCAGCGCGGCGATCTCGGCGTTGGGCCTGCCCTGCCCGACCGCCACGGCGATCTCCCGTTCCCGGTCGTTCAGCGGCGCCAGGCGTTCCTCCGCCCGCGCCCGCCGCAGGTCCCGGCCCGACTCGGCCACCCGGGCGATGAGCCGCCGGGTCACCGCCGGGGACAGCACCGGATGGCCGCGGGCCACCCGGCGGACGGCGTCGACGATCTCGTCCGGTGGGGTGTCCTTCAGCAGGAACCCGGCCGCCCCCGCGCGCAGGGCGCGCAGCACGTGCTCGTCGGCGTCGAAGGTGGTCAGCACGATCACCTCCGGGGCGCCCTCGCGGGCGCGCAGCGCCTCGGTCGCCGTCAGGCCGTCCATGACGGGCATCCGGATGTCCATCAGCACCACGTCGGGGTGGTGCCGGCGGGCCAGCGGCAGGACCTCCGCGCCGTCTCCCGCCTCGGCGACGACACGGAGGTCGGGCGCGCCTCCGAGCATCATCACGAGGCCGGCCCGGACGAGCGGGTCGTCGTCGGCGATGAGCACGCCGATCGGCGCGGAGTCGGGCGAGATCATGCGGGCCACGGTAGCCAAACCCGCACCTGCCAGGCACCTGGGCCGGTGCCGCCGTCCCGGCGCACGGGCCCGTGCTCCAGCCGTCCCCCGGCCAGGGTGACCCGCTCGGCCAGGCCGATGAGCCCGTGACCCCCTTCGGTCTCCGGCCGGCCGGCCCCGGGGATGTCGTTGACCACCTCGATCGTCAGGCAGTCGCCGGGCGCCCCCGCCAGCCGCAGGCGGACCTCCGCCCCCGGCGCGTGCCTGCGCGCGTTGGTGAGCGCCTCCTGCACGACCCGGTACGCGGTGCGGCCCGTCCGGTCGGGGACGGCCTCCCGGGATTGCCCGCCGAGTTCGTCGCGCAGCCGCACCCGCATGCCGGCCTCGCCCGACTCCGCGACAAGCCGGTCCAGATCGGCCAGCCCGGGCAGGACGGGCCGCGTGGGCGCGGACCGTTCGCCGGACGGGTCGCCTGATGTGCCGCCTGGTGTGCCGCCGGTTGGGGCGCGCAGCACACCGATGACCTCGCGCAGGTCCTGCAGTGCCTGGTGGGCGCTCTCCCTGATCACCCGCGCCGCGCGGGCGACGTCGGCGGGGTCGGCGCCGGGGTTGAACTCCAGCGCTCCCGCGTGCACGCTCAGCAGGGACAGCCGGTGCCCGAGCACGTCGTGCATCTCCCGGGCGATGGCCTCGCGGACCAGGTGCTGCGCCTGCTCGGCCCGCAGCCTCGCCTCCGTCTCCATCCGGGCCGCGCGGTCGCGCTGCGCCAGCACCAGCCGCCGCCGGTGGTGGACGAACAGCCCCCAGCCCGCCGCCGCACCCTGCAGGGCCAGGCCCAGCATGAACATCGCGAGCGGCGGCGTGCCCGGCTCGGGGCGCAACCACGTGAACACGACCGCGGCCAGCACGCTGAGCGCGAACACCACGCCGGAGGTCCGGGGACGCCGGTGGACCGCGACCGAGAAGAGCGCGGCCAGCATCGGGCCCGCGACCATCTCGAAGACGGCCGACAGCGCGACGAGCGTCACCGCGAGCCCGACCGGCCACCGGCGGCGCAGCCACAGCGCGGCGCAGCCGAGCGCGCCCGCGACCTGGTCGAGGGGGAACAGCCACCCGGGCGGCAGTGGCGCGGTGCCGAGGCGCTCCGCCGACATGAGGAGCGCGAACGCCGCGGCGAGCAGGAACATCGCCGTGTCCACGAGCCAGTCACGCCGGGTCCGCCGACGCCGGGGGGTGGCGGGAGCTTCCATACGGCCGCAGCGTACGGCTTCGAGGGAGGCGCGCCCACGCGGTGGCGCGAAGTCGATACCGAAGTCGGGGGACGTCCGACTTCGGTCGGAGAGCACGCCGCGCGCCGGCGACCTTCGCCGGACGGAGGGATGCCGACGCCCGATGCCCGGCGGTCCCGCCGGTCCCTAGCGTCGGCGTCATGCGCAAGGTCATCCAGCTGGCCGGGGCGTTCCTGGTCGCCGTGGGAGTCAGCGGCACCATCGACCGTCTGGCCGTGCAGCCGTTCAACGGAGCGATCCTCAACGTCTTCAACCGTCAGGTCATCCCGCGCCTCGCCTTCCTGACCGGCTACGAGGTGTACGCGAACCTGCTCGTCGCGGTCGCCGGCGCCGTCGTGTTCGCCGCCGCGAGGAGGCGCGATGAGAACGCCTGACGCGCGCCGGGCCCGCTGGTCGCTCGCGGCCGGGCTGATGGTGCTCTCGCCGATGTGCGCCGAGTACCTCGCGGGCTACGACGACAGCACGGGCGATCCGTTCGTGCTGATCGCCAGCCTGGTGATCTTCAGTCCGCTGTACGGCGCGCCCGCGTTGCTGATCCGTGAGACGGCCCGCAGGCTGGGGCTGCGCTGGCCGGAGATCCTCGCCCTCGCGGCCGCCTTCGGCGTGCTGCAGGCGGGCGTCATCGACCAGTCCCTGTTCAGCGAGGGCTACCGGGACATTCCGTACTGGGAGGAGATGATCCGCCCGACGTACGTCGAGCCTCTGGGGCTGGCGGCCCACACCGCGCTGGCCTTCGTCGGGGGCCACGCGATCTGGAGCTTCGGCGTGCCGATCGCGCTGACCGAGGCGCTGGCCCCCCGGTTATCGCGTACGCCCTGGCTGCGCGCGCCCGGGCTGGCCGCCGCCGTGGCGCTGTACCTCGCGGCGGCGACGTTGGTGCTGACCGACCATCTGCGGACCGAGTCCGACCACGCCTCGGCGGCCCAGATCGGGAGCGCGCTGGCCGTCGCCGCGCTGCTGGCGCTGCTCGCGCTTCTCCGTACGGTCCGCGCCCGGCGCCGCCCTGGTTCCCCTGCTCCTGACGTGCCGCCCCGGCGCCCGCCCCGGCCGGTCGCCGTCGCCGCGGCCGGCCTGGTGGCGGGCCTCGCCTTCGACCTCCTGCCCGCGACCTGGGCCGGGGTCGCGGGCGGGCTCGCCCTGCTCGCCCTGACCGCCGCCGCGGCCGGACGGCTCGCCCGCTCACCGGCGTGGACCTGCCGCCACGCCGCCGCGCTCGCCGCCGGAGCCATGACCGCGCGCACGGTCGTCGGGTTCTTCGTGGTGCCGCTGGGTAATGTCGCGCCGGTCGCGAAGTACGCGCACAACGTCGCCTTCCTCACCGGCGCGGTGCTGCTCGGCGTGCTCGCGACGCGGCCGCGCGGCACCGTGGACCCCGATGCGGACCCGGGTGTGGGCCCGGGCCGGTGAGCCCGGCGTGCCGCCCCTCCGCAATAAACAAGGAGCTAACGGTGATCGCAGGAAGGAGTGGGCGGGTATCGGTCGGGTGCGGCGTCCGTGCGCGGGCAGGCCACCAGCAGCCCGCGTGAGGCCTCGATGGCGACCGGGATCGGATCGTCAGGCGTGTCGCGATGCTGGGCCAGCACTTACCGTCATTTCGTGACCGCCCCCGCCTGGCAGCAGATCGAGCCGGAACGCTACGACGACTTCTGGGCGCCCTTCGACGCCCGGTTCGGCTTCCGGCCCGGCTACGAGCAGAACGACCAAGCCGCGATCAGGGAGCCGATCCCGTCGGTGACCGTCGACCTGGCCCCCGTCTTCGCCGGCGAGCCGGCCCAGTTCGCCGCCGCCGACGACGCCGTCAACGCGCTCGGCCTGCTCGCCATGACCCGTGCCTTCCCCGCCTCGCAACGGCTGCTCGTGCTCGACTGGCAGCACCCCAGCTGGTGGTTCTGGCCCCACCGCCAGGCCCTCGACCCCGAACCAGGCTGGCCGGTGGAGATCTTCCCCAATGGGGACTACTACGTCTTCCTGTCCGAGGACATGACGACCGGCACCTTCGGCCACCCGTGGGAACAGACCCTGTGCGTCTTCGGCGACCCGCTGGTCAACACCTTGGCGCCGCTCCTGACCTCATGGCTGCCGATCAAACGCGCCAAACCATGACCCCTCTCATCCATCGGAGCGGACGACCTCGCCGGGGTCCTTGTCGTCGCGCAGGCCCCGCCAGGAGGGGTGGCGCAGCCGTCCCTCGCCGGTCCACTCGGCGAACTGCACCTCGCCGACCAGCACCGGCTCCACCCAGCCACAACCTCTGGCCTCCTCGCGGGTGATGCCGGAGAACGGGGGCGTGTCCCGCCGCAGCGGCGCGAGGCGCTCGCCGAGCCGCCGCAGCGCCTCGTCGGTGAAGCCGGTGCCGACGCTGCCGGCGTACCGGAGGAGGCCGCCGTCGTTCACGCCCACCAGCAGCGAGCCGATCGTGTCGGCGCGGCGCCCCTCCCCGGGCCGCCAGCCGCCGACCACGACCTCCTGGGTGCGGACGTTCTTGACCTTAACCCAGTCGGGGGAGCGGCGGCCGGGCAGGTAGGCGGAGACGAGCCGTTTGGCGACGACGCCCTCCAGCCCCAGGCGGCGGGAGTCGGCCAGCGCGTGCTCCCCGCCGCCGGAGTAGTAGGGCGGGATGGCCCAGTGGCGCCCGGCGCGCACGAGGTCCTCCAGGACGCGCCGCCGTTCCGTGTAGGCCGCTCTGGTCATGGTGCCCGCGCCGACGTGCAGCACGTCGAACAGCAGGTACGTCACGGGCGTGGTGACCACCAGATGCCTGACTTTGAGCGGGTCGCGCTGGTGCATGCGCGGCTGGAGCGCCTCGAACGAGGGCCTGCCCCGTTCGTCGAAGGCGACGATCTCCCCGTCGAGCACGATCGCCCGCCCGCCGGTCGCGCCGGCCAGCCCGGCGATCTCAGGGTAGGCGGGGGTGATGTCCCTGCCGTTGCGGGAGACGAGCCGGAGCGTCCCGTCCTCGACGTACCCGAGGGCGCGGACCCCGTCCCACTTCATCTCGTGCGCGTAGTCGCCCTGCGGCTCGGGCAGTGGCCCGAGCCGGGCCATCATCGGCGCGTACGCCGGAAGGGCGGCCATGCCCCGCTGGTACCCCGGCCGGTCTCCGGATACCCCCCTGACCTGCGCTGACATGCGACCGGCAGGGCAGGACGCCGTCGCCTGCGCGCACCGCCATCCTCCGAACGGGTGATGCGGGGCGACGTGCCGGGTGATGCCGCGTGATCGGCGCCGCCCCGAACCTTGAGGCATGGAAGCCATCGAGGTGACAGACCTCCGCAAGTCCTACGGGGACACCCGCGCCGTGGACGGGGTGACGTTCACGGTCCGGGCCGGTGAGACGTTCGGGATCATCGGCCACAACGGCGCCGGAAAGACCACGACCGTCGAGTGCCTGATCGGGCTCAGGCGAGCCGACGCGGGCACGGTCCGGGTACTCGGCGAGGATCCGGCGCGCAGGCGGCGGGCCCTGGCTCACCGCCTCGGCGTGCAACTGCAGGACAGCTCCCTGCCGGAGCGGATCAAGGTGGCCGAGGCGTTGCGCATGTTCGGCGCCTTCTACCGGGACGCGTCCGACTGGCGGCGGGTGATGGAGCGCTGGGGCCTGCGGCCGCTGGCGAGGAAGGCGTTCGGCGACCTGTCGGGCGGTCAGAGACAGCGGCTGATGCTCGCGCTGGCCCTGGTCGGCGACCCGGAGATGGTCGTGCTCGACGAGCTGACCACGGGCCTCGACCCGATCGCGCGCCGCGAGACCTGGCGGCTGATCGGCGACCTGAAGGCGGCGGGCACCACCGTGGTGCTGGTCAGCCACTACTTCGACGAGATCGAGGCGCTCTGCGACAGGGTCGCCGTCTTCGCCCGCGGCCGGGTGGCGGCGACGGGCACCACGGGCGAGCTCGTCGCCCGGACCGGAACCGCCTCGCTGGAAGAGGCCTACCTCGCCCTGGAGGGAGCGGACCGATGAAGGCGTTCACGGCTCTGACGGCCGCCGAGCTCAGGCTGCTGTCGCGCGACCCCGCCTCGTTGTTCTTCATGGTGGCCTTCCCTCTCATGCTGCTGGTGCTGAAACGCGGCGACGGCGGCGCGGTCCCCGGCTACCTCGCGATGATCGCCGCCATCGGCGGGATGGGCGCGCTGCCGGGCCTGCTGGCCTCGTACCGCGAGCGCAAGGTGCTCAAGCGGCTGGCCACCACGCCGATCTCCCCGGTCCTGCTGCTTGGCGCCCAGCTGGTGTCACAGGTCGCCGCGGGCCTGGCGGGCTCCGCGCTGCTGGTGGTCGTGACGGTCGCGGTGTTCGGCGCGCGGGCGCCCGGCGACGTCCTCATGCTGACCGCGGCCTTCCTGCTCTGCTCGGTGATGGCCTGCGCGCTGGGCTTCGTGATCGCCGCGGTCGTGCGCAACACCAGAGGCGCGAGCCTGATCGGCATGCTGGTCATGTTCCCCATGATCTTCCTGTCCGGCGCGGCCGTGCCCAGGAAGGCCCTGCCCGGCTCGCTGCGTCAGATCGGCGACTTCCTGCCCCTGACCCCTGCCGTGGAGGCCCTGGGAGGCGCCTGGTCCGGCGCCGCCGCGCCCTTCCCCCTGCTGATCCTGGCCGGGATAATCGTGGCGGCCACGGCCACCGGCGCGGCGCTGTTCCGATGGGAGTGAGGACGTGAACGTCTGGGAGGCGCGCTGGTCGCGCGCCTTCCACGTGCTGTACTACGCCTGCCTGGCGCTCGGGCTGATCCTCTCGTACGGGGACGGCACGGGCGAGGGCACCGGCCCCGGCCCGCTCACGCTGGGAATCGTCGCGCTCATGGCGGGCTGGCACGGCTTCTTCGTCGTACGGCGGCCGGGGCTGCTCGGGCGGCTGAACCCCATGGCGTTCCACCTGGCGGTCGTCGGCGCGCTCTACCTCGCGCTGGTGTCGCGGGACCGGTCCTTCGACGTCGTCGTCTTCGGGCTGATGCCCCAGCCGTATCTGATGCTGGCGAGCCCCTGGTCCTACGTGGGCGCGGTGGCGACGGTCCTCAGCACGTTCGCCGCCAGAGGCTATCTGGACGAGCCCGGCGTCCTGTGGCGGCTCGTCGGCAGTTCGGGCCTCGTCGTGGCGATCGGGCTGTTCGTCGACTACGTGTCCCGGCAGAGCGCGCAGAACCGGACGGTCGGGGTGCTGGAGGAGCGGGCGAGGCTGGCCAGGGAGATCCACGACACCCTCGCCCAGGGGCTGAGCGGCATCGTCACCCAGCTGGAGGCGGCCGAGCAGGCGATGCCCGACCTGGGCGCCGTGCGGAAGCGGATCGCGCTGGCCAAGGAGCTGGCGCGAGACAATCTGCAGGAGGCGCGGCGCTCGGTCGACGCGCTGCGGCCGGGCCCTCTCGCCGGCGCGGGTCCCGAGGCGGCGCTCGCGGAGGTGGCCGCGCGGTGGTCGCGGACGTCGGGGGTGGCGGCGGCCGTGTCGGTGGAGGGGACGCCCCGGCCGCTGCCCGGCGAGGTGCAGACGACGCTGCTGCGGGCGGCGCAGGAAGGGCTGTCGAACGCGGCCAGGCACGCCCGGGCGGGCAGGGTCGCGATCACGCTGACCTACATGGACGACGAGGTGACGCTGGACGTGTTCGACGACGGGGTGGGTTTCGACCCGGACGCGCCCGGCGCGGGGTACGGGCTGGCGGCCATGCGGGAGCGGGCCGGCGGCGTCGGGGGAACGCTGACCGTGGAGTCCGCACCGGGAGAGGGGACGGCGCTGTGCCTGCGGATCCCCTCAAACTGATGATCGTCGATGACCATCCCGTGGTCCGCGACGGACTGCGTGGGATGTTCGACCACGTGGCGGACATCGAGGTGGTGGCGGAGGCGTCCGACGGGTTCGAGGCGCTGGCCATGGCCAGGCGGGCGCGGCCGCACGTGGTGCTGATGGACCTTCGCATGCCCGGCCTGGACGGCGTCGGGGCGATCCGGCGGCTCCGGGCGGACCACCCGGAGATCAAGGTGGTCGTGCTGACCACGTACGACACGGACGCGGACGTGGCGCGGGCCATGGCCGCCGGGGTGGCGGGCTACCTGCTGAAGGACGCGCCGCGCGAGGAGCTGCACAGAGCGGTCCGTACGGCCGCCGCCGGCGGCGCGGTCCTGGCGCCGTCGGTCGCGTCCGCCCTGCTGAGTAGGCCCGGGGCCCAGGAGCCGAGCCCGCGCGAGCTGGAGGTGCTGCGCCTGGTGGCGCGGGGCTCGGCGAACAAGGAGATCGCCAGGACCCTGCTGATCAGCGAGACGACGGTGAAGACGCATCTCAAGCACGTCTTCGCCAAGCTCGGCGTCGACAGCAGGGCCGCGGCCGTCGTCGTGGCCATGGAGCGAGGGCTCATCTAGGGGAGGATCTCCAGGCGGACGTCGAGGCCCTCGTACAGGTAGGGGGACGGGGTGATGATCCGCCAGTCGCGGCGGGTGGCGTGGACGACGGCATGGGCGGCCACGAGCACGTCGGTCAGGCGCGCGTCGGCCGCCGCGGGCCGGTGCCGGCGCAGGCTCGCCCTGATCGCCTGCGCGTACGGCCCGCCCTCGACGGCGTCGTCGGGCGACAGCGCGCCGGTGACGACCATCGACATGCGCAGGAAGCGTTCGAGGCGGGGCTGGATCGGGCCCAGCGAGAGGACCTGGACGGCGAGCGCGGGCACGAGGAGGGTGACGCCGTGCGCCGAGGACTGCCGCACGACCGCCCTGCCGTACATGCTCTTGCCCTCGATCAGGTGGACGACGGCGTCGAGGTCCAGCACGTGGCCGGACAGGACGCCGGCCGGTGGGACGGGGTCGGTCACGCGGCGTCCGCCTTGGCGTCCCCGCCCATGAGGCGGGCCGCGCGGGCGCTGTCGTCGTCGGTGATCCCGTCCTGCCAGCCCGGCCCCCATAAATCGGCCATGATGGCCAGGTCACCCTGGACGCGCCGCCGCTCGCGCAGCGCCGCGGCGATGTAGGCCGAGGCGTTGCCGGACGCCTGCGCCTCGTCGGCCAGTTCGTCCGGCAAAGAGATCGTAATCTTCTTGGTCATACTCGGAAGGTTACTCAGTCATACCGCCGAAGGTCCACCGGTTCACGGGAAGAGCGGCAGCCGATCCCCGGGCGGCGGCCGCGTCCGCGGGTACAGCCACAGTGGGGAGGACGGATGCGGCTGGCGGGGGCACGGGTGCTGGTCACGGGCGCGTCGTCGGGCATCGGCACGGCGATCGCGCTCGAACTGTGGGCCCGTCGCGCCCGCCTGGTGCTGTCCGGGCGCGACCGGGAGGCGCTCGCCGCCGTGGCCGCCCGGACCGGCGGCGAGGTCGTCCCCGCCGACCTCGCCCACGACCGCGCCGGAATCGAGGGCGGGGCCGGGAGCCCGGTCGAGGACCTGGCCGCACGCGCCGGGCCGGTGGACGTGCTGGTCGCCAACGCGGGCGAGGGCTGGAGCGGGCCGCTGACGCGGATGCCCGGCGCCACGGCGGAACGCCTGATCGCGGTCAATCTGACGGCCCACGTGCAGCTCACCCGGCTGCTGCTGCCCGCGATGGCCGAGCGCGGCCGCGGGCACCTCGTCTACGTCGCCTCGATCGCGGGGGTGGTGGGGGTCCCCGGGGAGGCGGTCTACGCCGCGACCAAGGCGGGCCTGCTGGCCTTCGCCGAGAGCCTGCGGTACGAGCTGCCCGGGATCGGGGTGACCACCGTGGTGCCCGGGGTGGTCGACACGCCGTTCTTCGCTCGGCGTGGCACGCCGTACGCGCGCCGCAGGCCCGCGCCCGTGCCGCCGGAGCGGGTGGCGCGGGCCGTCGCGGTGGCCGTCGAGCGCGGCCGCGCCGAGGTGTACGTGCCGGCCTGGCTGCGGCTGCCCGCCCGGCTCCGTGGCGCCGCGCCGGGCCCGTTCCGCGTCCTCGCCCGCCGCTTCGGCCGGCCCTGAGATCGCGTACGCCCACGAACTCAGGGGCTGCGCGGTTTCTTAAGGGCTGCGCAGCGCGCGCAGGGACTCGCGCAGCGAGCCGACGGTGGCGAAGACCGCCGTCGGCTCGTAGCCGCAGTGCGCCATGCAGTTGGCGCAGCGCGGGTCGCGGCCCCGGCCGTAGGCGCTCCAGTCGGTGTCGTCGGCCAGTTCCCGGTAGGTCTCGGCGTACCCGTCCGCCATCAGGTAACAGGGCCGCTGCCAGCCGAAGACCGAGTACGACGGGATGGCCCAGGCCGTGCAGGGGAAGTCGATCCTCCCCTCCAGGAAGTCCAGGTACAGCGGCGAGTGGTTCAGCCGCCAGCGCCCGCGGTTGCCGCCGGCGAACGCCGCGCGGAAGAGCTCGCGGGTCTGCCGCACCCCGAGGAAGCAGTCCTGGTCGGGCGCCTTCTCGTACGCGTACCCCGGAGAGATCATCATCTGGTCGACCCGCAGGTCGTCGTTGAGGTAGTCGAGCACCTCGATCACCGTGCGCGGGCTGTCCCCGGCGAAGAAGGTGGTGTTCGTGGTCACGCGGAAGCCGCGCCTCCGGCACTCCCGGATCGCCGCGACCGCCTCGTCGAACACGCCCTCCTTGCACACCGACGCGTCGTGCCGCTCGCGCAGCCCGTCGATGTGCACCGCCCAGGCGAAGTACGGCGAGGGCGTGAACTGGTCGATCTTGCGTGGGATCAGCAGGGCGTTGGTGCACAGGAAGACGTACTTCCGCCGGGCCACCAGCGCCCGGACCATCTCCGCGATATGGGGGTGCATGAGCGGCTCCCCGCCGGCGATGGACACCATCGGCGCGCCGCACTCCTCGACGGCGGCCACCGCCTGGCCGACCGGCATGCGCCGCCTGAGCACGTCGGCCGGGTGCTGGATCTTCCCGCAGCCCGCGCACTTGAGGTTGCAGGCGAACAACGGCTCGAGCTCGACCAGCAGCGGGAACCGCCTGCGCCGCCGCAACCGCTGGCGCAGGACGTACCCGCCGACGCGAAGGCTCTGACGTAAGGGCATCGGCATCAGGGCCGCACCTCCTTCGGCAGTGTGAACTCGACGTTCTCCTCGGTCACCCGCCGTTCCTCCACCTCCAGCGGCCCGAGCCCGCCGAGGGCCGCCACGACGGCGTCCACCAGCGCGGCGGGGGTGGACGCGCTCGCGGTCAGCCCGACCGTCCGCGCGCCGCGCAGCCACTCCAGGGCGATGTCGCCGGGGCCGTCGACCAGGCGGGCGAGCGGGGCCCCGTCACGACCCGAACGGGCGGCGACCTCGGTCAGCCGCCGGGCGTTGGACGAGTTCGCCGACCCGACGACCAGGACCAGCCCGGCCTCGGCGGCCACCGCCCGCACCGCGCGCTGCCGGTTGGTCGTCGCGTAGCAGATGTCGTCGCCCCGCGGCCCCTCCGCGCCGGGGAAGCGCCGCCGGACCGCCGCCGCGACCTCCTCGGCCTCGTCGGCGGCCAGCGTGGTCTGCGTCAGGCAGGCGACCCCGCGCCCCTCGGCCGCGGGCAGGGCCTCCACCGCGGCCTCGTCCTCGGCCAGCACGCCCGCGCCGGGCACCTCGCCGAGCACGCCCTCGACCTCCTCGTGCCCGGCGTGGCCGATCAGCACGACGAGGTCGCCCCGGGCGGCGAACCGGCGGGCCTCCGCGTGGACCTTCGCGACCAGCGGGCACGTCGCGTCGACCACCCGGAGGCCGCGGCGGCCGGCCTCCTCCCGTACGGCGGGCGACACCCCGTGCGCGGAGAACACGGTCACCGCGCCCCCGGGAAGCTCGGGCACCTCGGCCAGGTCGTCCACGAACACCGCGCCGCGCCGCTCCAGGTCCCGTACGACGTGGGCGTTGTGCACGATCTGCTTCCGCACGTACACCGGCGGGCCGAACCGGACGAGCGCCCGTTCCACGATCTCGATCGCCCGATCGACCCCCGCGCAGAACGAGCGGGGGGAGGCGAGCAGCACCCGCCGGGGGCCCGTGGCCGCCGCCCACCGCGCCAGCACCGGGCCGATCCGGGTGAGCGTGCGGCACGCCGCGACCGCGCCGCCCGTCGTGGCGAGGCTCAGCAGGGGAGCGGTGGGGGTGTCCACGATGACGCGTACGGCGGCGAAGGGCCGCCCCCGGGCGGCGGCGGCCAGCGGCGCGCTCTCCATGTCGACCGCGATCCCGCCCTCAAGGGCGAGCGCGCGGCGGTCGCGGCCCGACACGACGCGAGGGGAGGTCACGAGCGGGCCGGTGACGGCGCGCAGCCCGGCGCGGGCCAGTTCGCCGGCGAGCAGCGGAGCGGACGGGCACGGCCACACGCGGTCCCCGGAGCGGACCTCGGTGGCGACGAGCACGTCCCCGGGACGCAGCCCGTCGTCCAGGGCCCCCGCGAAGCCGGTGACGGCGAGGGCGCCGGCGGGCGGGAGCAGGGCCGCCGCGCGCGCCGCCCGGTCCGGCCCCATCCCGACCCGGACGACCCGGACGCGGGAACGCTCCCGCGCCGGCCGCAGCCCGCGGGCCACGGCCCGGGCCTCCATGCCCAGCGCGGTGCACACGATCAGATCCGTCATGGCGTCCCCTCCCGTGCCCCCTCGCCGGCCCGCAGGTAGCGGCCGAGCGCGCTGACCGGGAACACGAGCCGGTAGAGGTGGTAGTTGATGAAGAAGTCGCCGG
The DNA here is from genome assembly GCF_014161435.1 of Microbispora sp. H10949. Lineage (NCBI taxonomy): Bacteria > Bacillati > Actinomycetota > Actinomycetes > Streptosporangiales > Streptosporangiaceae > Microbispora > Microbispora sp. H10949. Next base: position 467,460 of record NZ_JABBWZ010000005.1, on the reverse strand, counting down.
GGAACCCGGTCCCGGTGTAGTGCGGCTCGTCCCAGGTGCCGTCCGGGCGCTGCGTGCCGGCCAGCCAGGCCACACCGCGCTCGACCGACGGGCCCCGCTCCCCGGCGGCCAGCAGGCCGATGAGCGCCCAGGCCGTCTGCGAGGCGGTCGGCTCGCCCCGCCCGATCCAGGCGGGGTCGCGGTAGGAGCGCATGTCCTCGCCCCAGCCGCCGCCGGGGTGCTGGTGGGCCTCCAGCCAGGCCACCGCCCGCCGTACGCAGGGCGCGGCGGGCGGCACCCCGGCGGCGGCGAGGGCGGGCAGCACGGCCCCGGTTCCGTACACGTGGTTCGCCCCCCACCTGCCGAACCACGAGCCGCCGGGCTCCTGCGCCCGCAGCAGCCAGGTCACCGCCCGCCGTACGACGGGGGAGCGGGCCAGGCCCTCGGCGGCGAGCGCCTCGACCACGTGCGCGGTGACGTCGGCCGACGGCGGGTCGATGACCGCGCCGAAGTCGCAGAACGGCAGCCGCAGGCACAGCGCGCGCGTGTTGTCGGCGTCGAAGGCGGCGAAGCCGCCGTCGCGGGAGGCCATCCCCGCCGTCCAGCGCAGCCCCCGCCGGACGGCGTCCCGGGCGGCGGGACGGCCCCACCGGCCCAGCGCGAGGATCACCTCCGCCGTGTCGTCGACGTCGGGATAGCCGTCGTTGTCGAACTCGAACGCCCAGCCGCCGGGCGCGAGCCCCGGGCGCCGCACGGCCCAGTCGCCGGGCCCCCGGATCTCTTCGCGGAGCAGCCACTCACCCGCCCGGTCCAGCGCCGGGTGATCGCGCGGCAGGCCGGCGTCCAGGAGGGCGATCATCGCGAGCGCGGTGTCCCAGACCGGCGACTGGCACGCCTCAAGCCTGCGCGAGCCGTCCTCCCTGATCGTGAACCGGTCCAGCCCGGCCAGCCCGCGGCGCATCACGGGGTGGGAGAGGTCGTATCCGGAGAGGCGCAGCGCGATCAGCGAGTAGACCCAGGGCGGCTGGATGCCGCCCCACGACCCGTCGGCCTCCTGGCGGGCGACGACCCACTCGGCGGCCCGCCGGAGCGCGGCGCGGCGGAGCCCGCCGAGCGGCCGCGTCTCGTACCGGTGCAGCACGTGGTCGAGCGCCGCGAACGCCGCGTCCCAGCCGGTGCGCGGGCCCCGCCGGGCGGGCCTTCCGGTGCGCAGCTCCGCCAGGCCGAACGGCAGCGGGCGGACCGGCCGGTGCGCGGTCACGATCGTCAGCGGCACGATCGTCTGCCGCGCCCAGCAGGCCCAGTCGTACACGTTCAGCGGGCACCACGGCGGCAGGAACACGATCTCCGGGGGGATCACCGGCAGGTCCTCCCACCGCCACTGGCCGAACATCGCGAGCCAGATACGGGTGAAGACCCTCGTGGACTCGACGCCGCCCAGATCGCGGACGAGGGCCGCGGCGGCGCGCAGGTGCGGGGCCGACGGCGGGTCGCCCGCGAGCCGCAGCGCGGTGTACGCCTCGACGGTGGTGGACAGGTCGGCCGGGCCGTCGTGGAAGTTGGCCCAGCCGCCGCCCGCCTGCTGCTGCGACCTGATCCACCGGGCGGCCCCGGCCGTCTCGGCCGCGGTCCGCACGCCGAGGAACTCGCGCAGCAGGAGGTCCTCGGCGTCCATGGTCACGTTGGTCCGCAGTTCGCCCTTCCACCAGCCCTCCGGCGACTGCAGGGCGAGCAGGTGGGCGCGGGCCGCCTCGAGCGCGGTGGCGGCGCGGGACGCGGCGGTGAGGAGCGCGGTCATCGGGCCCACTCCGCTCGCGTGGGCTCCCCGACATGGCCGAGGTGGCCGAGGTGGCTGAGGTGCAGCCGCACCAGGCGGGCCGCCTCCAGGCCGCTGCGCACGGCGCCCTCCATCGTGTCGGGCCAGCCGGTGTCGGTCCAGGCGCCGGCCAGGAACAGCCCCGGCCAGCGGGTGGCCGCGCCGGGGCGCAGCGCGCCGCTCCCCGGGCCCTGGCGGAAGGTGGCCCGCCGTTCCCTGGTGATGAAGAAGTCGAGCAGCCGCACCGTCCGGGTGGCCGGGAGCACCCGCTCCAGCTCCGGCACGAACACCGCGCGCATCGCGGACGTGGGCACGTCGATCCAGTGCCGGGCCGCCGACACCGACACCGTCAGGTACTGGCCCCGGGTCAGCCCGCCCGCCGCCGTCCTGTCGAAGATCCACTGCACCGGCGAGCCGACGACCGCGGCGAACGGCAGGCTGGTGACCGGCCGGTCGTAGACGACGTGCACGTTGACGATCGGGCTCGCTCCGAGCCCCGCCCACGCGTCGCGGTCCGGCGCCGCCTCGGCGGGCAGGAGCCGCGCGGCCTGCCCGTGGGGGACGGCGACGACGACGGCGGAGGTCTCCACCCGCGCGCCGCCGACGAGGACCGAGGGCCCCGGCAGGCCGGGCGGGGCCGGCAGGATCGCCTCGGCCTTCGCCGGCAGCCGCACCGTGCCGCCGGCCCGCGCGACGGCGGTCAGCGCCGCGCCGCCGTGCAGTTCGCCGAGCGGCACGGACGGCACCCCGATGTCCGCGGCGTCGGGCCGGCCGAGCAGGGCCGTGCGGAACACCATGGCCGCCGGCCCGAGCGCCGCCTCGTCGGCGGCGATGTTGAGCGCGGCCACGGCGAACAGGTCCCACAGGGCGCGCCGCACGGTGTCCCGCTGGCCCCTGGAGGCCAGCCAGGCGCCCAGCGCGGCCCGGTCCAGCGCGGGCGTGGCCGGATCGAGACCGCGCAGCGCCAGCGCGCCGCGCACCGCCCGGAGGCGGTCGGCGGGGGACAGCAGCCGGTAGCGCGCGAGCGCGGGGAGCAGGTGGAACGGCCCGGGCAGCGAGGCCCGGCGCAGCCGCCCCCGCTCGCCGTGCGGGGTGAGCACCCGCACGTCGAAGCGCTCCTGCAGGCGCACCCGCCCGGTCCCGCCGAGCCGGTCGAGCAGGCCCAGGTACGCCGTGCAGCAGCGCAGGAAGACGTGCTGGCCGTTGTCGGCGGTCAGGCCGCCGCGGGCGAAGGAGTGGGTGGCCCCGCCGAGCCGGGGCCGCGCCTCGAACAGGGTCACCGGCCACCCGGCCTCCGCGATGGCGAGGGTCGCGGTGATCCCGGCGAGGCCGCCGCCGATCACCGCGACGAGCGGGACGCCGCCGTCCGGGCCGGTCATCGGGCCGTTCGTGGGGCTGCTCATCGGGCTGTTCATGGGGACTCTCCCTGGGAACCGGCCTCGGGCTCCGCCTGGGCCGCGCCCGTGACGGCCCGCGCCGCGACCATCGCCTTGACCCACGGCGCGAGCGACAGCCGCCCGGCCAGGACCCGGGCCGGGTCGGTGGCGATCCGCCCCAGCAGGCGCCGGTAGATGCCGGCCATCGCCGCGGTGCAGGCGGCGCTGCGCCGGTCGAGCAGCGGGATCAGCCGCATGCCCTCGGCGTACCAGCCGAGCGCCCGCGCGGCCTCGAACCGGATCAGCCCGGCCAGCCGCTCGGGCGGGTCGGTGAAATCCCCCCTCGCGTCCAGCCCGAGTGTGCAGCCGAACCTCCGCAGGTCGTCGGCGGGCAGGTACACCCGCTCGGCGCAGCGGTCCTCCCGCAGGTCCCTGAGGATGTTGGTGAGCTGCAGCGCCACGCCGAGGGCGTCCGCCCGGCCCGCCGCGCGCCGCAGCACAAGCTCGCCGTCACCGGGTCCGCCACCGGTCCCGTCGTCTCCGTACGCGCCGCCGGCGAGGCCGAAAACGCCGAGGGACAGCCGCCCGATCGACCCGGCCACCTGCCGGCAGTAGCCCACCAGGTCGTCGTGGCACCGGTAACGCGCCCCGGCGACGTCGGCGGCGCACCCGTCGATGAGCTCCTCGAACGCCTCAAGGGGAAGGGGAAAACGCGCGGCGGCGTCGCCCAGCGCCACCAGCACCGGATCGGCCGTCACCGGATGAACGGCCTCCGGACCAGGCCCCGAGGAACCCGGCCCCGAGGAACCAGGCCGCATGGAGTCAGGTCCCGAGGAACCGGGCACGGTTTTCAGGGCCCTCAGCAGTTCGCGCTCCCGCTCCAGCCGCTCCAGTCGTCCGGCCACGGGCCCGGCCTCGTCGCCGAGGTCGTCGATCCGCCGGGCGAGCGCGTAGACGGCGCTGAGCGCGCGCCGCTTCGGCGGGGGCAGCAGGCGGATGCCGTACGCGAAGTTCCGTGCCCGGGTGCGGACGACGCGCTCGCAGTGCCCGTAGGCCCGCGACACCGGCATCGGTCCCGGCCCGGCCCGGGGCGCCCGCCCGGCCGGGAGGTCCGCCGCCGCGCCGGCCAGGGGCTCGGGGACGGGATCAGGAATCGCGCCGGGAACCGTCACCGTCCACCTCCTTCAGCACACGCACCCACTCGCGCAGCACCGCGTGACGGCGGGCACACGGGGCGCCGGCCAGCACGTCGTGTCGGCGGCGTTCGAGCGCCGCGAGCTGCGCCCGGCCGCCCGCGACGTAACCGGCCACCGCCGTGCGCGCGAACCCGCGCAGGGTCTCCAGGAGCGGCGTCCCCTCGTCGAGGAGGGTCGCCGCGCGACGGGCCTGCAGGGCGATCACCCGGCGCAGCCGCGGGGAGGCGTGCGCGGCGGTCAGATCGGCCTCCCCGGCGCCGAACCTGCGCAGGTCCTCCGCCGGCAGGTAGACGCGGCCGCGGGCGTGGTCCTCGCCCACGTCCTGGCAGTGCTCGATCACCTGGAGCGCCGAGCAGACGAGGTCGGACAGCCGCACTCGCTCCGGCGTCGCCAGCCCGAACACGTGCAGCACGATCCGGCCGACCGGGTTGGCCGACAGCTCGCAGTAGCCCAGCAACTGGGCGAACGTGTCGTAGCGCCACACCACCTGGTCGCGCCGGTTCGCCTCGACCAGGTGCAGGAACGGAGCGCTCGGCACGGCCTGGCGGGCGACCAGCGGCGCCAGCGCGCGTACGGCCGGCAGGCGCGGGACGTCTCCCGCGTACAGGCGGCCGAGATCGGCCTCCACGGCGTCGAGCAGGGCGGGCCGCTCCGCGGGGTCCGCCTCGTCACCGGCGTCGTCCACGTACCGGGCGAAGCCGTACACCGCCATGAGGTCGCGGCGGTACCCGCGCGGCAGCAGCCGGGAGGCCACCGGGAAGTTCTCCCGGCGCGCGGCGTCGCGTACGTCCGCTGCGGACATGTCAGGAGAATCTCCACCGAAAATCACCCCAAAACCCGACAGATCGGGCAGCGGCTTTGCGCGTGCGACCTGACGGGCAACCCGGCGTACGCGGACGGGGGCGGACGGAAAGGCGGGCCAAAGAAACGCCGGGCGGGGCAGCCGGGGGCGGGCGGAACCGTTGCCCGCGGTTGGCGCTTCCGGCCGCCGGTAAAAAGCTCTCCCCGGGAGGCGCTCTGCGCTCAGGGAAGGTGGGAGCCGAGCGGCCCGACCCGCAGCCCGGCGGCGCGGCAGCGGCCGACCACCTCGGGCAGCGCGCCGAGCGCCGAGCGCCACGACCCGGGGGCGGAGGTGTGGTCGCAGTCGTGCAGCAGCAGCGTGGCGCCGCCCCGCAGGCCGGGAGCCAGGGTCCGCAGCACCGACTCCGGCGTGGCCCGCCGCGTCCAGTCCTCGCCCCACGCCGTCCACAGCACCGGGCGCAGGCCGTGCCACCGCGCCGCCAGCAGCGCCTCCGCGCTCAGCACGCCGTACGGCGGGCGGTACCAGGCGGGCCGCGCGCCGGTGACCTCGGCGACGAGGCGCGCGGCCCGGGCCGTCTCCGCCGCGATCCGGCCCGGCCTGGCGACCAGGGCGTTCACGTGGTGCCAGCCGTGCACGGCCACCTCGTGCCCGGCCCGCGCGACGCTCCGCCCGAGGCCGGGGTGGCGGTCGAGCAGCTCGCCCAGCATGAAGAAGGTCGCCCGGCAGCCCAGCCGGGCGAGCTCGTCGAGGAACAGCGGCGTCGACCGGGGATCGGGCCCGTCGTCGAAGGTCAGCGCGACGTGTCCGGGACGCCCCTCGCCCGCGAGGGCGGGCAGCAGGCGGCGTACGGCGGGCAGCCAGGCCGCGCCCGGCGCGACGTGCACCGCGACGGGCAGCAGGGCCGCCCCGGCGGCGGCCACGCGACGTCTCATCGGATTCAGTATCACCCGTCCTGTATCAGGTCCTGTGTCCGGATTCGCCACACCGGGAACGAGACGGGGGAGGGCGTCCGGTGCCGCGCGTGACCTGGCGGCGCCTCGCCGCGTCGTCGTCCACTCCCTGGGAGGGGCCCATGACACCGCCGGCGGCGAAGGTGCTGATCGTCAGCGCGTCGATGGGGGCCGGTCACGACGGCGTGGCCGCCGAACTGGCCCGGCGCCTCGCCGCCGCCGGGGTCCGGGTGGTGGTGGTGGACGTGCTCGCCCTGCTGCCGCTGCGGCTGGGCACGGTCCTGCGCTGGTGGTACCGCACCGTGATGCTCCGGGCTCCGTGGCTGTACGCCCTCGTCTACCGGATCTTCTTCGTGTCGCCGCGGGCCCCGCGAGCTCGCGCGGTGTCGCCGCTGACGGTCGTGGTGGCGGCCGGGCTGAGCAGGGTGGTGCGCCGCCTGCGGCCCTCGCTGGTGGTGCCCGTCTTCCACGTGGCCGCCCAGGCCGCCGGGCACCTGCGGTCGCGGGGGCGGCTGGCCGTCCCCAGCGTGGTCGTGCTGACCGACTTCGCCGCGCACCGCCTCTGGCTGCACGGGGGCAACGACCGGTATCTGTGCCCGGACGCGGCCACCGCCCTCGCCGTGACGGCCGCCACCGGCCGCCCGGCCTTCCGGCACGCCCCGATCGTGCGGCCCGGGTTCGCCGCCGTACGGGCGCCGGGGCGGAGCGGCCACGCCCGGCTCGGCCTGCCGGACGGCGACCGGATCGTGCTGGTCGGCGCGGGCGCGTGGGGGGTCGGCCGGGTCGTGCGGACGGCCCGCGCCCTGTGCCGCTCCGCAGCGCGGGACAGGCCGCGGGACAGGCGGCGGGACAGGCCGGGAGACGGGCAGGAGAGCGGGCGGTACGTGCCCGTCGTGCTCTGCGGGCGCAACGAGCGGCTGCGCCGCCGCCTGTCGCGGCTTTTCGGCGAGCCGCCGGGGCCGGCGGGCCTCGCCCTCGGCTGGCGTGACGACCTGCCCGGCCTGCTCGCCGCGGCGTACGCGCTGGTGGACAACGCCGCCGGGCTGACCTGCCGGGAGGCGTTCGCCGCGCGGGTGCCTGTCGTGACCTGCCTGCCGATCCCCGGCCACGGCCGCGACGGGGTGCTCGCGATGGCCAGGGCCGGGATGAGCGTCCACGTCCGCCGTCCCGCCGGACTGCTCCGGGAGCTCGACCGGCTCGCCCCCGGCTCGCCCGCCCGCGCCGCGCTGACCGCTCGCGCGGAGGCCCTGTTCGACGCCGAACCGGCGGAGGCCCTGCTGCTCCGCTTCGCGCGGCCGGACGGCGCGGCCCTCACGGTCTCCTGACGGCCTCGTGCAGCGGCGCGTGCCGGGACAGCAGCACGCTGCCGTACAGGATGAGGGCCATGCCGGTCAGCTCGGGCAGCACCCACGGGCCGGTGCGGATGCCCTCGCCGAACAGGGCCACGCCGTACGCCGTGCTGGCGACGGGGTCGGTCACGGTCAGGGCCGGCTGCACGGCGACGAGGGGGCCGCTGTGCAGGGCGTTCTGCAGCAGGAACAGGCTGCACAGGCCGGCGGCGACCATGGCGTAGAGCGACCAGGCGCCGGACAGGGCCCGCAGCCCGTCGGGCAGCACCTCGACGGTGCGCTTCATCAGCACGGCGGTGTAGGCGAAGCCGAGCCCGGCGGAGACCCCGAGCAGCACGGCGCGGGTGGCGCCGCCGGAGCTGATCGCGACCGCCACGCAGCCGGCCACGAGCCCGGCGGTCACGCCCGCCGAGATCGTCCAGCCCAGCACACCCGGCAGGCGGTCGCCTGGAGAGGGGGAGGCGGCCCCCAGGAACCCGGCCAGCCCCGCCGTCAGGGCCGCGACGGCCAGCCACGTCATCGGGGAAACGCGGATCCGGAACATCCAGCCCGCCACCAGCATCGTGATCGGCAGTTCGGCGACGAGCAGGGGCTGCACGAGGGCGAGCCCTCCGGACGCGAGCGCGGCGGCCTGCAGCAGGAACCCGGCGATCAGCGCCCCGATGCCGCCCAGCCAGGCGGAACTGCGCAGCAGGTGCAGGATCAGCCCCAGCCGGAACGCCTCGCCGGGGGGCATGCGGCGCGCGGCCCGGCGCTGCAGCACCGACGCGACGGCGTTGGCCGCCGCGGCGAGCACCGCCAGGACTACAGCGATCATGGCCCCCTCCGCGTCGCCGCCCCCTCAGCCGGACCTCATCGGTACCCTCCCCGGCCGCACATACCGCTATCTCCCAATGAATGCTCTGAAGGCAATTTATCCCGCAAAACCGATTAATAAGCGAGATATTACGCAAAGTAGAGAATTGCTGGATTTGTGCGGGTATGGCCGTCCGCGCAAACGCAACCAGCAGGAAAGGCGGGACCAGTCATGGTTGGACCTACCGGCATCGAGCGTCACCCCGACATCGCCGAACTGCGTCAGACCTACGACCGGGCGGGTTCGACGGCCCCCGCTCAGGTACTGGAAGGGCTCTCCTTCCTGGCGGGTCTCTATCTGGCGCTCTCGCCCTGGATAGTCGGGTTCTTTCGCTTCCCCGGGCTGACCATCAGCAACCTGATCACGGGTCTCGTGGTCAGTGCCCTGGCCCTCGGGCTCGCGTCCGCCTTCGGACGCACCTACGGCATGGGGTGGCTGATCCCGCTACTCGGCGTCTGGGCGCTGGTCTCGCCCTGGGTGGTGCGCCGTGGAGGCGAGGCGACCACCAGCACCGTCTGGAACAACGTCGTGACCGGCATCGTGATCTTCGCGCTCGGCGCCGCCGCGCTGGGCATGGCGCAGGTGTACCGCCGGCACGAGCGGGGTGAGCGGAGCGGGCACCGGCTCGGCAATTGGTGACCGGCCGTCCGGCGGCCCGCCGCCACGCGCGGCGGGCCGCTCGGTCGCGCCCTGGCGGAGCGTCACGCTGAGGCGGGCCGAGGCGTCCCTGAGATAGCCGACGAAGGCGCGCAGGGCGGGATTGGGGTTGGTCGGCCGGATCGCGGCGCCGACCCGGCGGTAGAGCCGGGGGCCCTCCACCTGGCAGACCTGGACGCCCGCCGCGCCCTGCACGCCGAGGCTCGGCACCAGGGCCACCCCCAGCCCGGCCCGCACCAGGCCGAGCGTCACCTCGTAGTGGTCGCTGCGGCAGCGGATCGCGGGGGTGAACCCCTCCAGGGCGCTGGCCCGCTCCAGCACCGACACCGGGGTCTCGGTGCCGAACGTGGTGATCCACGGATCGTCGGCCAGGTCGGCCAGCCGTACGCGGGGCCGGTGCCCGGCGGGATGGCCGAGCGGCATCACCAGGAGTTGCGGCTCGTCGAAGAGGTGGACGACCTCCACGCCCTTCGGCGCCTTCCACGGATCGAGCGCGTGCTCGAACACGACCAGCACGTCGAGCTCGCCACGCTCCACGTCGGCCAGCAGCTCGTGCGGCTGCCCGAGCACCAGGTCGAGATCGACGCCGGGGTGGCGGGCCGTGAACGACGACAGCGCCATCGGCAGCAGCCGGTAGCCCGCCGAGGCGAAGAACCCGATCCGGAGCTGCCCGGCGTCCGCCCGCGCCTGCGCGAGCAGGTCCTTCTCGGCGGACTCGATGAGGTCGAGCACCTCCTGTGCCCGCCCGGCGAGGCGGCGGCCGGCGGCGGTCAGCCGCAGGCTGTGCGCGGCCCGCTCCACCAGCCCGACCCCCGCCTCCTCCTCCAGCCGGGCGAGCTGGTGCGAGACGGCGGACGGCGACAGCCGCAGGGTCTTGGCGGCTCCGGCGATGCTCCCGGTCCTGAAGACCTCCAGGAGCACCCTGAGGCGGTGGCTGCTGAGCATGCCACCCAGTATCGGGCCGCGTCCGCGCTGGTCACGCCCGAGCGGCGGCGCCCGTCACGGTGGCGGCGACGGCGACGCCCGCCTGCCGCACGGCCCGCACGAGGGCCTGCTCGGAGCCTTCCGGCCCGTGCGCGAGCACCGCGTAACCCTCCCACCTGGCCGCCGCGATCACGCCGACGTCGGCCCGCGTCCCGGCGTCCGTGCCGGTCTTGTTCGCCACCCACACCCCGGCGGCGTACGGCAGGACCCGCGGCGGCTCGCGGTCCTCCGGCTCGTGCGGCAGCAGCGCCGGGACCAGGCCGCGGTCGGTGTTGCACGCCATCCAGCCGAGCAGCAGCCGCTGCCACGGCTCCCGGCCGTACGCCACGGACCGCATGAGACCGGCGAGCTCACGGGCCGTCCCGGTGGCGAACGCGGGCGGGTGCGCGGGCAGCCGCGGCTCCCGGATCCTGTCGTGGACACGCGTCCCGGCCAGCCCGAGCGCGCCGGCCGCGGCGTCCACCCGGGCGAGCCCGAGCCGCCGCAGCAGCGCGTTCGTCGCGGTGTTGTCGCTGACGGACGCCGTCAGCACGGCGAGGTCGCCGATGGTCCAGCGGCGGGCCGACAGCTCGGTGAGCAAACCCGAGCCCCCCGCGTAGTCCTCGTCGAGCAGCGCGACCGGCTCGGCCGGATCGAGCGCGCCGGACGCGACGTCCCGCGCGAGCGCGGCGAGCAGCAGCACCTTGCCCGTGCTGGCGAGCGGCAGCACCACGTCCTCGTTCACCCCGAGCAGGCCGGGCACGCACACGGCCAGCGTCCCGGGGCAGGACGCCGCCAGCTCCGCCAGCGAGCCGCGCGCGGCGCCGGAGACGTCCCCCGGCCCGGCGTCGCGGGGGAGCCCGCCCCCGTCCCCGGCGTTCCCTGCGTCCCCGGCGTTCCCCGCGTCTCCGGTGTTCACAGCGCCAGCACCCGTCCCGGGCGGGCGCCCGTCTCCTCGCCGTCACGCACCACGACCGCGCCGCCGACCACCACCGCGTCGACGCCCGCGGGCGGCAGCAGCGGCTCGGTGAAGGTGGCCCGGTCGGCCACCGCCGCCGGATCGAACACCACCAGGTCGGCGTGCGCGCCGTCGCGGATCACGCCCCGCCCGCTCAGCCCGAAGCGCGCCGCCGCCATCCCGGTCATCTTGTGCACCGCCTCCTCCAGGCCGAGCAGCCCGAGCTCGCGCACGTATCTGCCGAGAACCCGGGGGAAGGTCCCCGCCCAGCGCGGATGCGGGCGACCGCCCGGCTTCGGCACGCCGTCGGAACCGATCATCGCGTACGGCGCGGCCAGCACCCGCCGCACATCCTCCTCGATCATGGAATGACTGATGATCGTCACCTCGCCGTCCTCGGCGACCAGCAGGTCGGCGGCCACGTCGAGGGGATCGGCGCCCGCGGCGGCGGCGAGGTCGGCGATCGTCGCGCCCTCGGCCCGCGGATGGCGGGGCGCGCAGGCCACCGAGATCCGGTCCCAGCCGCCGTTGCCGACCGTGTTCTCCCAGCCGGGTACGCCCTCGGAGATGGCCCGGCGCATCCGGTCCCGCTGGGCGGGGTCGCCGAGCCTCGCGGTCAGGGCGCGCAGCCCGCCGTCGTTCGCCCACGGCGGCAGCATCGCGGCCAGCGCAGTGCTGCCCGCCGTGTAGGGGTAGACGTCGCAGGTGACGTCCATGCCGCCCGCGCGCAGCTCCGCGAGGCGCGGCAGGGTGCGCTCGGTGCGGCCCCAGGCGTACCGCCCGGCGGTCTTGTGGTGCGACACGTGCAGCGCCGCGCCGCTGCGCCGGGAGATCTCGACGGCCTCCTCCAGCGCCTCCTCCACCCGCGACATCTCGTCGCGCAGGTGGGTCACGTACGGCTTGCCGTGCCGGGCGGCCACCTCCGCCAGCGCCACCACCTCGGCGGTGCCCGCGTACGAGCCGGGGGTGTAGATGAGGCCGGTGGACAGGCCGGCGGCGCCCTGCGTCAGGGACGCGTCGAGCAGCGCGCACATCGCACGCAGCTCGCCGGGCCGGGCCGGCCGGTCCACCGGGCCGAGCACACCCGCCCGGAGCGTGCCGTGGCCGACGAGCGAGGCCAGGTGGTTGGCCCGGGGCACCCCGGCGTGCGCGGCGGCGAAACCCGCGAAGTCGGCGTACGCGCCGACGTCGCCGCCGAAGGTGATCCGGGTCTCCGCCCGCATGGCGGCCAGCCGCTCAGGCAGGGCCGGGAACAGGCTCGACCCGCAGTTGCCGCAGATCTCGGTGGTGACCCCCTGCAGCACCGAGGCCCGCACCAGCTCCCTGCCGGACCCGTCGCGGGACCCGTTTCCTGATCCGTCTCCCGGCCTGTCGCCGTCGCCGGCCGGGCCGAGCAGGGCCACGCCGTCGGAGTGCGTGTGGACGTCGACGAACCCGGGGGAGACGACCCGCCCGCGCGCGTCGAGCACCTCGGCGGCGCCGGCCGCCGAGCCCGGCGACGACCCGGACCCCGAGCCGGACGACGAGCCGGGGGGCAGGACGGTCAGCCGCCCGCCGGAGACCCCGACGTCGGCGGGCCGGGCCGGGCGGCCGGTGCCGTCGACCACCAGCCCGCCCCGGACGAGAAGGTCGAAGCGGGTCCCCGCCCCCGTCACGGAAGCCTCCTCGTCACCCGATCCGTCCCACCCGTTCCCGCCACCGGACCTGTCCCCGAGATCTCCGGGGCCGCGGGACGCCGCCCGCCCGGCCGTCCCGTACGAGCGGCCGCGCCCGGGTTCACAGGACCTGTCCCAGGAAGGCGCGCAGCCGGCCGTGCCGGGGCGCCGCGAGCACCTCGCGGGGGTCGCCCCGCTCGACGACGACGCCGTCGTCCATGAAGACGAGCTGGTCGCCGACCTCGCGGGCGAAGCTCATCTCGTGGGTGACGACCATCATCGTCATGCCGCTCGCCGCGAGGTCCCGCATGACGGCGAGCACCTCCTGCACGAGCTCGGGGTCGAGCGCACTGGTCGGCTCGTCGAACAGCATCAGGCTGGGCCGCATGGCCAGGCTGCGGGCGATGGCCACCCGCTGCTGCTGCCCGCCGGACAACTGCGCGGGGTAGTGGTGCGCGCGGTCGGCCAGGCCGACCCGCTCCAGCAGCTCCGCCGCCTGCCGCCGGGCCTGGGCGGCGGGCGTGCGGAGCACGGTGACCGGCCCCTCCATGACGTTCTCGATCGCGGTGCGGTGCGGGAACAGGTGGAATCGCTGGAACACCATGCCGATGCCGCGCTGCTGGCGGGACAGCTCGGCCGGGCGCAACGCGTGCAGCCGCCCGCCGCGCTCGGCGTAGCCCATCAGCTCGCCGTTCACCCAGATGCGGCCGGAGTCGATCGTCTCCAGGCGGTTGACGCAGCGCAGCAGCGTCGACTTGCCCGACCCGGACGGCCCGACCACGCACACCACCGAGCCGGCGGGGACGTCGAGGTCGATGCCCTTGAGCACCTCCAGCGGGCCGAACCGCTTGCGCACGGCGCGGATCCGCACCATCGGCAGGTCGGACGGCCGACCGGGTGGCCGGCCGGGTGACTGAGCGGGGGCGCTCACGAGGGCTCCTTGGACGTCAGGGGCCGCAGGTTGCGGCGTACGCGGGAGGACAGCCGCACGTGGCCGCGCTCGAACCGCTTCTCCACGAAGTGCTGCCCGACGCTCGCGATCGTGGTGAGCACGACGTACCAGATCGACGCGACGACGAGCATCGCGATGACCTCGAAGTTGCCGAGGTAGATGCGCTGCGCCACGGTGAGCAGCTCGGCCCCGGCGATGACCGAGACCATCGACGTGGTCTTCAGCATGGAGATGAACTGGTTGCCGGTCGGCGGGATGATCACCCGCATGGCCTGCGGCAGCACCACACGGCACAGCACCTGCCGGTGCGACATCCCGAGCGACTCGGCGGCCTCCCGCTGGCCCGGGTCCACGGAGCGGATGCCGGCGCGGACGATCTCCGCCATGTACGCGCCCTCGTTGATCGCCAGGCCGAGCAGCGCCGCGGTGAACGGCGTGATGATCTCGTTCGCCTGCCACTCGATCAGCTTGGGCCCGCCGAACGGGACGCCGATCGCGAAGGTGGGAAAGACCAGCCCGATGTTGAACCAGAAGATCAGCTGCACCAGCAGCGGCGTGCCGCGGAAGAACCACGTGTAGAGCGCGGAGGTGCCGCGCAGCACGGGGTTGTCCGACAGCTGCATGACGGCGGCGAGCACGCCCAGCGCGAGGCCGATGGCCATGGAGAGCACGGTGAGCTGGATGGTCACCCACAGGCCGCCGAGGATCCTGCCGTCGGCCAGGTAGGCGACGATGACGTCCCAGTGCAGGTTCTCGTTGACGATGACCGTGTAGGCCAGCCATACGAGGAAGAGCAGGGCGGCCGCCGCGCCGAGCCACCGGCCGGGCCGCGCGGGGCGCACGGCGTCGATCGGCAGTTCGGCGGCGGGCGCCTTCTCCTGGGTCACTTCCACGGCTGGGTGTTGACCAGCACGCCGTCGACGGCGTTGGCCGTCACGCCGTAGGAGTCCAGCACGGCCTTGTAGCCGCCGTCGGCCTGCAGCTCCTCCATCGCCTTGGCGACGGCGTCGCGCAGCGCGGTCTTCCGCTTGTCGACGGCGATGCCCCACGGCCCGGCGTCGTACTGCTCGGACAGCACGTCGTACTTGCCGGTGTCCTTGGCGTACATGACGGCGACGGGGTAGTCCACGATGGTCGCGGTGGCGCGCCCGGAGTCGATCGAGAGCAGGCCGGTGGGCGCGTCCTCGCTCTGCATGATCTTCATCTTGGTGGCGCACTTCTCGTTCTGCTTCTCGCCGATGGCGAGGTTGGAGCTGCCCTTGGCCAGCACGACCGTGCGGCCGCACAGGTCGTCGAGGTTCTTGATCCCCTCGGGGTTGCCCTTCTTGACCATGATCGCGCCACCGGCGTTGAAGTAGTCGACGAAGTCGACCGCCGCGCGCCGCTCCTCGGTGTCGCTCATCGAGGACATCACGATGTCCCAGCGCCCGCCCTGCAGGCCCGGGATGAGCCCGTCGAAGGCGGCGTTGGTGATCGAGAACTTGAGCCCCAGCTTGGCCGCGATGGCCGCGCCGAGGTCGGGGTCGACCCCGGTGAGCTCCTGGGTGCCCTTCTTGTACATCTCCATCGGCGGGTAGCCCTCGGAGGTGGCGACCCGCAGTGTGCCGGTCTTGCGCACGTCCTCCGGGACCAGGTCCTTGGCGGTCTTGTTCGCCGTCGCCGCCGCGTTGTCGCCCGCGGCGGTCTCCGACGACGAACGCCCGCAGCCGCCAGCGAGCGCCGACACGACCAGCGCGCCGACTATGGCCACAGATAGGCGCTTTGTCATGGAACCTCCTGTTTCGCGAACGATTGAGCTTATGCTGGCGACAGGAGGTCACGGTCGTAAGGATCGTGAACGCTTGCGGCCCTGAGCATCGACGTTCTCGATGCTCGGGCCCCGTGGTCAGCCCGCGCGGGTGGGCAGGGCGTGGGAGTGGGCCGGCCGGGAGGCGGTCGCCGCCGGCCGCAGCCCCGCGCGCACCCCGCCCCGCAGCCCGGCACGCACCCCGCCCCGCATCACCGCTCCGACCACCGCCACCTGGGGGCGCTGGCCGACCGGCGGCCGTGCCGGACGGGCTCCGGCCGTCCAGCAGACGGCGCCCGCGGCGACGGCCGTCACCAGCGTCAGCCACCCCAGGGCGCGGCCCGTCCGCAGGCCGTACCCAGAGGCGAGCCAGTAGAGCGAGAGCAGCAGCCTGGCCCGGCCGCGGGAACTGCCGAGCCGCCGCATGTCCATGGCGCCGAACGCGAAGTCGGCGGAGGTCCTGGCGTCGTCCACGCCCGGCCGCAGCCGCTCGTACAGGACGGCCAGCCGGGCGGCGTCCGGCGATCCCGGCGACTCCTGTGGCGGCTTCCGCGGCCGATGTGCTCCCTGCGGCCGGGAATCCTGCGGCCCGGCTGATCCATGGGACCGTGGCGAGGGCGGGGCCGGGGATTCCGGAGACCCGGCGAACCCCGCCGCGTCCCAGCCGCGCCACAGGTGCTCGTCGGCGAGGACGCGGCGGCGGCTCCACCACCGGACCGGCGGCCAGCCCAGCCGCAGCCGCATCCCGCCGGGCGTCGCCGCGAACAGGCACTCCCGCAGTCGCAGGCGTTCCGGGCGGCGCAGCCCGCCGAGACCGCACCCGCGCAGGTCGGCCCCCGTGAGCGTGAGCGCCGCGGCGTCGAGACCGTCGAGCGAGGTCACCCGCAGCCGGCCGGAGCGCCGGGTGACCGCCGACGTCCCGGAGAGGACGGCGCCCCGCAGGTCGAGATCGGCGTCGGACAGCCGCGCGACGAGCGGCCCGGCGACGTCCGCCGTCCGGAGTATCACGCGGCACCCGCCGGTCTCCACGTGCAGCGCCGCCCCGGCCCGCACGCCCGCGAGGGACAGCCGCCGCCCGACCCGCATCGGGCCCAGGTAGGCCGCGCCCTGGAACCGTGTTCCCTCGAAGGCGGCGGTCGCCGCGCAGACCGCGCCGCGGAAGGAGACGGCCCGGTGGAAACGGGCGCCGCGGAAGACGACGTCCCCCGCGAACACCGCCGCGTCGAACGCCGCGAACCCGCGGAACTGCGTTCCCTCGAACGAGACGTCCTGTCTGCCGTGGAACGAGGCGTTCCGTGCCCCTGGCGACGAGGCGTTCCGCGCCTCCGCGAGCGGGGTGTTCCGGGTCCCCTCCGACGAGACGTCCGGTGTGGCCCGGAAGGGCGGGGCGCCGGGGGACGGCGTGCCGCCGGGCGTGCTCCCGGCGGGGAGGTCGCCGCCGAAGCGCGCCGCGCCGAACAGGGCGTCGCCGCGGATCGTGGCGTGGTCGAAGGCGGCGTGGCCGCGCACCCGCGCGTCGTGCAGGGACAGTTCGCGCGCGAACCGGGCCGCGCGGAAGGAGACGTTGCGCAGGAATCTGGCGCCGTAGAAGGAGGCGAGCCGGTCGAACCGGGCGTGGTCGAAGGTCGCGTCCCCCGTGAAGGCGACCTCGCCGAAGCGGGCCTGGCTGGTGAAGACGGCGTGGTCGAACCTGGCCCGTCCGACACGGCGCTCAAGACGGTCCAGCAGGTGGGCGAGCAGGTCCTCCGCCACGGTGGTGCCGCGCAGGTCCAGCGCCTGGCCCGGCGCGAGTTCCCGCAGGACGGCGCCGGTCTCGGCGGGCGTCAGGTGCGCCAGGCACCGGCCGTACGGCTCGCGGGCGATGCCCGGGCAGCCGGGGGAGGCGCCGCACGTCCTCCATACGACGTCCATGAGGGCGATCTTCGGCCGGGATGTCATGTCAACGTCATACATGATGTCCCATCTCGGGACGCTAAAGCGTGATGGATAGGTAACACTGTGTATCCGCCGGGCGACCGTCCCACCGCCGCGTCCTGCCGTTTGCCCTGGCCGGGCAGGGGTACGCGGGGTGCATGTCTGAGCAGTCGAACTCCACACCGCCACCGCAGACGCAGTCGTATCCCGGCCGGACGGGCGAGATGAGCCCCGAGCCGAGGGACGAGATGCGCGACTACACCGGACGCGACCTGCTGGCCGGAAAGCGGGCCCTCGTCACCGGGGGCGACTCCGGCATCGGCCGGGCCGTCGCCGTGGCGTTCGCCAAGGAGGGGGCGGACGTCGCCATCGCCTACCTGAGCGAGCACGAGGACGCCGAGCACACCAGGAAACTGGTGGAGCAGGAGGGCCGCACCTGCCTGCTCCTGCCGGGCGATCTCGCCGACCGCCGGCACTGCGAGGAGGTCGTCGAGCGCACCGTCCGCGAGCTCGGCGGCATCGACGTGCTGGTGAACAACGTGGCCACGCAGACCCCCGTTCAGGGCCTGGAGGAGTTGTCCGACGAGCAGTGGGAGCACACCTTCGCCGTCAACATCCACAGTTACTTCCGGGTGACGAAGGCCGCGCTGCGGCACATGCCCGAGGGCGGGTCGATCGTGAACACCTCGTCGATCAACGGGCTGCGCGGCAACAAGCAGCTGATCGACTACTCCGCGACCAAGGGCGCGATCAACGCGTTCACCTACGCGATGGCCCAGGTGCTGGTCGACCGGGGGATCAGGATCAACGCCGTGGCTCCGGGCCCGGTCTGGACGCCGCTCATCCCGGCCACCTTCCCGGAGGAGAAGGTGGAGAAGTTCGGCGAGCAGGTGCCGATGGGCCGCCCGGCCGACCCGGACGAGATCGCCCCGTCGTACGTGTTCTTCGCGGCCAACCGGCTCTCGTCGTACTACACGGGTGAGGTCCTCGCGCCGATCGGCGGCGAGACGCTGCCCGGATAGCCGGGCGAGGACGGCGTGGGCCGCCCGGGTGGATCCTCCCACCCGGGCGGCCCCGGTCGTCCGCCCGCCCGGCCGCCGCGCACGGGGCGGCGACGGGACGGGTGGCGGCGGTCACCCGTTCTCGTTCAGGCGGCGGCTCTGGTCCTGCAACTCGTCGATCAACGTGGAGGCCTCGGCCTTGCTGAGCCCCTCGGGCACGTCACGCCCGGCCTCCCGGGCCAGTGTGCGCAGGTAGGACTCCTGCGGCGCGGTCATCGGCTCGTCCCCGGTCGCCCAGTCCTCGGGGTCCTTCTCCACCGGTCCTCGGTCCATCGTCCCTCCAATGTCGAACTGCCGTTCGCTCTACCCGTCGCCGGGAGACGTAACCCGGTGGAGGGGAGAGGCCGGCGCCCGTCACCTCGCGGCGGGATGACGGAGGTAGCGGGCCCGGGTCAGTTCGGACACCTCCTGCTCCGGCGGGCGCCGCAGCACCCGCGAGGCCAGCAGGCCGCCGGTGGCGCACCCGGCCGCCAGCGCCGCCGCCGCGGCGAGGACCGAGCCCGTACGGCGGGCCGGTGGCTCGGGCTGTACGGCGCCGGCCCGCCAGGCGCGCAGCCACAGCGCCTCGGCCGCCGCGTCGAGGAGATAGGTCGGCCTGATACGGCCGGTGGGCACGCAGAGCAGGTCGGCGGTGAGAAGCGTCGCGGCGGTGGCCATGCCGAGACGGCGCGCCTGCCGGACGCCGTCCGGCGTGCGCGCGGCGCGGACCTGGGTCCAGCCGATCCCCACCAGCAGGCCCGCGACGGTCCGTTGCAGCCAGCGGTCGGTCTTCGGGCCGTACACCTTCTCGAAGCTCGTCAGGTGCAGGAGCGGCCACAGTCCGCCCGCGATGTTGAAGAGGCCGTGGGCGCGGGCCAGGACCACCGCGCCCCTGTCGTCCTGGGTGGTCATAGGCCCTCGATGCCCACCCTCAAAACGGACAAAACGCGGGCCGGTTCGCGGCGGAGGCCAAGGGTAGGTCGTGGAAGGAGCGGCGGCGGGAGGTCCTCATGCCAGGAAATTTCAGGGTTCGTCCACTCGGCGGCGCGACGGGATGCATCCTTATGATCATCATCTCGATCGTCGCGTCGATCCTGCTCACAATCGTCGTGAACGCCCTGCTCCGGTGAGGATTCCTCGGCTGGAGCGCGCGATGCGCTCTCATAAACCAAAAAGCGGGTTTCGGTTGGCATAATTCACGTCGTGATGGGAAAACGCGTTCCCATTCTCGCCTTGATGATTCCCGGGCGATGACAAATGAAACAAAGCGCCGATATCATCGCCGACCGTGGCTGAAAGCGATCTTTCGAGCCCGTCTCTTGTCGATGACTTGTATTTCGTCCTGCACGACAATGCGACGGGTCATCCACACCTGCATTCACGGCTCGCGGGGCTGGCACTGGCCGGCGGCGTCCTCGCCGAGCTGATGCTCGCCGAGCGGGTGACCCTGGATCTCACGTCGAACCCCGAACGCCTCCACGCGGCGGCCGGGGAGGACAGCGATGACGCCTTCACCAGGAGGGTGCTCGGCCACGTCGTCGCCGAGCCGTACCATCCGGTGAGCACGTGGCTGCTGTTCCTGGCCCGTACGGCCGAGGCCGAGGTGACCGCCAGGATGATCGCCGCGAAGCTGCTCAAACCACCGGTCAGGCACCTGCTGAAGCAGCAGCCCCCGGCTCCGGCGGACATGAGCACGGCCGCGTGGCCGCTCGCCCGCCTGAACCTCGCCGTCCAGCGCCGCACGCCGCCGAACCCCCGGGACCGAGTCCTCCTGGGACTGCTGGACGCCGCCGGCTGTGCCCAGCGGGTGCTGTCGGAACACGATCCCCGCTTCGTGGCCGCGGTGATCGCCATGCTCCCGGCCCCCATGCAGAGACTCGTCGCCCAGACCAAGGCCGCCGTCGGCCAGGCCGTCCTCAGCCGCCGGTGACCGCTCGCCCCCCAAATCCCCTCACGGAGTTCCAGGTGTCCCTGACAGAGCAACGGCCGAGCGCCGTCTCCGCCGCACTGGCCCAGGACCGGCTCGGTGTGCCGTCCATCGTGTTCTTCGTCATCTCCGCGGCGGCGCCCCTGATGGTCGTCGCGGGTTCGGTGCCCACGGCGTACGCGGTGACGGGCGTGATCGGCGTGCCGCTCGCGTTCCTGCTGCTGGGCGGGGTCTTCTCGCTCTTCGCCGTCGGCTACGTGACCATGGCCAGGCACGTGGTGAACGCCGGCGCCTTCTACGCCTACGCGGCGCAGGGTCTCGGCCGGACGCAGGGCGTGGTGACGGCGTGGGTGGCGCTGCTCGCCTACAACGCGCTGCAACTCGGCCTGTACGGCATCATCGGGTCGGCGGCGGAGCCGCTGCTCCTGGACTGGTTCGGCGGTTCGCCCCCGTGGTGGGTCATCGCGCTGGGGGCCTGGGCGCTGACCGGCCTGCTCGGCCTGCTGCGGGTCGATATCAACGGCCGGATCCTGTCGGTCCTGCTGGTCAGCGAGATCGCCGTCGTCCTGCTGTTCGACCTGGGCGACCTGTTCGGCGGCGCGCGGAACGGCGTCAGCTTCGAGGGCTACAGCCCCGCCGCGCTGTTCGTGCCCGGCGTGGGCGCCGCGCTCGCCACCGTCGTCGCGGGCTTCGCCGGCATCGAGTCGTCGGTCGTCTTCGCCGAGGAGTCCAAGGACCGCCTCCGCACCGTGCCCGTCGCCACCTACCTGGGCATCGCGGTCATCGCCATCCTCTACTCGATCTCCGCCTGGGCCCAGACGGTGCCGACCGGCCCGGACGGGATCGTCAAGGCGGCGACCGAGCAGGGTCCCACGCTCGTCTTCGGCCAGGCGGCCGAGCACCTGGGCGGCACCGTCGCGACGGTCGGCTCGGTGCTGTTCGTGACCAGCAGCATCGCCTGCATGATCGCCTTCCACAACACCACGGCCCGTTACATCTTCGCCCTCGGCCGGGAGAACGTGCTGCCCTCGGTGTTCGGCCGCACCTCGGCCCGCACCGCCGCGCCGATCTCCGGATCGGTGCTGCAGACCGCGCTCGGCTTTATCGTGATCGCGATTTACGCCGTCTCGGGACTCGACCCCGTGACGAAGCTGTTCTTCACCTTCGGCGCCTTCGGCGGCCTCGGGCTGCTGACCCTGCTCACGGTCACCTCGATCTCGGTGATCGTGTACTTCTCCCGCGACCTCCGGGGAGAGACGGCCTGGCGGACGCGTTTCGCTCCCGCCCTGTCGATCGTGGCGCTGGTCGTGATCATCGCGCTGACGCTGGTCAACTTCGACACGGTCCTCGGGGTCGCGCCCGACTCGCCGATCCGGTGGATCCTGCCCTCCATCTACGTCGTCGCAGTGGTGTTCGGCGTCGTCTGGGCCCGGGTGATCAGGGCGACCCGGCCCGAGGTGTACGCCGGCATCGGCCTCGGCGCCCAGGCCGCGGCGGGAGGCCCCCGGTGACCGCGGCGGACGCGGCGGGTCCGGTGATCGGCCGGATGACGGACGCGGAGGCGACCGGCCACCTGATCGCGGAGACCTTCCACGTCGACGCGATCACCGCGTGGCTCGTCCCGCGCCAGGAGGACCGCCTGCCCCTCCAGCGGAGGTTCTTCACCATGTACGCCGCGCACGCGATGGAGCACGGCGACGTCTACGGCATCCACGAGGCGGGCGAACTGGCCGGGGTGGCCGTCTGGTTCACCGCGCCGTTCCCGGAGATCCCCGGCGAGCGGGCGGAGATCGACGCCTTCACCGGGGAGAACGCGGGGCGCTACCACATCCTGGGCGAGCTGCTGGAGAAGCACCATCCGCGCGAGCCGCACCACTACCTGAACTTCATCGCCCTGGAGCGGGGGAGGACCGGCCGCGGCCTCGGCACCATGCTGCTGGAGGAGCACCATCGCCGGCTCGACGCCGAGGGGGTGCCCGCCTACCTGGAGGCGAGCAGCGAGTCGAGCCGGCGGCTCTACCTCCGCCACGGCTACGTGGACATGCCGGAACTGATCCGGCTGCCCGGAGGCCCGGTCATGTATCCCATGTGGCGCGAGCCCCGGCCGCCCGCGGAATAGCCGTACGGGCGTGGCATCCCGGCCGCCGGTGACGTCCCGCGCCTCACGGCTTCCAGCCGGTGGTGCGCAGCCAGGTCTCGAACGTCGTCAGACCGGGATGCTCGGCCCGCAGGGCCTTCAGGTCGACACCGCCGGCCGGGTGCTCGTCGAAGAACTCGAACATCCGGGCCAGGTGCTCGTCGAACGCGCGCACCTGCTCGATCGGCGTCTGCTCGAAGCGGGCCGGCAGGCCGCTCACCCGGCCGAACGCGGCGGCGATCTCCGGCGGGGTCAGCTCGTCCGCGCCGATGTCGACGGTCCGGCCGACGTACCCGCCGGGACGCTCGAAGGCGAGGGCGGTGAAGACCCCGATGTCCCTGACGGAGATCAGCTGCATCGGCGTCCCGGGCCGTGCGGGAAGCCGCAGGACCAGGGTGCCGTCCTCCACGGAGGGACGACTGTAGGTGAGGAAGTTCTCCATGAAGGAGACCGGGCGCAGGATCGTCGCCGGGAGCCCGAGCGCGTGGATCTCCCGCTCGATCCGTGCCTTGCTCTCGAAGTGGGGGATGCCGGAGTCGGCGTCGGTGCCGGGGAGCGAGCTGTACACGAGGTGCCCGAGGCCGGCCTCGGCGGCCAGCCGGACCACCGTCAGCCCCCGCCGTTCCTCGGCGGCGGCGCCCTCGACGGTGATCCTCGGTCCCTGCATCATGGTCAGCGCCAGGAAGACCCCTTCGGCGTCCCGCATGGCGCGGCGCAGCGACGCCTCGTCGTCCAGGTCGCCCACCGCGAGCTCGGCCCCCGCCTGCTCCAGGGACGCCGCGGCGGGGGAGCCCGGGTCGCGCACCAGGGCGCGCACGGTCCGCCCGCGGGCGAGCAGTTCGCGGGCGGTGGCGCCGCCCTGCCGCCCGGTGGCGCCGATCACCAGTACGCGATCACTCATGACACCCGCCTCCCTGGGAGACTCGCCCTGTGAAGGATCATGGCCGTCACGATAACGAGGCGGCGTCCGGCGGTCCTGGCACTCGTGCTGCCAGTCTCGCGCCCGGCCGCCGCGTGAGGGACTCGGACCGCAGGGCCGAACTCGGCGCGTTCCTGCGTGCCCAGCGGGCCCGCCTGCGGCCCGCCGACGTCGGGCTGCCGGGAGGCGATCCGGCCCTGCGCCGCACCCCCGGACTGCGGCGCGAGGAGGTCGCCGAGCTCTCGGGCGTCGGCGTCACCTGGTACACCTACCTGGAGCAGGGGCGGGACATCTCGGCGTCGGCGCAGGTCATCGACGCGCTGGCCCGCGCGCTGCGGCTCGACCCCGACGAGCACCACCACCTGCGGGACCTCGCGGGCCTCGCCCCGCCCGACACGCCGCCTCCCGGAGGGGAGCAGGCGGCGGCAGCGGCCCGGCTCCGGCGCCTGGTCGACGCCGCCGCCCCGAACGCCGCCTCCCTCTACGACGCGTGCTTCGACTATGTGGCCTGGAACACCTCCTACACCTTGCTCCGTCTGGATCCGCTGACGTTCCCGCCGGGCCGGCGGAACCTGCTGTGGATGATGTTCACCGACGCCGCGAACCGTGCCCGCATGGTCGACTGGGAGCCCGCGGCCCGCGCCGTGATCAGCCAGTTCCGCGCCGCGATGGGACGCAGGCCCGGCGACCCGCGGCTCGCGGCGCTGGTGGAGGAGCTCAGCGAGGTCAGCCGGGAGTTCCGCGAATGGTGGGCCGACTACCCCGTGCGCCGCTTCCGGCCGGCGACGGTCGGGATCGACCATCCCGAGATAGGGCGGCTCGACCTGGAGATGTTCAAGATGCGCCCGATGGGACACCCCGATCTCGTGCTGGTGCTCCAGGTGCCGGTGGGCGAGGACGCCCGCAGACGGGTCGCCTCCCTCCTCGGCCGGGCCGGCCGGGACTAGGTGTACTCGGTCAGCAGGTTGGTGACGCGCCGGGGTCGGTGCTTGATCAATAGGAAGACCTCCGGATGTGGTGGAGATGCCGTCTTCACCGAACCGGAGGTCTTCATGGCCCACGCTAATGCCCGGCTGACCGTTCATGGACGCATCCTGCTGGTACGGCGGGTGCGTTTCGATCACCGCCCGGTGGCGCACGTGACCAAGGAGCTGGGCATCTCCCGCCAATGCGCGCACCGGTGGGTCAAGCGCTACGACCAGCAGGGCTGGGCCGGCCTGCACGACCGTTCCTCCCGCCCCCACCGCGTCGCCAACCGCACCCCGCCTCAGCTGGAGCAAACCGTGGTGGACTGCCGCCGCCAGATGCGGCGTGGACCAGCGCACATCGCCGCCCACACCGGCGTGCCCGAGCGCACCGTCTCCCGGATCCTGCGCCGCCACAACCACCCCCACCTGGCCGACTGCGACCCCCTCACCGGGCAGGTCATCCGCGCCACCCGCACCACCATCATCCGCTATGAGCGCGACCGCCCCGGCGAACTGGTCCACCTGGACGTCAAGAAAATCGGCAAGATCCCCGACGGAGGCGGCCGGCGTGCCCTGGGACGCGCGGCGACCTCAGCCCACAAACACAAGAAGACCACCATCGGCTACGACTACGTCCACGCCGCCGTCGACGACCACTCCCGCCTGGCCTACGCCGAGATCCTGCCCGACGAAACCGGCGAGACCAGCGCGGGATTCCTGCGCCGGGCCGCCGCCTTCTTCGCCGCTTGCGGCATCCCCGCCATCGAACGAGTGATCACCGACAACGCCTGGGCCTACCGCCACTCGGCCGCCTTTCGCGCCGCGGTGGCAGCGCTCGGCGCCCGGCAGAAGTTCATCACGCCGCACTGCCCATGGCAGAACGGCAAGGTCGAACGCTTCAACCGCACCCTGCAGACCGAGTGGGCCTACCGCCAGCTCTTCACCAGCAACACCCAACGCGCCCAAGCCCTGCAACCATGGCTGGAGTACTACAACACCCGACGACGTCACACCGCACTGGACGGCCTTCCGCCGATCAGCCGACTGTCACCAACGCCATGACCGGGTACACCTAGCCGCCGCCGGTCTCCTCGGCCCGGGTGGAGACGTAGGCCCCCTGCCCCTCGATCGTGTAGACGAGGCCCTCGCCGCTCAGCACGCCGACGGCACGGCGGACGTCGTCGGGGCTGAACCCGTGCTCGCGCACCAGGCGCTCCTCCGAGGGCAGGGGACGGTCCGGCTCGATCCGGCCGTGCACGATCTCCTCGCGCAGCATCGCCGCGAGCCGCCGGTACGCCGGGACCGGCTCGCCGGAATCGTCGGTGACAGCCACGTCATGGCCCTGCCCGGCGGCCGGCGGTCCAATCCTGCCGGTTCTGCCGGTTCCGGTCCTGCCGTACCGATCCCGTGCGAGACCGGCCGCGGCTCAGCGGCGGCCGGGCTCGACCAGGACCTTGAGCCCGCGCCGCGAGACGGCGGCGATGAACGCCTCCGCCGTGGCCGTGAGCGGGAAACGCTCGGTGATCAGCGACGACACGTCGACCAGCCGGTCGGCGGCCAGCCGGATCGCCCGGGGATAGGTGAGGTTCATCCGCCGGACGAGGGCGATCGTCAGGCCCTTGCGCCGGGCGAGTGACGCGGGGAAGCAGGTGCGGTCCTCGTCGGGGATCCCGGCCAGCACCACCCGCCCGCCGGGCCGGACCGCGGTCATGGCGAGGCGTACGGCGTCGTCGTCGCCCGCCACCTCGAACGCCACCCGGACGCCGAGGCCCGCCGAGCCGTCGACCTCCCGCCACACGCCGGGCTCCGCCGCCTCCTCGGGCGACAGCGCCAGGCCGGCTCCGTACCTCAGGGCGGCGGCGCGGCGGTGCGGCAGCGGGTCGACGGCGATGACGGCGCAGGCTCCGGCGAGCCGGGCGAGCCGGATCACGAGCAGGCCGATCGGCCCGCAGCCGACGACGGCGACGGGCGCGCCCAGCGGGACGTGCCCGAGGTCCACGGCGTGGATCGCGACGCCCAGGGGTTCGAGCATGGCACCGTCGCCGTCGGAGAGCGCGGCGGGCAGCGGGTGCAGCAGGTCGTCGGGCCAGGCGATCCGCTCCCGCAGGCCGCCGTCGAGCGTCCCGTGCCCGGCGAAGCGGACGTCCGGGCAGAGATTGCCGTAGCCCGTGGCGCAGACCGCGCAGCGGCCGCACGGGATCGCCGGGTCCACCGCGACCCGCGTGCCGTCCCGGGGACCGCCCTCGATCACCCCCGCGATCTCGTGTCCCACCACGAGCGGCGTGTCCAGCACCGCGTCGCCGATGCCGCCCTCGGCGTACCAGTGCAGGTCGGAGCCGCACAGGCCGACCGCGGTGACCCGCACCAGGCTCTCACCCGGGCCCGGGACGGGCGGCGGCTCGTCGCTCAGCCGGATGTCGCCCACCTTGTGCAGCCGGGCGGCCTTCACGCTCCGCCCTCCGCGTCCCTCGACGCCATCGCCGCCCCCTGAGATCGTCTTCCCGTCGATCGTAACCCCGGTGATCGCAAGCCTGCGGCCGCGAGTTCCGTGATCGCCGGCGCGGCGGCCGCGTGGGCGGTGACACGCCCGGGGGCCGGCTCCGTCCAGCGGAGCCGGCCCCCGGCATCACCCTGTCGGTGATCGCGGGCCCGGTGGTGACACGCCCGAGGGCCGGGCCCGTCCACCGGGCCCGGCCCTCGCGACGGTCACTGCGAACGCGACTGCCCGGTCATCTGCCTGGCCTGGTCACGGGTGTCCTCGGTGACCTGCCTGGCCTGGTCGCGGGCCTCGTCGCGGGTCGTCCTGGTCGCCTCGGCCGCCGTGTCGCGCACCTGCTGGACGGCCTCCTTGGCGTCCTCGCCGACAAGCTGCGCGGTCTCCTGGACGGCCTGCTTGACCGGCTCGGCCAGCTCACCCGCCCGATCCTTGACCTGCAGGGCCGCCCGCTCCTCGGCGGCGGTCTTCGGCAGCAGGCTCGCGGCCAGCAGGCCCGCCCCGAAGGCGATCAGCCCGGCCGCGAGGGGGTTGCCCTGCGTGCCGCGCAGCGCCTGGCGCGGCGCGCTCCGCACGGTCTCCGCGGCCTGCTGGGCGCCGTGCCGTACGGTCTCGCCGGCCTCGGCCGCCGCGTGCCGCACCGTCTCGCCCGCCTCCGCGGCCTTGTCGCGGACCGTTCCCACGGTGTCGCCGGCCTGGTCGCGAACCGTGTGGGTGGCGTGTGCCGGCACCCCCATCACCTTCTCCCTCACCGATCGCGCCGTCTGGCGCAGACTGTCCGTACGACGCCGCACGATGCGCGACGGGCTCGTCCTGTCGGCGAGCCGGTCCACGTCGGCGGCGAGTTCCGCCCGAGTGGCATCGATCTCGGCCCTTATCTCCTCTGGGCTCGCGCCCATTGCACGTCCTCCTTCAGGGTCTCGATGGTCTGCTCGGGCGTGGGGTTCACCTCGCGCATGCGCTCCTTGCCCCGCGCGAACAGCACTCCGCCGATCACGGCCCACACGGCCGCGACGATGAGCGCGGCCCAGGCCAGGTCCATGACGTTGCCGAGGCCGAACACGACGGCCAGCGTGACGAGGAGCGCCACCATGTATCCGGCGAAGCCGGCGCCGCCGAGCATTCCGGCGGCCTTGCCGGCCTTGCCCGCCTCCTGGCGGATCTCGGCCTTGGCGAGCTCCACCTCCTGGCGGAACAGCTTGGACAGGTCCTCGCCGATCTCGCCGACCAGCTTGCCCAGTGAGGGCTCGGCCGGTGGGCTGGGGTAGCTCATCGCGGTTCACCTCCGGGGAGACCGCCGGGGAACCCACCGCTGTGCCCGCGGCCGTTCCCGTCGCCGTCCGCGTACCCGTCGCCGCGCCCGTTCGTGTACCCGTCCGTGCGGCCGTCCGTGCGGCCGTCGCGGAACTCGCCGCCCGGATACCGGGCGCCGGTCTCGTATCCAGTGCCGTTGCCACTGCCGGTTCCGTACGACGGGGAGGCGGCGCCGGTCCCCGGGCCACCGGTGCCCGTGCTCCCGGAGACCGATTCCCCGGTCAGGCCGTTTCCGGCGCCGTCGCCGTACCGGACCGGGGAGGGGGACCCGGTAGCGTATGCGGTGCCGCGCCCGTAGTCAGGGGCGGAGCCGTATGCGGTGCCGGAGCCGAACCGCCGCGCGTCGTCCGTTTCCGCCGGGTCCTCGGCCGTGGCGACGGCCTTCACCGCGCGTCCGGCGAGGAACCCCGCCACCAGGGCGCCCGCCAGGAACAGGCCGGGACGGCGCCGCGCGAAGTCCTGCACGTCGCGCACCGCGCCGGTCAGACCTTCGGTCTCCAGGTAGTCGGCCGTGCGGCGGCCCCGGTCGGTCACCTGCCTGACCACGTCGCGCACGGGGGAGTCGGGCGTGACGCCGTCGGCGGCCGACTCCAGCTGCTCGGTCCACTGCCGGATCGCGCCGGCCGCGCGCCTGCTCTGCTGCCACGCCTGCTCGTCGGTACGCCTGCGAAGCTGGTGGACCACGTGCCGCGTCTGGTCCTTGGCCTCCTGGGCGACGGTGCGCACCTGGTCCTTGGCGGTCGCGGCGACCTCGCCGGCGGCCTCCTTGGCCTGCTGCGCCGTCTGCTGAGCCGTCTCGCGGACCTGCTGCGTCGTACCCTGCTGACCGTTGCCCTGCGTCACGCCCTGCTGGGTCGTCCCCCGCAATGCCGTCTCCCGGGCCGTCTCCTCCTGCCGGAGCGTGCCCTGCGGCTGCCCGCTTCCCCCCGCGTATGTTCGCGTCTCGGGATGGAAGTCGCTCACGAAAGCCTCCTTGGGTCGAATTCGTCCCTGAGCCGCGAGCTACCCTCGATATTGGAACGGACGCCCATAAAGCGGGAAAAAGTAAAAAATTCGTCTTGACAGGATCAAGGGGGGCAAACGGCCACGCCGTCGAACCCGGCCGGTGCTCTCCGGTCCCGTCGGCGGGGCAGGATGGGATCATGTCCGAGACCTTCCTCCCCGGCGCGATCAAGCTGCCCGACGGCACCCCGATCCGCGGACGCGGTCTGCGGTACCCCGCTCCCGAGGGCGTCCCGCCCGAGCGCGGCCTCTATCTGGGCGGCGCCCGGCTGAGGCGCCGGCACGACTCCGGCCTCACCTGGGCGCACGAGTGGATCGACTGGCCCGACTTCCTGCTGCCCCGCGACGGGGAGAGCGCGGCCGGCCTCATCCGGGCGCTGCACGGGCACGCCCGCGCCGGCCAGGCGGTGGAGGTGGCCTGCGGCGGAGGCGTCGGGCGCACGGGCACCGCCATCGCGTGCCTGGCGATCCTGTCGGGCCTGCCCGCGCACGAGGCCGTGGCCTGGACCCGGGCCAACTATCACCGGCGCGCCGTCGAGACGCCCTGGCAGTGCCGCTGGGTGCTCCGCTTCCCCGCGCTCTGACGACCGGGCCGCGGGCGCCGCCGCGGAACCGGGCCGCCCGGGTGGAGACCGGCGTGAAGCGGCCGGTGTCACCCGCACCGTCCCCCGGCGCCGTCATGACGTGCGTGAGAGCGGGAGGCCGGTGACGGGCGACTATGGCCCATATGGTTGGGTTCGTCTGTGTTTGTCGACGTGTTGGGGCTGGCCGCCGTGGGTCTGGTGGCCGGAGTGGTCAGCACGGTGGTGAGCCTGGCCTCGATCGTGTCGTATCCCGCCCTGCTGGCCTTCGGGCTGCCGCCCCTGGCCGCGAACGTCACCAACACGGTCGCGTTGCTGTTCACCGGCGTGGGCGCGGCGGCCGGTTCGCGGCCGGAACTGGCGGGCCAGCGCTCGGTCGTCGGCCGTCTCGGGCTCTTCGCCGCCCTGGGCGGCGCGGCCGGCGCGGGCCTGCTGCTGGTCACGCCCGCGCGGATGTTCGAGATGGTCGCTCCATTACTGGTCGGCGGCGCCTCGCTGCTGTTGCTGCTGCGCCCGCCCCGCGCGGGACAGGTGAGCCTCGGCGGGGAGAGCGGCCTGGCGCTGCGTGCCGCCGTGTTCTGCGTCGCGGTCTACACCGGCTACTTCGGCGCCGCCGGAGGGATCATCATGTTCGCGGTGCTCGCGGCGGCGCTCGACCGATCCCCGGCAGGGGTCAACGCGGTGAAGAACCTCGTGGGCGCGCTCGCCAACGCCGTCGCGGCCGTCTGGTTCGCCCTGTTCGGCCCGGTCGACTGGGCCGCGGTCGGGCCGCTCGCCGCGGGGTTCCTCCTCGGCGGCTGGCTGGGCCCCGCCATCGCCCGCCGCCTGCCCGGCGACTCGCTGCGCCTCGCCGCCGCGATCTGCGGTCTCGCGGTCGCGGTCAAGCTCGGCGCCGACGCCTACCGGAGCGGCTGAGCGGCGACCGCCTCGGCGTGCCGGGCGCGCAGGCGCGTCCGGATCTCCTCCGGCGTGTAGGCGCGCCGACGGCGCTCCGCACGGGCGATCACCACGCCGGTCGCCGCGACGCCCGCGAACGCCGCCAGGCCGAGTATCTTCCACCACCGCATGTGCCTAGGCTACTGCCGTGGCTCGTACGCGGATAAGCCTCGACAAGGCGCTCGAACTGGTCCGTACCGGTGACGTGTGGGTGTTCCGGGGGCGCAGCGCGCCCGACCGGGCCATCCAGGTCACGACCAACAGCCCGGTGAACCACGTGGGCATGGCGGTGGTCATCGAGGACCTGCCGCCGCTGATGTGGCACGCGGAGCTCGGCCGGTCGCTGCCCGACATGTGGTCGGGCACCCACCAGCGCGGCGTGCAGCTGCACGACATGCGTGACGCGGTGTGCGTCTGGGCGGCGAGGTACGGCCAGCGCGCCTGGCTGCGCCAGCTGGAGCCGCCGGTGGGCAGGGAGATGGAGGACGCGGTCCTGCGGACGATCGCCCGGCTGGACGGCACGCCGTTCCCGTCCACCGCCCGTCTGGCGGGGCGCTGGCTGCGCGGGCGCCTGCCCGCGCTCCGCCCTGTCTCCCTCCCCGGGCTCCGCCGGGGGAAACGCGACGCGGAGGGACGCACGGCGCGGGACAGGACGCTGGAGACGGCCTACTGCGCGGAGGTCGTCGCCGTGACGTACGAGGAGATGGGCTTGCTGCCGGGTGGCCGCCGGCCCAACTGGTACGACCCCGGCAGGTTCTGGAGCGGCGACAACCTGGTCCTCGACGACGGCCGGCGGCTGGGCGGCGAGATCGCGGTGGACGTCCCCGGCGGCGAGGTCCGGCCGCTCCGATAACGCGCCGGCCAATATTTCTCCCGGCCGTCAACCTCCCGGCGTCAAGGCGCGTCAGGTGTAGGCACCGTTCGTCCAGACCCGGAGGAAAGGTCCCATGCCTGCTCCTGATATGAGACGCGAAGGTCTCGCCGACGCCAGCGACGAGGAGAGCCGGGCGCGCAGCGCGCTCGACGCGATCCGGCGGCAGGGCCCGGAGGCGGTGCAGGAGGAGACGCTGCGCATGAAGTCGGAGCTGCTCCGGCTGTGCGGCTGGGAGGGCTACCAGCGGGTCATCGCGAAGATGGAGAGCGACCTGGCCAGGCTGCGCGAGTCGCGCTGAGCGTGCCGGGCCGCGCCCGTCCCCGGCAGACTCCGCTCAGCCGGGGAACACGCCGGTCAGGTGCCGGTCGAGCCAGTCCGTCACCCGCCTGACGAACGTGACCCGGTTGGCCCGCCGCCGGATCTCGTGCCCTTCGTCCTCGAACAGCAGGACCTCGCAGGGCACTCCCGCGGCCCTGGCCGCGCGGACGACCTGCTCGGCCTCGTACACCGGGACGTTGGTGTCGCGCGCGCCGTGCACCACCAGCAGGGGAGTGGCCAGCCGGTCGAAGGCGTGCAGGGGCGACAGGGCGTGCAGCAGGTCGCGGTCGGCCTCCGGATGGCCGTACTCGCTCACCGCCGCCGCCGCGATCCACGGCTGCGTGCGCTCGTAGAAGGTGGCGAAGTCGGCCATTCCGCAGACGTCCACCCCGGCACGGAACAGCCCCGGATACGTGACGAGCGCGGCCAGCGTGAGGTAGCCGCCGTACGACCAGCCCAGGCAGGCCAGCCGGGCGGCGTCGGCGAGACCGGCCCGCACCAGGAAGGCGGCGCAGTCGGCCACGTCGTCGATCGCGCGGAAGCGCAGCGCGTGGTCGTCCGCCTCGCGGAAGGCCCGGCCGAGGCCGGCCGACCCGCGCACGTTCGGGGCGAGCACGCCGATCCCGGCGGCCAGCAGGCTCTGGTACAGCGGGTTGAACGTGGGCCGCTCCTGGTCCTCCGGCCCGCCGTGCAGGAACACGGCGTACGGCGCCGGGCCCACGGCCGCGGGCGGCCGGTAGAGCCAGCCGCTGAGCTCCAGCCCGTCGCGGGCCGGGAACCGTACGAGCTCGGCGTCCACCGCCCCGGCGATCCGGCCCGCCCCGGCGACCCGGCGGTAGCGGCCCGTCTCCAGGTCGCACAGCACGACGTGCGGCGGCTGGGCCGGTCCCTCCACCGTGAGTACGGCGGCCCGGTCGTCCAGGGAGACCCTGATCGAGGTGACCACCTCGCCCGGGGGAGGGGGGAGGGGACGCCGCGCCGGGCTCCCGGCCCCGCCGGCCCGCTCCGGCGTCTCCAGCGGCTCCGGCGCCCCGGGCGCGTCCAGCACCTCCAGCTCGGAGCGGCCGGCGGCGTTCCACACCAGCACCACGCGCCGGCCGTCGGCGGTCAGCGCGAACATGTCCAGTTCGGCGTCCGGGCGTTCGGCGAGCACGACCGGGCGGCCGTCACCGGCGACGGCCAGCAGCGCGGCGCGGTCCCGCCCCGCGTCCGACAGCAGGTAGGCCGTCTCGCCGCCGGGGGACAGGACGCCGTAGCCGGTGGAGCCGGGCAGGTCCGCCAGCAGCGGCCGCTCGCCTCCCGGGCCGGTGGCCTCCGGCGACAGCTCCCTGACGTACATCCGCCGGACCCCGCGCGGCCCCCGCCGCAGCAGCACCCGGGCGTGGTCGCGGCTGACCGCCTCCGGGTGCAGCAGGGGCCCGCGGGCCACCGTCTCCCGGCCTCCGGTCGCCGCGTCGACCAGCAGCGCCTCGGCCGTTCCGGACGCCGCGACCTCGGCGGCCAGCAGCAGGTCGCCGCGGCCGGTCCAGTGGACGAACCACGCCGACCCGCCCTCCGGCGCGGCCAGCGGGCGCAGGTCGCCGCCGTCCGGCCGGACAGTCCAGACCTGCGTGTGCTCGCCGCCGCCCGGCGTGAGCAGGACGGCCAGCCGTTCCCCGGACGGCGACCAGCTCACCTCCGCGACCGGCTCCGGTCCCGTGGCGACCGGCCGCGCCCGCCCGCCCCGCCGCAGCGGTCTGACCCAGACCCGCGGCACGCCGTCCCGGTCGCTGACGTACGCGACCGCGCCGCGGTCGGGGGCGAGCGCCGGCGCCCGGCAGCTCCAGGCGCTGAGCGCCGCATCCCCGGCGGATTTCGCGGCGGACTTCACGGCGGGCATCCCGACGGACTCCCCGAGGGGCGGAGTCCGCACGCCGAGAGCTTCCGCCGCCATCACACTCCCTGCGCCTGCAACCACATCTCCAGAAGCCCGAGCTGCCACAGCATGTTGACCCCCGTCGTGGTGCGGCTGGTCTCCCTGTTCTCCAGCAGCCCCTCGACGTACGCCTTGTCGAACAGGCCCCGATCCCGGGCGGCGGGCGCGGTGAGCACGTCGCGCACCAGGTCGAGGAACGGCCCGTCGATGTGCCGGATGGCGGGCACCGGGAAGTAGCCCTTGGGCCGGTCGACCACCTCGCGCGGCAGAAGCGCGCGGGAGGCCTCCTTGAGTATCCCCTTGCCGCCCCCGACGAGCTTCAGCTCCGGCGGGCACGCCGCGGCCAGCTCGACCAGTTCGTGGTCGAGGAACGGGGTGCGCCCCTCCAGCCCGTGGGCCATGGTCATGTTGTCCACCCGCTTGACCGGGTCGTCGGGCAGCATCAGCCGCGTCTCCAGGCGCAGCACCGCGTCCAGCGCGGTCTCCGCGCCCGGACGGCCGAGGTGGCGGCGGATGATCTCCCCGCTCACGTCCTCGTCGACGAGGTGCTCGGGAGCCACGATCCCCGCCAGGTCCTCGTGCGGGTGGTCGAAGAACTCCCTGGCGTACGTCGCGAACGCCTCGTCACGGGGCACGGCGGCGAGCGGCGGGAACCAGCGGTATCCGGCGAACACCTCGTCGGCGCCCTGCCCGGACTGCACGACCCTGACGTGCCTGGCCACCTCCTGCGACAGCAGGTGGAAGGCGACGCAGTCGTGGCTGACCATCGGCTCGCTCATCGCCCGCACCGCGTCCGGCAGGCCCGACAGCAGCCGGGAGTCCTCGATGAGGATGCGGTGGTGGTCGGTGCCGAAATGGTCGGCGACCAGGTCGGAGTAGCGGAACTCGTCCCCCGAGTCGCCCCCGGCCGCGTGGAACCCGATGCTGAACGTCGACAGGTCCCGCTGGCCCTCCTCGGCGAGCATCGCGACGATGACGCTGGAGTCGAGGCCGCCCGACAGCAGCACGCCGACGGGCACGTCCGCGACCATCCGCCGCCGTACGGCCGCCCGCAACCGGTCGTGCACGGCGTCGCGCCAGTCGGCGGCGTCCATCCCCTCGTGCTCCGGCAGCCGGGTGAACGGCGGGTCCCAGTAGACGGTGTCGCGGGAGGAGCCGTCCGCCTCGACCGTGCGGACGGTGGCCGGGGGCAGCTTCCGCACGCCCGCGAGGATCGTGCGCTCGCCCGGCACCAGCGAGTGGAAGGTCATGTAGTGGTGCAGCGCGACCGGGTCGATGTCCGTATTGACCTCGCCCCCGGCCAGCAGCGCGGGCAGGGTCGAGGCGAAGCGCAGCCGGTCGCCGTTCCCCGACACGTACAACGGCTTGATGCCCAGGCGGTCGCGGGCGAGCGTCAGCCGCCCGGTCTCCTGCTCGAACACGGCGAAGGCGAACATCCCGGCGAACCGGCGCACGCAGTCGGCTCCCCACCGGTGGAACGCCTTGACCAGCACCTCCGTGTCGGAGGTGGAGAAGAAGCGGTAGCCGTCGCCCCGCAGCTCCTCACGCAGCTCACGGTAGTTGTACAGGCAGCCGTTGAAGACCGCCGTCAGCCCGAGGGCGGGGTCGGCCATCGGCTGCGCGGCCTTGTCCGAAAGGTCGATGATCTTCAGGCGCCGGTGGCCGAGGGCGACCGGCCCCCACTCCCACAGCCCCGAAC
Source organism: Microbispora sp. H10949 (assembly GCF_014161435.1). Lineage (NCBI taxonomy): Bacteria > Bacillati > Actinomycetota > Actinomycetes > Streptosporangiales > Streptosporangiaceae > Microbispora > Microbispora sp. H10949. Next base: position 432,127 of record NZ_JABBWZ010000005.1, on the reverse strand, counting down.
CGTCCGGGCCGCGCTCGTGCATGGCGTCGGTCATCCTGCCCACCACGCCGATGTCCGCCGGCCGTCCGTCGAAGCGGATCTCACCGCTCAGTCCGCACACGCTCCTACCTCCCGGCCGCCGCGGCGCACGGGCTCGCGGGTCTGGTTCGGGACCCGGTTCGGGACCCGGTTCGGGACCTGGTCTCGGCCAGGACGAGGTCCACCACGTCGGTCAGGCGGCCGGCCCGCCGGAACGCCTCGCGCTGCCGCGCGGCGGAGCCGCCGCGGTCCAGCGCCTCGGCGGCGAGCGAGCTGACCAGCGCCCAGTCGCCGTACGCCTCGAGCTGCGGCCGCAGGCCCTCCAGCAGCCGGCTCACCACGGTGCGGGCGGGCTTCGGGACGCCCTCGACGGGGTCGACCAGCTCGCCGTCCAGGCCGGACCGCGCCGCCCGCCACGAGGCGGCCCGGACCAGCTCCGGGCGTACGGTGCCGGGGTCCAGGGGAGTGGGCGCACCGGTGGTGAGGGCGTGGAGCTCCCGGGTGACCAGCGCGCGGAACAGCCCGGCGATCAGCACGATGTCGTCGATCCGGGGGCAGGAGTCGCACAGCCGCAACTCCACGGTCGGCACGTGCGCCGAGGGCCGGACGTCGAAGTAGAGCATCCCGGGATCGCTGATGACCCCCGACCTGACCAGCTCCTTCACCATCGCGTCGTACTCGTCGGCCGACTCGAACCGCTCCGCCGGGCCGGCCGTGGGCCAGCGCTGCCACACCATCGACCGGAAGCTCGCGTAGCCGGTGTCGGCGCCCATCCAGTACGGCGAGCTGCAGCTCAGGGCCAGCAGGGGAGGCAGCCACGGGCCGAGCCGGTGGGTGACGGCCACGGCGAGGTCCCGGTCGCGCACCTCGGCGTGCACCTGCGTGCCGCAGATGAGCTGCTCGCGGGCGAGCACCTGGTAGTCGTCCAGCATCTGCTCGTAGCGCGGGTCGGGGGAGATCTTCATCGCCTCCGGGTCCAGCAGCGGGACGGTCCCGGCCGCCGCGATGCCGAGGCCGAGCCCCTCCGCCGCCGCGACCGCGTCGGCGCGCAGCCCGGTCAGCTCCCCGGCGAGGTCCTCCAGCCGGATCCGCGGCGTCGTCCCGGTCTCCAGGACCGACCGCTGCAGTTCCTGGGTGAAATGGTCGGATCGCAACTGCTGGAGCAGCAGGCCGGCTCGGGGAACGAGCTGCCGGGTCGCGAGGTCCACGATGTGGAACTCCTCCTCGACGCCGACCGCCATGTCCTCTGCGAAATCCGTCATGTGGCCGCTCCCCGCCCGTCACGAATCATTTCGTCTCTTCTGCCCCGAAAGTCGGCTTACGCACGTCATCGGCTCAGGAGGGTGATGAAAGTTACAGGCAGTCACCAAACGGTGCGGACTTCGCACGCAGCTCACCGGGTTGGTCGCCGCGGCCGTCGTGGCGGGCCCTTGACCCGGCACCGGCCCGCCGCCAGGATCACGGCGTTCCGAGCCCCGACCGTGAGCGCAGGGAGTCCGATGACCGGCCGCGCATTCTCCGTCCGAGGTCGCATCCGGCGCCTCCGGCGCCGCATCTGGACCGCCGCCGTCGCCGCGGTGCTGCTGACCGCCTGGCCCGCCGCGTCCCCGGCGGGCGCCGTCGGCGACCCGCCCGCGCCGGTGACCGGCAACGCCACCTACTTTGACGCCCTAGGCTCGCCGTACGGCGGCTGCGGGATGCCGCAGTCCCAGCTCGACTCGCAGGACTTCGTCGCCCTCAACGTGTACGACACCCCCGGCGACTACAACTTCTACCCCCGGCCGCTGACCGGCGCCAACGCGTCCAAGACCGGGTTGTGGAACAACGGGCTGAACTGCGGCCGCTTCGTCCAGGTGCAGATCTCGGACTTCTGCACCGGCGTCAACGACGGCGGGCAGAACTCGCAGTTCTGCCGGAACGGCTCGTGGGTCTCCGACGCCTACAACGGCGCCACGCTGACCATGATCGTCGCCGACAGCTGCGGCGACTCCAACGGCTGGTGCCGCGACGACCGCTACCACCTCGACCTGTCGAAGCCCTCGCTCAACAGGTTCGTGAAGAACGGCGCGCCGGTCGGGGACATGTACCCGAACCACTGGAACAACCGCCACGTCACCTGGTCGTTCATCCCGGCGCCGAACTACTCGGGCGACATCCGCATCGGGTTCCTCAAGGGCTCCCAGGCGTACTGGACCGCGATCGCGGTCTCCCACCTGCCCAACGGCATCCACGGGGTGGAGTACTACGCCGACGGCGCCTGGCAGCCGGCCCAGATGAACTCCGACATGGGCCAGTCGTACCTCATCAGCGGGACCAGCAAGGGCGCGACGCGGTTCCAGATCCGCGTGCGCGACGCGGCCGACCAGCCGCTGAACGGCGGCCGCGTCTACAGCTTCGGCCTGCCCTCGTCGTGCGGCACGCAGTGCGCCGCCGACTACACCGAGGCGAGCTACACCACGACCACGACGTCGCCCAGCGCGTCCCCCTCGGCGTCCCCCTCGGCGTCTCCCTCGGTTTCTCCGTCCTCCTCCCCGTCGGTCTCCCCCTCCGCTTCCCCCTCGGCGTCCCCCTCGACGTCTCCGTCCGCCTCCCCGTCCGCGAGCCCGTCCGCGAGCCCGGGGACGTGCCAGGTGAGCTACCAGGTGGCCAGCTCGTGGCAGGGGGGCTTCACCGCGAACGTCACGGTCAAGAACACCGGCACGACGACCTGGGCGGACTGGACGGTCGGCTGGACCATGCCGGCCGGAGTGGGCCTCGTCAGCGGCTGGAGCGCGACCGTGACCGCCAGCGGGTCCCGCTGGACGGCGCGGGCTCCCTCCTGGGGCAAGACCCTCGCGCCCGGCGCGTCGGCGAGCTTCGGCTTCCAGGCGTCCGGATCCTCCTCGCCGGGGCCGACCGCCATCACCTGTCCCTGATCTCCGGTTCCTGATCTCCCACCGGGGACCTTCCGCAGGGCGGAAGGTCCCGGGAGACAGGGACCAGCGGCCCTGCCCGGGGCGGCGCGCGGACGGTGGGATGAGGACAGGCACGAAGGAGGAGCCATGTCCGAACCCGTCGTCGTGGGCACCGACGGCTCGCGCGCCGCGGCCGCCGCGGTGGAGTGGGCCGCGGGAGACGCCGCGCGCAGGGGCCTGCCGCTGCGGATCGTCCACGCCGTGGACCGCCTGCCCTACGAGATCGCCCGCTATCCCATCCCCATCGAGGACCAGCTCGACCGGGCCGGCCGGCGGATCCTGGAGGAGGCCGCGCAGTCCGTACGCGAGATCCATCCCGCCGTCCGCGTCGTCCCCGACCTCGTCGAGGGGGACCCGTCGAGGATGCTGCGGCGGGAGGCCGCCGGGGCGGCGGAGATCGTCGTCGGCAACCGGGGCCACGGCGGTTTCGCCGGAATGCTGCTCGGCTCGGTGAGCATGCACCTCGCCGGTCAGGTCGACGTCCCCGTCGTGGTCGTACGCCAGGGGCTGCGGGTGCCGCACGGACTGGTCGTCGCCGGCGTCGACGGCTCGGCCGAGGCGGAGGCCGCGCTGACCTACGCGTCGGAGCAGGCGCGGCTGCGCGGCTGCCGCCTGCTCGTCCTCTACGCGTGGCAGCTTCCGGTGCACACGTTCGCGCCCGAGATCACCTACGACGTCGACGAGGTGCGCAGGGCCCAGGAGGACTACGTGGCGGAGATGCTGACGGCCCACCGGGAGCGCTACCCCGAGCTGGACGCCGAGATGCGGGCCGTCTGCGCGCACCCGGTGCCCGCCCTGGTGGAGGCCGGGGAGAAGGCGGACCTGCTCGTCGTCGGCTCCCGGGGCCACGGCGCGGTTGGCTCGGCGGTGCTCGGCTCGGTCAGCCGGGCCGTCCTGCACCACGCGCACTGCCCCGTCGCGGTGGTGCGCCCGCCCCGCCGGTCCTGAAGTGCGAGTTTAAGGTTTCGCACCAGAATCGGAGTACCCATCCGGGAAAGTCTCACAGGGCGGTTCAATGAGACGATTCAAGGAGGAATCACCGGCCGAGACAAGGGATCCTTCATGACCGAGAACGACATCGCCGGCTTCGTGACCGGCCTGCCGGGCGTCGTCGCCTTCACCGCCGCCGAGGGCACCGGGGCCCCCCGGGCGGCGTGGGGGGACACCTTCTTCTTCTACGATCCCGACGACGACCCGTCCGCCCGGCAGATGCCCTTCGCCACGATCGTGGTCAAGGACTACGAGGGGTTCGACACCGCCTCCGGCCTCGACCGGCCCGGGGTGTTCCGGCTGAACATCGCCGTCGGCCGCGCCGGCTTCGAGGAACTGCTCGGCTATCCCCCGGCCGCGCACGCCGGACGGCACGAGACGGTGGACTACCGCGCGCTCGACCGGATCCTGCCGCATCCGGTGTACGCGGCCCAGTCCTGGGTCTGCGTGCTCAACCCCGGCGAGGCCACCGCGCCCCGGGTGCCCGCCCTTCTGACCGCCGCGCACGCCCGCGCGGCCGCCCGTCACCGGCCGCGCGGCTGACGGCCCGCAGGCGTCGTCAGGGCCGTCGTGAGGGCCGTCGTGAGGGGCGCGTCAGGCCCGGGGGAGGGCGATCGAGGTGGCGAGGTGGCCGTCGCGCACCGTCCACCGGCCCCGCAGCACAGGCGTGCCGACGGCCGGGTCGGTGACCAGAAGGCGGGCGCTGAATTCGCCCGAGGGGTCGATGTCCACCACCGCCTCGGCGAAGTCGAGCCATCTGCGGGTCAGCGGAAACCAGACCTTGTAAACCGACTCCTTGGCGCTGAACAGGATGGCGTCCCAGCACACCGCGTCGTCCGCGTCGCGCAGCGCCGCGAGCGCGGCGATCTCCGCCGGGGCGGCGACCCGGGGGAGGACGCCCTCGGGGAGGTGCTCGTGCGGCTCGGCGTCGATGCCGACCGCCAGCGCCGCCTCCGCCGGGGCCACCGCCGCCGCACGGAACCCCGAGCAGTGCGTGATGCTGCCGACCACGCCGTCCGGCCAGACCGGCGCGCCCCGCTCACCGCGCGGGATCGCGACGGGCGCGACGCCGATCGCGGCGAGCGCGCGCCTGGCGCAGTGGCGCCCGGTGACGAACTCCCGCCGCCGCCGGTCGGCGACCCGCTCGACGAGCGGCCGCTCCTCGGGGAAGAGGGTCTCCTCCGGGACGTCGCCGAACTCCTCCGCCGACGCGACCCACGGCGGCAGGATCTCAGCGATCACCGGGCCGCCCCGGCGAGCACCAGACGCGGGCGCGCCGGCCCCGCCGGGCGACCGCGCCACTCGCGTGGATAGCCCAGCGAGACCTCCTCGAAGCGTACGCCGTCGTGCCAGGTCGTCCGGGGGATGTGCAGGTGGCCGTAGACCACGGCGGCGGCCCGGTAGCGCACGTGCCAGTCGGCGGTGCGCTCGGTGCCGCACCACAGCGCGAACTCGGGATACCGCAGGATCCGGGTCGGCTCCCGGACCAGCGGGAAGTGGTTGACCAGCACGACCGGGCCGCCGACGCCGGCGAGGCGGCGCTCGGTCTCGGCCAGACGCGCCTCGCACCAGGCGTCGCGGGTGGGGTGCGGATCGGGGTGCAGGAGGTATTCGTCGGTGCACACGACGCCGGCCTCGTAGGCCCGTGCCAGAGCCGTCTCCTTGGTCGCGGTGCCGTCGGGACGGAAGGTGTAGTCGTAGAGGAGGAACAGCGGGGCCACCGTGACCGGCCCGTCCTCGCTCTCCCACACCGCGTACGGATCCTCGGGCGTGAGCACCCCGAGGTCACGGCAGATCTGAACAAGGCGCTCGTATCGGGCGACGCCCCGTAGCTGCACCGGGTCGGTCGGGGTGGTCCACAGTTCGTGGTTGCCGGGAGCCCAGACGACTCTCGCGAACCGCCGCGCCAGCGTGGCCAGCGCCCACTCGATGTCGGCCGGGGTCTCCGCCACGTCGCCGGCCACGACGAGCCAGTCGCCGTCGGACTCCGGACGGAGGTTCTCGACGATCTCGCGGTTCTCGTCGTGGGCGACGTGCAGATCGCTGATGGCGTACAAGCCCGTCACGTTGCCGAGTCCTCCCACCGCCCGCCGGCTCCCCTGGACAGGAGGGTACATATCGGGGGAGGGGCAGGGGAAGATCGATCAACCCCTACGCGTCCGGTAATGGCTCGCCCCCACGGAGATCGCGAGGCAGGCGAAGATCACCACCAGTGACAGCCAGACGGGGATCGCGTAGAGGTCGGCCAGGAGCATCTTCGCCCCCACGAACACGAGGATCGCGGCGAGGCCGTACCTGAGGTAGCCGAACCGGTGCATCGCCCCGGCCAGCAGGAAGTACATCGCCCGCAGCCCGAGGATCGCGAACGCGTTGGAGGTGAAGACGAGGAACGGCTCGGAGGTGACCGCGAAGATGGCGGGGATCGAGTCGACGGCGAAGACGATGTCGGTGGTCTCGACGGCGACCAGCACGGCCAGCAGCGGCGTGGCGGCCCACCGGCCGTCCTGCCGGACGAGGAACCGCGACCCCTGGAAGGCGTCGGTGACGGGCATCACCCGCCGCATGGCGCGCAGCACGGGGTTGCGCTCGGGATGCACCTCGATCGCGGCGTGCCTGGCCATCTTCACGCCCGTGTAGAGCAGGAAGGCGCCGAAGACGTACAGGATCCAGTGGAAGCGGCCGAGCAGCACGGCGCCCGCGCCGATGAACAGCGCGCGGAAGACCAGCGCGCCCAGCACGCCGAAGAACAGCACGCGATGCTCCAGTTCGCGGGGGACCGCGAAGAAGGAGAACAGCAGCGCGAACACGAACACGTTGTCGACGGCCAGCGACTTCTCGATCAGGTAACCGGCCAGGTACTCGCCGCCGGCCTCGGGCCCCCAGGTCAGCCAGACGATGGCGCCGAAGCCGAGGCCGAGGACGATCCACACCCCCGACCAGGCCAGCGCCTCGCGGAACCGCACGACATGGGCGCTGCGATGGGCATAGAGATCGACGGCCAGCATGACGAGGATGACCGCCAGAACGGCGGCCCAGGCCCACAGAGGAACGGACATACGTCAACCCCCACAACCGCGCACGGCGGAATCGGCAGGTCGACGGTCTCCCCGTGCCACCGGATACGGTGACCCCCGCGCCGGGACGCCTCAGGTCGGCGGCCGTGATGACGACGCTGCGGGAAGCCGGGTACTCCCCCTCGAACTACGCCCGATTATTCGGGAAACCGGGTCGATACGTCAAAGCGGCGGCCGGGCACGCCCGGCACCGAGCCACGGCCGGGCGGGCGGCGGCCTACAGGGACCAGTCGATGACCGGCCCCGCGGGCACGATGCGCAGCGGATTGATCTTGGGATGGGTGCCGTAGTAGTGGCGCTTGATGTGATCGAAGTCCGTCGTGCCGCCGAACGCGGGGTCGGCGTAGAGGTCGCGGGCGTAGCGCCAGAGGTTGGGGTGGTCGGACAGACGGCGGATGTTGGCCTTGAAGTGGGTCACGTAGACGGTGTCGAAGCGGACGAGCGTGACCCACAGGCGCACGTCGGCCTCGGTGATCCGGTCGCCGAACAGGTAGCGGCGGCCGGCCAGCCGCTCGTCGAGTTCGCCGAGCGCCGCGAAGAGCGCCGTGACCGCCGAGTCGTACGCCTCCTGGCTCTCGGCGAAGCCGCACTTGTACACGCCGTTGTTGACGTCGGCGTACACGCGCTCGTTGAGCGCGTCGATCTCCGCCCGCAGGTCCTCGGGGTAGAGATCGACATCCGGCCGGGCCCACCGGCCGAACGCCTGGCCCAGGTCGAGGCTGATGTCGGGGAAGTTGTTGCTGACGATTCGCCCGGTGCGGCGGTCCCACAGCACCGGGACCGACACGTGGCCGTCGTAGCCGGGCTCGGTCGCCTCGTACGCCTCCCGGAGCAGGGTGAACCCGTTGAGCTCGTCGGGCCCGTGTCCCGGTCCCTCGCGGAACGCCCAGCCGCGCCCGTCGCGCACGGGGTCGACGACGGACATCGAGACGACGTCCTCCAGCCCGAGAAGCGCGCGCACGATCACCGAGCGGTGCGCCCACGGGCAGGCCAGCGAGACGTACAGATGGTAGCGGCCGGGCTCGGCGGGAAAGGCGCCGTCGCCGTCGGCCGTGACGCGGTCGCGGAACCGGTAGAGCGGCCGCGCGAACGACCCGTCCGGCCTGGTGGCCGCCTTCACCGTGTAGTCACCGTAGGCCGCGAAGTCCACCGGACCCGCGACGGGAGCCGTGGTCGTCACGCGCGCACCGTCCTCTCGCCTGTGTGAGTCCGACCTGTGGGTCGCGACTCCGACGAGAGTAACCGGCGCCTGTGACAACCACGCACCCGCGCTCCGTTGGCTCGGAGTGTCGGCTCGGAGTGCCGGCTCAGTGCGCCGGCGTGCGGAAGCTGCCGGGCCGCTCGCGCTCCATCATGCCGAACCGCATGGTGGCGAGGCCGAACAGCAGGATGAGCGCGCCCACGACCACGTTGCTGATGATCGTGGAGGTGGTCGCCATGCCTCCCCGGATGACCCAGGGGGCGATGATGGTCCAGATGCCGAGCAGCGGGGCGACCCAGGAGATTCCGTAGGTGCGCCCGAACGCCGAGCTGTAACCCATCGCCAGGAGTGCCACGGCGAGACCGGTGACGAGGTTGTTCACCGCGAGCGGAGTCCGCGTGCCGCTGAATCCGACGATCCAGGGTGACAACGCCAGATACAGCCCGCTCAGGAGCGTCAGACCATCGGCCAGCTGCGCGGCGGGATTCGCCGCGGCGGCCTCGTATCGGGCCCGCATCTGCATGATGTCGGGATGCGTCCCGATGTCGGCACCGTGTGTCATGCCTCACACCACCCTTCAAAGGCGTGTGCTGTAGTCCTTATTTCTAGCGTACGCCCGTTTCGTCCCCTTTTCCCGGTTTGGTGGCTGAGCGTCGGCCAGGACGCGTTTAGCCCCTCCACCAGCGGAAAGAGGGGTGGTCGTCAGCTCTGCGACCGAGAGGGGTAACCACATGGGTACGGAGGACAAGTTCCGTAACAAGTCGGAAGAGATCACCGGCAAGGCCAAGGAGGGGCTCGGCAAGGTCACCGACGACGAGCGCCTCGAGGCCGAGGGGCAGGCCGACCAGTCGAAGAGCCACATCAAGCAGGCGGGCGAGAAGGTGAAGGACGCGGCCGGCAAGGTCAAGGACGCCTTCAAGGACTGACCCGCGCGATCGTGCGTGAGGTGACGGGGCGCCGGGCCCTCCGGGGGGAGGGGTCGCGGCCGTCACCGGTGCGGGGACGAGGGCGATCACGCTGAGCCGGGGCGACGCCACCGGCGCTCTCGTCCCCGTGCGCGGGGTTCTCCTGTGGGGACCCTGCGACATCCCCTGAGATCCGTCCGGATCTCCTGAGATCATCCCCGCGAGATCGCTGTGAGAACCTCGGGGAACGCCCGCGTGAAGTCGCCGCGGGTGGCCGGGGGTAACTGTCGATCAGATCCCCGGACGCCGGGGGCGCCGGGGCTTCGGCCCGGATCGGTGGGCGGGCCAGGCCGGGATCAGGCCGCGTGTGGCAGTGTGACGCGGAAGGACGACGTCACGAGCGCATGGATGAGACGCACGAGCAGCGCCTCCAGGACCATGAGGGCCGCACGGGAGAGAACGGCGGCAAGGAACTCAGTCACTTCGCACCTCGGTAGGACAAATCGGCTTCTATGGAAGACTGGCGCATAAACCTCCCAAACGGGCGTAGTTAAGGTTACCGTTTGGTGAACAGCGGGTGACCGTTCCGGATACTTCCCTGATCACGCGCCCAGGGCGCGGCCGCACGGGCACCTGTCGGTCGTGCCCGTGCGGCGTCTGCCGGCCGTGCCGCCCCGTCCGTGCCGCCCCGTCCGTGCCGTCCTGTCCGTGGCGGTTGGTCCTGGACGGGCTCCTCGGCCGGCTTCTGTGTGATGAGCCCTGTGAGCCCTGTGAGCCCTGTGAGCCCTGTGAGCCCTGTGAGCCCTGTGAGCCCTGTGCGGGCCCTGTGCGGGCCCTGTGCGGGCCCTGTGTGAGCCCTGTGTGAGCCCTGTGTGAGCCCTGTGTGGGCGCGCCCCTGGCGGGGCTACTTGGTGGTGGCCCTGGCGCGCCGGGCGGCGCCGGCGGCCGGTGCCTTCGTCTCGCCCTTCGCCGCGGCCCGCCTCCCCGTGACCTGCTTGGCGGCTTCCGGCGTGGTCTCCATTGCGCCCGCGCCGGGCATTCCCGGCGTGGTCGCCCCGGGTGTGGGCATGGGCGTGGCCGCTCCCCGGGTGTCCTTCTGCTGCGGTCCGCCGAGCGGTGACCAGCGCTGCTCACGCGACCTGGCCCGCTGGGCGATCATGGTCCCCGCGCCGATGGCCGCCGCCACCGGCCACTCCAGGATGCCGAGGACCGCGAGCGCGCCGAGGCCGCCGTAGTACATGATGCGCTCCGGCGGCGGCAGGAAGGTCCGGGCGACGTCCATGGCGTGCCCGACCTCCCGTCCGCTGATGTGCGGCATGCCGACGTGCGGCAGGTGCATCTCGGGCGCGCGAAGCTGGAGGCGCATGAACGGCAGGTCCAGGTCCAGTTGCGGCCGGTGCTCCTCCTTGGTCCCCGGGCCCATGGACGGGCCGGGTGTGGGCGGTGCGGGTGTGGGCGGCGTGGGCGTCGTCGTGCGGGCACGGGATGTCCGGGCCCGGGTGGTCGTCGTGCCTCCGGCCGTCGGGCCCGGTGTCGCCTCGGTCGTGGTCATGGATCCTCCCCCGTGATCCTTCCCGATGAGCCTCCGCGAGGAGATGTCTTCCCGATCGCGGACGACCCACGGGAACGTCACTACGAAAATGACCTTTCTATCCTCTATCGGGCCTCCTGGGGTTGCTGGTGTTGATAGCGACAATTTGCCCGCTCTTGCCGGGGGTTTCGTCTCCGTACGCTCCACGCGCGAGGACAGCGGGCATGACACGGAAATTGATCTTGCGGTTTGGTGCGGCCGCGGGTCGCGGTGCGCGGCCCGTCACCAGGTCTGCTCGCCGGCGCGCACGAGGATCTCGTTGACGGCGACCCGACGGTCCCGGGTGACGATGTAGGAGACCGCGTCGGCGATGTCCTCCGGATGCAGCAACTCGATGTTCTCGATCTGGCGCTCCACGGCCTGTCGCACGCCGTCGCGGAGGTGGGAGCTCAGCTCGGTGTCCACCGTGCCGGGCTCGACCACGCTCGCCCGGAGGCCCTTCCGCACGACCTCCTGCCGCAGGGCCTCGGTGAACCCGTTGACGCCGAACTTCGTCAGGTTGTAGACGGCCGTCCCGGGCCGGGCGACCCTGCCCCCCGTGGAACTGATGTTGACCAGGTCCGCGACCTTCCGCGGGGAGTCCGCCGCGGCGCGGAGGAGGTGCGGCAGGGCGGCATGGGTGGTGTACAGCAGGCCGTGGACGTTGACCGCGAGCATGTGATCCCACTCCTCGAGCGGGGATTCCGCGGCCTGCCCCATGCCCATGAAACCGGCGTTGTTGACGAGCGTGTCCAGGCGGCCGAGCTCGGTCACCACGCTTTCCACCGCCGCCGCGGCCTGTTGCCGGTCGGTGATGTCGGCCTGCACGACGAGGGCGGTGCCGCCGTCGGCCCGGACCTTGTCCGCGACCTCCTCCAGCCTGCCGCGCCGCCGCCCGAGGACGGCGACCGCCGCGCCCTCCGCGGCGAGGCCGCGGGCGGTCGCCTCGCCGATGCCGCTGCCGGCGCCGGTCACCAGCGCCACGGTGTTCCGCAGTCGTCCGGTCATGGTGTTCTCCTCCGATGTCGTCGTGGTCGTGGCCTTCGCGGGCCCCTGGGCTGTGGCCGTCCGCGGCTGCGGACCTCGAAGGGCCCGGTGAGTGTGTCGGCGCCGTGCCGCCTGCTGTGGAAAGTGCTTCCTGCTCGGGTCTGCCGGAGTTCACCACCACGTCGGCGGGGGTGGGGGGCGGCCCCTGGCGTCCGGCGGCGGACGGCCCGATCACTCGCGGGAAGCCCGGAGCCGCGGTAGCCTCTTATCCGGAACCGGTTCCGGTTGTAACCGTATCCGGAACCGGTTCCGGATACAAGCTGGAGAGAAAGGGCGAGGATTGGCCGACGATGGCGAGGACGGCTCCGTACGGCGGCACCGGCCGCTGCGGGCCGACGCGAAGCGCAACGAAGACCGTCTGCTCAGGGCCGCGGCAGTCGTCCTGGCCCGCGACGGAGCCGACGCCTCGGTCAAGGACGTCGCCCGCGAGGCCGGCGTGGGTGTGGGCACGCTCTACCGCCGGTTCCCGTCCAAGGAACTGCTGATCGAGGCGGTGCACCGGCATGAGGTGCGGCTCCTGTGCGAGGCGGCGCCCGAGCTCGCGGCCTCGCTGCCCCCGGTGGACGCGCTACGTGCCTGGATGGAGCGCTTCATCGACTTCATGGCCACCAAGCACGGCATGGCCGACGCCCTCCGTGCGGTGCTGACCGACGACAGCGAGCGGCTGCAGACCCGCGCCGACCTCGCCGAAGCAGTGGATCGCCTTCTCGCTGCCGGGAGGAGCCACGGGGCCGTGCGGGAACAGGCGAAGCCCCAGGACGTCCTGATGGCGCTCGGCGGCATCAGCTACATGGCGGGCGCCGAGCAGGAACCCGCCCTCGCCACAAGGCTCATCGACCTGCTCCTGCACGGCATCGTGACGAGCTGAACGGCGCCCGGCCCGCGACGCCGGTGTGCCCGCCGCGGCCGAGGCCCTGGCCGGCGCCGGCTCGGAGGAACGTGGCACTAACGGTCGAGGACGTGCAGCGCGCGGGAGCCGGTGCTGAGCGGCTCCGGCCCCTCCTCGCCGCACACGACCACGTCGGCCACCCGGGCGCCGAAGAGGTCGGGCAGGTAGACGGCGGGCTCCAGGCAGACGGTCATCCCGGCCTCGAACCTCTCCCCGGCCGCCAGCCAGGGCCCCTCCACCGGGCTCAGCCCGATGCCCCGGCCGGCCCCGGCGGCGGCGTAGTCGCCGTAGCCGCTGCCGTAGATGACCTCGCCGGCGACCGTCGCGGCCTCGGCGCACGCCACTCCGGGGCGTACGAGGTCGACGGCGGCCCGCTGAGCGGCGAGGACGACCGAGTACATGGCGTCGAAGTCCTCCGGCGGCTCGGCGACCGCGAAGACCCGGGCGACCTCGGCGCAGTAGCCGTTCCAGCGCCCGCCGACCGAGACGAGCAGCGCGTCACCGGGGTTGATCACCCGCTCGCACGGCCGGTGACGCGCCTCGGCGGAGTGCTCGCCCGCCGCGACGAGCACGGAGGGCGTCCCCTCACAACCCGTCTCGGCGAGCATCGCCCGCAGCCTGCGGGCCATCGCCAGCTCGGTGGCGCCGAACCAGGCCAGCTCGCGGGCCGCGAGCAGCACGGCGTCGGCCACCGCGGCGGCGTGCCGCATCGCGGTCACCTCGTCGGCCCGCTTGCGCAGGCGGAGCGGCGCGAGCACGGCCGAGGCCAGCACGAGCTCCGCGTCCAGGCGCAGCGCGAACAGTTCGGCGGCGTGCATCTGCGGGTCCACTGCCACGCGGCGTGCTGCCGGGGGCACGAGGGCCGCCGCCTGCGCGGGGTCGCCCGCCGGGGTGGGCGGCCCGTCGAGCGCCATGACGAGATAGCCCGCCTCCGCGAGCCTCGCCGAGCGGCCGCGCAGATACCGGAAGTCCGGCGAGGGCCGCAGCACGAGGGCGTCGATACCCGCATCGGCCATCCCGGCACGTACGTCCTCCAGCATGAGGGGGTCGATCATGACAGGGAGGACGGCTCCGGCTCGTGCAGCCAGCAGGCCACCGGCCCGAAGTCCGGCTCCCGCTCCCGGCACACGTCCATGGCGAGTGGGCAGCGGGGGTGGAACCGGCAGCCCACCGGGGGATCGGCGGGGTCGGGTACGTCTCCGGGCAGTTCGGCGGGCAGCACCCCGGCGCCGTCGGGGGAAGGGATCGCGGCGAGCAGCGCCCGCGTGTACGGGTGCCTGGGGTCGGCCCACACCTCCGCGGTCGGCCCGGTCTCCACGACCTTGCCGAGGTACATGACCGCGATCCGGTCGGCGATCAGCCGCACGACGGACAGGTCGTGGCTGATGAACAGCAGGCCCGCGCCGGACTCCACGGCGAGGTCGCGCATCAGCCGGGCCACCTGCGCCTGGGCGGAGGCGTCCAGCGCGGAGATGGGCTCGTCCCCGATCAGCAGCGACGGCCGGGCGGCGAGCGCCCGCGCGATGGCGACGCGCTGCCGCTGCCCTCCGGAGAACTCGTGCGGGTATCGGCCGGCGAACGCGCGCGGCAGCCCGACCCGTTCGAGCAGGTCGGCGGGGCTGGTCACGGTGTCGCCCGCCGTACGCAGTCCGTCGGCGATCTGCGCGCCCACGCGGCGGCGCGGGTTCAGCGAGGAGTACGGATCCTGGAACACCATCTGTACGCCGGTCAGCCCGGGGTCCCTGCGGCGCAGCCCGAGGGGCATCACGGGGTGGCCGCCGACGAGGATCCGCCCGGAGGCCGCGCCGTGCAGCCCGCACACCGCCCGGGCCAGGGTGGACTTGCCGCACCCCGACTCGCCCACCAGGCCGACGACCTCGCCGGCGGCGACGTGCAGGCCGGCCCCGGCCACGGCCCGCACGACAGGGCGGCCCGGCGTGCGGTGCTCGACGACCAGGTCCTCCACGGACAGCAGGGGCCCAGTCAGAGGCATGGTCATGGCGAGTTCTCCCCAGGAGGCACGGGCAGGGCGTCGAGCAGCGAGCGAGTGTAGGGATGGCGCGGCTCCCGCAGCACCCGGCCGCGCGGGCCGGTCTCCACGACCAGCCCGTCCTTCATCACGCTCACCTCGTCGGCGACGGCCGACATCACGCCGAGGTCGTGGGTGACGAGGAGGACGGCGAGGCCGAGGTCGTCGCACAGCCCGCGCAGCAGGCGGAGGATTCCCGCCTGCACGGTCACGTCGAGCGCGGTCGTCGGCTCGTCGGCGATGAGCACCTCGGGCTCGCAGGCCAGCGCGACGGCGATGGCGATCCGCTGCCGCATGCCGCCGGAGAACTGGTGCGGGTAGCGCTTCAGCGCCTCCTCGGGGCCCGGGATGCGCACCTTGGCGAGCAGGCCGGCGGCCCGCTCGCGCGCTTCCCTCCTGCCGATGCCCAGGTGGTGGCGCATGTGCTCGGTGAGCTGCCGCTCCACCGTCAGCATCGGGTGCAGGCTGGTCGCCGGGTCCTGGAAGACCATGGCGATCTTCGAGCCGCGCACCTCGTTGAGCTCGCGGGCGGGCATCTCCAGCAGGTCACGGCCGCCGAAGGCGATCCGTCCCGACGCGCGGGAGCCGTGGGGGAGCAGGCCGAGCACGGCGAGACCGGTCATGGTCTTGCCCGAGCCGCTCTCGCCGGCGAGGCCGTGCACGTGCCCCCCTTCCAGGGCCAGGTCGACGCCGTGCAGGACGTCGTGGCCGCCGATCGACACCCGTAGCCCCTCGACCGTCAGCGCGGCCGCCTGTGGTTCCGCCGTCACAGCGCACGCTCCTTGATCGCCCCGGCGGTACGCGGGTCGAGCGCGTCGCGCAGCGTGTCGCCGAGGAAGTTGAACGCGAGGACGACCGTCAGGATCGCGAGCCCGGGGAACGTCGCGACCCACCAGCTGTCGAAGACGTCCACTCCGGCGGCGACCATCGCACCCCACTCGGGCGACGGCGGCTTCGCGCCGAGCCCGAGGAACGAAAGGCCCGACAGCAACAGCAGCGCGGTCCCGATGTCGAGGGTGGCGAGCACCATGACGGGCCCGGTGACGTTCGGCAGCACGTCCACCCGCAGCGACCGCCAGGCGGAGAAGCCCAGCAGCCGCCCGCTGAGCACGAACTCCCGCTCCCGTACGCCGAGCACGAGGCCGCGGGTCACCCGGGCGTACGCCGGCCAGGCGACGACGAGCACGGCGAGCACCGCGTTGCCGAGGCTCGCGCCGAGGGCGGCGGCGACGACCATCGCGAGGATGACGGTGGGGAAGGCGAACACGAGGTCGGCCAGGCGCATGATCGTCTCGTCCACCCACCGGCCGAAGTATCCCGCGCAGGCGCCGAGCAGGCCGCCGACCACCACCGACAGCGCCACGAGCAGCAGCGTGAGCGGGATGGACACCCGCGCGCCGTACATGATCCGGCTGAGGACGTCGCGGCCGAGCTGGTCGGTGCCGAGCCAGTGGCCCGGGCCGGGCGGCGCGAGCCGGGGCAGCTCCTGGGCCAGCGGGTCGTGCGGCGCGAGCACCGGCGCGGCCAGCGCGACCACGATCCAGGCCAGCGCGACGACGGTGCCGACGACCGCCAGCGGCCGCCGCCACGCCTGCGGGAGCCGGCTCACGCGGCTGCGCGCGAACAGGCCGGCGCGCTTCATGAGACCCTCACCCTCGGGTCGATGACGCCGTACAGCACGTCGACGACCAGGTTGATGACGAGGTAGACCACGCCCACCACGAGACCGACGCCCATGACGGCGGGCAGGTCGAGGGTGGTGGCGCTCTTGTAGGCGTACTGGCCGACCCCGGGCCAGGCGAAGACGGCCTCCACCAGCACGGTGCCGGACAGCAGGCTGCCGAACGCCAGGCCGGCGACGGTGATGACGGGCACCAGCGCCGGGCGCAGGACGTAGCGGAACAGCACCACGCGGCCGGGCAGGCCCTTGGCGCGGGCGGCGCGCACGTAGTCCTGCCCGAGCACCTCCAGCACCGCCGAGCGGGTGAACCGCGTCAGCAGGCCGATCGTGTAGAGGGCCAGCACGAGCGCCGGCGCGGCCAGGTGGCCGACGGCCGAGGAAAGCGCGTCCCAGCGCCCCGACAGTAGGGCGTCGACCGTGTAGAGGCCGGTGACCTGCGGCGGCGGGGTCATCCCGGGATCGACCCGGCCGCTGCCTGGGGTGATCTGCAGCCGGAAGAAGAACACGTAGAACGCCACCAGGGCGAGCCAGAACGTCGGCACCGAGATGCCGACCAGGCTCAGCACCCGCAGCACGTGGTCGGACAGACGGTCGCGGCGCAGCGCCGCGACCACCCCGAATCCGACGCCGAGGACCAGCGAGACGAGGATGGCGGCGCCCGCCAGCTCCAGCGTGGCCGGCACGGACTCGGCGAGGTCGTCCAGCACCGGGCGGTGGCTCTGCTGGCTCGTCCCGAGGTCGCCGTGCAGCAGTCCTTCGAGGTGCATCAGGTATTGCTGCGGCAGCGGCCGGTCGAGTCCGTGGTCGGCGCGCCACTGGGCCACGATCGCCGGGTCGCCGACCGCCCGCTGGCCGAGGTTGGCCGCCACCGGGTCACCCGGCACCAGGTTGGTCAGCACGAAGGTGACCAGCGTGATCCCTACCGCCAGCAGAAGCGCCGTGAGGATCCGCCGCACCAGGAACCGGGCGAGCGGGCTGCGCACCGCCCGGTTCCCCGTACGGCGACTACTTGGCGCCGAGGCCGGCGACATCGATCGTCCACACGGGGTGGTACTCCACGCCGGTGACGGACGCCGCCGTCACGATGTTCTGGCCCGGCTGGATCAGCGGCATGAACGGACCGGTCGCGTTGAGCTTCTGCTGGAAGTCGGTGTACGCCTGCTTGCGGTCGTCGTCGGTCACCGCGGCGCCGGCCTTGCCGGCCGCGGCCTCGACGTCCTTGTCCGCGCCCGCCTTCCACCCGGCCCGCAGGCCGACCAGCTTGCCCGGGGCGAACGACAGGTAGTTGCTGGGGTCGGGGAAGTCGGGGCCCCAGTACCACAGGCCCAGCTCCTCCTTGCCGTTGCGGTAGTTGTCCAGCGCGGTGGTGACCGGAGCGGGGGTCAGCTCGACCGTGATGCCGACCTCCTTGAGGTTGGCCTGGATGCGCTCGGCCAGCGGCTGGAAGGACAGGCCGTTCACGGTCAGCTCGCTGGGGTACTCCAGCTTGACCGCGGGGTCGGTCACGCCGCTCTCCGCCAGCGCCGCCTTGGCGCCCTCGACGTCGCGCTTGGCCGCCTGGTCGGGCGGGAGCGCGCCGAGGAACATCGACGGGATGATGCCCGACGCCTGCGTCGAGCCTTCCCCGGCCAGCTCCAGCAGGCCCGGGTAGTCGATGCCCTTGCGCACGGCCTCGACGAACCTGGGGTTGGAGGTGACCTTGCTGACGGCCGGGTCCTGGTTGGCGAGCAGGAAGAACACGTACGCCGAGGCGGTCCGCTTGACCTGCAGGCCGCCGGAGACGCCGGCCACCTGGTCGCCGGACAGGTTCAGCGCCACCTGGCTGTCGCCGCGCTGCACGTTGAGCTTCTGCGCGGCCGACTCGACGTTGCGGATGACCACCTTGTCGTAGTAGGGCCTCTTCGTGCCCCAGTACTGCGCGTTCGCCTTCAGCACGACCTGGGTGCTCACGTTGAAGGACTCGATCGTGTACGGCCCGGAGCCCGCCGAGGCGGAGTTCAGGTACTGCTCGGCCTTGTCGTTCGGGTCGTTCGTCGCGCCGTGCTCCTTGGCCGCCTTCGAGTTGAGGATGCCGAGGGCCGGGTTCGGAAGGATGTACGGAAGCGCCGGGTTCGGCGTCTTCGACGTCAGCGTGATGGTCGTGTCGTCGTTCTTGGCGATCTCCACGCCGTCGAGCAGGAACGACGGCGTGCCCTTCATGTCGCGCACGCGGGTGAGGGAGAACACCACGTCGTCGGCCGTCACCGGGGAGCCGTCGGAGAACTTGGCGCCCTGCCGCAGCTTGAGCGTGAGCTCCTTGCCGTCGGGCGACAGTTCGTACGACTCGGCGAGCGACGGCACCGGCTTGGTGACGTCGGAGCCTTCGAACGTGAGGAGCGTGTCGTAGGTCGCCTTGTCGACGATCAGGCCGGTCGGCTCGTAGGTCCGCCCCGGGTCCGCCGTCTTGAGGTCGAAGGAGGTGTCTATCACGAGCGTCTTGCCCGCGGCGCCGCTTGGGGTGCTGCTGGACGAGCCGCCGCCGGAGCAGGCCGCGAGGGCGAGGGCGCCGGTGAGCACAACCGGGAGCAGGCCGGCCCTCGCCTGCCACGAACGGGTCGTCATTATGTGTCCTCCGAAAACGGGCCAACTCTAGGCCGTATGGACGTTTGGTCGCCGATCGTCCAGGATTGTCCGGCAGAAAGTCCAGCTCATGCGGCTAGGCCGAGACGAATCTCCCGTGGAGGATGAACCAGTGACCGAAATATCAGGCAACTCGGGGTCCGGAGGCGGCGCCGCTGGACGGATCGGCATCGGCCTGGAGCTGGACGCGACCCATCTGAAGATCCTTGAGGTGCTCAGAGACAACGGGCGCGTCTCGGTGTCCGCTCTCGCCGAGCGGGTGGGGATCTCCAGGGCCAACGCCTATACACGCTTCGAGGCGCTCCGCGCCGACGGCGTGATCAGGCGCTTCACGGCCGAGATCGACCACCAGCGGGCCGGCCTCGGCATCGTCGCGCTGATCTTCGTGACCGTGCGCCAGCAGATGTGGCGGCAGTTCCGCGCCCAGCTCGCGCAGATGCCGGAGGTGGAGTACTGCGCAATCACCACCGGGCAGCACGACGCCATGATCCAGGTGCGGATGGCCGACGTGGCCGAGGTGCACGCGATGGTCACCGAGCGGCTGGCCGGCATCCCGGCCGTCAAGGCCACCGAGACCGTGTTCATCCTCGACGAGGTGCTCAGGCGGCCGTACGTGCTGCCCGGCGACATGGAGCGGGACCGGGGCCGCGGCGCCCCGCGGCGGCCCGCCCCCTCGGCCTCGCCGGAGCCCGAGCAGGGACAGGGGCTGCCGCTCGGCAAGATGCGCTTCGTCGGCGCGGCCGAGGGCCGCGCCGCGCTGCGCGATGCCACTTAGCGGGGACGAGTCAGGAGACCACTTCGGCGCAGACGCTGACGTGGGTGACGTCGTCGCCCTCGAACTGGAACTCCTCCACCAGTCGCAGCCTGCCGTCCTCGGCCGCCTCGATGCGGCTGGTGCTGCGGCCGCTCGCGCGCTCGCCTGTCTTCAGCAGGTGGACGTAGGACAGCTCGACACGGTCGGCCTCCCGGGTGCCGACGAACCGGCCGTCGACGACGGTGTCGCCCGTGTAGTGCCCCCAGATGACGCCGCCCGACTCCTGGTACGCGAACTCGGTGGGCGCGTCGGCGTCCACCGGGCCGGCCGTGGAGCTGATCATGATGAAGCGGCGGCCGTTGAGCAGGTCTGTGTCGTTCACGAGTCCGCATCGTGCCGAACCGAACGAGATTCGCAACCCGCTCTGGACGTTCCGCTCGCCGGACACCGGCGGGGCGGATGATCCGTCCAGATCACCCGCCGCGGCCCGGCCCGATCGTGAACAGGTGTCAGCGGCCGACTATCTCGGAGAGCGCGGCCAGGGCGGCGCCCCGGGCCCCGGCCATGTCGAGGTCCTCCACCAGCGTGATCGTGGCCACCTGCCGCTGCTCCTCCCGCAGCAGCGTGTGCTCGCGGACCTTCTCCAGGAACCACTCGCGGAAGTGCGGGGCCGCCTCGACCACCCCGCCGCCGAGGAAGTACGCGTCGGGGTCGGTGAAGTTGGCCGCGATGGTGAACAGCCTGCCGATGGCCATCGCCTGCTGTTCGAAGACCTTGAGAGCCAGCGCGTCGCCGTTCTCGGCGTACCCGCGCAGCAGCCGGGCCGCCTTCGCGACGGGTTCGACCCCGGTGAGCTCGTGGCCGGGGAAGCGGGTCAGCCAGTAGGGCAGCAGGTTCTTCTCGATGCCGGTCAGCGAGGCGACGCTCTCGGCGTCCCCGGTGAAGCCACAGTTGCACTCCGGCAGCGGCTGGTCCGCCTCCAGCAGGCCCTGCATGGGGATGTGGACGTGCCCGAGCTCGCCGGCCATCCCGGCGGCGCCCTTCACGACGTGCCCCGACTGGATCACGCCGCCGCCGAGACCCGTGCCGACGATCGCGGAGACGGACGAGCGCTGCCAGGCGTCCCCGCCGAAGCGCACGTGGTGGGAGTAGAGCGCCGCCGCGTTGCCGTCGTTGTTGTAGACGACCGGCAGCCCCAGCCGGGCCTCCAGGGCGGCGCGGAAGTCGAAGCCGAACCAGCCGGGGTCGACGAAGTTCGTCGCGCCCTTGGAGGAGATCACGCCGCCGGCGCTGGCCGGGCCGGGGGTGTCGAGGCCCACCGCGCGCACCGTGGACCGGGGGGTGCCGGTCAGCTCCAGCACGTTGCCGAGGGCGAGGAGGAGCTGCTCGACCGCGACCTCGGGGCCCTCCCGCACGAGGCTCGGGGTCTCGACCATGCGGTCCACGAGGAAACGTCCGGAGGCGTCGAGGACGGTCGCGTTGTTGCTTGTCCCGCCGTTGTCGAGCCCGACGACGACCCAGGACCCTGCATCTGTCATTGGGGGATGTCCTTTGTTCGAGCGTGTCAGAGCGAAGACTACGAGAGCCGGCGTCCGGTGGGCAGCCGCTGGGCCGCGACCGGCCGGATGGGGCACAGGCGCAGGGTACGGCGGCCTTCGTCACATGACGGCATGGTGAAAGATTCAGTTCGGCCACCGCCCCGGCCCGGCCGCCTCCGGCCGCCGCCGCGCCCGTGAGCTGGGCCGTACGCCGCCGCCGGACGCGTGGCCCGGGGCGGAGCGGCGAGGGCGCGGCGGCGTCCGTTGACCTGCCGTGCGACCGGGAGAAAACATCTGCGTCCGGGGCCGCAGCGTCGCGACCCGTGCGCCCGGCCAGGCCGGCCGGCGCCGCTCCCGTCGTCGCGCACGCGCGGCGTCCGCCCTGCCGCCGCCTCCGGCCGGCCCGGTCCGATCCGGGCTGATCCGCCGATCCGGGCGAGGCGGGCCGACGCGGCCGCGCCAAGCGCCACACGACAGATGCGCAGGAAGCGAGGTACGCATGAAGCAGTTCCGTCCCGCACCCGGTGACCGGCGTGCGGGCATCCGGAGGGGTGCGCGCGCCGGTCGCGGCCTGCCCGGCTCCCCGGCGGCGCGCCTGGTCGCGGCCCTGGCCGCGCTGGTGGCCGGACTCGTGGTCGTGCTGGTGCCCACCGTCGCCTCCGCGGCCCCGGTCTGCAAGGTGGACTACACGGTCAACCAGTGGCAGGGCGGCTTCACCGCCTCGGTGCGGCTCACCAACCTCGGCTCCGCGGTGAGCTCGTGGACGCTGCGCTGGACGGCGGGCGCCAGCCAGCAGATCACCAACGCCTGGAGCGCGCAGGTCAGCCAGTCGGGCACGACGGTGACCGCCACCAACGCCTCCTACAACGGGTCGCTGGCCACGGGCGCCACGGCGGACTTCGGCTTCCAGGGCACCTGGTCGGGCAGCCTCACACCGCCGTCCGACTACTACCTGAACGGCGTGCCGTGCGGAGGCACGTCCTCGCCGTCGCCCTCGCCGTCCCCGTCTCCTTCGGCGTCTCCGTCGGCGTCCCCCTCGCCCTCGCCCTCGCCCTCGCCGTCACCGTCTCCTTCGCCGTCTCCTTCGGTCTCCCCGTCCGCGTCGCCGTCGCCGTCGCCGTCGCCGTCGCCGTCCCCGTCGCCCTCGACGACGCCTTCGACCGGCTGCTCCGGAAGCGGCCTGGTGGTCTGCTCGGGGTTCGAGGACCAGTCGGGCGCGCCGTCGGGTGAATGGCAGGTCAGCACGCCGAACTGCTCCGGCAGCGGCACCGCCACGATCGACACCTCCACCGCGCACAGCGGCGGCAAGTCCCTGCGGGTCAACGGCGGCGGCAACTACTGCAACCACATGTTCGTCGGGACCACCAAGAACGTCTCGGCGATCGGGCCCGTGGTGTACGGCCGGATGTGGGTGCGGCACACGACCGCGCTCCCGGCCAACCATGTCACCATGATCACCATGGCGGACTCCCGGGACGGCGGCAAGGACCTGCGGATCGGCGGTCAGGGCAACGCGCTCCAGTGGAACCGGGAGTCCGACGACGCCACCCTGCCCGAGCAGAGCCCGGCCGGCATCGCGCTGAGCGCCCCGCTGCCCACCAACCGCTGGGTCTGCCTGCGCTTCCAGATCGACACCAGCCAGCAGGCGATGCGTACGTACCTGGACGACCAGGAGATCGCCGGCCTGCGGGTGGACGGCACGCCCACCCAGAACGTGGACGCCCAGTGGCTGCGGCGCACCACCGCGCCGCGGCCCACGACCTTCCGCCTGGGCTGGGAGAGCTACGGCAGCGACTCGGACACGCTCTGGTACGACGACGTGGCTCTCGGCTCCAGCCCCGTCGGCTGCTGAACGAAGCCCTTGGTGACGGACGGTGACCGAAAAGGGTAAGTAGCTGAGTGCCCGCCGTGGTGCGGGACGGCTTACGGTCCCGTTCGTCCCGGCGTCCGGCCTCTTCCGGGAGGCCGGACGCCGCATCCGAGGGGAGAGGTACATGACCGACGTGCACCCGGTGCCCGAACTGATGAAGGAGGGCGACGTCGTCGACCTCCTCGTCCACCAGCACGCCGTGATCAGGGACATGTTCGAGGAGGTGGAGCGGGCGGCGCCCGGCGAGCGCCACGAGCCCTTCCGGCGGCTGGTGCGGATGCTGGCCGTACACGAGACGGCGGAGGAGGAGATCGTCCACCCCTACACCCGGCTGCGGGTCGACGGGGGAGGAGAGATCGTCGCCGACCGGCTCAAGGAGGAACACGAGGCCAAACGCATGCTGGCCATGCTGGACGACCTGGGCCCCGAGCACTCCGAGTTCATGCCCAACCTCGACAGGCTGCGTACGGCCGTGCTCGCGCACGCGCGGGCCGAGGAGCGTTACGAGTTCACCCGGCTCCGCGCCGAGACGACGGCGGCCGAACGGCGTGCGATGGCCCTGGGAGTGCGGGCGGCGCTGGCGATGGCCCCCACACGGCCGCATCCCGGGGTGGAGTCGATGACGAGGAACCTGCTGTTCGGCCCGCCCGCGGCGATCGTCGACCGGGCCCGCGACCTGATCCGCCAGGCGCTGGGCCGGAAGGGCTGAAGCCGGCCCGGCCCGGGTCCGTACGCGGTGCGTGCCGACCCGGGCCGGGCGCCCTGTCAGTGGGAGCGCAGGCTGTAGAGAGGGTGCCCGCCCTCGATCTCCAGGCGGTACTCCTCGCCCGACCTGGCGCGGTTGTCGTCGATGACCCGCTCGCTGGCCGGCTCGACGTCGTCGTGGACCTGCTCCTGCCAGCGCTGGAACCGTTCGTGGGCCTCCTGGACATAACCGGTGCCCAGGGTCGTGTGGTCGATCTGCGTGGAGATGAGCTCGCGCAGGTAGCCCTTGTTCGGCTCGAAGGTGACCGGCGTGGGCAGCGTGGGGGCCAGCACCTGCTCCGGGTCCCGGCCGTCGTGCTCGCGGAACAGCTCCGCGGCGATCCACAGGTGTTCCAGCTCCATGTTCAGGTGCAGCTCCCAGATCGCCTTCACCTTGGGGTCCGACTCGGTCTCCATGAACGAGTGGTACAGGTAGCACTCGTTGTACTCGTGGTTGAGCCACTGCTCCCACCACGTCTCCCGCGGGTCGAGCAGCGACTCGTAGTGGGTGACGTGCTCCTCCTCGATGAGCCCGATCTCCTGGTACAGCTGCCGCGCGATCGGCTCCATGTACGTCGGGCCGACGTTCATGTAGAAGTTCATCGTCTGCTGCTCGGCGGACATGATCGTCAGCGCGTGCAGCTTCGAGACCGGCTTCGCCTTCTCCCGGTCGTAGTGCTCGCGGACGTTGTCGACGGGGTGGCGGTGGTGCATCTTCGTCGGCCGGCCCGGCATGACCTCGGTCAGCTGGTCGACGATCTTCTCGGCCTTGCGGTGCTCGATCATCTCGTACAGGTTGGCGTACCGGTACAGGTGGTCGAAGTCCTCCAGCACGCCGAACTCGTAGGCCTTCCTGAGGTAGGGGTCGGGCTCCATCCGCGCCACCCACGCCGTCAGGTCCACCGCGACCTGCTCGTAGGCGATCGTCGTCTCCAGTACCGAGGCGAGCCCCGGCAGCAGCCAGTTGACCGCCTTCTGCTGCTGCTGCTCGACGTAGCGCACCTCCGCGAGGCGCTGCCGGACGCCGAGGTCCGGGCAGCGGCGGGCGAAGTGGTGGCTGAACATGATCGCTTCGATCTCGATGCCGTTCATCGTGATGATCCGGCACCGCGTGTAGGGGTCGGCATGGTCGGGGTCGATCGGCGTGACGTCCAGCTCACGCCAGTTCCGCACCTGCCGGTCCAGCGGGATTCCGCGCTCACGCAGTGGATTGAACGTCATCTCGGTGCTCCTCCCCACGATTCGCGCTGGGCGTACCCAGGCCATGGAATGCGACAAACGTGGCTATTTGGAGCTTTTGACCGAGATTGGCATCCGGTGGCGTGCGGGGGATCAGCCGGACGACGCCGTCGCGGAGTGCGGGTCGCCGACCTTCTTCGACTGCGGGGAGCCGCGCTCCCGAAGGAAGATCGCCAGCAGGACCATCGAGGCGACGGCCAGGAACTCCGACTGCCAGTTCTGCAGCGTGCGGTTCCAGAACTCGGCCGACATGACGTACCCGCCCCAGCTCACCGGGTCCTCCAGCCGGGCCAGCCGCTCCTCGTCGTACGCGGCGAGCCCGGCGACCGACTGGGCCAGCCAGGACAGCAGGAAGATCAGGCCCATCGCGAGGCCGAGGGAGTGGCTGAAGAGCGTCCGGCGCCATCCGTCCGCCGCCGCCCACGCGGGGGACCCGGCTCCGGCGAACCGGCCGACCTTCTGCTCGGCGTCGGACTCCAGGCCCTCCTCGCCCCTCTTCTTCGACTCCGGCGAGCCGCGCTGGATCAGCCACACGGTGATGAGGATGTAGAGGAAGAACTGCAGATACTCCGACTGCCAGTTCTCGGCCACGTCCACGGCGAAGGTCGAGGAGGTGACGTACTGGAGCCACGTGACGGGGGACCCGCCCTCCGCGACCTGGTCCTCGTTGTAGGCCGCCGTGCCCGCGACCGACTGCCCGGCCAGGCTGAGCAGGAACAGCAGCAGGAAGCACGCCGCGAGGGCGTTGTCGCGAACCAGGCGCCGCACGCCGCTACCTCCCCGCCAGACCGATGAAGATCACGTATCCGAGGACCAGCGCGATCATCACCAGGAGCGCCCAATAGAGCGTGCGCGCGCCGTTCACGCCTCCACCTCGCATTCGTACGGCCGGCCCGGCCGGGGGTCGCAGCCCGCGGCCCGGATTCGCCAGCCTTCGGGGAACCGGTGCAGAAAGAGGGTGTCGCCGTCCAGCCGCACCCGCGCCTCGTCGCCCCAGACGTCGACCTCGCGTACGGCGGCGGGCCGCAGGCCGACGGAGACGATCTGCTTCTCACAGTCGTCCAGGGACCGCGCGGCCTTCGGCGCCAGGAGCCCGCAGGCCGGCCCGCCCTGGCCCTGGCCGGCGGCGGACAGGAACCGCTCGACCGTCGAGACGACCGGGTCCTTCTCGGCGGACGCGCAGCCCGCGGCGATCAGTGCGAGGCAGACGACCACCATTGCTCGTGCAGCCATGGATGGGGACTACCCTGGAGGCAGGTGTGAAACGAGGGCCGCGATCGGAACGGTCATATGGGATTAATCGCCTACAAAGCGTAATATGAGCGAGTCCCGAAGGTTCTCCTGAGGGTCGTCACTCCAACGGAGGTGGGACCCTTGCATGATTTCCAGGTCACGGTGACGCAGTCACCACCGTTCACCGTGGTCACACTGAGCGGGGAACTCGACGTGCTCACCGTGTCCAGGCTGCGGGACCACGTGGCCCCTCTGCTGGCCCGGCCCGCGACGCGCATCCTGTTCGACCTCGAGAAGCTGCGCTTCATCGACAGCGCGGGCATCAGAGTGCTCATCGACGCCTGCGTCCGGACGCCTCCGGAGGGCGGCGACGGGGCCGTGTGCGGTCTCAGCGATCACCTGCGGCATCTGTTCGGGATGCTCGGCCTCACCGAGCGGTTCACCATGTATCCGGCCCTCGCCGACGCCCTCAACCGCCCCGTGACCATCACGCGCCACGCCGCCCCTCTCCGCTGAGCTGCGCCTGCTATTGGGCTGGGCCTGTCACTGAGTTGCGCCTGCCACTGGGCTGGGCCTGTCACTGAGCTGCGCCTGCCACTGGGCTGGGCCTCCCACACCGCCCGCCCACGCCCGCCCTGCGCCCGGCGGGCGGGGCCGCCGGGCAGGGACGGTGGGCCGAAGCAGTGGGCAGGGCCACCGGGGAGGGGTTGTAGGCAGGGGCGGTCGGCCGCGGGGCGGGGCCCTCACACGATCGTCTGCCACCACCCGTCGACCGCCGGCGGGTCGTCGACGGAGACCCGCTCGCCCGGTCGAGGGACCACCAGCCGCACGTCGCGCTCCTTCGTCTCCCGCCACAACTGGTCGATCGGCTCGCTCCACGCGTGCGGGGCGAGGGAGAAGGTGCCCCAGTGCACCGGCAGCAGCACCCGGGCGCGCACGTCCAGGTGGGTGAGGACGGCCTCCTCGGGCGTCATGTGGATGTCCGGCCAGCCCTTGCTGTAGGCGCCGATCTGGACCACCGAGAGGTCGAAGGGCCCGTGCGCCGCGCCGATCGCGGCGTACCCGTCGAAGTAACCGGAGTCACCGGTGTAGAAGACCTTCCTGCGCTCGCCCGCGATGACCCACGACGCCCAGAGGGTCTGGTCACGGCGGAAGGCGCGGCCCGAGAAATGGCGCCCGGCGGTCGCGACGAACCGGATGCCGGACACCGTGGTCTCCTCGTCCCAGTCCAGCTCGACGATCCGCGACGCCGGCACCTTCCACCGCTCCAGGTGGGCGCCCACGCCCAGCGGCACGAGGAACGGCGCGTTCTGCGTCCGGGTCAGCAGGCGCACCGTGGCCATGTCGAGATGGTCGTAGTGGTCGTGCGAGATGACGATCGCGTCGAGTTCGGGCAGTTCGTACACCGGCACCGGCGGAGGATGCAGGCGACGGGGCCCGGTGAACGACGCCGGTGAGCAGCGCTCGCTCCACACCGGGTCGAGCAGCACCCGCCGGCCCTCGATCTCGATCAGAGCCGAGGAGTGGCCGTACCAGATCGCGTCGAGGTCGCCTCCGGCGGACGCGCCCGGGGTCACCAGGGGGACCGGCAGCCGGGGCTTGCGCGGGGCCTTGCCGAACAGCAGGTCACGCACGACCTGCCGGGACGTCCCGGGCGGGAGGATCGACGTGGGCGCCGTGTTGCGGAACGCGCCGTCGCGGAACTGCTTGGAGCGGCGCACCCGCTGAGCCCGCTCGCCCGACGGTCGCGCCCCCAGCGCGGCGGGAACCTCCCGCAACGTCCATCCGACGGCCGCCAGGGCCGCCGCTCCCGCGAGCAGGCCCACACGACGGCCCCACGCACCGTTCTTCTGTCCACCGGTCTTCAACGGCAATCTCCTTGCTGGGTTCTGCCGATCAGCCTAGGCAATTCCGGCGCCCGCGCGCGCACCGCGTCTCCCGTCTGTGGACGACCACGCCGTGAACGAGACCGTACGGACCGGTCCGCCGCAGAGACGTGACCGGCCGCGCGAGCGGGCGTCGGCCGGGGCGGCCGGTCTTGGAATGTTTCCCCCGTTGTGTTTCGCGCTGTCCCGCCCACCGCACAACAAGGGGAACGGGGCAGGGTAGGGAGGACCGAGAGCGTGAGACCGGATACGCCGGACAGGACAGGCGAGGCCGGCGCGCAGGCGGAAGGAGCACTCGTGACCGACGACGACAGCACCTCGCCCCGGACCGCAGGCCGGACCTTCACGCCGGCCCCCGATCCGGCCCCCGATCCGGTGGCCGGCCGTGGCCCCGTCCGGGCTCCCCGCGGTGCCACCCTGAACGCGCGCGGCTGGCCGCAGGAGGCGGCCCTGCGGATGCTGATGAACAACCTCGACCCCGAGGTCGCCGAGCATCCGGACCGGCTCGTCGTCTACGGCGGCGGTGGTAAGGCGGCCCGCGACTGGCCCTCCTTCGACGCGATCGTGCGGGAGCTCACCGTCCTGCGCGCCGACGAGACGCTGCTGGTGCAGTCGGGCCGCCCCGTCGGGGTGATGACCACCCACGAGTGGGCTCCCCGGGTGCTCATCGCCAACTCCAACCTGGTCGGCGACTGGGCGACGTGGCCCGAGTTCCGGCGGCTGGAACAGCTCGGGCTCACGATGTACGGCCAGATGACCGCCGGTTCGTGGATCTACATCGGCACCCAGGGGATCCTGCAGGGCACGTACGAGACGTTCGCCGCGGTCGCGGCGAAGAGGTTCGGCGGCAGCCTCGCGGGGACGATCACTCTCACCGCCGGGCTGGGCGGCATGGGCGGTGCGCAGCCGCTGGCGGTGACCATGAACGGCGGCGTGGCCGTCTGCGTCGACTGCGACCCGCGCGGCGTCGAGCGCCGGATCGGCCACGGCTACCTGGACGTGCGCGCCGACGGCCTGGACGAGGCGCTGCGCCTGGCGTACGAGGCCAGGGACGCGCGGCGCCCGCTGTCGATCGGCGTGGTGGCCAACGCGGCCGAGGCCGTGCCCGCCCTGCTGGCGCGCGGCGCGGAGATCGACGTCGTCACCGACCAGACCAGCGCCCACGACCCCCTGGCGTACCTGCCGCTGGGCGTCGCGTTCGAGGACATGGCGGCGCTGGCGCGGAAAGACCCCGAGGGCTTCACCCGGCGGGCCCGGGAGTCGATGGCCCGGCACGTCGAGGCGATGGTCGGCTTCCAGGACGCCGGCGCGGAGGTGTTCGACTACGGCAACTCGATCAGGGGGGAGGCGAGCCTCGCCGGGTACGCGCGGGCGTTCGACTTCCCCGGGTTCGTGCCCGCCTACATCCGGCCGTTGTTCTGCGAGGGAAAGGGCCCGTTCCGCTGGGCGGCGCTGTCCGGCGACCCGGCCGACATCGCCGCGACCGACCGCGCGGTCCTCGATCTTTTCCCGGACAACGAACCACTGGCGCGGTGGATCCGGATGGCGGGGGAGCGGGTGCGTTACCAGGGCCTGCCCGCGCGCATCTGCTGGCTGGGGTACGGCGAGCGCGACCGCGCGGGGGAGCGCTTCAACGACCTCGTCGCCTCCGGGAAGGTCTCGGCTCCCCTCGTCATCGGCCGCGACCACCTCGACTGCGGGTCGGTCGCCTCGCCGTACCGGGAGACGGAGGGGATGCTGGACGGCTCCGACGCGATCGCCGACTGGCCGCTGCTGAACGCCATGGTCAACGTGGCCTCGGGCGCGTCCTGGGTGTCGATCCACCACGGCGGCGGGGTCGGCATCGGCCGTTCCATCCACGCCGGGCAGGTCACCGTCGCCGACGGCACGCCGCTGGCCGGGGAGAAGATCCGGCGGGTGCTGACCAACGACCCCGGCATGGGGGTGATCCGGCACGTGGACGCCGGGTACGACCGGGCCGCGGAGGTCGCGCGTCAGCGCGGCGTGCGGGTCCCGATGGCGGGGACGGAGCACCCCGATGCCCGCGCCTGACCAAGCCGCGGGCCCGGGCGGCGTCGACGACCCCGCGTGGCGGCACGGAGGGCAGGAGGCATGGCAGGCGGAGATCGCGGGGGAGGCCGGGGACGGGTTCCGCGCGATGTGGCGTGACCTGCTGCCCATCGGGCTGGACGCCGGGACCGGTGGCTACCGCCGGCACGGGTGGACGGCGGCCGACGCCGACTGCCGTGCCTGGTTCGCCGGGCAGGCCCGGGCGCGGGGGCTGGCGTACGAGACCGACCGCAACGGCAACCAGTGGGCCTGGCTGGGCGACCCGGCGGCGGGAGACGCCGTGGTCACCGGGTCGCACCTCGACTCGGTGCCCGACGGCGGAGCGTACGACGGCCCGCTGGGGGTGGTGGGGGCCTTCGCGGCGCTCGACGCGCTGCGGGCCCGTGGCCTTCGTCCGCGGCGGCCGCTGGCCCTGGTGAACTTCACCGAGGAGGAGGGCGCCCGGTTCGGCCTGGCCTGCCTGGGATCGCGGCTGATGACCGGGGCCGTCGCGCCGGATGCCGCCCTGGCGCTGCGCGACGCGGACGGCGTCTCCCTCGCGGCGGCCATGGAGCGGGCCGGGCGCGATCCGGAGGCCGTGGGGCGCGACGACGAGCGCCTCGCCCGCGTCGGCGTGTTCGTGGAGTTGCACGTGGAGCAGGGCCGCCACCTCGCCGGCACCCCGCACCGGGTGGGCGTCGCCTCCGCCATCTGGCCGCACGGGCGCTGGCGCTTCGACTTCCGCGGCGAGGCCAACCACGCGGGGACCACCAGGATGGAGGACCGGCGTGATCCCATGCCGTCCTACGCGGCGGCCGTGCTGGCGGCTCGCGCCGAGGCCGGGCGCCTGGGAGCCCTGGCCACCTTCGGCCGGGTCAGGGTGGAGCCCAACGGAACGAACGCCATCCCCTCGCGGGTGACGGCCTGGCTCGACGGCCGGGCGCCCGACCCGGATGTCCTGGACCGGCTCGTCGAGGAGACGGCGCGGGCGGCGGCGGGGGCCGAAGTGACCCGGGAGTCCTACACCCCGGTCGTGACGTTCGACGGAGCGCTGCGCGAGCGTGCCGTCCGCGTCCTCGGCGGCGTGCCCACGCTGCCCACGGGCGCGGGACACGACGCGGGCGTCCTCGCCGCGGAGATCCCGGCCGCCATGCTGTTCGTCCGCAATCCCACCGGCGTCTCCCACTCACCGCGGGAGCACGCGGAGGAGTCCGACTGCCTCGCCGGTGTCGCCGCCCTCGCCGCCGTGCTCGGGGACCTGCTCATGACCCCGCCGACCCCGCCGGCGCCTCCCGCGCGGACCGCCGGGAGCCCGGCCGACGACACCCCCCGCCACCGTTGACCCCCGCCAGCGCCTCCCGCGCGGCCCGTCGGGAGCCTGGCCGACGGAGCCCCCCGCCGCCGGCACGACGCCGAGCGTCTCCTCCTCCCGCTGCACCCCAAGCGGCGAGCGGCGAGGATCGGGGTGGGGATGCCCTCGTCAGCGGGAGCGGCGGTCGCCGCCGGTGTCGCCGAGACCGGCCCGGCGGAGGGCTTCGGCCATGGCTCCGCCGGCCGCTGCCCCGCCTGAACCCCGGCCTGCACCTTGGCCCGACCCACCTCGGCCGCCGCCCTGGCGGGACTGGCCCTGACGGGGCTGGCCCTGGCGGGACTGGTTCTGCCCGTCCTGACCGCGGCGGCCGTTCGGCCGGTCGTCGCGTGAGCCGTCGCGGGACTCGCCGCCGGGGCCGCCCCTGCGGCCGTTGCCCGCCGTCTCGTCGTCCAGGCGCAGCGTCAGGGAGATGCGCTTGCGCTGGAGATCCACGTCGAGCACCTTGACCCGCACGATGTCGCCGGGCTTGACCACCTCGCGCGGGTCCTTCACGAACGAATTGGACATGGCGGACACGTGGACGAGGCCGTCCTGGTGCACGCCGACGTCCACGAACGCCCCGAACGCGGCGACGTTGGTGACGACGCCCTCCAGGATCATCCCGGGAGACAGGTCGGACGGCTTCTCGACGCCCTCCTTGAACGTGGCGGTCTTGAACGCGGGCCGGGGGTCGCGGCCGGGCTTCTCCAGCTCTTTGAGGATGTCGGTGACGGTGGGCAGACCGAAGGTGTCGTCGACGAAGTCGGACGGCTTCAGCGTGCGGAGCGCCGAGGTGTTGCCGATCAGCGTGCGCAGGTCGCTCTTCGAGAAGTCGAGGATGCGGCGCACCACCGGGTACGCCTCGGGGTGCACGCTGGAGGCGTCGAGCGGGTCGTCCCCGCCGGGGATGCGGAGGAAGCCCGCGCACTGCTCGAACGCCTTCGGGCCGAGCCGCGGCACCCCTTTCAGTCCCGTACGGGAGCGGAACGGGCCGTTGGCGTCCCGGTGGGCGACGATGTTCTCCGCGAGCCCGGCGCCGATGCCGGAGACCCGGGTCAGCAGGGGAGCGGAGGCGGTGTTGACGTCCACGCCCACCGCGTTCACACAGTCCTCCACCACCGCGTCGAGCGAGCGCGACAGTTTCACCTCGGACACGTCGTGCTGGTACTGCCCGACGCCGATCGACTTGGGGTCGATCTTCACCAGTTCGGCCAGCGGGTCCTGCAGCCGCCGCGCGATCGAGACCGCGCCGCGCAGCGAGACGTCGAGACCGGGAAGTTCCTGCGAGGCGTAGGCCGAGGCGGAGTACACCGAGGCCCCGGCCTCGGAGACCACGATCTTGGTGAGCTGCGGCAGGTGCCTGACGAGCTCCCCGGCGAGCTTGTCGGTCTCCCGCGAGGCCGTGCCGTTGCCGATGGCCACCAGCTCCACGTTGTGCTCGGTCGCCAGCCGGGCGAGAACGGCGAGCGACTGGTCCCACTGCCGCCTGGGCTCGTGCGGGTAGATGGTCTCGGTCGCCACGACCTTGCCGGTGCCGTCGACCACCGCGACCTTCACGCCGGTGCGCAGCCCGGGGTCGAGGCCCATCGTGGGCCGGGCCCCGGCGGGAGCGGCCAGCAGCAGGTCGCGCAGGTTGGCCGCGAACACGCGCACGGCCTCCTCCTCGGCCGCCTGCCACAGGCGGGTGCGCAGGTCGATGCCGAGGTGCACCAGGACCCGCGTCCGCCAGGCCCAGCGGACGGTGTCGAGCAGCCACCTGTCGGCGGGGCGGCCCAGGTCGGCGACGCCGAACCGCCGCGCGATCCGCGCCTCGTAGTCGTTCGGCTCCTCGGCCTCCGGGTCGAGCGTGAGGGTGAGGACCTCCTCCTTCTCTCCCCGGAACATCGCGAGGATCCGGTGGGAGGGCAGCCGCGTGAACGGCTCGGAGAAGTCGAAGTAGTCGGAGAACTTGGCCCCCGCCTCCTGCTTGGCCTCCCGGACCTGCGAGACCAGCCGGCCCCGGCTCCACATGCGCTCGCGCAGGTCGCCGATCAGGTCGGCGTCTTCGGCGAAGCGCTCGACCAGGATCGCCCTGGCCCCCTCCAGCGCCGCGGCGGCGTCGGCCACGCCCTCGCGCACGTACGCCCCGGCGGTCGCCTGGGGGTCGAGCGAGGGATCGGCGAGCAGCGCGTCGGCCAGCGGCTCCAGCCCGAGCTCCCTGGCGATCTGCGCCTTGGTCCGGCGCTTGGGCTTGAAGGGCAGGTAGATGTCCTCCAGCCGGGCCTTCGAGTCGGCCTCCATGATGCGGGCTTCCAGGGCCTCGTCGAGCTTGCCCTGGGAACGGATCGACTCGAGGATGGCCGCGCGCCGCTCCTCCAGCTCGCGCAGGTAGCGCAGACGCTCCTCCAGCGCGCGCAGCTGGGCGTCGTCCAGCGCGCCCGTCGCCTCCTTGCGGTAGCGGGCGATGAACGGCACGGTGGCACCGCCGTCGAGCAGGTCGACCGCCGAGGCCACCTGGCTCTCGCGCACACCGAGCTCTTCGGCGATCCGCCGCTGAATGGACGTCGTCACGATCCTGATCCGCCTTCTTCCGGGCTCGCCCTCCCCGGGCCGGCCCTGTCCGGGGAGTTTCATTCTGCCGGATCCGGCCGACACTCTCGGTCCGCCTGTGGACGACCCGGCGCAGCGGCGTCCGGGCCGGCCGCCGCTGTGGACAACTCCGCGCGGACGCGCACGGGCCTCGCTATCGTCTGTCCCGACGCTCCCGAATCCCCGGGGGCCGACGAGAAGGTGAGCCGGAGTGGCGACGTCCGCGCGGCAGGAGACGGAGGGCGGGAGCGGGCCGCTCCGCGCCTGGTTGCTGGAGGGCCTTCAGCACGACCAGGGGACGGCGGGCTCCCATGCCGGGCAGCCGGGCAGCCGCCACCCGTGGTGGCAGGTGATGTGCCTCACCGGGGTCGACTACTTCTCCACGCTCGGCTATCAGCCGGGCATCGCCGCCCTGGCGGCGGGGGCGCTGTCGCCGATCGCGACGGCGTTGCTGGTGGCGCTCACCCTGTTCGGCGCCCTGCCCACCTACCGTGCGGTCGCCGAGCACAGCCCGCACGGCATGGGGTCCATCGCGATGCTGGAGCGGCTGCTGCCGAGATGGTGGGGCAAGCTCCTCGTGCTCGTGCTGCTGGGCTTCGTCGCCACCGCGTTCGTGTTCACCATCACGCTGTCGGCGTCGGACGCGACCGCGCACCTGATCGAGAACCCGTTCTTTCCCAAGGCCCTCGCCGGGCAGCGGGTCGCCATCACGCTGGTGCTGATCGCCGTCCTCGGCGGGATCTTCCTGCGTGGCTTCAGTGAGGCCATCGGGCTGGCCGTGGTCCTCGTGGTGACGTATCTCGTGCTGAACACGGTGGTCGTGGCGGTCGCGCTGGGCGAGGTGGTCACCGCCCCGGACCTGGTGGCGGACTGGCACGGCGCGCTGACGGCCGAGCACGCGAGCCCGCTCGCGATGGTCGGCATGTCGCTGCTCGTGCTGCCGAAGCTGGCCCTCGGCCTGTCGGGGTTCGAGACCGGCGTCGCGGTGATGCCGCAGATCGACGGCGACCTGCGGCAGCGGATCGCCGGCGCCCGCCGCCTGCTGACGACCGCCGCGCTGGTCATGAGCGTGTTCCTGCTCGCCAGCAGCGTCGCGACCACCGTCCTCATCCCGGCCGCCGAGTTCCGGGAGGGCGGCAAGGCCGGCGGGCGTGCGCTCGCCTACCTGGCCCATCGTCTCCTGGGCGACTGGTTCGGCACGGCCTACGACCTCAGCACGATCGCGATCCTGTGGTTCGCGGGCGCGTCGGCGCTCACCGGGCTGCTCAACATCGTCCCCCGCTACCTGCCCAGATACGGCATGGCGCCCGACTGGGCCCGTGCCGTACGGCCCCTGGTGCTGGTGTTCACCGCTGTCGCGTTCGGCATCACGCTCCTGTTCGGCGCCCAGGTGGAGGCCCAGGGCGGCGCGTACGCCACCGGGGTGCTGGTGCTGATCCTCTCGGCCGCGGCGGCCGTGACCATCACCGCCTACCGGGAGAGCCGTCCGGTCGCCGCAGCCGCCTACGGCCTGATCTCGCTCGTCCTGTGCTACGCGACCGTGGAGAACATCAGGGAGCGGCCGGACGGACTGAAGATCGCCCTGCTGTTCGTGGTCGCGATCGTCGCGACGTCGTTGATCTCGCGGGCCACCCGGTCGACCGAGCTGCGCGCCACCCGCGTCGAGCTCGACGAGACGGCGAGGAAGTTCGTGCTGGGCGTCGGCGGGGAGCTGCGGCTGATCGCCAACGAGCCGGACGCCCGCGACCCGGCCGAGTACGAGGACAAGGACCGCGAGACGCGCGAGTACCACCACCTGCCCGAGGACGAGTGCATGATCTTCCTGGAGGTCACGCTCAGCGACGCCTCGGAGTTCGAGTCGGAGCTGCGCGTCGCGGGGGAGGAGCGGCACGGCTACCAGGTGCTCAAGGTGGAGAGCCCCGCCGTGGCCAACACGATCGCCGCGGTCCTGTTCCACCTGCGGGACCTGACCGGCAAGCGGCCGCACGTGTACTTCCACTGGGCGGAGGGCAACCCCGTCGGCGCCCTGCTGCGCTATCTGATCTTCGGCGGCGGGGACGTGCCGCCGCTCACCCGGGAGGTCATCCGCAAGGCCGAGCCCGACCTCGCCCGCCGCCCCCAGGTCCACGTCGGCTAGCGACGCCGCCGTACGGCGCTCTCAGCGGGTCAGGTAGCCGGTGGGAAACGTGGTCACGGTGCCGCATCCGCACCCGGGGCAGGTCGTCCCGGACCAGGGCGGCTGGACGGCGACGCCCTCCCGCGTCCACACCGCGACGTCGTCCTCGTGCTTGTCCCCGTGCTCGCCGCCTTGCCCGTCTCCGGTGCGGCGGACGACGTACTCCACCTCCCAGACCAGCAGGCAGCGCAGGCACCTGAACGGCCACGTCTCGCCGGAGCCGATCGTCTCCCGCACCGGTACCACCCCCCACTGCCTCCGTCTTCGAGTCTCGGCAGGCGGCGAAACCACCGCAAGTGGCGGCGTGGACACGGAAAGTAATGTTTGCACCGTGCCCTGCCGTGCCCTGCCGTGCCCTGCCGTGCCCTGCCGTGCCCTGCCGTGCTCCGCCGGGCCGGGGGCGGATCAGACGACTTCGAGCAGCTCGTCGACGACCCCGAGCGCCAGCGTCTTGTAGCCCACCGAGTCGAACAGCACCGTGATCCGGTCCTGCTCCCGGCTCATCACGATGCCGTGTCCCCACTCGGCGTGCCGGACGTTCGCGTGCATGGGGAACGGGCCGTCGCCGGCCGCCGGCGCGGCCACCGTCCCGGACCGGCAGGTGTCGCAGTCGCCGCACGCCCGCTCGTACGGCTCCCCGAAGTACTCCAGCAGGAAACGGCGGCGGCATCCGGTCGTCTCGGCGTAGCCGCGCATCATCTCCAGCCGGGAGTCCTCCATCCGGTGCCTGAGGTCGTCGAGCTCCACCGCGCGGGCGGCGGCCTCGTCCGGCGGCGGGCCGCCGGGGACGTACCGCAGCGCGCCGCCGTGGGCGACCTCGACCGCGCCGGTCCGCTCCAGCAGGTTGACCTGCGAGGTGAGCTTGGCGGCTCCCACGCCGAGCAGCTCGCGCAGCTCCGCGGCGTCCACCTCGCCGCCGTGCTCGCGGACCAGCGTCGCGACGCGCCGGATCAGGTCGCCGTCCGCCCGGCCGCCCGCGAAGAACTTGCGCAACCCGAGGTCCTCGGGCCGGTAGAACAGCACGACCTCGGCCGGGTTGCCGTCCCGCCCCGCCCGCCCGATCTCCTGGTAGTAGGAGTCGATCGACTCGGGCGGCGCCGCGTGCAGCACGTAACGCACGTCGGGCTTGTCGATCCCCATCCCGAACGCCGACGTCGCCACGACGGTGTCCAGGTCGTCGCCCTGGAACCGCTCGTGGATGCTGCGGCGTTCGGTGGTCTTCATCCCCGCGTGGTAGGCCTCGGCCCGGCGGCCCCGCTCCTTCAGCAGGTCGGCGTACTCCTCGGCCTGCCGCCGCGTCGCCACGTAGACCAGCCCGACCCCCTCCAGCCCGGCGGCGTGGTCGGCCAGGGCGGTGCGCTTGTCGTCCTCGCCGACGAACCGCCGCACCTCCAGATGGAGATTCGGGCGGTCGAAACCCCGGACGATCTGCTGCGCCCCGGTCAGGCCCAGCGACTCGACGATCTCCTCGCGGACCGTGGGCGCGGCGGTGGCCGTCATCGCGATGACCGGAGGGTGACCCAGACGCTCGATGACCTTGGCCAGGCGCAGGTACTCCGGCCGGAAGTCGTGCCCCCAGGAGGAGACGCAGTGCGCCTCGTCCACCGCGATCAGCGAGGGCCGGGCCGCGGCCAGGCGCTCCACCACCTCGGGCTTGGCGAGCTGCTCGGGCGACAGGAAGACGTACTCGGCGTTCCCGGCGGTGACCTGGTCGAGGCCCGCCTCCACGGAGCCGGCCGAGTTGACCGCCACGGCGCCCGCGGCCCCCGCCTTGAGCAGGCTCATGACCTGGTCGCGCTGCAGGGCGATGAGCGGTGAGACGACGATCGTCGGGCCGTCGAGCAGCAGGCCGGGCACCTGGTAGACGGCGGACTTGCCGCCGCCGGTCGGCATCACGAGCAGCACGTCCCGCCCGGCGAGCAGGTGCTCCATCGCCTCCTGCTGTCCCGGGCGCAGCTGCTCCCAGCCGAACGCCTCCCTCGCCGTGGCGCGCAGCCGCCTGCCCCTGCGCCCGAAGCGGCGGCCGAACCGGCCGCCCGCCCACCCCCTGGCCCAGCCGCCGGACCAGTCCCTCGACCAGCCGCCCGACGTCCCGCCGAGCCGGTCACCGGGCCTGCCGCCGGACAGGCCGCCGTACCGCTGCCTGACGCTCATGCCGCCGCTCCCTCGCCGATCGGGCTCCGTCGCCCGATCGGCGTGCCACTACCCGCCGCACATGGGTCGAACCGGAATGGCCCACGCCGCTCACGGCGGGCGCGCCGCGGGTGGGAGGAGGCCGGGCCGCCCCTCCGTCACCTCCCGCCGGAGCGCACGGCCGGAGCGCACGACGCGGTGCGGTCGGAGTGATCGGAAAAGGTGCCCGCCGGCGTCGCCGCCGAATGATCAGCCGTGCGCGGGCGCGGCCGGGAGCAGGCTGTACGGTCGGGGCATGCGACTCGGAGTCCTGGACGTCGGTTCCAACACGGTGCACCTGCTGGTCATGGACGCGCACCAGGGAGCAAGGCCACTGCCCGCCTTCTCGCACAAGGAGGAGCTGCGCCTGGCCGAGCACCTCGTCGACGGGAACAGGCTCGGTGAGGAGGGGGCCGCGCGGCTGCGGGCCTTCGTGCGGGAGGCCGCCCGCATCGCGGAGGACAAGGGCGTGGAGGACCTCGTGGCCTTCGCCACCTCCGCTGTGCGCGACGCGGTCAACGGCGTGGACGTGCTGGCCCGCATCAAGGCCGAGACCAGGGTGGACGTTCAGGTGCTGTCGGGCGACGACGAGGCCCGGCTGACCTTCCTGGCCGTGCGCCGCTGGTTCGGCTGGTCCTCGGGACGGCTGCTGGTCACCGACATCGGGGGAGGTTCGCTGGAGATCGCCTCCGGCATCGACGAGGAGCCGGACGTCGCGGTGTCGCTCCCGCTCGGCGCGGGACGGCTCACCCGCGACTGGTTCACCGCCGACCCGCCCGGCCCCGAGGAGGTACGGACGCTGCGGCGGCACGTCCGCACGGAGATCGCCCGGACCGTCGGAACGGTGACCAAGTACGGCAGGCCGGACCACGCGGTCGCGACTTCCAAGACGTTCCGCCAGCTCGCCCGGATCGCGGGGGCGGCGTCCTCGACCGAGGGGCCGTACGTCAGGCGGACGCTGACGCACGAGCACCTGGTGGAGTGGACGGCCCGGCTGGCCGGGATGCCGGCGGCCCGGCGTGCGGAGCTGCCCGGCGTGTCCGAAGGGCGGGCGGGGCAGCTGCTCGCCGGGGCGATCGTCGCGGACGCCGCGATGGACCTGTTCGAGCTGCCGGTCCTGGAAATCTGCCCGTGGGCCTTACGAGAGGGGGTCATCCTGCGCAGGCTCGACAACCTGCCCATGGGGCGCTCCCCGGTGACCGATCAGTAAGGTATGAGCGCCCTCCAAACGGGGCAAGGCACCAATACTCGGCAATTTTTCCGCTCCTACCGCATGGCCGGTGATTGGACCGCCGGTCACTGGAGTGCCGTATCGGGGTCGACCTCTGGAGGAATGGGAATGGTGGAGCTGCTGGGAGCCGTGGTCTCCCTGGCGGCGGTGGCGGTGCTCGCGCTCGGCGCGTTGGTGACGATCGCGGTCGTGACCCTCGTCGCGCTGGGCGCGCTGGCGGCGAGCACCGGGCGCGAGAACTACGGCCGGGTGCCGCCCGTCCCGGCCGGTGAGGGCTCGGGAGAGCCGGCGCGCGGCGCGGTCTCGCGGGACGGCGCTGTGAGTGGTGCCGCACGTGGTGCCGCACGTGGTGCCGCGAGCGGTGCCGAACGTGGTGCTGAACGTGGTGCTACGAGTGGCGCCGTTCGTGGCGCGAACAGCGCCGCGAGCGGTGCCGTGCGCGGCGCGAAGGGCGGTGCGGCGGTGCGTGAGCACCGCGTCCGTGCGAGTGCCGCCTCCGTACGCGGCGCGTGACACCGCGTCTGGCGCACAACTCACCCCGGCGTCCCCGTCAGGCCCCGCCTGGCGGGGACGCCTCGTTTCCCGGGGTCTCCGCGGAGCTTCGCGCGGCCCCTCGTCGGCTCAGCGAGTGTCGCCGCTCTGCCCGGACAGCTCCTTGACCAGCTGGGTGAGGCGGGCGACCTGGCTTTCCAGCCCGCGCACGCGCGCCTCCAGTTCGGTCAGCGTGGGGGCTTGGAAGCCGTCGGCGATCTGCCTGCTCATATGTCCTCCCGAACGGCGCCGGCGGGGAACCGGCATTGGGGGTGCGGGCCGAGGGTTGTCGGGGACCTGCCTTTCTATTCCCGGAATACGTCGCTTGGCACCTCTTCTCGCGGGTGAAGATGGAGAGATGAAGGTCGTCGTGCTGGCGGACACCCACGCTCCCCGGCGCTGGAAGTCGTGCCCGCCCGCCGTCGCGCGGCACCTGCGGGGGGCGGACCTGATCCTGCACGCCGGCGACGTCTGCACGGCGGAGGTGCTGGTGGAGCTGTCGGCCTACGCGCCGGTGCGCGCGGTGCTGGGCAACAACGACGGCCCGGACGTGGCGGCCTGGGGGGCTCCCGAGACGCTCGAACTCGACCTCGGCGGCCTGCGGGTGGGAATGATCCACGACAGCGGCCAGGCCATCGGGCGGACCGCCCGGATGCGGCGCCGCTTCCCCGGCGCGGATCTCGTCGTCTACGGCCACTCCCACATCCCGATGGACCTGACCGGCGACGGGGTGCGGGTGTTCAACCCCGGCTCGCCCACCGACCGCCGCCGCCAGCCGCACGGCACGATCGGCCTGCTCGACATCGCCGGGGGCGAACTGCGGCGGGCCGAGATCGTGCCCGTCACCTGACGGACCGGCGGACCGGCCCGGGCGGACTGCCGGGAGACCTGCCTAAGGACCGTACGGCGGGGCATGGGGCCGGTATGAGAGAGAACAGACCACAGCCCGATCCGCGGTCGCGGTTCGAGGATGAAGGCATTCCGGACCTGCAGGAGGGCACACCCGAGCAGCAGTGGGCGGCCGACCCGCAGGAGATGCCGCTGCCCGGCGACCGGCCCCTTGGCCTCGACGAGTACGGCACCACCCCGAACGAGATGCGCGAGGGCGAGTCCCTCGACCTCCGCCTGTCCCGCGAGGTCCCGGACACCGACGTGCGCTTCGGCCCTGATGCGGGCAGTGAAACGGGCGCCGAGGGCGGCGAGCGGCCGGACGACGAGTACGAGGAGCTGACCGGGGACGAGGCCGGTGGATACGGGTCGGAGGACCCCGACGGCTACGCCACCGTGAACCCGGCCCAGGCGGGCAGGTACGGCACCGACGAGCCGGGCCGGGCCGGGCGGCTCGTCGACCCCGACGGCGGCATGGGCGTGGACACCGAGAAGGACATGATCGCCGAGGACGTGGGGCCGGACTTCGGCGGATACACCGCCGAGGAGCAGGCGATGCACGTGGAGGACGAGGGCCCCTGAGCCGCGCCGCCCGGAACGATCGGCCCTGGGTGGCCCGGGGCCGTGCCTCGCCCCGGGCCCGGGGTCGTGTCCGGTGGGGGCGGCGAGAGGACCCCTGATTCGTTACGCTGCCCCGATGGCGGATGTTCAGGAGACGCGGCACGAGTGGCGGGTGCCCCGGGGGATCGTCGCGCTGAAGGCCGCCGGCGCCGTGTTGTGCGCCGTGCTGGCGCTCACCGGCGACGGCTGGCTGCTCTTCCTCGCCGGTGTGGCCGCCCTGGGCTTCGCCGTGCTGGCCGGACGTGACCTGGTGGCACCCGTACGGCTCACGGCGGGGGAGGACGGGCTGGTCGTCAGCGGGCTCGGTGGCAGGGAGCGGATCTCCTGGAACGACGTCGACCGCATCCGGGTGAACACCAACCGCAGGTACGGCCTGACCACGGAACTGCTGGAGATCGACGCGGGGGAGCAGATCCACCTGTTCAGCCGGTTCGACCTCGGCGAGCCCGTGGTGGCCGTGGCCGAGGCGCTCATGCGGCTGCGCCCCTGACCCGGCCGCCCCCGGTCGGTGCCCGGGGAAGGCCGGCGAAAGGGGTGCAAGCGGATGTCAAGCTTGGCGTCCTAGAGTCCGGTGCGTGTCACAAACCGCTCTCATCACTCTGATCCTGTCCGGCCTCGGACTCGTCTTCGGCCTCATCGGCGGAGGGATCACGGTCAACGCCCGGGAGTTCCGCCGCCGGGCGCACCGCGCCAGCGGCCTCGTCGTGGGGCTGCGGGCGAGCCATTCCGACGACGGCACCGTCTACTACCCGACCGTCCGCTTCGTCACTCTGTACGGCCAGCAGGTCGAGGCCGAGAGCACGTACGGGAGCAACCCGCCGCCCGCGCGGCCCGGCGAGGAGGTGCCGGTGCTGTACGACCCGGCGAAGCCCACCCGGATCCGCATCGACAGCGCGGTGGGGAGCGGCACGCTGCTCGGCGGGATCTTCCTCGCGCTGGGCGTCGTCCTGTTCACCGTGGGAGCGGGCATCGCCCTCGGGCAGACGTTCTGAACACCCGGAAGGCCGCGCCACACGGTCGTGCCTGACGGATCATGGCCTGCTGCCCGGGACCCAGGGGGATGTCTCCTCCTGGACCCCGAGCGGCGGGCGGTCGGACTACGGCGCGGCGCGGCCGGTCACCCGGTGGCGCAGGCCGCGCCGTTCAGCGTGAACGCGGCGGGGGTGGCGTTGGCACCGCTGTAGGTGCCCTGGAAGCCGAAGCTCGCCGTGCCGCCGTTCGCGCCGATCGTCCCGTTGTAGGAGGCGTTCGACGCCGTGACCTGCTGGCCCGACTGGGTCACGACCGCGTTCCAGTAGCCGGTGATCTTCTGGTTCCCCGCGTACGTCCACTGGAGCCGCCAGCCGTTCACGGCGCTGGACGACCTGTTGGTGATCGTGACGTCCGCGGTGAATCCGCCGCCCCAGTCGTTCGTCCGGTAGGTCACCACGCATCCGCCGGCGGGCGGGCTGACGCTCGGCGAGGGCGACGGGCTGGGCGACAGGGACGGAGAAGGGGACGGGCTGGACGAGGGGCTGGGCGACGGTGACGGGGAAGGGGACGGCGACGGGGAGTGCGGGGGCGGGACCGTGTAGTCGAGCCCGTAGCCGTACTTGAACAGGGCGTCCTTGCCGTCCCCGTCGTTGATCGGCTCCTGGTCGGCGCTGCGCGGCCAGGTCATCGGCAG
Organism: Microbispora sp. H10949; assembly: GCF_014161435.1. Taxonomy (NCBI): domain Bacteria; kingdom Bacillati; phylum Actinomycetota; class Actinomycetes; order Streptosporangiales; family Streptosporangiaceae; genus Microbispora; species Microbispora sp. H10949. The sequence goes on along the minus strand of NZ_JABBWZ010000005.1, from coordinate 388,633 downwards.
CCGCCCGCTCGGGGCGGAGTCGCCGAACAGCATGTCGGCCACGCCGCGCCCCTCGGTGCCCGGCAGCCAGGCCGCCACCAGCGCGTTCCACTGGTCGATCTGGCCCGCGATGTCCAGCGGGCGGCCGGAGACGAGCACCACGACCAGCGGCACGCCCGACGCCTTGAGCCGCTGCAGCGTCGCGAGGTCGGTGGAGTCGAGGCCCATCGACCCCGTCCGGTCGCCCTGGCCCTCGGCGTACGGCGTCTCGCCGACGACGGCGATCGCCGCGCGGTAGGACGAGTCGATGCCGCTGCCGTCGCGGTTGTAGGTGACCTGGGCGCCCGAGCCGACGAGGTCGCGGATGCCCTGCAGGATCGTGGTGCCGCCGGTGATGTTCCCGGACGAGCCCTGCCAGCTGATCGTCCAGCCGCCACTCTGGTTGCCGATATCGTCGGCGCTCTTGCCGGCCACGAAGATCTTGCCGCCGGTCTTCGCCAGCGGGAGCACGTCCCCCGCGTTCTTCAGCAGCACCAGCGACTTGCGCACGGCCTCGCGGGCGACGGCCCGGTGCGCGGCGCTGCCCACGGTGGAGGTGTAGGAGCGGTCGGTCAGCGGCTTCTCGAACAGCCCGAGCTCGAACTTCTTGGTCAGGATGCGCCGGTTGGCGTCGTCGATCCGCGACGTCGGGATGCGGCCCGCCTGCACCTCCTGCTTGAGGAGCGTGATGAACTTCTTGTAGTCGTTCGGCACCATCACCATGTCGACGCCCGCGTTGATCGCGGTGGTGATCTCGTTCGCGGTGAACCCGGTCTGGCCGTCGAGCTGGTCGATGCCCGCCCAGTCGGTCACCACGAAGCCCTTGAAGCCCAGCTCGCCCTTCAGCACGTCCGTGATCAGGTACTTGTTGCCGTGCATCCTGGCGCCGTTCCAGCTGCTGTAGCTGACCATCACGCTGCCCACGCCGCGCTGTACGGCGGCCTTGAACGGCGCGAGGTGGATGGCCCGCAGGTCGGCCTCGCTCAGCTCGGTGTTGCCCTGGTCCCGGCCTCCCGTGGTGCCGCCGTCGCCCACGTAGTGCTTGGCGGTGGCGAGGATGGAGGCGTTCCCGGCCTTCTGGAACCCGTCCACGATCGTGGTCATCTGCGTGACGAGCTGGGGGTCCTCGCTGAACGACTCGTACGTGCGGCCCCAGCGGTCGTTGCGGGCCACGCACAGGCAGGGGGCGAAGGTCCAGTCGATGCCGGTGCCGGAGACCTCCTCGGCGGTCGCCCGGCCGACCCGTTCGACCAGGTCGGGGTCGCGGGTCGCGCCCAGCCCGATGTTGTGCGGGAAGATCGTCGCGCCCACGACGTTGTTGTGCCCGTGCACGGCGTCGATTCCGTAGATCATCGGGATGCCGAGCGGGGTGGACAACGCCTGCCGCTGGAAGTTGTCGTACATGTCGGCCCAGGACGACGGGGTGTTGGGGGAGGGAGCCGAGCCGCCGCCGGACAGGATCGAACCCAGCCGGTACGCCGCCACGTCGGACACCGTGGTCAGGGCGCCCCGGTCGGCCTGGGTCATCTGGCCGGCCTTGTCGTCGAGGGACATCCGGGACAACAGGTCGGCCACCCGGGTGGCCACGGGCAGGCTCGGATCCTTGTAGGGAGCGTCCGCCGCCCGTGCGACGCCGCGGCCGGCGGCGGGGACGGCGCCCAGCGCCGCGGCGAGCAGCGTCACGAGCGCGATGATCCACGGGGATCTCAGCCGGGATGTCATGGGTCCTCCCTCACATTCCTGCTGACCGTAGGAATCAAGGGATTTTCGGGTCAAACAACGTCGGCTACGGACATGCGCCACCAGCCGTACGCCGGGAAACTTTCACGCCCGCGGCCCGCCTCACCGGGTGAAGCCGGCCAGCTCCTCGGCGAACTCGATCTGCGGCTCGGCCACGAGCAGCTCTCCGAACCGGGCCACGAACCCCGAGACGTACGGCGTGCCGAAGTGGGCGTCGCGCGCGGCGTCGTCCGCGTACTTCTCGTAGACGATGAACCTGTCCGCGCCCTGCCGGTGGATCACGAAGGTCAGGGCGCCCTTCTCGTCCCGGGTGGCGTCGACGATGTCGCGGAGCGTCGCCTCCACCTCCTCCGCGTGCTCGGGCTTGGCCTGCAGGATCGCCACGCACACCGACACCGTCCGGTCTCCTCTCGGCAGGGCCTCTGAGTCGTTGATCATGGTCAGCGTACGGCGCGGCGCGGCCGAGCGCCACCGGGGCGGGGCGACCGGCCGGACGGCAGGGGTGAGGCCGGCGCGGACGGGGGATGTCCCGACCGTCACCTGTCCCCCAGAGGCCGCCCTGAGAGGCCGCGGTTAGGGGTGCGCATGCGCGTCACCGCCGTCGAGTCCACCGAACTGTTCGTCCGCGGCCCCCGCCAGGTCGTGCGCGTCACCCTCGCCGAGGTGCCGTACGGATCCTCCCTGGTGGTCGAGGCCGGCGGCCCGGGAGCGCGCGGCCGGCGGACGGCCGGCGTCAGGGAGACCACGGAGCCGGGGCCCACGCCGGTGGTGGTGGAGGTGCCCGTCGAGACGGAGGGGCCGGCGCGGGCGCCGGGAGCCCGCGTCCCGATCACCGTGCGGGCGGCCGCGGGCGGTGAGCGGTGCGCGGCGGACGGCGAACTGGTCGTCGCCGAGCCGGGCTGGACGGTCTGGATGATCCCCCACTTCCACTACGACCCCGTCTGGTGGAACACCCAGGCCGCCTACACCGCCACCTGGGACCGGGCGGGCGGCCTCGCGCAGGCCCACCGGCAGGAGTTCCAGCACGCGGGCTTCGACCTCGTCCGGCTCCACCTGGACACGGCCCGCAGGGAGCCGGAGTACCGGTTCGTGCTGGCGGAGGTCGACTACCTCAAGCCCTACTGGAACGCCCACCCCGAAGACCGGACGTACCTGCGCCGCCTGCTGGCCGAGGGCCGGCTGGAGATCGTCGGCGGGACGTACAACGAGCCGAACACCAACCTGACCGGCCCGGAGGCGACGATCCGCAACATGGTCCACGGGATCGGCTTCCAGCGCGACGTGCTCGGCGGCGACCCGGCGACGGCCTGGCAGCTCGACGCGTTCGGGCACGACCCGCAGTTCCCGGGCCTGGCCGCCGACGCCGGGCTCACCTCCAGCTCATGGGCGCGCGGGCCGTACCACCAGTGGGGCCCGATGCTCCTCGGCGGCGGGTGGGGCGACCCGTCGGTGATGCAGTTCCCGTCGGAGTTCGAGTGGCTGTCGCCGTCGGGCCGGGGCGTGCCGACCCACTACATGCCCGCCCACTACAGCGCCGGGTGGTGGATGGACTCGGCGCCGTCCCTGGAGGAGGCCGAGGCCGCCGTCTACGAACTGTTCCTGCGGCTGAAGAAGGTCGCGGCGACCCGCAACGTGCTGCTGCCCGTCGGCACCGACTACACCCCGCCCAACAAGTGGGTCACGGAGATCCACCGCGACTGGAACCGGCGCTACGTCTCGCCCCGGTTCGTCTGCGGGCTGCCGAAGGACTTCTTCGCGGCGGTGCGCGCCGCGGGCGTCCGGCTGACGCCGCAGACCCGGGACATGAACCCGATCTACACCGGCAAGGACGTGTCGTACGCCGACACCAAGCAGGCCCAGCGGCACGCCGAGACGCGCCTCGCCGACGCCGAGAAGTTCGCCGCCGTCGCCACCGCCGTCCTCGGCGCGCCCTACCCGCACGCCGCCCTCGACAAGGCCTGGCGCCAGATCGCGTACGGCGCGCACCACGACGCCGTCACCGGCTCGGAGTCCGACCAGGTGTACCTGGACCTGATGACCGGCTGGCGGGAGGCGTACGACCTGGGCGGGCGGGTCCTCGACGCGTCGCTGCGCCGCCTGGGGGAGGGCCTGACCGGCGTCGCCGTCTGGAACCCCTCCTCCTGGCCGAGGACCGACCTCGTGCGCGTGCGGCTGACGCTGCCCGAACCGGGGACGTACGGCGTCACGCTCGACCCGCCCGCGCCGGGGCTGCTGCTGGAGCACCCCGAGCGGCACCCGGACGGCAGCCTGGCCGCCGTGGACGCGGTCTTCGTCGCCCGCGACGTGCCCGCGCTCGGCTACCGGACGTTCCGCCTGGCGCCGACCGGCGACCCCGTCCCGATCGGCTGGGCCGCACGGGAGGGGAACCGCATCGCGAACGCCACCCACGCGGTGGAGGTCGACCCCGAGCGCGGCGGGACGGTGTCGAGCCTCGTCGTGGAGGGCCGCGAACTGCTGCAGGAGGCGCGGGTGGGCAACGAACTGCTCGTCTACGACGAGCACCCGGCGCACCCGCGCTTCGGGGAGGGCCCCTGGCACCTGCTGCCCAACGGCGAGGTGACCGGTTCTGCCGGAGCGCACGCGGAGGTCGCCGTCGCCGAGTGCCCGGCGGGCCGGCGGATCACGGTGTCGGGAAAGGTGGGGTCCGGAAAGTCGGGGCCCGTCGCCTACACGCAGGAGATCACCCTCTGGGACGGGCTGCCCCGGGTCGATCTCACCACGCACGTGGACGACTTCCACGGCTCCGACGTGCTGCTGCGGCTGCGCTGGCCGGTGCGCGTGCCGGGGGCGCTGCCGGTCGCCGAGGTCGCCGGCGCCGTCGTCGGCCGCGGGTTCGCCCTGATCGACGTCGACTCGGCCGAGCACCCGTGGACGCTGGACAACCCCGCGCACAACTGGTTCGCGCTGTCGTCCACCGCCCGCGTCGTGCTGCGCACGCCCGCGGGCCGCGTCCTCGGCACGCGGGCCGTCGGCGTCGCCGAGATCATCGCACCGTCCGAGGCGCCGTCCGAGGCGCCGTCGGAGGGGCCGTCGGAGGCGTCGGCGGGCGGGGCCGGGGACGGGCTCAGGGACCTGGCCGTCGCGCTGGTGCGGCAGGGCGTCACCTCGACGTGCTCCACCGCCCCCGGCCCCCGGTACGGGAACCTGGCCGTCGACTCGAACCTGCCCGACGTGCGGATCGCCGTCGGCACGCCCGAGGAGAACCCGTTCGTCGCCGCGCTGCTGGACGACGAGGAGGCGGCGGAGCTACGCGCGCGGCTCGGCGCCGAGGGCCGGGCGCGGCTGTGGGTCCCGGCCGCCGAACCGCTGGAGAAGGTCTGGGTGCCGAGCGCGGACCTCACCGGAGCCCGAGACCTTCCCGTCCTCGTGGTCTGCGGCGAGGGCGCGGTCGAAGAACTGGTCGCCGACCTCGCCGACGCCGTGGTGGAGGTGGTGACCGGTGCCGAGTGCGACGACGGTGTATTCGACGACGCTGTGCCGGACGACGCCGTGCCGGACGACGCCATGTTGGCCGGCTACACCGTCGGGCTCGTCAACCGGGGCGTTCCGGGTTTCGCGGTCGATCCGTCGGGGGCGCTGCACATGTCGCTGATGCGCTCGTGCACGGGCTGGCCGTCCGGCGTGTGGATCGACCCGCCCCGCCGCACCGCGCCCGACGGCTCCAACTTCCAGCTCCAGCACTGGACTCACGCGTTCGAGAGCTGCCTGGTGGCCGCCCCGGGCGACTGGCGCGACGCCGGGCTCGTCCGGATCGGCCACGACGTCAACCACCCGCTGATCGCGACGGTGGGAGCCGACGGGCCCGCGGGCGAGTCACGGTCGTTCCTGGAGACCGGTCCCGGCCTGGTCCTCACCGCGCTCAAGGCCGCCGGCAACCCGATCGCCGAGGGCCGTACGCCCGGCCCGGTCACAGCGCTGACCGCCCGCGTGTACGAGGCGGGCGGCGGGACCATCCCGCTGTCGATCGCCACCACGCTGCCGCTCGGCGCGTGGCGGCGGGCCGGGCTGCTGGAGAACGTCACCGGGGACGCCCCCGGCACGCTCGACGGCATGGAGATCGTCACGCTCGTCGCCCCGCTGCTCGACGGCCCCGCCGACGGACCCGAAAAGGCGGCCGCGGGCGGCGGCCCGGCCGGGGGCGCCGTTTCTCACAGCATCGGGACTCACAGCATCGGGGCTCACAGCACTGGGGCTGGCAGCACTGGAGGCGGGGGCGCCGAGCCCGGCGGCGTGCCGGAGGCCGAGCCGCACCAACCGGTCTTCACGCGGTACTGGCTCAACGACACCGGGCCCGCGCCCATCGGCGACCTGCCCGTCGCGGTGCATTTGTCCGAGCCGGACGTCGACGTCGCCGGGCCGGTGGACCTCACACTGACCATCGCCTCCTGCCTCACCGAGGACCGGGCGGAGGGCGTGGTGACGCTCACCGCCCCCGGCGGCTGGACCGTGACGCCCGCCGTCCGGCCGTACGTGCTGCCGCCGGGCGGCCACGCGACGGTGCCGGTGCGGCTGACGCCGCCGCCCGGCGCCGAACCCGGCCTCTACCTGCTCACGGCGGGTACGGAGTTCGGCGGCCAGGCGTACGAGGACGTGACCCGGCTCCATCTCGCCCGGCCCGGCGAGGGAGGGCGGCGGTCGCCGGGCCTGGAGGTGACGGTCGAGGGCCTGGGCCACCCTCCCGGCCTCCGGCTGCGGCCCGGTGGCCGGGCGGAGGTCGTGGTCCGGCTGCAGTCCGGCGCGCGGTCGCCGATGCCGGCGCAGGTTCAGCTGGTCAGCCCATGGCAGACGTTCGAGATGTTCCCGGAGTGGAACGGCGGCACGGTCGTGCCGCCCGGGGACGAGGCGTGGGTGCGCTTCCCCGTGCGGGTGCCGCCCGGCACCCGGCCCGGCCGGTGGTGGGCACTCGTGAAGATCGCCTGTGCCGGGTGGGTCCACTACACCGACACGATCGAGATCGAGGTCGAGCCGTGAGCCCGGGCGCTCCGGTCCGCGATGGACGAGATCGCGGCGGTCGGGCCGTGGGACCTGGCGGTCCGGCCGGTGGCGGAGAGAGCGCGGCGGTGTGCCATGAAACCTGACGTTCCGGCCCACGACGCCGAGATCGCGGCGGTCGGGCCGTGGGACCTGGCGGTCCGGCCGGTGGCGGAGAGAGCGCGGCGGTGTGCCATGAAACCTGACGTTCCGGCCCACGACGCCGAGATCGCGGCGGTGGTGGGGGAGCGGGTGATGACGGTCGCCGAGGTGGACCACCGGCTCCGCCTGCTCAGAAGCGGGCCGCTCGCGGCCCGGCTGCCGGCCCCGGATACCGCCGAGGGCCGTAACCTGCGCCGCTGGCTGGTGCAGGTCATGGTGGCCGAGATCCTGGCCGGGCAGGAGGCGGCCCGGCTCGGCCTGCCACCCGAGCCGCCCGAGCCACCCGAGCCACCCGAGCCGCCCGAGCCCTCCAAGTCGCCCGAGCCGCCCGGGTCCACGACCTCCGCCCGGCCCACCGAGCCCTCGGCGTCCCCCGCGCCTTCCGGCCGTCCGGCGCCGCATCGTGTGGCGGAGGACGCCGCCCGGGCCGTGCTCACCCTGGCGGGCGCGCTGCGGACCGGCGGGGTCGCGGCGGCGGTGCTGGCGACGGCCCCGGCCGCGAGGGCGGTGTGCCGGGCGCTGACGGCGGAGAGCACGCCCTCCGAGGAGGACGCGCGCGACTACTACCGGCGCAACCTCGACCGTTTCACCACTCCCGAGACGCGCTGGGTCAGGCCGTTCGGGCCGGTACGGCGAGGGGACATGACCGGGCCGCTGGAGGACGCCGTCTTCGCCGCCCGCGAGGGGGAGACGGTCGGGCCGATCGATGGCCCCGGCGGTCCGTGGACGCTGGTGGTGGAGCGGATCGAGGCGGCGCGGCGCGAGCCGTACGAGGCCGTGCGCGCGCTGATCCGCGCGGAACTGGCGGAGCGCGAGGGGGAACGCGCGTTCGCCCGCTGGCTGGACGCCCGGCAGGCCGGGTGTGTGCGGCTCGCGCCGGGTCACGAGCATCCCGCCGACCCGGCGCAGCCCGACGCCGGCCACCGCCACTGACCGGCCCTCGGAGCGCCGCTCGGCTGCGCGGCTCTTCGGCACCGGCGGTCCGGGCGCTCGATCCGCACGCCCGATCCGGCGGCGAGGAGGATTGGGGGTTGCATCCGGTACCTGGGTACAGGCTTACCGTCGAGTCATGACCCAAGACATCGTCCTCGCTCAGGGATGGGCTCCTCCGGCGTGCACGCTGCCCACCGCCGACCAGCCGCTGCGGATGGCCGAGTTCGACGCGTTGTTCGCCGAGACGGTCCAGGGGATGCGGCGCGAAGAGCGTGGGCGCCTGCGGCTGGAGCTCGCCTTCGGTCCGGAGCACGCCGCGCGGGCGGCCGAGCTGACGGCGCGGGAGAGCGGCTGCTGCTCCTTCTTCACCTTCACCCTCACCATCGCCGGAGGCGGCCTGACGCTGGACGTGGCGGTCCCGCCCGAGCACGCCGAGGTGCTGGACGCGCTGCAGGCCCGGGCCGGCGCGGCCGGCCGATCCACGGCGTCCGCCGAGGTGGGGCGGCCGGCGTGAGGCAGGACGTCGTGCTGCGGGGCCCGGGCGGGCCCTATCTGCGCACCGGGCAGGTGGCCGAGCAGGCCGGGGTCAACGTCCAGACCCTGCGCTACTACGAGCGGCGCGGCCTGATCGCCGAACCGGCGCGCAGCCCCGGCGGGCACCGTTCCTACCCGCCCGAGACCGTCGCCCTGCTGACGGTGATCAAAGCCGCACAGCGGCTCGGCTTGCTTGAGGAGGTGGCCGAGCTGCTCGACACCGGCCGGCGTGGTCACTCCACCCCCGACCTGCGGGCCCGCGCCCAGGCCAAGATCCTCGAAGTGGACGCGAAGATCGCCGATCTGACCACCATCCGCCACGCGCTGGCCCAGGTGGTCAGCGCCGGGTGCGACAGCCTGACCCACTGCACCTGCCCGGACTGCCCGCTGCCCTTAGCCGGCCTGGCCGAAGGCCGCTCCCCGAAGGAGAGCTGACCCGTGAGCACCCACGAGGAACACCGCAGGCCGGTCGCGGCCCTGGCGCCCGGCCCGTCCGCGCTTCCGGCGGAGGGTCCGGCGAGGCCGGTCACGGTGCCGCTCGCCGTCACCGCTCACACGTCGGAGGGCCGCCGCCCCGCCCACGAGGGCGAGCCGCCGCTGCGCAGCAAGGTCGCCGTCGCGCTGGCCGTGCTGGCGTGCGCGGCCTGCTGCGCGCTGCCGGTGCTGATCGGCGCCGGGCTGCTGACCGGCGCGGGCGCGGCGCTGGCCGAGCGGACGCTGCTCGCCGTGTCCGGACTGCTGCTGGCCGCCGCCGCGGGCATGTGGTGGCTGCACCGGCGCACGACCACGGCCGCCGCGCGCAGCGCCGGAACAGGGCGCGGCCCGTCCGGAACAGGGTGCGGCCCGTCCGGCTGTGCGTGCGGCGGCTGACCCTGTGATCCCGCAGGACTGCGGCACCACCACACCAAATGAGACAGCCTGACCCACCGCACCTGCCCCGACTGCCCGCTGCCCTTCACCGGCGCCTGGCCGAAGGGCGCTCCCTAGTGCAGGGCTGACCCGTGAGCACCCACGAGGAGCACCGCACCCAGCTGCGGGCGCCGCGCCGACCGGCCGCGCCCGCATCGGACCGCCCGCCGACTAATCTCCAGAAGGGGGCATCCCGACCAGGCTCGAATCGAGCACCGGCCGGGCGGTGGATCGGACACCGCCGGAGCACGGCAGCCGGTCGCGCCGGTGGTCGGACCAGGACGTTTCGGGGCAGGTGAGTAGACATGGCACAGCAAGTCAGCGCCTTCGACGCGCAGTTCCTCAACTTCGAGACGCCAACGAATCTCGCGCACATCGCGGCGCTCACCATTCTCGACCCGTCGGACAGGCCGGGTGGTGCGCCCGCCCGTGAGGAGCTGATCGAGCTGCTCCGGCGGAGGCTCCACCTCGCGCCGCCGCTGCGCAGGCGGCTGGTCGAGGTGCCCTTCGGACTCGACCACCCGTACTGGGCGGAGGACCGGGAGGTCGACTTCGACTACCACGTGCGGGAGCTGGCGCTGCCGCCTCCGGGCGACGAGCACAAGCTGGCCGAGCAGGTCGCCCGGCTGCACGGGAGGCGGCTCGACCGGGGGCGGCCGCTGTGGGAGCTCTACCTGATTCACGGCCTCGCCGAGGGCCGGACGGCGATCTACACGAAGGTTCATCACGCGGCCGTGGACGGGGTCACCGGAGCGGAGGTGCTGGCGGCGCTGATGGACTTCGGGCCGCAGGTGGCCGACACGCCTCCCCCCGGGGACGCGGCCGAGCCGCAGCGGGCCCCCGACGTGGTGGAGATGGTGGTCAGGGGCGTCGCGCGGGTGCTGGACAACCCGCTGGCCCTGCTGCGTTTCGTCGCCGAGGCGGTGCCCCGGCTGGACGAGGTGCCGTTCGTCGCCCAGCTTCCGGGGGTGGGGCGGGTCTCGCGGTTCGTCCGGGGCATCGGCTCCGACACCGACGTGAACCTGCCGGAGCTGCCCCGGATGGTGGTGCCGCGCACGCCGTTCTCCGGGCCGATCTCGGAGCATCGGCGCTTCGCCTTCGGCGAGCTCCCGCTCGACGAGGTCAAGCGGATCAAGAACGCCTTCGGCGTGACCGTCAACGACGTCGTCATGGCGATGTGCGCGACGGCGTTGCGGCGCTGGCTGGCCAGCCGGGACGAGCTGCCCCGCCAGCCGCTGGTGGCCGGGATCCCGGTCTCCACCCGGGGTCAGACGTTCAACGGTTCGGCCGCCAACGAGGTCATGCTGACCATGACCACCCTGCCCACCAACGTGGCCGACCCGGGCGAGCGGCTGCACTCGGTGAACCGCTCGATGAGACTGGTCAAGGAACGGCTCGCCGCCGCGCCGGCGGCCTGGCTCCTGGAGTTCAGCCAGGCGATGCCGGCCGCGCTGAGCGCGCTGGCCGCCAGGTCGGCCTTCCGGATCGCCTCGCGCCGGGCCCCCGCGATGAACCTGATGATCTCCAACGTGCCGGGGCCGCAGTCGCCGCTGTACGTGTGCGGGGCGCGGGTCGTCGCGCTCCATCCGATGTCGGTGATCACGGATGTCAGCGGCGGCGTGAACATCACCGTGTTCTCCTACGACGGCCGGCTCGACTTCGGCATCGTCGCCGACCGCGAGATGGTGCCCGACGTCTGGAACCTCATCGACTACCTGCGGGACTCGCTCGCCGAGTACGGCGCGATGGCCGGCCCCGCCGAACCGCCTGCCCCCGAGCCACGCCGGCGGGGAAAGAAGGCCGCAGGGAAGGCCACAGAGGAAGTCACGGAGAAGGCCACCGGGAAGAGCACTGAGAAGGCCGCCAGGAGGGCCGCCGGGAAGAGCACCGAGAAGAGCACCGAGAAGACCGAGAGGCCCCCGAAGGCCGGCAGGAGCACCAGGACCGGGAGACCGGCCGGCTGACCCGCCGCACGCCGGCAGGGAGACCTTCCCGGCGACCGTCGCGCACCGTCGCGGCCGTGGCTCCGGCGCGTCGCCCGCCGCCGTCGGCCACGGTGTGGCTCACTGCGCCGCCGGGACGCTCCGGACGGGGGCGCCGCCGAGGCGTGAGGAGGTCCCGGGGTCCTGGCCGCCCTCCAGCAGCAGGACCACGAGCCCGGCCGCCAGCAGCAGGGCGAAGACGGCGGCGACCATCGCGAACACCATCGACTGCCGGGACACCCCCGGCGCCGGGCGCGGCGGCAGCGTGGGAGCCTGACGGAGGCCGCGTGGCGCCGGCCTCGGCGGGGTGCCCGGCCGGGCGCCGGGCGGCTGGGTGGGCGTGCGGGCCGGCGCGTGCGGAGGCGCGACGTGGCCCGGCCCGCCGTAGGCCATGCGCCCGTCCCCCGGATGCCCGTTCCCGGGGTGGGCGTTCCCCGGGTGGGGGTCTCCAGTCTGCGCGTTCCCTGGATGGGCGTCCATGGGCCGGGCGCTCCCGATGCGGCTGTTCCCGGTCTGCGCAATCCCGGTCTGCGCGTTCCCTGGGTGACCGCTCCCCGGGTGGGTGTTCCCGGGGTAGGGGTTTCCGGTCTGTGCGTTTCCGGGGTGGCTGCTCCCGTTCTGGCCGGTGCCCGGGCGGGCGTTCCCTGAGTGGGGGGTTCCGGGGGAGCCGTCGGGGGCGAGGGCGGACAGCGCGTCGCGCAGTCCGGCGGCGGTCCTGATCCGCTGGGCCGGATCGCTCGCCATGCCGTGGCGCAGGACGGCGGTGAGCGCGGCCGGCACGCCGGGGATGTCGGGGACAGGCAGCCGGTGCAGGGCCATGACGACCGCGATGTTCACCACGCCGTGCTCGGGGAACCGCGGCGGCCTGCCGTGCAGCAGGGCGTACAGCGTGGCGGCGAGCGAGTACACGTCTCCCGCGGCCGTCGGCTCCGTCAGGTCGAACGCCTCCGGAGGGGCGTACGCCGGGGTGAGCGACTCACGCGTCACCGACACCTCGCCCGGGACCGCCCCGCCCGCCCCCGGCATGGTGGCCAGTCCGAAGTCCGAGAGCGCGACCATGCCGTACGAGTTGACCAGGATGTTGGCGGGCTTGACGTCGCGGTGCAGCACGCCCAGGGCGTGGGCGGCGGCCAGCGCGTCGGCGATCCGGACGCCGATGTCGCGCACCTCCCGCGGGCCGAGCGGCCCGCCGTCGCGCAGCCGGTCGGCGAGCGACCCGTTCGGGCACAGCTCCAGGACCATGTACGGCCTGCCGTCGCCGAGCACCCCGGCGTCGTACACGTCGGCCACGTGCGGATGGCCCGACAACGCCCCGGCGGAGGTGACCTCCCGCATGAACCTGCGCCGGTCGCGGTCGGAGACGAGCACCCTGTTGTCGACCTTGAGTGCGACCTCCCGGCCCACCGCCAGCTGCCTGGCCCGGTACACGACGCCGAAGCCGCCCTGGCCCAGGATGCCGAGCATCTCGTAGCCCGGCACCAGCGGCCCGCCCGCCTCGCCCACCCGACACCTCCAGACCCGGCATCTCCAGACCCGCACCGCCGGACCCGGCCGGAGCCCGGCCATAGAGCCCGCGTGCGGCAGACTACCGGAGTGATCGCCCGCCGGTCCGCCTCGTGATCAGGACGCGGCCCGAGCGTGACCGGCCGCCCTATCCTGGTCCTCATGACGGGCGGCAGGGCGGGCGGCACAGGGGAGCGCGGCCGGAGTCCGGAGCGGCGCAGAGACCTGCTCGACGCGGCCGACCGCGTGATCCGCCGGGAGGGCCCGCAGGCGTCGATGGCCGCGATCGCGGCGGAGGCGGGCATCACCAAGCCGATCCTCTACCGTCACTTCGGCGACAAGAGCGGCCTCTACCAGGCGCTCGCGGAGCGCCACACCCGCGTCGTGCTCGACCTGCTGCGCCCGGAGTTCGCCTCGGCCGTGGCCGATCCCCGCGTACGGGCCAGGGCCACGGTCGACGCCTACCTGGAGACCATCTCGGCCAACCCCAACCTCTACCGGTTCCTCTTCCACCGGGCGAGCGCGGAGGACAGCCGCACCCACTCGCGGATGGCCGCCATCGTGCGCGGCGTCGGCGAGGAACTGGGCACGGTGCTCGCCGAGGCGGGAGTGGCCGGTCCGGAGCGGGCGCGGGTGCTCGGGCACGCGTTCGTCGGCATGGTCCAGGCGATCGGCGACTGGTGGCTGGAGAACCCCGGGCTCGACCGCGACACGGTCGTGGACGGCCTCGTCGACGTCATCGCCGGCGCGCTCAAGGCCTGATCTCACAGTAGGGGTCGCACCCCGGTTACGCATGTCGCCCATGCCGGGAAACATCAAGTACATCCGGTGGGGGTAATTTAGTTCCTCTAACTAACTGTTCCGCCGTGCGTGCGCGGGAACACGAGGAGGGGAACCAGTCCGTGGCCGTAGCGAACCAGTCCCGGGCGGGGGCGCCGCAGCAGCCGGCGTCGTCCTCGCGGTACAGGTGGATCGCGCTGTCCAACACCACCCTCGGCGTCCTGATGGTGACGATCAACCAGTCCATCGTCCTGATCGCCCTCCCGGACGTCTTCCGGGGCATCCACCTCAACCCGCTCGACCCCGGCAACACGGGTTACCTGCTGTGGATGATGATGGGCTTCATGGTCGTCACGGCCGTCCTGGTCGTGATGTTCGGCCGCCTGGGCGACATGTTCGGCCGGGTCCGCATGTACAACCTGGGTTTCGCGGTCTTCAGCCTGTGCTCGATCATGCTGTCGCTGACCTGGATGGACGGCGACGCCGGGGCCATGTGGCTCATCGGCTGGCGAATCGTGCAGGGCGTCGGCGGCGCGCTGCTGTTCGCCAACTCGACGGCGATCCTGACCGACGCCTTCCCCGTCCGCCAGCGCGGCACCGCGCTCGGCATCAACTCCATCGCCGCCATCGCGGGCTCCTTCCTCGGCCTGGTCGTCGGGGGTGTCCTCGCGCCGGTCAACTGGAAGGCGATCTTCCTGGTCTCCGTGCCGTTCGGGGTGTTCGGCACGGTCTGGGCGTACCTGAAACTGCGTGACAACGGGGTGCGGCGCCGGGCGCGGATGGACTGGTGGGGCAACGCGACCTTCGCCGTCGGCCTGATCTCGTTGCTGGTCGGCATCACCTACGGCATCCAGCCGTACGGGACCGGTGTGATGGGCTGGGGCAACCCGTGGGTGATCGCCGCGCTCGCCGGAGGCGTGCTGCTGCTCGCGCTGTTCGCCTGGATCGAGACCAGGGTGGCCGAGCCGCTGTTCCGGCTCACGCTGTTCCGGCAGCGCGCGTTCCTCGCGGGCAACATCGCCAGCCTGCTCACGGCGCTCGGACGCGGTGGCCTGCAGTTCATGCTGATCATCTGGCTGCAGGGCATCTGGCTGCCGCTGCACGGCTACAGCTTCGAGGAGACGCCCCTGTGGGCGGGCATCTACATGATCCCGCTGACCGTGGGCTTCCTGCTGTCGGCGCCGGTCTCCGGCTGGCTGTCGGACCGGTTCGGCCCGCGCATGTTCACCGTGGGCGGCGCGCTGGTGACGGCGGCGAGCTTCTACGCGCTGATGACCCTGCCGACCGACTTCGGCTACGGCGTGTTCGCGCTGCTGATCCTCATCAACGGGGTGGGCTCCGGCCTGTTCTCCTCGCCCAACCGGGCGGAGATCATGAACGCGGTCCCGGCGGAGTCGCGCGGCGTCGGCGCGGGCATGACCGCGACCTTCCAGAACTCCTCGATGGTGCTGTCGATCGGCGTCTTCTTCAGCCTGATGATCGCCGGTCTGGCGCAGTCGCTGCCGCACACGATGCACGACGAGCTCGTCGCCCAGGGCGTGCCGGCGGCGCAGGCCGAGGGCATCGCGCAGTTGCCGCCGATCGCCGTGCTGTTCGCGGCGTTCCTCGGCTACAACCCGTTCCGCGAGCTCCTCGGCGGTGTCCTGGACCGGCTGCCCGACGGCGGCGCCCACCTGACCGGCAAGGAGTTCTTCCCGCACCTCATCGCGGGCCCCTTCCACCAGGGCCTGGTCATCGCCTTCTGGTTCGCCGTGGCCGCGTGCCTGGTGGCCGCGCTGTCGTCGCTGCTGACCGGCCGCCTCGGCCGCGGCCACCACGCCGCCGCGCACGAGACGCTCGGCTCGGAGCTGGCCGCCGTCTCCGGCGAGGCCGGGCTGGCCGGCAACGAGCTGGTGGTCCCGGACGAGGAGTTCGACGCCCGCAGGGCGGCGGCCCCGGACGCGCGGGGGCCCCGGCCCTGACGCGCGTGCGGGGCCGCGCGCGGGGGCCGGGCGCCCCCGCGCCCGGCCCGTGCTTTCCCGCTCCGCCATCGGGGCGCGCCCCTCCGGCTCGCTCGTGGCATCCGCCGGGCGGATCCCGCCTCCGTGGAGATCACGGCGGCGGGGCGCCGAACGGTTCGAGCACCACGACGGGGATGCGGCGCCGGGTCATCTCCACATACCTGAGGTAGACGGGGTGGCGCCGGCTCATCATCCGCCACAGGCGGTCGTACTCCTCGCCGACGGCCTCGCTCGCGCGCACCTTGACCACGCTGAGCCCGCCGGGGCCGCCCACCTCCAGCTCGGCCACGGGATCGTCGCGGAGGTTGAGCCACCAGGCGGGAGTCGCGTCGTCGCCGCCGTTCGAGGCGATCACGACGAACCGGCGGCCGTCCCTGCCGTACCCGACCGGCCGCGTGCGGAGCAGGCCGGTTCGGCGGCCCCGGGTCGTGAGGAGCAGGACGGGGATGCCGCGCATCGTGGCGGGCCTGCGCCCGCCGGTCCGGCGGTAGGTGCGCACCTGCCAGTCGCAGATGCCCCGGATGACCCTGTTGAACAGGCGGGATCGCCTGGCCATCGCGCTCAGCTCCCGAAGACGAGCCGCTGGCGGCGCCGTTGGCCGGGGCGCACCAGGATCAGCAGCAGACTGAGGACCGGCCCGGCCAGCCGGCGAATGTGCGCCATCTCGTCCGGGGTCGCGTACCGGTCGGCCCAGGCGAGCTCGAAACGCGGGTCGCCGCCCCTGAGCGACTTCTCCATCGCCTTCCAGTCGGCCGCCGCGACGTACTTCTCGATGACCGGGAAGATCCTCCGCTCCTCCTCCTCGATGTGCTCGTCGATGAGGTCGGAGAGCGTCCGGAGCGCGGCCGCCAGCTCGGTGGCGCCCCCGGCGCCCCCGGTGCCGGCGAAGGCCCGCGCCGCCACGCGGACCCGTTCGAGCAGCGGGTCGAGCTCGGAGTGGTCGTCGGACAGGTCGGCGAGGTCCACGGCGGCGCCCGCCGACCGTTCGATGACCGGCCAGACGATCTCGTCCTCCCTGCTGTGGTGATGGTGGATCGCCGCGCAGACGTCCTCCGCGTAGCGGGCGAGGGCCGTGGCGCGGGCGGCGTCCGCCCGCCGGCGTCCCGCGTCGAGGTCCTCGGCCACGGTGCGGAGCCGGTGCAGGTCGCCGCGCATGGCGCGATGGATGATGCGGATCCCGGTGAGATCGGGGGTGTCCAAGGTGAGCCTCCGTGATATCCGAATCTGTCTCGGAACCACGGTGGCCCCGGCCGCTAAACGGTGGTTTGGCGGCCACTTGGCGGGTTCGGCCTCAGCGTGCCGAGCGCCCGCAGCGCCTCCTCGCGCCAGTGCGGCGACCCCAGTCGTTCCGCGACCTTGACGGCCGTGGCGTAGTGCTCGGCCGCCTCGGCGGGGTCGCCCAGGAACTCCGCCAGCCGCCCGAGCACGAGCCCGCAGGGGCCGAGTGTGATCGCCACGGTGTTCAGGCCGATCATCTCCTCCTGGAACGGGAGGAGAAGGCGGTGGCACTCCCCGGCCACCTCCCGGGCGCCGAGGGCGATCGCGGTGCCGGCGCGGAGCGCCACGTTGATCGTGTGATAGACCCAGCGGGTGGGCGGCCGGTCCACCGGCCAGGCGGCCCGGGCCTCCTCCAGGCGCCCGGCGGCCACCAGTGCGCTGACGTAGAACTCGTCGACCTCCCCGGGGATCTGGTCGCGGGCGGCGGCGAGCTCGGCCACCGACTCGTGCGCCCGGCCGCAGGCGAGGCGTACGGCGAAGCGGGCCAGGCTGCCGAAGACCGCGGCGTTGGCTCCCCCCGCCTCGCCCATCCGGTCGGACAGGACCGTGTAGGCCGACTCGGCCTGCTCGAACTCCCCCTTGACCAGCAGGCGGAGGGCGTCGAGGAACGCGATGGTGGCCAGGACCAGGCCCAGCTGGCCGCTGGTTGAGTACTCCACCGCCCGCCCGGTGTGCCACTCGGCCGTGGCCCAGTCGTTGCGCCCGAGCGCGACCATGCACAGCGCGTGGTGACCGACCGTCTGGTAGCCGAGCAGCCCGGCGCGGGCGGAGACCTCCAGCAACTCCTGCCCGAGCGGCTCCAGCTCGTCGCGGCGCCCCGGCACGAAGAGCGACCAGTAGCGAGCGCCGAGCGCCAGGCACAGCAGGCGGGGGTCGCCGATGCCGCGGGCGATCTCGACGGCCTCGGCGCTCGCCCTGTCGACCACCTCCTCGTCGTGGCCGCCCATCTCCTGCGCCAGGGCCGCGAGCAGCCGGCACCGCAGCTCGCCCGTCGCGGTGGGCAGGCAGGCGCGGATCACCTCCACGACGTCGACGTCGAGCACCGGGTCGTTCTGCCAGATCATGGGAGCGTCGAGCGCGGTCGCCGCGCGGGCGAGGGCCCCGAGGTCGCCGAGCCGCCTGGCCACCGCCAGGGCGCGTCCGCGGGTGGCCGTCGCCCGGATGACGTCGCCCGCGCTCGCCTGGGCGGAGACCAGGCGGCACAGCAGGTCGAGCCGGACGTCGTCCGCGGGCTCGGCCGCCCCGCCCCGGGCGAGGTCCAGGGCGTCGAGGGCGCCCTCCAGCAGGGTGGCGGCCTCCCTGTGGGCGTACACGGCGGACGCCTGCTCGGCCGCTCGGCGCGCGTACCGCGCCGCCTCGCGGGCGGTGGCCGCCGTGGCGGCGGCCAGCGCGTGGTACCCGAGCGCGCCGACGTCACCGGGGCGCAGCCGTTCCAGCGCGGCGAGGACCCTCGCGTGCAGCCGCGTACGGCGCAGCCGGGGGATGTCCTCGTACAGCGTCTCGCGGACGAGGACGTGCGTGAAGCGGACCGTGCCGGGACCCGGCTCGGTGAGCAGCCCGGCGAGCACCCCCGCCTCGAGGCCGTCGAGCACGGTCTCCTCGTCGGCGTCCTGGACGGCGACCAGCACGTCGACGTCCGCGTCCCGGCCCATCAGGGCGGCGTTGCGCAGGGCCGTGCGGGCCGTCGCGGGGAGGCGGGCGACCCGCCTGCGGATGAGGTCGCGTACCCCGGGCGGCAGCGACCGGGCCGCCGACGCCCCCTCGGTCGCGAGCAGCCGGGCGGTCTCGGCCACGAACAGCGGATTGCCGCCGGTCCGTTCGGCGACCGTGCGGGCGACGGCGGCGTCCACCTCCACACCCGAGCGGTCCGCCAGCAGCCGCCGGACGTCGTCCTCGCCGAGCCCCTGGAGGGTGACGTTCTCGGCCGTCCGCACGGCCAGGGCGGCCCGCGCCGCGACCAGGTCGTCGCCCGCCTCGGCGGGGCGGAGCGTCAGGACCACCAGGATCGGGGTCCGCGCCAGCCGGGCCGCCAGATGCCGCAGGATCTCCAGCGTCGCGTCGTCGGCGCGATGCACGTCCTCCAGCACGAGCAGCAGCGGCCCCGGCACGCTCTCCAGATAGTCGCCCACGGCCTGCGCCAGCCAGAACTGGCCGGGGCCGGAGGAGCCCTCCCGCAGCAGCGGAGCGAGCAGCGCCTCGACGCCGGGGGCCGGGGGATGCGCGGCGAACAGGCCGCGCAGGATCTCGCTCCAGGCCCACGCGGGCGGCACGCCGCCGAGCGTCTCGGGGCACCGGCCGACCGCGGTGCGCAGGCCCTCGTCGCCCGCGTGGCGGAGCAGGGCGTCGGCCAGCGTGCTCTTGCCCGCGCCGGGATCGCCGCCGAGCCAGGCCACCCGGAACCCGTGCGCGGCCTGTTCCGCGGCGGAGACCAGCCGGGCGAGCTCCGCCGTACGGCCGATCATCCGGGCGGGTGGTGGAGCGGCCGGGGCGGGCGGCGCGCCGGCCGCCGCGCGGGCGGGAACGACGACCGCGGCGGCGGCCCCTGACGCGCCGAGGGTGTCGCTGTGCGCGAGGATGTCGGCTTCGAGCGTCTTCAGGGCCGGGCCCGGGTCGACGCCCAGCTCCTCGGCGAGCAGGTTCCGGGTGCGGCGCAACGCCGCCAGCGCGTCGGCCTGCCGCCCCGAGCGGTAGTAGGCGAGGGCCAGCAGCCGCACCGCGTTCTCCCGCAACGGGTTGGCGACGACGTGGCGCTCCAGCTCGGGCGCGATCTCCGCGTGCCTGCCGAGCGCCAGCCCCGCCTCCGCGCGGTACTCCACCGCCGTGATCCTCAGCTCCTCCAGCCGCGACGCCTCGGGGACCGCCCAGTCCTGGTCGGCGAACTCGGCGAAGGCGGGCCCCTTCCACAGGGACAGGGCCTCGTCGGTCGCGCGCAGGGCCTCGCCGGGCTCGCCCCGGCCGAGCAGGTCCGCCGCCGCGTCGACCAGCGCCGGGAACCGCCACGCGTCGACGGCGCCGGCGTCGAGTTGCAGCAGGTAGCCGGGCGGGGCGGTCACCAGGACGCCCGCCGGGGTGCGCGGCGCCCGGCCCGGTTCGAGGAGCCGGCGGAGGTTGGAGACGTACACCTGCAACGCCCCCAGAGCCTTCGGCGGGGGCTGGCCCTGCCACAGGTCCTCGATGAACCGGTCCGTCGACACCACGTGCCCGCCGGCGCAGACCAGCCTCGCGATCACCGCTCGCTGGAGCGGCGGCCCCAGATCGACCGGACGTCCTTCGACCTCGGCCCGGAACCGGCCGAGCACCCATAAGCGCACCATCGTCAGGAGAGCATAGGACCGTTCCCACGCCCGGCCCAGTCTCCGGCGGTGCCGGGCCGGTCGGCCGTACACCCGTCAGCCGTACACCTGTCAGCCGTACACCTGTCAGCCGTACACCTGGGACATCCGGCGCTCGTAGGCGCGGCGCCAGGAGAGGCGGTAGAGGATCCGCATGACGGCCGGAGCGGTGGTGAGGATGTGGTCGCGATCGGCGGGCGTCGCCGTGTCGAGGAGCCAGGCGGCGAGCATCGGCAGGTCGCGGCCGTGGCTCTTGATGACCTTCTTGGCGGACGCCTCCCACCAGGCGGCGCTGACGTGCTCCCTGATCAGCGGGACGACCTCGGACTCCTCCAGGTCGAGGTGGGTGTTCAGGAGCCGGTCCAGCGCGCGCAGGTCGGTGGTGACCTCGCGGGCCGGCCGCCCGCCGGCCGACAGGCGTCCGATCACGGCGTCCATCTCCTGGTGGTCGGCCTCCAGCCGGTCGAGCACGGGCGCGGCCTCCGGGACCAGGCCGCGCAGGAGCGGCCAGATCGCCTCGTCCTCCTCAGTGTGGTGGTGGTGCAGGACGCGCAGCAGCAGCGCGAGGTGCTCGTCGGTGACCGCGCGGCGCCGCTCGTCGCGGGGGTCGCAGCGGTCGAGGGCGTCGGCCAGCCGGGCGAACTCGCGCCGCAGCCCGGAGTGGAAGAGGAGGAAGGCGACGAGGTCGGGGGCGGGCTCACCCGAGCGGCGCCGGGTCTGCGTGGGTGTTTCCGGTGTTGTCATGACCCCACCATGCGCGAGGCGCCTTTATAGCGACTCAACGCCCGCTTGTGGCCCGCTTTTCCGCGGTCACCCGGGTACGGCGTCGCGCTCGCTGGTGATCTTGGCGGCCCACCAGGTCAGTCCGGACGCCGCGCAGCGCTTCGCGGCGGTCTCCAGATGCGCCCGCGCGGTCTCCGGGCCGGCCGCCCGGCCGAGGTGGGCGAGCCGCCCCAGGAAGTAGCCGACCGGCCCGGCGCAGAACGTCCCCGCCCCGAGGGCGATCCTGTCCTCGTACGGCAGGAGCCTGCGGTAGGTGTGCGCGCACGCACCGTGGTCGCCCGCCGTGATCTGGGCCTCACCCTGCAGGCACAGGCTCGTCAGTTCGCCGAAGTCGCGCGGCACCGGGCGCCAGCCCTGCTCGCGGGCCGCCAGGGCCGGCCCGCGGTCGCCCCGCCAGTCGCCGATGAGCACGCCGGCGATCTGCCGATGCGCGGGGAAGGGAGAGTGCCGTTCCAGCAGTTCCTCGGCACCGTCGAGGTCCCGCATCATGAGGTGCCGGGTCAACAGCGCCGTGGAGAGCGCGGTGGCGGTGTGCCACAGGTTGAGCCGTTCACCGGCCTCTGCCGCCGTGGCGTACGCGTTCGCCGCGCCCTCGAAGTCGCCGTCGAGCAGACGCCGGGTGCCGGTCCAGATGAGGTGCTGGAACCGGGGCCAGGGGAGATCGAGCCGCTCCACCAGCACGCCCGCCCGCTCGGCGGCCCGGTCGGCGCCCGCCACGTCGAACAGCTCCAACCGGGTCCGCTCCCTGATCATGTGGCCGAGCAGCTCGAACCCGGGCAGGCCGAGCCGGGTGAGCTCCTCGCCGATCGCGTCGAGCTCCGGCATGTGCTCGGGGAGCTGGACGCCCAGATAGCGGGCGTTCAGCGTGACGGCGAGCAGTCCCGGGCCGGCCTTCCCCGAGGCGGTGAGACGGCGGGCCATCGCCAGCGCCTCGGCCGTGGCGGTGTCGCAGCGGGGGTCGGCCGAGCCGTCGTAACGTTCCATTCCCAGACAGCCGAGCAGACGGCAGCGCAGCTCTGAGTCCTCGTCCGGCAGCGCGGCGAGGGCCTCCTCGATCCGCCGCACGGTGTGCAACTCGACGTCGCCGTAGGTGTAGAACTTCCACAGTCCGGGAGCGTCCAGGCTGGTCAGCGCCCGTGCGGTGAGGAGCGGGCCGCCCGACCTGTCGGCCGCGAGCACCGCCTCCGCCCGGGTCTGCCGGGCTGCGAAGCCGTCACCGGCGGCGAGCTGCGCCCGCACCAGCTCCAGCAGCAGTTCGACGTGCTCGCGCGGGTCGGCGCCGGGAAGCGTCCCGTGTGCCTCGACCGCCCGGCGCCACCACTGCGCCGCGTCCTCGTGGGCGTACCGGCCGGCGGCCTGCCGCGCCGTGGCCGACGCCCAGCGCACCGCGTCCGCCGCGGCCTCCGGACCCGCCGCCAGCGCGTGCCGGGCCAGCAGCGCGAGATCCGACCCCGGCCGCCGTTCCAGCGCCCGCAGCGCGGCCAGGTGCAGAGCGGCCCGGCCGCGGAGCGGGATGTCGGCGTAGACCGTCTCCCTGACCAGGTCGTGGGTGAACCGCAGGTCCTCGCCGAGGATGCGCATGGCGGTCGCGGCGTCGAGCGCCTCGTCGGCCTCCGTCCCGGCGCTCATCCCGGCGACCTCGGCGAGCAGCGACCGGTCCGCGCCCGCGCCGAGCACCGCCGCGGCGTCGACGGCGGGACGGAACGGGGCGGGCAGGTTCAGCAGGCGGCGGCGCAGCACGTCGGCCAGCCCCTCGGGCACTCCGGTGAGCGCCCGTTCGAGGCCCTGGTCCTCGGCCAGGCGGAGGGTCTCGCGGACGAACAGCGGGTTGCCCCGGGTGCGCTCGGCGAGCGCCGCGACGCTCGCCGGGTCGCGCAGGCCCGACAGCTCCGCCACGGCGGCGGGGTCGAGCCCCGCCAGCGGGAGGCGGAGGGCGTCGTGCCGCCCGAGGAGGCCGAGCGTGTCGTGCACGGCGGGGGAGCCCTCCCCGGAGCGCACGGTGACCACGATCGCGATCGCGCCGCGCAGCAGCGGCGCGAGGTCCGACAGCAGGCCCAGTGAGGCCGCGTCGGCCCACTGGAGGTCCTCGATCACGACGAGGAGCGGGCGGCCGGCGGCGACGGTCTCCAGGTACGCCGCCGTGGCCTGGTGCAGCAGGAACCGGGCCTCGCCCGCCTCGGCGGGGGGACCGTCCGGCCCGGCGGAGCCGCCCGCAGGGCCGCCGGGGGAGCCGCCGAGCAGCACCCGCAGGGAGGCGGCCCACGCCGCCGGCGGCGGCACCCGCTCGCCGAGGTCCCGGACGACCTGCTGCCAGGGCCACAGGGCGGGGGCGCCCGAGGTCTCGTGGCACCGGCCCCAGGCGACCTGCCAGCCGTCGGCGGCCAGCCGCTCCGCGAACGCCTCCGCGAGCCACGTCTTGCCGATTCCCGCCTCGCCTGAGACCACCGCGAGTGCCGGTCCCCGGGTCACCCCCCGGGCCACGTCGTGCGCCAGGCCGGTCAGCCGGTCGAGCTGGCTCGCCCGGCCGACATGCCGCCGCTCCGGCGAAGACCCCTCCGCGTGCCCGCCGCCGGGGACTGATTCGGCCCGTACGGCGGCGGGTCGTACCAGAGTCCGGGTAGGGATCGCGGCCCGGTCCAGGGCGGGGTCCTGGGTGAGGATCGCCTCCTCCAGCCGCCGCAGCGCGGGGCCGGGATCGAGGCCGAGTTCCCCGGCCAGCCGGGCGCGGGCGGAACGCAGCGCCTCCAGCGCGTCCGCCTGCCGTCCGAGCGCGTAGAGCGTACGGGCGAGCAGCTCCCACAGCCCCTCCCGGAGGGGATGCTCGGCCACCAGGGCCTCCAGCTCGCCCACCACGTGCGGGTCGCCGACCCGCCCTCCCAGCAGCCGCTCCCGGGTCACCAGGCGGGCCTCGGCCAGCCGCTCGATCTCCGGCCGGAGCCAGGGAACGTCGCCGAACTCCTCGTACGGCGTGCCGCGCCAGAGGGCGAGCGCGCGTTCGGGCTCGCCGGCCCTGGCCAGCCGCAGGAACTCCTCGGCGTCCACCTCGTGCGGGCCGAGGGCGTACCCGGGCGGGCGGCTGATCAGGACCGACGACGGGGTGCGGGGCGCGCGCCCCGGTTCGAGCACCCGGCGCAGGACGGAGACGTAACTGTGCAGGGTGCTCAGGGCGCGCGGCGGAGGGGCGCCGTCGTACAGGTCGTCGAGGATCGCGTCCACCGACACCGTGGCGCCCCCGGCGATCAGCAGGCGCGCCATCAGCAGCCGGGGCCGCGGCCCGCCGAGGTCGACGGGAACGCCGTCGACGTACGCCTCGACCGGGCCGAGCACCCGAAACATGACTGGCATGCCGGGATTGTGCCACGATCACCGCGTCCTGATCGTGGCGTCCCGGTGGCCCCGCGGGTCCTGCCCGGACTGCCGGAGCCGGTCGCGCGCCGGTGCCGGCCCACTGGACCACCAGGCCGCCGTTGCCGGGGGTTCCGCACGCCCCGGCAACGGCCTGCCGGTCGGGTTCTAGTTGTTGGCCACCAGTCGCCACCGGTTGTCGGCGGTTCCGTTGTCGGAGTCCTGGACGGCCTGGGCGCCGTTGGCGGTGGAGTTGTTCTGGATGGCGAGCAGCTTGCCGCTGTTCACGTTGCGGATCTTGTAGGTTCCGTCGCCGTTGTCGACCAGAGTCCACCGGTGGTCGGCGGTGCCGTTGTCGGACCACTGCAGGACGCGGGCGCCGTCAGTGGTGGACATGTTCTCCACGCCCAGCACCTTGCCGCTGTTGACGTTGCGGAACCGCACGGCGTTGCCGTCGGTCACCATCACCCAGTTGTGGTCCGCGGTGCCGTTGTCGGTCCACTGCAGCGCGAGACCGCCGTCCGCCGTGGACATGTTCTGGATGCCGAGGACCAGGCCGCTGGCCGCGTTGACCAGCCGGTAGCTTCCCGTCCCGCCGTTGCCCTGCCCGCTGGTGTTCCAGTAGACCGTGTAGTTGTAGCCGTGCGCGTCGTAGAACGGGCCCAGGTTGACCGTCGAGCCGTTGGCCGTCGCGGTGAAGGCGAGCGCCGTGGTGCTGGTCCGGGTGATCGACCCGGTGTTCAGCGAGGGCAGCGCCGTCAGCGAGGTGTTGCCGTAGTTGCCGGACAGCACGACAGGACCGTACGTGACCGCCGCGACGTTCGAGTTGTCGTTGGCGGCCTTCATGACCACGCGCATGGGCAGGCGCACCGTGACGGTGTCGCCGGACGTCCACGACCGGGTGACGACGGCGTAGGTGCCGGGCGTGGTGTCCACGCTCTGCTGCGTGCCGTTCACGCTGATCGTGGCGCCCGACGTCCAGGCGGGGATGCGGATCCGCATCGACCACGAGCCGCTCATGCTACCGGTGACCTGCAGCGTCGTGGTGTCGCTCGCGGGGTACGACGTCGTCTGGGTGACCGTGATGCCGCGCTGGGTCCAGTTCAGCGTCGACGGCATGAACATGTTCACCGTCAGCGTGGTGCCGTTGTAGAAGTAGATGGAGTCCATCAGCCTCGTGTTGACCTCCACCCCCGTCCCCTGGCAGCACCAGAACGAGTTGTAGTCGGTGCTCCACGTGCCGCCGCCCCACGCCGGGCCCACCCCGCGGCGGCCGCCCGGCTTGAGCGGGGTGAAGTAGGTGACGTGCCCGTGGCTGTCGCCCGGGTTCTGCGCGCCGATGACGTGGTTGAGCAGCGCCTGCTCGTAGAAGTCCGCGTACGCGACCCGGTCGGGGTTGAGCAGCCACAGTTCGCGGGTCAGGTTGAGCATGTTGACGCTGTTGCAGTGCTCGCAGGTGTCGTTGGTGAGATAACCGGCGATCGCGTTGGGCGCCCGGAAGTGCTCGGCCTGGCTGTTGCCGCCGATCGCGTAGGTGTGCGCGCCGACGGTGATGTTCCAGGCGTTCACGGCGATGTCGCGGTAGCGGGTCGTGCCGGTGGCCTTGTACTCCCGGGCCGCGCCGATCCACTTGGGCACCTGGGTGTTGGCGTGCAAGCCGTTCAGCTGGTCCTGGTTCGAGGCCAGGGGGTTGAACACGGCGGCGTGGTCGAACCGCTGCGCGACGGTGAGCCACCGCGCGTCGCCCGTCTGCTGGTAGATGTCGGTCAGCACCGCGTTCATGCCGCCGAACTCGGTGCCCAGCATGTTCTGCATCTGGCTGCTGCTCAGCCTGCTCGTCCGCCAGTCGACCCAGCCGGCGAACGCCAGCAGCACGTCGCGCGCCTGGGTGCTGCCGATGAGGCGCCACACGTCGAGCAGCCCGGTCAGCGTCTTGTGGACGCAGTAGTACGGGACGTTGCCGTTGCTCAGCGTGCGGGCTTCCAGGGCGGTGAAGTCCGACTCGGGGAAGCCGGACAGGTATCCGGTGTTGAACCCGGCGGCGCCGTTGTTCGCCTGGCACTTGGCCAGTTCGGCGACCATGGTGGTGGCCTTGTCCCGGCAGGTGGTGTCGCCGAGCACGGCGTACGCCTGGGCCCACGCGGTGAGGAAGTGGCCCTGCACATGGGTGCGGAACGGGAACGACGGGGCGTCCCACCCGCCGTTCGAGGCGGCGCCGTTGGTAGACAGCCTGTGGTTGGCCCGGAAGTTGTACAGCAGCCGGTTGACGTCGACGTACTTGAGATAGGAGAGCGTGCGGTTCTGGTTGTCCAGCCAGCGGCTCGTCGTCAGCCGCACCTGGCCCAGCTCGAAGGGGTACGCCGAGACGCCGATGTCGGGCCGGGCCGGCGCGACCGCGGCGGCGGCCGCCGAGGCGCCGGCGACCCCGCCGGCGGTGGACGCGACTACGGCGACACCGGCCGCCTGCAGCAGTTGCCGGCGGCTGAGCGACGGGGACGGCATGAGGCCTCCTGGAGGTCACGAGAGGGGCGGCCGGCGATTCTCGGTGAGCGACGACATCCACCGCCGCGAATCGATCACAAGGGTCTGCGGAGGAGGGTGTTAGCGCTAACACAAAGGCCCGGACAGCCCCTCTGTCGGGTTCTGGTGGTGGTGGCTGGGAGCCAACATGACGCCGTGAGGATCTGTCAATCCCGGGACCAGGCGCGGACGGGTGTGGAGCGCCTGCCGGGCGTCTCCGCCTCGTCGCGGCGGGGCGGCGCTGAAAGTTTCACGGTTTGGCCCGGGCCCGGTGGGCAACCCTTTTCCCAACCGGGTACGGCCCGGCCGACGTCGAGATGTCCTGCCGGGCGCCCCGGCCCCGTCCTCGCCGGGCGGCCCTGAAAGTTTCACGGGTGACCGTTCAGCGGGCAATCCTTTTCCGGGCTCGGACGGTCCGGGCGGCCCGGCCGCTGATTGTGCCGGCCGAAACGAATCGCGGCCGGCATTTCCCCGCGTGCTTTTCACCGGCATTTCGGCGGCGTGATTTCCCGTTCCTCGCCGGGCACCTGCGGAATTTCCCGGCCGGGCGCGGGCCGCCTTGGAACGGCCGCGTCTCCGGCTGATCGGGCCGCAAACCGTCTTACGGCGGCTGAACGGCGTCTTACCGGCAGATGTCGCGTTCCCGGTTCATCGGCCGGATTTCCGCCACGACTTCGGCGACATTGTAAGACCGGTCACGGCGGCACACACTCCAGGCAACAATTCCTCTCCCAATCTCTGGAGCCGCAGTGGACCGAGCCGTAATCCGAATTCCCGGACGCGGAAAAACGACGTTCCGGCGTTTCGCGTCGATCGTGCTCGCGGCGCTCGCCGTGGTGTTCCTCAGCGTGCCGCACGCCGGCGCCGCCACGCTGCCGACGCCGAAGGGCCTGACCGCCTACCTCGACCTCGAGTGCTACCGGACCAGCGCCTACCAGCCGCCGGGCGTCCAGCTCACGGTGCGGCACCTCAATCCCGTGCTCATGAACCTGCCGGTCGAGACCGTCACCCTGGGCCAGCGTGAGCAACTGTGCGTGCCGGTCGCGAAGAACACGCAGGAGCCGCCGTCCCCCGCGATCGACTTCATCAAGTACATCGACCTGTCCTGCTACAAGATCTCCGGCATCACGGTGAACACGGGCCTCGTGCTCAGCCACCTCAATCCGCTGTTCCAGAATCTGCCGCGCACGCAGATCTCCATGAACACGCCGCAGCAGTTGTGCGTGCCGGTCGTGAAGAACAACGTGATCCCGCCCGCCGACGTGCTGCAGCTCGTCCGTTACATCGACCTCAAGTGCTACGGGATCACCCCCAACACCGCGCTGAACCAGACGGTGTCCCTGCGTCAGCTCAATCCCGTCCTCACGTCGCAGATTCCCACGCACAAAGCGCAGATCCTCTACGCCCGGCAGCTGTGCGTCCCCGTGCAGAAGGCCGGTGACAGCATCCCGAGCGCGGTGCTCGACATCGTGCGGTGGATCGACCTGGAGAAGTTCGACGCGATCACCCCGGCGCTGCCCACCTCGGTCTCGCTGAGTCTGCGGCACATCGACCCCGTCCTCGCCGGTCTCCCGGCCGAGCAGGCCACTCTCCTCGGTGCCGACCAGGTGGCCCTGCCGGTCGCCAAGAACGGCAACCTCCCACCCGGCTGATCCCCCGGCCCGGAGCCCCTCCGCACGCCCCGGCGGAGGGGCTCCGGTGCTCACAGCAGACCGGGCACGGCGCGGCGCAGGTGGGCGAGGCTCTCGGCCGCGGCCTCCCGGGCCCGCGCGACCGGCCCCGTGAGCACTCCGTCGTGCTTGACGAGCACGCCGTCGCACACCACCGTACGGACCAGCCCGGGGTGCGCGGCGAGCACGACGGAGGCGAGGGGGTCGAGCACCGGAGCCATGGCGGGGGTGCCGGTGTCGACCACCACGAGGTCGGCCCGCCTGCCGGGGGTGAGGCTGCCGGTGACCGCCCCGAGACCGGCCACCGCCGCGCCGTCGGCGGTGGCCATTCGCAGCAGGCGTCCCGCGGTCAGCGGTGCGCCGTCCTCGGTGAAGCGGTGGTGGGCCAGCGCGGCCCGCATCTGCGTGAACATGTCCCCCGAGGTGGCGATCTCGGTGTCGGCGCCGAGGCCCGTGACGACGCCCGCCCGCAGGAGGCGGCCGGTGGCGGGCGAGCCGAGCCCGGACATGGTCGTCTCGATGAACGGCGCCACGCTCGCGGTGGCGCCCGCGTCGGCGGCGAGCTTCATCTCGTCGTCGCCGACGGCGCTCGCGTGGACCAGGGTGACCGTCTCGTCGAGCAGGCCCTCCTCGTCCAGGCGCTCGACGCTGCCCGCCCTGCCGACGTGCATGGTGACCCGCAGGCCGAGCTCCCGCGCGAGCAGCAGGTCGCGCCTGGTGGCGGTGGGGGCCGACATCTCGGGCCCGCGCGCCGCCAGGGCCATCGTCACGCGGGCGGCGTCGTCGTGGAGCACGTCCCTGATCCGGCGCACGTCGGCGGGCAGCTCCGCGTCGCTGTGCTCGCCCACCCAGCTCAGCGCCTCCGTCTGCGGCCAGCCGTACGCGAACACGCCCCGGATCCCGCTGTCGCGCAGTGCGGCGACGGCGGCGTCGCCGTGCTCGGGGGTGTTCTGGATGTGGGACCAGTCGACCAGGGTGGTGATCCCGGACTCCAGCGCGCCGAGCGCGCCGATCAGGGTGCCCGCGTAGACGTCCTCGGGCCGGAAGTTCGGGCCGAGCCCGAGGAACGCCGCGCCGAGGTAGTCGGTCAGGCTCCAGTCCAGGCCGATGTGGCGCAGCGCCGACTGCCAGGTGTGACGGTGGGTGTCGATCAGCCCCGGCAGCACGACGCAGCCGGTGGCGTCCACGACGCGGGCCCGCGGGGAGATCTCCGCGGCGGGCCCGATCGAGACGATCACGCCGTCCCGGACGACGACGTCGGCGGGCCCGTCCGGCACGGCCGGGTCCATGCTGAGCACGTGCCCGCCGGTGACCACCAGGTCGGTGTTGAGAGGCATCCTCGTCTCCTTGCTGTTCGCGGTGATGCCTCTTTGTCCCACCGCGTGCTTGTGGCCGGCTTCACGCGGGCGAGCCGCCGCGTCAAGCCGGCCACAAGTCGTACGCGGACGGTCAGGACGCGGGCGCGGTGGTCTCCAGTTCGTGGACGCGCGGGTCGCCCTTGTCGGCGAAGTAGTCCTCCGGCCGGGTCCCGTCGGGGCCGTCGGCGCTCCTGAGCGCGCGGGCCACGAGGGTCCCGAGCACGGCGACGACCAGGTTGACGATCAGCGCGAGGAGCCCGGCGTAGACCGTGATCTTCGTGTCGAACCCGAGCTTCTCCAGCGGGAAGGCCGAGCCGCCGAAGTGCTCGTGCTTGGTGGCGGGGTTGGCGATGTTGTAGAGCAGCAGCATCCCGGCCGTCATGCCCGCGGCCAATCCGGCGATCAGGCCGCCGCGGTGGAACCACCGGGTGTAGAGGCCGAGACCCACCGACGGCAGCGTCTGCAGGATGATCACGCTGCCGATCAGCTGGAGGTCGATGGAGAACTGGGGGTCGATGCCCAGGATGACCAGCACCGCGCCGACCTTCACGACCAACGACGCGATCTTGCTGACCCTGGCCTCCTGGGCCGGGGTGGCGTCCCGGTTGAGGTACTCACGGTAGATGTTGCGGGCGAACAGGTTGGCCGCCGCGATCGACATGATGGCGGCGGGCACGAGTGCGCCGATGCCGATGGCCGCGAACGCCACCCCCGCGAACCAGTCGGGGAAGAGCTTGTCGAACAGCTGCGGCGTGATCGTGTTGCCGTCCTTGCCGATCGGCGTGACCCCGGCCGCGATCGCCATGTAGCCGAGCAGCGCGATCAGGCCGAGCAGCAGGCTGTAGGCCGGCAGGGCCGACATGTTCCGCTTGATCACGTTCCGGTCGCGCGTGGCGAGGATCCCGGTGACGCTGTGGGGATAGAGGAACAGCGCCAGCGCCGAGCCGAGCGCCAGCGTGACGTACTGAAGCTGGTTGTTCGCGTTGAGAGTGATGCCGTCGCCGGGCGCGGGGGTCGCGTCGAACTTCGCCTTGGCGGCGTCGAAGATCGACGCCCAGCCGCCGAGCTTGGCCGGGATGTAGACGATCGCGACCAGGATCACCAGGTAGATCAGCGAGTCCTTGACGAACGCGATCAGCGCGGGGGCCCGCAGCCCGGACTGGTAGGTGTAGGCCGCGAGGATCGCGAACGCGATGATCAGCGGCAGGTCGCCGGTCACGCCCATCGTCTTCAGCACCGCCTCGATGCCGATGAGCTGCAGCGCGATGTACGGCATCGTCGCGACGATGCCGGTGATCGCGACCAGCAGGGCCAGCGTGGGGGAGCCGAAGCGGAGCCGGACGAAGTCGGCCGGGGTGACCAGGTTGTGCACGTGCGAGACCGACCACAGCCGCACCAGCACGAGCATGACCATGGGATAGACGACCACGGTGTACGGCACGGCGTAGAACCCCATGGCGCCCGCGCCGAAGATCAGGGCGGGCACGGCCACGAACGTGTAGGCCGTGTAGAGGTCGCCGCCGACCAGGAACCAGGTGATCCAGCCGCCGAAGCCGCGCCCGCCGAGGCCCCACTCGTTCAGGTTGGCGAGGTCGCCCGGGCGGCGCCAGCGGGCGGCCACGAAACCCAGGCCGCTGACGAGCAGGAACAGCAGCGCGAAGATGACGATCTCGGTGGTCTTCACCGGTTCCTCCTCCTCGTCGCGCGGTAGACGAGGGTGGTCGTGGTGACGCCGAGCACGATGAAGGCGAGTTGCAGCCAGTAGAACAGCGGAATCCCGAACAGGCGCGGTTCCACGGCGTTGAACAGGGGCGGGAGGAGCGGGATCGCGATGGGGAGCGGCAACAGCCAGTTCAGCGGGCTGCGGTCGTCGCTGCGGCCATCGCTGCGATCAGGAGTCGTCAAGACGTTCTCCAATCGGACACGGACCAGGCGTGCCCGGCAGATCCGCGCGACGGCCGGTCACGGGATCAGCGGGACGGTTACTCGGCCGCAGATTAGGGACGCGGGGGTAACAGGAGGATCACCGATCGGTGAACGGTCGTGTCGGCGCGCCCAGCGACAACCGGTCAAGCGCGTCGTCAGGCGGTCAGGCGGGGGCGACGGCGGGGAGGATCACCGCGGAGGGATGGGCGGGATCGTGCAGCACCTCCTGGTCGGAGGCGACCATCGGGCTGCCCGCCGTGAGAGGCGCCCCGGTGCCGGGGTTGCGGGCGATGCGCGGATAGGCCCCGCTCGCCACCTGCACCCGGATCCGGTGCCCGCGGCGGAACCGGTGGCCCATCGGCCACAGGTCGATCTCCACCCGCCGCACGCCGTCCTCGTCGGCGCGGTCGGCGGGGGTCAGGCGGCGCACCCCCTCGCAGACGTTCATCGACGCGCCGCCGGGATGGACGTCGCACACCCGCACGACGAAGTCCGTGTGCTCCCTGCCGGTGCGGACGAACAGCTCGGCGCGCACCGGGCCGATCATCTCGGTGTCCCGGCCGAGCGGGGCGGAGGTGTAGACGAGCACGTCCCGCCGGGCCTCCAGCCGCCGGTTGTCCCTGGGCTCGGAGTTGCCGATCAGCACCGGGCCGCCGATCACCGGCGTGGGGTGCGCCGGGTCGTAGCGGTAGCGGTCCGGCTCGCCGCCCGCCGGGTTCGCGGTGGACAGGGCGGAACCCGGCTGCAGGTGCCAGCGCTCGGGCCGCATGCCCGGCGGCGGCCAGTCCGGCTCGTCCCGCCACTCGCCGGCGCCGGTGACGAACAGCCGGACGGGGGACAGGCGCAGCCCCGACGGGTCTCCGAGCAGGTGGGCGCGGAACCAGGCGAGGGCGTCGGCGTTGGCCGCCCGGCCGTGCCGGATGTCGGCGTGGTACCACGGCCCGATCGTCAGGTGCGGCCGCCGCCCGGCCGCCCGCAGCGCGGCGTAGTCCTTGAGCTGCCAGGGCAGGAACACGTCGTACCAGCCGCCGGTCATCGTGATCTCCGCGCCGACCTGGCCAACCGACGCCGAGAAGTCCCTCTTCTCCCAGTAGGCGCAGAGGGCCTCGCCGTGATGGGCGAGCAGGTCGCGGAAGAACGGCAGCGGGCGGCCCGCCGACAGCAGGT
Source organism: Microbispora sp. H10949 (assembly GCF_014161435.1). Classification (NCBI taxonomy): domain Bacteria; kingdom Bacillati; phylum Actinomycetota; class Actinomycetes; order Streptosporangiales; family Streptosporangiaceae; genus Microbispora; species Microbispora sp. H10949. The sequence continues at coordinate 355,701 of NZ_JABBWZ010000005.1, read as the reverse complement.
CGAGCTCCGGCAGCGAGTGGCCCGCCAGGCCCGACAGGACGGCCCGCCGTGTGCGCCGGGGCGCGATGAGCGCGGCCGCGCCTCCCAGCCTGCCCTCCAGGTGGGCGGTGAGGGTCGTCCAGATCAGGGTGGACTCCAGGGCGAACGACCCCCCGACGTACGCCGCGTCGCGGAAGCACGAGGCGGTCACCTGGACGGACATCGCCCGCAGGTCCGGCGTCTCGGCGGCGATGGCCCACTGGGTGTACCCGAGGTAGGAGGGCCCGTGCATGGCGAACGAGCCGCCGTACCACGACTGCGCCCGCATCCACTCGACCGTCGCCAGCCCGTCGGCCTGCTCGTGGACGAGGGGGTCGAGCACCCCGCCGGAGCCGAAGCCGCCCCGGCAACTCTGCAGCAGGACCTGGAAGCCGTGCCGGGCGAAGGTCCAGCCGTACATCCAGCCGACCACCCCGGCCCGCCCGTACGGCGTGCGGATCAGGATCGTCGGCGGCCGGGCGGCGCCCACCGGGGCGTAGTGGTCGGCCAGGAGGGTCACGCCGTCCGGCATCGGCACGGGCACGTCGCGGCGGACCCGGATCCGCAGGCCGGGCGGCCCGTACGGACCTCCGGGAGCGCGACGGCCCACCGGTATCCGCACCGGCACCCGGACCATGCCGACCTCCCTTCCCGGCGGAGCCGAGAGCGGGTTTCCTGCTCAGTAACAGAATATCTATCCGGTGGTCGTGCTTCCAGCCATGTCGCGTTGCATGATCGCGGTCCTCGCCGCTACGCTTTTCCCATGCGAACTCCTGCACCCTCCCAGTGGTGGCGCCGCTAGCTGGCGGCGTTTTCGCATTCTTCGCATCGAGGAGACCGGCCGCCCCGTGAGTGGCGGCCTTCTGTATGTCCGCCCCGGGGGCATACGTAAAAAGGGGCGTGGACAGTGGAGATCAGCGGATATACCACCGCGGGCGGCATCGCGGTCGAGCGGGCCGTGCGCGAGGTGCCCGAGGAGGCGCTGGAGGAGATCGTCACGTCGCTCGCCGAGCGGCGCGGCGGAGCCTTCTCCTCCGGCATGGACTACCCCGGGCGCTACAGCCGATGGGCCTTCGGCTACGTCGACCCCTGCCTGGAGATCGTCGCGCGGGGGCGCCGGATCTCCGCGCGGGCGCTCAACGAGCGCGGCCAGGTCGTGCTGCCCGTCGTCGCCTCCTGCCTGCTGGCGGCGGGCAAGCCGGTGTCGGAGCCGACGCCCGGCTTCGTCGAGGTGCACGTCGCCGAGTCCGAGGACCTGTTCCCGGAGGAGATGCGCAGCCGCCGGCCCACCGTCTTCACCGCCATCCGCGAGGTCATCGCCGCCTTCCGCGGCGACGACCCGCACCTCGGCCTGTACGGCGCCTTCGGCTACGACCTCGCGTTCCAGTTCGAGCCGATCCGCTACCGCCTGACCCGCCCCGGCGACCAGCGCGACCTGGTGCTCCACCTCCCGGACCGGCTCGTCGTGATCGACCGGGTCCGCGAGACCAGCACGGAGTACCGCTACGAGTTCACGGTGGACGGCGCCTCCACCCACGGCATGGAGCGCTCCGGCGAGACGACGCCCCTCGTCACGCCCGGCGCGGTCCCGCCCGACCCGGTCAGGGGCACCTACTCCCGGGTCGTCGCCGAGGCCAAGGAGAAGTTCCAGCGCGGCGACCTGTTCGAGGTCGTCCCCGGCCAGGTCTTCCACTCGGTCTGCACCGACCCCGCCGCCTTCTACCGCTCCCTGCGCGCCGCCAACCCCGCGCCGTACGAGTTCCTGCTGAACCTCGGCGACGGTGAGCACCTCGTCGGCGCCTCGCCCGAGATGTACGTGCGGGTGACCGGCGACCGGATCGAGACCTGCCCGATCTCCGGCACCATCGCCCGCGGGGCCGACCCCGTCGAGGACGCCGAGGCGATCCGCACCCTCCTGTCCAGCGTGAAGGAGGAGTCGGAGCTGACCATGTGCACGGACGTGGACCGCAACGACAAGTCGCGCATCTGCGTCCCCGGCAGCGTCCGGGTGATCGGCCGGCGGCAGATCGAGATGTACTCCCGGCTGATCCACACCGTCGACCACATCGAGGGCCGCCTGCGCCCCGAGTTCGACGCGCTCGACGCGTTCCTCACCCACATGTGGGCGGTCACCGTCACCGGCGCCCCCAAGACGTGGGCCATGCAGTTCATCGAGGACCACGAGGAGACCACCCGGCGCTGGTACGGCGGCGCCGTCGGCTTCATCGGCTTCGACGGCTCGATGAACACCGGCCTGACCCTGCGCACCGCGCAGATCCGCGACGGCGTGGCCACCGTGCGCGCCGGGGCCACGCTGCTCTACGACTCCGACCCCGAGGCCGAGGAGCGGGAGACCGAGCTCAAGGCCAGCGCCCTGCTCGGAGCGCTCGCCGCGGCCACCCGCCCGAGGGAGGAGGCCCCGGCGGCGCCCCCCGCGGACCTGCCGGGGGAGGGCCACCGGGTGCTGCTCGTCGACCACGAGGACTCCTTCGTCAACACCCTCGCCGACTACTTCCGGCAGCAGGGCGCGTCGGTGGTCACGCTGCGGCACGGCTTCCCGATGGAGAAGCTCGACGAGATCGCGCCCACGCTCGTGGTGCTGTCACCCGGCCCCGGCTGGCCGTCCGACTTCGGCTGCGCCGCCCTGCTGGAGGCGCTGTACGCCCGGAGGCTGCCGGTCTTCGGGGTGTGCCTCGGCCTGCAGGCGATGGTCGAGCAGGCCGGCGGCACGCTGGAACTGCTGCCGTACCCGGAGCACGGCAAGCGCGGGCGCGTCCGGCGCGAGGGTGACAGCGCGCTGCTCGACGGACTGCCCGGCGAGTTCGTCGCGGCCCGCTACCACTCCCTGCACGCCAAGGAGCAGGGCGTCACCGGCTTCCGGGTCACGGCGTTCACGCCGGACGGCGCGGCGATGGCCGTCGAGGACACCGAGAACCTGCGCTTCGGCGTGCAGTTCCACCCGGAGTCGATCCTGACCACCGAGGGCCGCGCGGGGGCGAGGATCATCGCCAACGTGCTGCGTATCTGCGCCCGGTAGACGGCGGGTAAAGAGCCGTCCTTGCGCGGCGCCGGCGCGGCGGGGGAGCCGTAGAGTCCTCTGCCGTGCCGGAGACGCGACCCGATGCCCCGCCGCTTCCCGCGGACCCGTTGCCCGTGCCCGTCCCCGACGCGGTGCGCGCGGCCCTGCTCGCGCCGATGGTCGACCAGCACTGCCACGGGGTGCGGCGCGACGACCCGCCGCGTTCGGGGTTCGAGCAGCTGGTCGCCGAGGGCGGCGCGCCCGCGCCGCCCGGCACCACCCACTTCGACACCCCGGCGGGCGCGGCCATCAGGCGCTGGTGCGCGCCGGTCCTCGGGCTGGAACCGCACGCCTCGGCCGCGGTGTACCTGTCCCGCCGCGCCGAGCTCGGCGCCGCCGAGGTGAACCGGCGGCTGCTGCGCGGCTCCGGCGTCTCGGCCTTCCTGGTGGACGCCGGCCCGGAGTCGCCCGGCCTGCTCGGGCCCGCCGAGATGGGGCGGCTCGGCGGCGCCGTCGCCGACGAGATCGTCCGGCTGGAGGAGGTCGAGCGGGACGTCGCCGAGGCGGGCCTGCCCGCCGTCGGCTACGCGGGCGCGCTGCGGGACGAGCTCGCGGCCCGCGCGGCCCGCGCCGCCGGGCTGAAGACGGTCGCCGCGCACCGCCGCTGGCCCGGCTCCGACCTCTCCCGGCCCTCCCGCGGCAGCGTGATCGCCGCGGCCGGCCGCAGGCTCGCCGACCCCAAGGCCCGCCTCGCCGACCCGGTCCTCGTACGGCACCTGCTGTGGGCCGCCGCCGACGTGGCGAGGGAGCGGAGCCTGCCGATCCAGATCCACTGCGCCTTCTCGGAGGACGCTCACGGGGACGGCGCCTCCGGGGACGCCGCTTTCGGTGACGCGGATCCGGCGCGGCTCACGGGGTTCGTCCGCGCCCTCGCCCCGCTCGGGGTGCCGGTCGTGCTGGTGCACTGCTATCCCCACCACCGCCAGGCGGCGTACCTCGCGAGCGTCTTCCCGCACGTCTACGTGGACGCCGGGCTCGCCGTGGCGCTCACCGGGGCGGGTTCGGCCCACGTCCTGCGCGAACTGCTGGAGCTGGTGCCGTTCCACAAGCAGATGTACGGCTCCGGCTGCCACGGCGCCGCCGAGCTGTGCTATCTGGCCGCCCTCTATCACCGCCGCGGGCTGGCCCGGCTGCTGGCGGGCCGGATCGCCGAGGGAGAGTGGAGCGTCTCCGACGCGGCCCGGATCGCCCACATGATCGGCTCGGCCAACGCCCGCCGCGTCTACCGCCTCTGAACCGAATCTACAACGTAAAGGCGACGCCCTCGCGCTCCACCCCCGAGTCGCGATCGTGGGGCCTGAGCTGGTTTGCTTGGACCCGTCACAACCGGCACCGACTCAACGGGGATCTGAATGCGCAGCGTCGAGCCCGAGGTCTTCCTCGTCGCCAAGCCGTCCGTCGACTACGACGAGCTGGCCCGCTACCTGCGGGAGGTCGGCGGGGAGAGCTGGCTGGAGCGGCTGGAGCGCGGCGACTTCGACGCGCAGGACCTCGCCGAGTTCGCCGGGCGGCTGTGCTACCGCTCCTTCGAGCCGGGGCTCAACCCCAACGTGACGCGGGTCCGCGCTGACCAGGAGGCGTACCTGCGCAACATCCTGGCCAGCGCGCACGGCAGCGTCCTGGAGCACGCCAGCTTCAGCTTCGTGCTGCACAACGTCTCGCGCGTGATGACCCACGAGCTCGTGCGGCACCGGCCGGGGGTGGCGATCTCGCAGGAGTCGCTGCGGTTCGTCCGGCTGAACGACCTGCCGTTCTGGTTCCCCGAGTGGGCGCGCGAGGACGCCGAGCTGATGAAGCGGGCGACCGAGATGCTCGACCGGATGGAGGAGTTCCAGAACTGGATGTCCGCCCACTTCGGGCTGGACGCCGACGGCGTGCCGTTCTCGGAGAAGAAGCACCGCACCTCGTTCATGCGGCGCTTCGCCCCCGAGGGCGTCGCGACGGGCCTGGTCTGGACGGCCAACGTGCGCACCCTCCGCCACACCATCGAGTCCCGTACGGCCGCCGGGGCGGAGGAGGAGATCCGCCTCGTGTTCAACCGCATCGGGGAGATCATGCGGGCGGAGGCCCCGGCGCTGTTCGGCGACTACACGGTCGAGGACGGCGCCTGGATCCCCGGCTACCGCAAGGTCTGAGCAGCCGTCCCCAGGCGGTTTTCACACCACGGCGGCGCGCACGCACAGGACGTCGGGCAGATGGCGGGCGATCAGCGTCCAGGTCTCGCCCGCGTCGGCGGAGCCGTACACCTCGCCGTCCCGGGTGCCGAAGAACACCCCGGCGGGCCCGGCGGTCATGGCGTCCCTGAGGACGGAGGCGTGCGCCGGGCCCTCGGGCAGGCCCTCCGAGAAGCCCTGCCAGGTGGCCCCGGCGTCGTCGCTGCGGAACACCCGGCACCGGTGGCCGACGGGCGTGCGGTCGACGTCGCCGTGCAGCGGGAAGACGTACAGCCGGTCGGGGTCGTCCGGGTGCACCGCGATCGGGAACCCGAAGTCGGAGGGCAGCCCGGAACCGATCTCCGTCCAGGAGCCGCCGAAGTCGTCGGACCGGTAGACGCCGAAGTGGTGCTGGAGATAGAGCCGCTCGGGGCGCGCGGGATGCTGCGCCACCTTGTGCACGCACTGCCCGAACTCGGGATACTGCGCTCCCTCGGGCAGGAAGGGCGCGCGGATGTCCTTATTGGACGGCCGCCAGGTGGCCCCGGCGTCGTCGCTGCGGAAGAAGCCGACGGCGGAGGCGGCGACGCCGAGCCGCCCGGGGTCGGTGGGGTGCGGGATCACGGTGTGCAGGCACAGCCCGCCGCCCCCGGGCTGCCACCGGGGCCGGGTGGGGTGGTCCCACAGCCCCTCGACCAGGGTGTAGGTGGCCCCGCCGTCCTCCGAGCGGAACAGCGCGGCCGGCTCGGCGCCCGCCCACACCACCCCCGGCTCGGCCGGCGACGGCTGGAGCTGCCACACCCGGGCCAGCGCGGCCCCGGTGCGCTCGGGGAAGGCGACCGGCGGGGTGGCCGCCTCCTGCCACGTCTCGCCGAGGTCGTCCGACCACAGGACGGACGGCCCGAAGTGGCCGTACTCGATCCCGGCCAGGATCCGGGGGGTGGGCCCGCGCGTGTCGACGGCGACGGAGGGGACGCCGATGGTGGAGAAGCGCACGGGGTCGACCTCGAACGGCCCGCCGTTCGAGGAGTGTGCCAGGAACAATCCTTTTCGGGTGCCGATCGCGAGTAGTGCGGGCATGCGCCCTCCCTGTCCGGATATCGATCATGTTTTCGATTCGAATCCTGCCAGGAATCGGTCCGGCGTGCCCGCCGTTCCGGTCGGGTCGCTCCGATCGCGGTCTCGCTCCGGATCGGCGTCGCGGTGGATCCGGGCGAGCGGCACCCCCGAGCGCCGAAGGCGCCGAACGGTCGCGTCCACCATGGGGGGCGGGCCGCAGACGTACACCTCGTGCCCGGTCCAGGAGGGGAACGCGTCCACGACGTCGGGGAGCCGGCCGCGCAGCCCCTGGTAGGCGGGGTCGTCGGAGACCACCGGCAGCACCCGCAGCCAGGGGAAGCCCGCCGCCAGCCGCGTCAGGTCCGGCATGTCGTACAGGTCGCCCGCGTGCCGCACCCCGAACAGCAGGTGGATGTTGGGGCGGCGGCCGGAGGCGATGACGTGCTCCATGACGGCCTTGATCGGCGCGAGCCCGGTGCCGCCGGCGACGCACAGGAGGTCCCGGTCCGACTCGGGCGGCGTCATCGTGCCCGCGGGCGGGCCGAGCAGCAGCTGGTCGCCGGGACGCGTGTGGCGGACCAGGGCCGAGCTCACCCAGCCGCCGGGAACGGCCCGCACGTGCAGGCGCAGCGTGCCGTCCGCGCGGGGGGCGTTGGCGATGGAGAAGCGCCGCCACACCCGCGGCCACCTGGCCGTCTGCACCGGGACGTGCTGTCCGGGGACGAAGTCCATCCGCTGCGACGGGCGGAGCGTGAGGACCGCGATGTCGCGGCAGCGTGCCTCGTGGCCCGTCACCTCCGCCAGCCACCAGGGGGGAGTGGTCTCCGCCGCGGCCGCGTCGATCATGATCCGCGAGGCCATGGCGTACGCCTCGCTCCAGGCCGCCTCGGTCTCCTCGGTCCAGATCCGCGCGGCGAAGCGCCTCATCGTCGCGAGCAGGGCGGCGCCGGCGGCCGTGTGGTGTTCGGGGGAGAAGCCGTACCTGCGCTGGTCGCGGCCCAGCCCGGCGAGATAGGACGTCAGTCCCTCGGGGCTGTCGAGCTCCCTGACGACCCTCCTGAGGACGTCGAAGAGCCGGCCGCGCGGCGCCGCCATGTCCGGCGGGAACATCCCGCGCAGGCTGGGGCAGTGCGCGAACAGCAGTCCGTAGAAGTACGCGGAGGCCCGCCCCGCGACGGGTTCGACGAGCGCGAAGCTTTCCTTGATCAGGCGCGCGTTCAACGACATCGGTTGTGTCCCACCCTAGGGACCGGAGGTGTGCTCCGGTCTGTCGATCCACCTCCCTGACGGCTCCGGGTGACGAGCGCCGGAGGCCCCGGCCCGACCGGTCGCTCACTGCGGAGTGTTCCACTCACTTCGGTGCGTCACAACCGATTCATGGCAAGGCAACCAGCTGTGAACGCTTCGTTATTTTTCGTGATCCTTGCCTTGTGACTGGTGTGACTGGTGGGGTCAATGATCCAAAAGTCGACAAAAAGGAAAGAAGCTGCGCCATGATGGGCCCTGCCCCGCCCATGAACCACCAGGAGTCGCCATGGCGCGTCCGATCGTCGGCATCACCACCTACCTCGAGGCCGCGCGCTGGGGGACGTGGGTCCGTGAGGCCGCGGTGTCGCCGCACGCGTACGCGCGGGCGGTGGAGAAGGCGGGCGGCGCGCCCGTCCTGCTGCCGCCGCTGAGCCCGGTGTCCGCCGGCGATCACGTGCGCCGCCTGGACGCCGTCATCCTCGCCGGCGGCGTCGACGTCGATCCCGCGCTGTACGGCGAGGCCTCCGCCGCGGAGCCGGACGACGGCGACGGGCTCGCCGCGCCGCAGCCGCACCGCGACCGCTTCGAGGTGGCGCTCGCCCAGGCGGCGGTGGAGGCGGACGTGCCGCTGCTCGGGATCTCGCGCGGCCTGCACGTGCTCAACGTGGCGCAGGGCGGCACGCTGATCACCTCCCTGCCCGCGGCCGTGGGCCACGACCGGCACGAGACCGCGAAGCACGTCGTGACCATCAGCGTGACCAGCCGGCTGGGCAAGGCGGTGGGCGACCACGCCGAGGTGACCGGCGCGCACCGCCGGGCCGTACGGCGTCTCGGCACCGGCCTGCTCGCCGTGGCCTGGGCGGACGACCAGATCGTCGAGGGCGTCGAGCTCCAGGGGCACCGTTTCGCCGTCGGCGTCCAGTGGCACCCCGAGCGCGGTGCGGACAACCGCCTCATCGAGGCACTGGTGGACGCCGCCCGCCCCTGATTACCCTGCGGGCATGGCATTGCATCCCCAGGCCGCGGCCTACCTCGCGCTGTTCCCGTCGGACCTCGGCGCCGATCTCGCCTCCCTGACCCGCGAGCAGATCGCCGAAATGCGGACGATGGACGGGTTGGCCGAGCAGCGCGGGCCGAGGATCGACCTGCCGGTGGTCAGGGACGAGACGGTGGCCGGGGTCCCGGTCCGGATCTACCGCCCGGAGCCCGGGGAGCGCCCGCTGCCGGTGCTCGTCTACTTCCACGGCGGCGGCTGGGTCTTCGGCAGCGTCGAGCGCAACGACCCTCTCGCGCGGGATCTCGCCGCGCGCACCGGCGCCGTCGTGGTCTCGGTGGACTACCGCCTCGCGCCCGAGGATCCGTTCCCGGCGGCGGCCGACGACGCCTTCGCGGTGGTCCGCGACGTGCACGCCCGGCCCGGCTTCTACGGCGGCGACGCCGGCAGGGTCGCGGTCGTCGGCGACAGCGCCGGCGGCAACCTCGCGGCCGTGGCCGCGTGGCTCGCCAGGGACGCGGGCCTCCATCTCTCCCACCAGGTGCTGATCTACCCGGTCGTCGACGTCGCGTGCGACACGCCCAGCTACCGGGCGAACGCGAAGGGGTTCGGGCTGGAGGCGGCGGAGATGAGGTGGTTCGTCGAGCAGTACGCGGGCGGCGCCGATCCGCGCGACCCCCGTCTGGCGCCGCTCCACCTGCCGGACAAGTCGGGTCTCGCGCCCGCGACGGTGATCACGGCCGAGTACGACCCGCTGTGCGACGAGGGCGCGGCCTACGCGCGGGCGCTCGCGGAGGCCGGGGTGCCGGTGGAGCACCGGTCCTTCGAGGGCGCGCTGCACGGCTTCCTCGGCCTGCCCGGGTTCTTCGACCAGGCGGTCGAGGGCCGCGAGTTCCTCGCGGCGCGCCTCAAGGAGGCGTTCGCGTGACCCGCGCGCGGGCGCTCAGAAGCTTCTCGGCAGGCCGAGAACCTGGGTGGCCAGGTGGTTCAGCAGCAGTTCCTCGGTGACCGGGGCGATCCTGCCGATCCTGGCGTCGGCGAGCAGCCGGGCCACGGGATACTCCAGCGAGTAGGCCATGCCGCCGTGGGTCTGGAACGCGGCGTCCGCCGCGTCCCACGCGGCCCGCGAGGCGGCCAGCTTGGCGATGTTGGCCTCGGTGCCGCAGGGCAGCCCGTTGTCGAAGGACCAGGCCGCCTTGTACAGCATCAGCCTGGCCAGCTCGATCTCGGCCTTGACCCGCGCCAGCGGGAACGCGACGGCCTGGTTCGCGCCGATGGGCCGGCCGAAGACCTCCCGCTGCTTCGCGTAGTCCACGCCCACCCGCAACGCCACCTCGGCCGCACCGAGCGCGCTCGCGGCCAGCAGGATGCGCTCGGGGTTCAGCACGTCCCACAGCACGGCGACGCCCCGGTCCACCTCGCCGAGCACGCTGGACGCGGGCAGCCGCAGGTCGTCGATGAAGACCATGTTGGACGGCGTGGTGTTCGCGCCCATCTTGGGGATGGGCCGGTAGGTCAGGCTGCCCGCCCGCACCGCCTCGGGCACGTCGACCAGGAACACCGTCAGCCCGTCGGTGCGGGGCCGGGCCCGCTCCGCCGGGATCGTCCGGGTGACCAGCAGCATCCGGGCGGCCCGCTGCACCCCGGTGATCCAGACCTTCTGGCCGTTCACCACGAAGTCCGAGCCGTCGCGGCGGGCGAAGGTCGAGATCGCCAGCGAGTTGGATCCGGCGTCGGGCTCGGTCAGCGCGAAGCAGGTCTCCATCTCGCCCGTCGCCAGCTTCGGCAGCAGGGCGGCTCTCTGCTCGGCCGAGCCGTGCCTGGCCAGCGTCAGCGCCCCGAACCCCGGAGTCAGCACATACATGAACGCCGAGCCCCCGGCCGAGCCGGAGGCCGACAGGGTCTCGGTGGCCACCGCGAGTTCGAGCAGGCCCTGGCCCGCCCCGCCGTACTCCTCCGGGACGGCCAGGCCGAGCCAGCCGCCCTTGGCGAGCTCCGCCCACACCTCCTCCGGCCAGCGCTTCTCCGCCTCGCAGCGCTGCCAGTAGTCCATGTCGTACCGTGCGCAGACGTCGGCGACACCGCGCCGCACGGCCTGCGCGCTCTCCGGCAGGGTGAAGTCCATGCCGTCACTGTAGAGCCGTCACCGGAGAACGGCGCTCGCCCGCGGGCGGCGGGCGTGGTAGACGAAGGCGGGCGGCAGGTTGCGCCACACGGTGCGGCCCGCCACCACCTCCTCGAAGGAGGCCGTCAGGGCGCGGCGGAAGCGCAGTGCCGCGGGCAGCGCGCGGGCGTGGACGTAGGAGAAGGTCGTGAAGGCGCCGCCCGGAGCGAGTGCGGCGACCGCCGCGCGCAGCAGCCCGGCCTGGTGGCCCGGGGAGAACGCCGCCCAGGGCAGCCCGCTGACGATCACGTCGGCCGCGGCCAGTCCCCGCTCGGCGAGCAGGGCGGGCAGGTCCGCGGCGCTGCCGACGACCAGGTCGACCCCCGGGTGACGGGCCGAGAGCCGCCCGGCCAGGAGCGGGTTGATCTCGACGGCCAGATGCCGTCCCCGTCCCGCGAGCCGCCGCTGGATCTCGGCGGTGAAGGGCCCGGTGCCCGGTCCGAGTTCCACCACGACGGGCTCGCCCCCCTCGGGCACCGGTGCGCACACCGCCCGCGACAACCGCCGCGAACTGGGCGCGACCGCTCCCGTGGCGGCCGGGGAGCGCAGGAACTGGCCGAGGAGAACCGCTGACTCACTGTTCATGCCGGTCACGCTAGGGCGCGCCACCGCCCCCGACCGCCCGCAGTACGGGCCGACCTGGCGGCCGGTCGGCGCACGGAGGGCGGCCAGAAGGAGGAGGCGCGGTCCTCCGGCCGGAGGACCGCCACCGCCCCGGGAGTTCGGTAGCGTTCCCCCATGCGGCGGCCCTTTTCGCGTGGCCCGGTCCTCGACGTGTTCCTCGCGGTGAGCGGGACCGGTCTCGACGTGCTGGTCAGCGCGGGAACCTGGACGGGCCGTAGCGGTCCGGCCCCGGTGTGGGTGGGGCTGGGACTCGCGCTGCTGGCCGGGCTGCCGATGGGGCTGGTGCGCCGATGGCCCGGCCCGGTGGCCGTCTACCTGGCCGCGCTGCTGGTGGGCTGCGACCAGCTCGGCGCGTTCACCGTCAACACCGTCCAGATCCTGCTGCCCATCGCGGTGGGCGTGCTGGCCCGGGGGCGCGGGTGGGGCTGGACGGCGCCGGTGGCCGTGCTCGCCTGCGTCGCGACGGCCGTGAACCTCGCCGACCCCGGCATCGCGCTCACCGCGAACACGTGGTTCTACTCGGCCGGCCTGATCGCCGCCCCGGTGCTGATCGGCGGTTATCTGCGCACGCAGGAGGGGCGGCGCAGGGAGGACCCGGCCCCGCTGCTCGACCTCCTCCTCGCCGGCGGCGGGGTGGCGCTGGCGGTGCTCACCACCTGGCCGTACTGGCACAGCGGGGTGCCGCCGGTGTGGGCGGTCGCGCTCGGGGTGATGCTCGCGGGGCTCGCGCTGGGCGTCGTGCGGCACCTGCCCGGCGCGGTCCTGCTGCTGGAGAGCCTCACGCTGGTCGTCGCCGACCAGTACGTCCCGAGGACCGGCAACAGCCTGCAACTGCTCGCCCTGGTGGCACTCGGCGTGTTCGCGACCCGGGCCGCCTGGCCGTGGCTCGCTGCGGCGTACGCGCTGACCTGCTCGGTCTCCGCCGTCGTGACCGTGGACGACCCCGCCGACGTCACCCCGTTCCGGGTGGTGGCGCTGATGACGATGGTGACCGCCCCGGTGGCCATCGGCCGCTACGTCGGCGCGCGGCAGGCGCAGGCCAGGCACGCGGCCGAGCTGGCCGCCGAGCGGGCCAGGGCCGGGCGGCTGGCCGAGCGGGAGCGGATCGCCCGCGAGGTCCACGACATCGTGGCCCACCATGTGGGGGCGATGGTCCTGCGGGCGAGCGCGGCCCAGTACGCCGGGGCGGACGGCCCGGCCGCCGAGGCGCTGGACGACATCCGGGAGACCGGGCACCGCGTCCTGGAGGACCTGCGCGGCCTGCTCACCGTGCTGCGCGATCCCGCCGAGGCGCTGCGCGACGACCTCCCGCTCGCGGACATGCTCGCCGACCCCGGCGACGTGCTGCGGGACGCCGTGGCGCGGATGTCGGCGGCCGGCCTGCACGTCGACCTGCGGCAGTCGCCCGAGGCGTGTCTGGCCCCGCTGGTGCTGCGCGCGGCGGCGGCCAGGATCGTCCAGGAGGGGCTCACCAACGTGCTGAAACACGCGGGGCCCGGCGCCCGCGCCGAGGTCGGCGTGCGGACGCGCGAGGGCGCGCTGGAGGTGGAGGTGCGCAACGGCCCGGGCCCGGCCCGCCCGCCGGAGGCGCTGCCGTCCAACGGCCAGGGCATCGCGGGCATGCGGGAGCGGGCCCGCGCCTTCGGAGGGCGCGTCACCGCCGGCCCGGCGGGGGACGGCGGGTGGCGGCTGACCGCCTCGCTGCCCATCCCGCCCCAGGGGGCGTGTGAGAGCCCGCCCGACCGCTGCGTGAGAGGGAGGTTCGCGTGATCCGCGTCGTCGTCGCCGACGACCAGGCCCTCGTACGGGCCGGCGTCCGGATGATGCTGGAGGCGGCCGGGGACATGGAGGTGTGCGGCGAGGCCGCCGACGGCGCCGAGGCGGTACGGCTGGCCGAGCGGCACCACCCCGACGTCGTGCTGATGGACCTGCGCATGCCGCGCGTCGACGGGCTGGAGGCCACCCGCAGGATCCTCGCCGCCCGGCCGTCCGCGCGGATCGTCGTGCTCACCACGTTCTCCGAGGACGAGGACCTCTACGCCGCGCTGGGCGCGGGCGCGCTCGGTTTCCTGGTCAAGGACGACCCGCCCGCCCACATGGTCGAGGCCGTGCGGCGGGCCGCGGCGGGGGAGCCCCCGCTCGCGCCGTCGGTGCTGCGGCGGGTCGTCGAGCGGGCCCTGGCCGCCGAGCGGCAGGCGCTGCCGCCGCCGGCGGCCCTGACCGAGCGCGAGTCGCAGGTGCTGACGCTGATCGGCGTGGGCCTGTCCAACGCCGAGATCGCCGGGCGGCTGCACGTGGGCGTCACGACCGTGAAGAGCCACGTCGCCGCGATCACCGAGAAGCTGGGCCTGCGCAACCGCACGCAGGCGGCGGTGATGGCGCACCGGTTCGGGCTGGTGGACGCCGCCTTCACCCCCGTGGCTCCGCCGCGGAACGCCCGGGACACCGGTATGTAGGTGTCCCCGCGGTCCCTGCCGGTGATCGACCACAAGCGACCGTTTAGCCGTTCCCAAGGTCGTGCGAAGCGGGCATCGAGAAGGCCCTCCTAACGTCTGTGTCCGGCGCCCGATCGGGCGCCGTCACATCGGAGAACGCGCCGTCCCCGGGCGGCGGGAGGGATCACAATGTCCAAGATCAGAATCGACGACATCGCGGCGGCCGGCCCGGAGCTCGACGAGGGAGACCTCCGTCTCGTCAACGGCGGCCGGAAGTTCGAGTGGTCGAGCCAGGTCATGACCCCGGACGGCACCGTCGACGCCAAGGACCTCGACTTCTGAGCGACCGCTTCCGAGTGACCGCGCGGGGCGCCGTTCCGGCGCCCCGCGCCGATCGGGAAGCCAGACAGGAAGAGCGAGAGATGCCCGGCGAAGTACTCATCCTCACGATCGACGGAGACTCCCATGCGGAGCACGTGGCCCGTCTGCTGGCCGCGCGGGGGGCGGAAGCGGTCGTCTTCGACCCGGCCGGCTATCCGGTCCACGCGGTGCTCGACGCGGTCTACCACCGTGACGGGCGGGTGCGGCGGCGGCTGCGCACGGAGAAGGCGGACGTCGATCTCGACCGTCTGACGGCGTTGTGGTTCCGCCGTCCCCAGGCTCCCGTCGCGCATCCCGAGATCACCGACCCGGTGGCACGTGCCCACATGGAGCAGGAGTGCGCGGTGTTCGCCGGGGACCTGTGGGAGCAGCTCGACTGCCGCATGGTCCCCGCGCCCAGGGAACGGGTGAGGCTGGCCCAGCGCAAGTCGTCACAGCTGGCCCTGGCCGGTCGCCTCGGATTCGAGCTGCCGGACACGCTGATCACCAACGACCCCGACGAGTTCCTGGACTTCTACAACCGGCACCAGGGCCGCGTCATCACCAAGCCCCTGGGCATTCCCGCCGGCTCCCGCGCCGACGGGGAGGGCGTGGCCCGGATGTCGGAACCGGTGTCCACCCGGGATGTGACGTACGCGGACGCGATCAGGTTCGGCCCGGTCGTCGTCCAGGAGTACGTGCCCAAGCGGGTCGAACTGCGGGTGACCGTCGTGGGGCGGGCCGTCTTCGCGGCGGAGATCCACTCGCAGGAGAGCAACCACACGAGGCTCGACTGGCGCCGCTACGACCCGGGCGGCACCCGCCACGAGGTGCACGAGCTGCCGCCGGAGGTGGCCGAGCGCTGCCTGCGGATCGTGCGGCGGCTCGGCCTGCGCTACGGAGCGATCGATCTCATCCTCACCCCCGACGGGCGTTACGTCTTCCTCGAAGTCAACCCCAGTGGCCAGTGGCTCTGGATCGAGAAGGCCACGGGCCTGCCGATCGGCGCGGCGCTGTGTGATCTGTTGATGTACGGCACGGTCGGAGAGGAGACCGCGCATGTTGCCGGACGCCCTTGAAACCCTCCGCGGCCTGGACGGTCTCGACCCGTCCGAGGCCCAGGAACGCCTGCGTGAGCTGCGGGAGCGCCATCCCGGCGTGCGCTTCCGGCTGCTGTGGCAGCGGGAGGACTACGACGACTCACTCCACTACGACCTTCTGATCAAACGGCCGGGGGAGGGGACGGTGTCGCTGTCCTGGTGCCCCGACCGCTCCCTGCCCTGGCCCCTGCGGGGCGTGCAGCGGGCCGGCGAGATGCTGCTGCTGCGGATCGACGGAGTCGGGGTCAAGGTGGTCGACGCGGTCGCCTGGCTCGACTTCCTGTGGGACGAGACCCGGCTGGTGGACCGGGTCGTCGCCGCCGCCCTCGTCCAGGCGGAGCTGGAGGAGGCTCCGGTGGAGCTCTCCGACCACGAGATCCAGGAGGCGGTGGACGCGTTCCGGCGCGCCCGGGGACTGCTCACCGCGGAACGGACACGTGAGTGGATGGACCGCCGCTCCCTCACCGTGGTGGACCTCCAGGAGCTGGTCGCGGGGGAGGTGGCCGCCGCCCGCGTCCGCGAGCGGGTGACGGCCGGACGGGTCGAGCCGTACTTCGAGGAACACCGGGAGGAGTTCGGCACGGCCCGGGTCGCCCGCCTCACCTTTCCCGGCTCCGAGGCGGCCCGGCGGGCGGCGGCCGAGATCGACGCCGGCGCCGGCTTCTTCGCGCTGGCGGAGCGGACGCGCGGCGCCCGGCTGGTCGTCGAGGACGTGCCCGCGGCCGAGATAGGCACCGCCCGCCCCGGCGACGTCGTCTCGCCCGCCCCGGACGTCCTGCTCAAGGTGATCTCCGTGGCCGGCGCCGAGCTCGACGCGGACACGCGCCGCCGCGTCGAACGGCGGGTCTTCGACCTGTGGATCGACGAACGCCGCCGGGCCGCGAAGATCGAATGGTTCTGGGGAACCACGGCGCGGACCGGCACGCGGTGAGCGGACGGATCTTCCGCGCCGAGGCGCTGCGCCGCCATGCCGCCCCGCCGTCCGCCACGGCCGCCGTCAAGGAGGTCGGCGGCCGTGCCCTCGTCCTGCTCTGGTGCGCGGTCGCGGTGCTCACCTCGGGGCTGGCCGTTCTCACCGCTCTGGTCCTGAGGGGTGGCGGGTGAGACGGGTTCCGGTCTTCCTGCAGAACTCGGCGACCGAGTGCGGCGCGGCCTGCCTGGCCGTGATCCTGTCCTTCCACGGCCACCGCACCACCGTGCAGGAGGTCACCGACCACCTCCAGGTGGGCAGGGACGGCCTGAGCGCGCTGGCCGTCGTCCGCGCCGCGCGGGAGTTCGGCCTCAAGGCCAGGGCGTTCTCGCTGGAGCCGGCCGACCTCGGGCGGGTGCCCATGCCCGCGATCGTCCACTGGGAGTTCCAGCACTTCGTGGTGGTGGAGCGGTGGACCCCCGATCACGTGGACATCGTGGACCCCGCCCAGGGACGCAGGCGGCTCACGCCCGCCGAGTTCGACGCCGGGTTCACCGGCGTGCTGCTGGCGTTCGAGCCGGAGCCGGGGTTCCGCCGCGTGCGGTCCGGCGCGGCGCGGGCGTGGCGGCGCGACTTCCTGCGCGCCCTGGTGTTCCGCAGGAAGGGCCTGCTCACCCAGGTGCTCGCGGCCTCGGTGCTGCTCCAGGTGCTCGGCCTGGGGCTCGCGACGGCGTTCCAGGTCGTCGTCGACCGGATCCTCCCGCGCGGGGACTCCGGGCTTCTCGCCCTCCTCGGCGTGGCCGTGCTGGCCGCCGTGGTCACCCAGTTCGCGGTGGGCTACCTGCGTTCGGTGCTGCTCGTCGCGCTCCGCTCGCGCACCGACGGCGAGGTGACGCGGAATCTGGTGGCGCACCTTGTCGCACTGCCGTACCGGTACTTCGCGGTGCGCGGCAAGGGAGACCTGGTGAACCGGGCGAACAGCGTCATCGCCCTGCGCGAGACGCTGACCGGGCAGATTCTCTCGTCGTTGCTCGACGGGCCGCTCGCCCTGGTCTACCTGCTGCTCGTCTTCGCCCGAGACCCGGTCTTCGGCGCCTTCCTCGCGTTGCTCGCGGCAGGGCAGGCCGCCCTCCTGCTCGGCACCGCCCGCCGGGTGGGCGAGCTGACCAGACGCGAGCTGGCCGCCCTCGCCGTCACGCAGGGCCGGCTGATGGAGGCCGTCGGGGGCATCGAGACGCTCAAGGCGTCCGGGGCCGAGCCGCGGGCGATGCAGCGCTGGTCGGACCTGTTCGCCCGGCAGCTCGACGCCGATGTGCGGGGAGGGCTCGTCCGGGGGCTCGTCGAGGCGGCGCTCGGGGCGGTGCGCCTTCTCGCGCCGCTGGGGCTGCTGTGGGTGGGCGCGTGGCGGGTGCTCGACGGGTCGATGAGCCTCGGGACGCTGCTCGCGCTGAACGCCCTGGCCACCGCCGCGCTCACCCCGATCGGTTCGCTGATGACCAGCCTGCGCAGCCTTCAGCAGGCCGGGGCGCACTTCGACCGGCTGTCGGACATCCTCGCCTCCGAGCCCGAGCCGTCGACGGGGATCGAGGTGCTGCGGCTGCGCGGCGGCATCGAGCTGCGCGGGGTGTGTTTCCGCCACGACCCGCGCGGCCCGTGGACGCTGCGCGACGTCTCACTGGTCGTGCGGCCGGGGCAGAAGGTCGCGCTGGTCGGTCCCTCGGGATCGGGCAAGAGCACGCTCGCCCGCCTGCTGCTCGCCCTGTACCAGCCGGCGGCCGGGGAGATCCGGTACGACGGCGTCCCCGCGGCCGAGCTCAACCCGCGGTCGCTGCGCCGCCAGTTCGGCGTGGTCACCCAGGACCCGTCGCTGTTCACCGGGACGATCCGGGAGAACATCGCGCTCAACCTCCCCGAGGCCGGCCTGGACCGGATCGCCGACGCGGCCCGGATCGCGGGCCTGCACGACGAGATCATGGCGATGCCGATGGGCTACGAGACGATCCTGGTCGAGGGCGGCGGCCTGTCGGGTGGACAGCGCCAGCGCCTCGCCCTGGCCCGCGCGCTGCTGCCCCGCCCCAGGGTGCTGCTGCTCGACGAGGCGACCAGCAACCTCGACAGCGCGACCGAGGCCGGCATCGAGGCGCGGCTGTCCCGCCTGACGCAGACCCGCATCGTGATCGCACACCGGCTGAGCACGGTGCGGGACGCCGACCTGATCCTGGTCGTCGAGCGGGGCACGGTGGTGGAGCGGGGCACCCACGAGGAGCTGCTGTCCCTGGACGGGAGCTACACCCGGCTCGTCGCCGCGCAGACGGCCTCCGCCGCGGCCGCCGCTCCGCGGAACGGCCGGGATCCCGGCATGTAGGGTCTGGGGCGTGAACGCTGCCGAGGACCGGATCTGGACGGTTCCCAACCTGCTGAGCGCCCTGCGGCTGCTCGGCGTCCCCGTCTTCCTCTGGCTCGTGCTGGGGCCCCGGGCCGACGGATGGGCCGTCGCGCTGCTGATGCTCGCGGGGTTCAGCGACTGGCTCGACGGCAAGCTCGCCCGCGCATGGAACCAGATCAGCAGGCTCGGCCGCCTGATCGACCCGCTCGCGGACCGGCTCTACATCCTCGCCACGCTGGTCGGCCTGGTCATCCGGGGCGTCATCCCCTGGTGGCTGGCGCTCGCGGTGCCGCTGCGCGACATCCTGCTGCTGTGGATGCCGCCCGTCCTGCGGCGGCACGGATACGGCCCCGCCCTGCCCGTCCACTTCCTCGGCAAGGCCGGCACCGCCGCCCTCATGTACGCGTTCCCCCTGCTGTTCCTCGCCTCCCACGAGGGCTGGTACGCCGAGATTGCCGCGATCTTCGGATGGGCCTTCGCCATCTGGGGAACTGGTCTGTATTGGTGGGCGGGGGTGTTGTATGTCGTACAGGTGCGCCAGCTAACGAAGGGGTGACCCGTGAAGGCCGTCGTCATGGCGGGCGGGGAGGGGACACGGCTGCGGCCGATGACCGCCAACCAGCCCAAGCCCCTGCTGCCCATCATCAACCGGCCGATCATGGAGCACGTGCTGCGGCTGCTCAGGCGGCACGGGTACACCGAGGTCGTGGTGACGGTGCAGTTCCTGGCCGCGCTCATCCGCAACTACTTCGGTGACGGCGACGAGCTCGGCGTGACCCTCCACTACGCCACGGAGGACGTCCCCCTCGGCACGGCGGGCAGCGTGAAGAACGCCGCCGACAAGCTCCGCGAGGACCGGTTCCTGGTGATCTCGGGCGACGCGCTCACCGACATCGACCTGACCGACATGCTCCGCTTCCACCGGGAGAACCGGGCGCTGGTCACGATCGGGCTCAAGCGCGTGCCCAACCCGCTGGAGTTCGGGATCATCATCGTCGACGAGAACGGCCGCATCCAGCGCTTCCTGGAGAAGCCGACCTGGGGGCAGGTGTTCTCCGACACGGTCAACACCGGCGTCTACATCATGGAGCCGTCGGTCCTCGACGAGATCGCCCCCGGCCAGCCGGTCGACTGGTCGTCCGACATCTTCCCCCGCCTGCTGGAGCGGGGCTGCCGGCTGTTCGGCTACGTCGCCGAGGGCTACTGGGAGGACGTCGGCACCCACGAGAGCTACCTCAAGGCGCAGGCCGACGTGCTGGAGGGCAAGGTCAAGGTCGACTTCGACGCCTTCGAGCTGGCCCCGGGCGTGTGGGCCGCCGAGGGCGCCTCCGTCGACCCCGAGGCGGTGCTCAAGGGGCCCCTCTACATCGGCGACTACGCCAAGGTCGAGGCCGGGGCCGAGCTGCGGGAGTACACCGTGCTCGGCAGCAACGCGGTGGTCAAGGAGGGCGCCTTCCTGCACCGCGCGGTGGTCAGCGACAACGTGTACGTCGGCCCCGCCGCGCACCTGCGCGGCTGCGTGATCGGCAAGAACACCGACGTCATGACCGGCGCCCGGATCGAGGAGAACGCCGTCGTCGGCGACGAGTGCGTCATCGAGGCCGAGGCGTACGTCTCCTCCGGGGTGAAGATCTACCCGTTCAAGACGATCGAGGCCGGCACGGTCGTCAACACCAGCGTGATCTGGGAGTCGCGCGGCCAGCGCAGCCTGTTCGGCCCCCGGGGCGTCTCCGGCCTGGTCAACGTGGAGATCACCCCCGAGCTGTGCGTACGGCTGGCCAGCGCGTACGCCACGACCCTGAAGAAGGGCGACACGGTGGTCACCGCCCGCGACGCCTCACGCGCGGCGCGGGCGCTGAAGCGCGCGGTGATCAGCGCGCTGAACTCCAGCGCGATCAACGTCGTCGACCTGGAGGCCGCCGCCCTGCCGGTGGCCCGGTTCAACACCTCCCGGGAGAACGTCAGGGGCGGCATCTTCCTGCGCACGACCGCGGGCGACCCGCAGAGCGTGGACATCGTGTTCATGGACGAGACGGGCTCGGACCTGTCGCAGGCGGCGCAGCGCAAGCTGGAGCGGGTCTTCACCCGGCAGGAGTACCGCCGGGCCTTCCCCGGCGAGATCGCCGAGCTGACGTTCCCGGCCAGGGCCGTCGACACCTACGCCAGGGAACTGCTGGCCTGCGTCGACATGTACGGCGTGAAGGACGCCGAGATGAAGGTCGTGGTCGACTGCGCCGGGGGCACGTCCTCGCTCGTGCTGCCCAGCCTGCTCGGCCGGGCCGGGGTCGACGTGCTGACCGTGAACAACCGCCTCGACGACGCCTCGCCCACCGAGACCCTCGCCGAGCGCCGCCGCGACCTGCAGCGCCTGGCGGACCTGGTCGCCTCCGCGCGGGCCGCCTTCGGCGTACGGTTCGACCCGGTGGGGGAGCGGGTCTCGCTGGTGGACGAGATGGGCCAGCTCATCAGTGAGGAGCGGGCGCTGCTCGTCGTGCTCGACCTGGTCGCGGCCGAGCGCCGCGGCGGCCGGGTGGCGCTGCCGGTGACCACGACCAGGGTGGCGGAGATGGTGTGCCGCTTCCACGGTGTGCAGGTCGACTGGACGGCTACCAGCCTCGACACGCTGACCCGGGCGGCCCGGCACCCTGACACGATCTTCGCGGGCGACGGGCGGGGCGGCTTCATCGTCCCGGAGTTCGGGCCGACCCTGGACGGCCTGGCCGTGTTCCTGCGCCTGCTCGGCCTGGTCGCGCGCACCCGGCTGTCGCTCAGCCAGATCGACGCCCGCATCCCCGAGGCCCGGCTGCTGAAGCGGACCGTGCCGACGCCGTGGGCGCACAAGGGGGCCGTGATGCGCTCGGTCGTCGAGGCCGCCGAGGGCCACCGCCTGGACACCACCGACGGCGTCCGCGTCGTGGAGGAGGACGGAAGCTGGGCGCTCGTGCTGCCCGACCCCGCCGAGGCCGTCACCCACCTGTGGGCCGAGGGGCACGACGTGGACGGCGCGCAGGCCCTCCTGGAACGCTGGGCCCACGTGGTCGAGCAGGCCGCCGGCTCCTGCTGACCCCCCGTCTCCCTCTTTCGTGATCAGGATGGGATGCTGGGGATGCATGTGTCGGGATGGACCTTGAACCTCCGTGGGCTGTAGCGTTGGTCAGTCCACGCCCGGCCGCGCTTCTTGACCTTTGTGCCTGATCAGCGTAAGTTGCGGCATTCGCAGTTCGAGCCGGACCCGAGCAGTTGAGCAGTCCCCAGCAGTGAGCCAGTCCCGAGCAAGTCGTGAGAGTCGTGAGAGAGGCCGAGCCGTTCGATGCCCAGCGTCTACTGCACGCAGTGCGGTCATGCCAACCCCGAGGATGCCCGTTTCTGTTCACGATGCGGTTCGCCGCTGAGCGCTCCGGCGCCCGTCGCAGCCGATACCACCTCGACGATCTCCCTGGAGGCGCTGGAGGCGGAGACGGGCCAGACGCTGCTGCCGGACCGGTCGGCGATCGAGCAGATGCCGCCCGGCACGGCTCTCTTGGTGGTCATGCGCGGCCCGAACGCGGGCAGCCGTTTTCTGCTCGACAGCGATCTCACTACGGCGGGTCGCCACCCGGAAAGCGACATTTTCCTGGACGATGTAACCGTGTCCAGGAGGCATGTCGAGTTCTACCGCCGCGGCGGCCAGTTCACGGTCCGCGACGTGGGCAGCCTGAACGGCACCTACGTCAACCGGGAACGCATCGAGGAGTCCCCCTTGCAGGGCGGCGACGAGGTGCAGATCGGCAAGTTCCGGCTGGTGTTCCTCACGCGTGGTCCTGGAGGGCTGTGATCGGTGAGGAGGAGCAGTCATGAGCGCACAGGCCGTACGGGCGTTCATGAGCATCGGGGAGGTCCTCGGCCTGCTGCAGGCCGAGTTCCCCGACGTGACCGTCTCCAAGATCCGTTTCCTGGAGGGTGAGGGGCTGATCGAGCCCCAGCGGAGCCCCTCGGGCTACCGCAAGTTCACCTACAACGACGTGGAGCGCCTGCGGTACATCCTGCGGGCGCAGCGTGACCAGTACCTGCCGCTCCGGGTGATCAAGGATCAGCTGGACGGGCAGGCCGCGCGCCCGCAGAGCGTCTCGGACGGCCCGCCGGCGGTGCGTCTCAGCAGGGAGGAGCTCATCGAGGCCGCGGGCATCGACGAGGAGACCCTGGCCGAGATGGAGAGCTTCGGCCTGGTCGCGGCGGTCGCGCGCCGCTACGACGGCGAGGCGCTGGAGATCGCGCGCAGCGTGGGGGCCCTGTCGCGGTTCGGCCTGCGGGCGCGGCACCTCAGGGCGGTGCGGGCGCTGGTGGAGCGGGAGACCGGCCTGATCGAGCAGGCGGTGGCGCCCGTGCTGCGCCGGAAGGCGCCGGGGGCGATCGCGGAGGCCGACGAGACCGCTCGCGAGATGTCCGGTCTTCTCCAGGAACTGCACAATGCGTTGCTGCGTGGCAGTGTTCGCGGCGTTCTGGGACGGTAATGGGGTGCTGATGGGGCGGTGACCGGCACATCCGCTCCCTGGTGGGTGTTACGTTGAATGCCTGGTGATATGCCGCGACGCTTGAGACGGAGCCGCCCGTGTTGCAGATGGAGGTCGTGGGGGTTCGCGTTGAGATGCCCACAAACCAGCCGATCGTGCTCCTGAAGGAGGCGAGCGGTGATCGGTACCTGCCGATCTGGATAGGCATGACCGAGGCGACCGCCATCGCGCTGGCCCAGGCGGAGGAACCCCCGCCGAGGCCGCTCACCCACGACTTGTTCCGCGATGTGCTTGAGGCGTTGGGGGTGCGGTTGCGCACCGTCAACATCGTCGCGCTCCGCGATGGGATCTTCTTCGCCGACCTGGTGTTCTCGAACGGCGTGGAGGTGAGCGCCCGCCCTTCGGACTCGATCGCGCTGGCGTTGCGCACAGGGGCGACGATCTACGCGAGTGAGGACGTGATCCAGGAGGCGGGCGTGAGCATGCCCGACGACCAGGAAGACGAAGTGGAGAAGTTCCGCGAGTTCCTGGACAAAATCACACCGGAAGACTTCGGGCGAGCGGGCTGACGTGCCGCACCATTTCGGGAAATTACGCTTCACGACGCGCCGGACGGGGTCGTTGACTGACGATGGCCCCGGTCCTACGGTGCAAGGGAAACCACGGTTGTAATTCACGAACCCCCAGATCAGACCGTGGGATGAGAGAAAGCCGGAGGTCCGCAGTGGCGGTCAGCAGCGGCGAGGGTAGGTCGGCCGGCCAGCACGACCCGGTTCGGCGGGAGGCGCGCGAGCGCGCCGGCGAACAAGGCCTGCTGTTCGACGAGCAGCCGACGGCGCTGCCCGAGAACATCGGTTACCGTGGCCCGACGGCGTGCGCGGCGGCCGGGATCACCTACCGGCAGCTCGACTACTGGGCCCGGACCGAACTGGTGCTCCCGACCATAAGAGCAGCTCAGGGGTCCGGGTCGCAGCGACTCTACAGCTTCCGCGACATCCTCGTCCTGAAGGTCGTCAAACGTCTCCTCGACACGGGGGTCTCGCTCCAGCAGATCCGCACCGCCGTACGGCACCTGCGCGACCGGGGCGTCAACGACCTGGCCCAGATCACCCTGATGAGCGATGGCGTGAGCGTCTACGAGTGCACCAGCGCCGACGAGGTGATCGACCTGCTGCAGGGCGGCCAGGGCGTGTTCGGCATCGCGCTCGGGCGGGTCTGGCGCGAGGTGGAGGGGTCCCTGGCGGAACTGCCCGGTGAGCGCGCGGAGTCCGCTCCGGATGCGGAGGGGGATCATCCGGCCGACGAGCTGGCCCGCCGCAGGAAGGCCCGTAAGATCGGCTGAGAACGGGTACAGAGGAAGTAACCGGGTAGAATGG
The DNA here is from genome assembly GCF_014161435.1 of Microbispora sp. H10949. Taxonomy (NCBI): domain Bacteria; kingdom Bacillati; phylum Actinomycetota; class Actinomycetes; order Streptosporangiales; family Streptosporangiaceae; genus Microbispora; species Microbispora sp. H10949. Next base: position 331,305 of record NZ_JABBWZ010000005.1, on the reverse strand, counting down.
ACACGGCCGACGACCTCGTGCGGGAGAGACCCCTGAAGTTGCAGGGGCGCCGAAGGAGCAAACCTCCCCGGAAACTCTCAGGCATCCGTACCGCACGGACGAGGCGACTCTGAAAAGCAGGCCCGCCCGCCAGGCGGCGCCTCACCGAAGGGGAAAGCCGGGCCGGGCGGCCCGGTGAAGCTCTCAGGTCCGATGACAGAGGGGGAGACCGCATCACGGCCGGTCGCGCCCACGGGCGCGAGGCGGCCGCCGCAGGTCTCGACCCGCCCAGGAGGCCCCTGTCATGACCGACCGCTCGACGCTTCAGGATCTTTCCGCCCCGCCCTTCGCGACCCGTCACATCGGTCCTTCGGACGCCGGCCGTGCCCGCATGCTGGAGGTCGTCGGCTACGAGTCGACGGCCGACCTGCTCGCCGTGGCCGTTCCCGAGGCGATCCGCACGCGGGGCCCGCTGAACCTGCCGGAGGCGGCGGGGGAGGCCGAGGCGCTGGCCGAACTCCGCGCGCTCGCGGCCCGCAACCGGGTGCTGACCCCGATGATCGGCCTGGGGTACCACGACACGATCACTCCGGGGGTCGTCCTCCGCAACGTGCTGGAGAACCCGGGCTGGTACACCGCGTACACGCCGTACCAGCCGGAGATCTCGCAGGGGCGGCTGGAGGCCCTGCTGAACTTCCAGACGGTCGTGGCGGACCTCACCGGCCTCGACGTCGCCGGCGCGTCGCTGCTGGACGAGGCGACCGCCGCGGCCGAGGCGATGACGCTGGCCCGGCGCGCGAGCAAGGTCAAGGCGGACGTCTTCGTGGTCGACGCGGACGCGCTGCCGCAGACCAAGGCCGTGCTGGCGACCCGCGCCGAGCCGCTCGGCATCACGCTGGTGGAGTCGGACCTCACGGGCGACCTGCCCGAGTGCTTCGGGGTCCTCGTCCAGTATCCGGGCGCGAGCGGCCGCGTGGCGTCCTTCCGGGCGCTGGCCGAGCGGGCGCACGCCGCCGGCGCGCTGCTCGTCGCGTCGGCCGACCTGCTGGCGCTGACCCTGCTGGAGCCCCCCGGCGAGCAGGGCGCCGACATCGCCGTCGGCTCCTCCCAGCGCTTCGGCGTCCCGCTGGGCTACGGCGGCCCCCACGCGGCCTACATGGCGGTCCGTGAGGGCCTGCAGCGGCAGATGCCCGGCCGCCTGGTCGGCGTCTCGGTGGACGCCGACGGCCGTACGGCCTACCGGCTGGCCCTGCAGACCCGCGAGCAGCACATCCGGCGGGAGAAGGCCACCAGCAACATCTGCACCGCGCAGGTCCTGCTCGCGGTCATGGCCTCGATGTACGCCGTCTACCACGGCCCCGACGGCCTCCGGCGGATCGCCCAGCGGGCGCACCGCCACGCGGCCGTCCTCGCCGCCGGGCTGCGCGAGGGGGGCGTGGAGATCGTCCACGACGAGTTCTTCGACACCGTGCTCGCCCGCGTGCCGGGCCGGGCGGAGCACGTCGTGGCCGCCGCCGCCGAGCGGGGCGTCAACCTCCGCCTGGCGGACGCCGACCACGTCGGCGTGGCCTGCGACGAGAAGACCGTCGTCGGCCACCTGCGGGCCGTCTGGGAGGCCTTCGGCGTGCCGGGGATCGTGGTCGAGGACCTCGACCGGGCGACCTCCGACGCGATCCCCGCGGACCTGCAGCGGACCTCCGGCTTCCTCACCCACCCGGTCTTCCACTCCCACCGGTCCGAGACGGCCATGCTCCGTTACCTGCGGCGGCTGCAGGACAAGGACGTCGCGCTCGACCGCTCGATGATCCCGCTTGGCTCCTGCACGATGAAGCTCAACGCGACCACCGAGATGGAGCCGGTCACCTGGCCGGAGTTCGCCGCGATCCACCCGTTCGCGCCGGCGGAGCAGGCCGAGGGGTACGCCGAGCTGATCGCGACGCTGGAGGACTGGCTGGCCGAGGTCACCGGCTACGACCGGGTGTCGATCCAGCCGAACGCCGGGTCGCAGGGCGAGTTCGCCGGGCTGCTGGCGATCAGGTCCTACCACCGCTCCCGGGGCGAGGACGGCCGCGACGTCTGCCTCATCCCGTCGTCCGCCCACGGCACCAACGCCGCCAGCGCCGTCATGGCCGGCATGCGGGTGGTCGTGGTGGCCTGCGACGAGAGCGGCAACGTCGACCTGGGCGACCTCGCCGCGAAGATCGAGAAGCACCGCGACGCGCTCGCCGCGATCATGGTGACGTACCCGTCCACCCACGGCGTGTACGAGGAGACGATCGTCGAGATCTGCGAGCGGGTCCACGAGGCCGGCGGGCAGGTCTACGTGGACGGGGCCAACCTCAACGCGCTGGTCGGCCTCGCCCGGCTGGGGGAGTTCGGCGCGGACGTCTCGCACCTGAACCTGCACAAGACCTTCTGCATCCCGCACGGCGGCGGCGGGCCCGGCGTCGGCCCGGTCGCGGTCAAGGCCCACCTCGCGGAGCACCTGCCCGCGCACGTGTCGGCCGCGCCGTACGGCTCGGCGGGCATCCTGCCGATCTCCTGGGCGTACGTCCGCATGATGGGCGGCGACGGCCTCCGGCAGGCCACCGAGCAGGCGATCCTGTCGGCCAACTACCTGGCCCGGCGCCTCGCGCCGCACTACCCGGTCCTCTACACCGGCCGGGACGGCCTGGTCGCGCACGAGTGCATCGTCGACCTGCGCCAGATCACCAAGGAGACCGGCGTCACGGTGGACGACGTGGCCAAGCGGCTGATCGACTACGGCTTCCACGCGCCCACGATGTCGTTCCCCGTCGCCGGGACCCTCATGATCGAGCCGACCGAGAGTGAGGACCTGGCCGAACTCGACCGCTTCGCCGACGCGCTGATCGCCATCCGGGACGAGATCGCCAAGGTTGCGTCGGGCGAGTACGACAAGGCCGACAACCCGCTGCGCAACGCGCCGCACACGGCCGAGTGCCTCACCGCCGACGAGTGGGCCCACCCCTACTCGCGGGCCGTCGCCGCCTACCCGGTGCCCGGCCTGCGCGACGACAAGTACTGGCCGCCGGTGCGCCGCATCGACCAGGCGTACGGCGACCGCAACCTCGTCTGCTCCTGCCCGCCCATGGAGGCGTACGAGGACTGACCGGTTGCGCATGTCGGCCCCGCCCGGAGGCCGGGCTCGTTAAGATCGCGGATGCACGCTCCTGTCCCTGCGACCTCTGCGAGGCCACCTCATGACGGCCATCGACCCCGGGCGGCCCGACCGGCTCGACCAGGCGCACCGGCTCTCCGAGACGGGCGACCTCGACGCCGCGGCGTCGATCTTCGCGGAAGTCGCCGCGGACGAGGAGGCGCCCGACCGCGCCGAGGCCGCGGCGGGCCTGTCGGCCGTCGTGGAGCACATGGCGGAGCGGCTGCTCGCCGAGGGAGAGCCGGAACGGGCGGCGGACGTGCTGCTGGAGGCGCTGTCGGTGCCCGCCGTGGCCGACCGGGCGCGCCTGCGCGTGCTGCTCGGCATCGCGCACCTGGAGATGGCGTGCGCCCAGTTCGCCGGCGCGGTGGAGGAGGGCCGCGGGGAGGGCCCGGACGCCGAGACCGGCGCGCTGGCGATCGAGCTGCTGGCCCGGACGCTGCCCCTGCGGGGGCGCGACGCCGACGCCGGGACCGTGTGGCGCTACGGCCTCGACCACCCCGACCGGGCGCTCGCCGAGCAGGTGCGGCTGCGCCTCGGCCGGGACGTCCGCCCGGTCATGGAGAGCGTCGAGGCCTGATCGGGGACCGAACGGCCGGTGGTCCGCCGGTCGGCCCCCGTCGGTCAGCGTTGGGTGCGGCGGCTCAGCGCGTACGCCAGGTTGACGGCGACGATCCCGCCCCAGGCGAGCAGGAGCCCCGGCCCGCCTGAGGTGCCCGCCGCGATCCCGGTCAGCGGGATGCCGATGCCGAGCGAGCCCAGGGCCACGCCCACCGCGCTGTCCTTCGGGCGCCTCCCGGGAAGCGGCTGGTGCCCGATGTGCGCGGCGACCTCGTTCCGCACCCGCGCGGCGATCTCCACGTCGAGCTTGTCGAGGAACGAGTCGACGAGCGCGTCCTCGTACTCCGGGCCGAGGTCCCGGCGGGCCGCGATGACGGCGCGCAGGTCCTCCCGGGTCGTCTGCGTCCCCGCCTGCGGCGGCGGCCTGTAGCCCTGCCCGGCGGCGGGCGGTTGCGATGCGATCTCCGGCACCATGACATTCTGGCCCATACTCGCGAGCCCTGCCATCCTCCGAACGGAGGGTCCGCACCTCCTGCCGGGGACGGAGCCGATACGGTCACCGGCATGGGAGTCGCGCTGGAGATCGAGACCCCGCACGGCCCCGCGCTGGCCGAGGTGGAGGAGGCCCCCGGCGCCCGGCTGCTGCTGGTGCTCACGCACGGGTCCGGCGGCGGGGTGGACGCCCCCGACCTGCTCGCCGTACGGGACGCCGTGCTGCCGGCGGGCGTGACGGTCGCACGGGTGGTCCAGCCGTTCCGGCTGCGCGGCGCCCGGGCGCCGGGATCGGCCGTGAAACAGGACGAGGCGTGGCTGGCCGTCGTCGCCGCGCTGCGGGCCCGTCACCCGGGCCTGCCGCTCGTCCAGGGCGGACGGAGCAACGGCGCACGGGTCGCCTGCCGTACGGCACACGAGGCGGGGGCCGGGGCGGTGGTGGCGCTCGCCTTCCCGCTGCATCCGCCGGGGAAACCTGATCGGTCGCGGGCGGACGAGCTGCGGCAGGCCGGGACCCCCGTGCTCGTGGTCAGCGGGGATCGGGATCCGTTCGGCGTGCCGGACGAGAAGGACGCCGCACGTCTCGTGGTCCTCCCGGGGGAGGGGCACGAGTTCAGGAAGAACCCCGCCCGGGTGGGCGAGGAGGTGGCGCGGTGGCTGCTGCCGTGGCTGCTGGAGCAGGAGGAGCAGGAGGCCTAGGCCGCGCTGATGGCCATGTCGGTGGGGCGGTGCGGAGCGATGACGCCGCCGTCCGGCAACAGCTCGCCGGTGTCCTCGAACAGCACGACGCCGTTGCAGAGCAGGCTCCAGCCCTGCTCGGGGTGGCAGGCCACCGTTCGGGCGGCTTCTCGGTCCTTCGCGTCCGCGGTGGGACAGGCCGGTTCATGAGGGCACATCGCCGGGGCTCCCCGTGTTCTTTATCGTTCGTCTTACGTTCGTGATGTTCCGCCGGGCGTCCGCCGCGCCGTATGACGTACGACACATCGGACTACTCCAGTCTGCGGTTCGGCCCCATCCGCATGACATAGTCCGTTCGGGGCATTTCCGCCGGTCGGGCTGGGGACCCGACCACACCCCCCGAGCGGCCTCACACACACTGATGTGACCTAGTACACAAGAATGCCCCATTCGAGATAACGCTCCAACCTCGACACGCCGACCATCGGGTAACCGGGAGGCCACAGCTCCGGTGTCAGCCCCCGTGCCGGACGCCGAGACCGCTGATCAGCGCGTCGAGGCCGTGCTCGAAGTCGCGCTCGCCCTCGGCGGTGCGCGCGTCGCGCACGGTCGCGTCCGGGTCGGCCCACCCCGACCGCTGCACCTCCACCGCGACGCTGCCGAACACGTACGCCCGCAGCGCCCGCACCGCCGCCTCCGGGTCGTGCGCGCCCGCCTCGCCCAGCTGCTCGGTCTGCTCCCTGATCGCGATCAGGGCCGAGCCCTTCGGCGGCTTGGTGAGGGCCAGCGACAGCACACCGGGGTGTTCGAGCAGCGCGGCGCGGCTCGCCCGGGCCCAGGCGCGGGCCCTGTCCGGCCAGCCCGGCGCCTCGGCCGGGTCGACGCGTACGGTCGTCACGTGCTCGGCGAGGGCGTCCATCAGCGCCTCCTTGCCCCGGGGCAGGTGGTGGTAGATGGCCATCGCCTCCACCTGGAGGGCGTCGCCGAGCCGGCGCATGGTCAGCCGGCGCAGGCCCTGGCCGTCGGCGATGTGCAGGGCGGCGTCGATGATCCGTTCCCGGGACAGCGGCACGGGTGGTCGCTTGGCAGGCATGGCGATCATGCTGCCACAGCTCTCCTTACTTCGTAAAGGGCGGCGCACCCTGCGGTACGAGGTCTCGCGCGGACCGCGTACGCTACCGAGTGCATGACTTGACTGCACACGTTGGATACCTAAGGGGTCGACGATGGCGTTTTTCCGTCCGCGGGTGAGCCGGGAGGCGGAGGTCCGCTACCACGCGGATCTGGAGATCCGGCGGAACTTCGGCGACGTGCTGGAGAAGGTCCGGGTGGCGCAGCGGCGGTTCCAGGAGGCGAAGGCGGCCGGCGCGCCGCTGCCCGTGCTCCGCGAGGCGGCCCTGGGCCTGGACACCGCGCTGACCGAGGCGCTGCGCGCCGCCGAGGCGGGGCAGCGCGCCACCTTCGGGGTGAAGTCCTACGACAGCAGGATCGCGCGCCGCAAGGGACGGGCGACGCCCGACGGCGCGCTCTGGACCGACGAGGTGAACCGCCTGCGCACGATGCGCGAGGCGCACCGGCTCAGCGGCATCCCCCGGGTGCCCCGCGCCGCCCGGACGGGCGACCCCGCCCGCCTGAGCCCGCGGGACGTGCGCGGGGGCCTCGCCTCCGCCCGCGGCTGACCGCTCGCTCCTGAGAAAGTCGTACGGCCCGCACCCCCGAGGGGCGCGGGCCGTACGAGTAACCTGATCAGCTGGCCCAGTCGAGCAGGGGCCGGGTGTTGCTCGGGTGGCGCAGCTTGGACAGCGACTCCTTCTCCAGCTGGCGGATCCGCTCCCGGGTCAGGCCCAGGTGCTTGCCGATCTCGTCCAGCGTGTGGGGCTTGCCGTCGGCCAGGCCGAACCGCAGGCTCATGATCTTGGCCTCGCGCGGCGACAGGTTGCCGAGCACGCCCTTGAGCTGCTCGGCCAGCAGCTGCCGGTCGACCACCTCGGACGCCTCGGGCGAGTCGACGTCCTCGATCAGGTCGCCGATGCGGGTCTCGCCGTCCTCGCCGATGGTCGAGTCGAGGCTGATCGGCTGCCGGCTGGTGCGCAGCAGCTCCTCGATCTGGTCGGGCGTCTTGTCCAGCTCGGCGGCGAGCTCCTCCGGGGTGGGCTCCCGGCCCAGCCGCTGGTGCATGTCACGCTCCACGCGGGACAGCTTCGACAGCATCTCCAGCACGTGGACGGGCAGCCGGATGGTGCGGGCCGAGTCGGCGAAGCCGCGCTGGATGGCCTGCCGGATCCACCACATGGCGTACGTGGAGAACTTGTAGCCCTTGGTGTAGTCGAACTTCTCGACCGCCCGGATCAGGCCGAGGTTGCCCTCCTGCACCACGTCGAGCAGGGCCATGCCCCGGTCCGTGTACTTCTTGGCCACCGAGACCACCAGCCGGAGGTTGGCCTCCAGCATGTGGTCCTTGGCCCTGCGGCCGTCCTCGATGGCCCACTCCAGGTCCTCGCGGACGTGCGCGGGCAGGTGGTCGCCGCTCTCCAGGGCCGTCTCCAGCTTGTACTCGGCGTACAGCCCGGCCTCGATGCGCTTGGCCAGCTCCACCTCCTGGGCGGCGGTGAGCAGCGTGCGGCGGCCGATCGACTTCAGGTAGGTGTGCACCGAGTCGCCCATGACCGAGGAGGTGTCGTCGAGGTCGAGCGGCTCGTTGTCCGCCGCCTCGGCCTCCGCCTCGGCGCCGGTGACCTCCTCGTCGAAGGGCTCCTCGGCGGCGGTGCCGGCCGTGGTGCCGGCCGTGGTGTCGGCCGCGCTCGCCTTGGCCGTCCGCTTCTTCGCGGCGCCGCCGCGGGCGGGTGCGTCCCCGGCGGCCTGCGCGGCGGCCTGGGCGGCCCGGCGCGACTTCCTGGCGGGCGCCTTGCCCGGCGCCTCTCCGGAGGTCTGCGTGGACGTCCGCGCGCCGGCGGCGAGACCCGGCTCGTTCTCCGCGGCCAGGTTCACGCCCGCCTCGGTGAGCTCGCGGAGAATGGAGCGGCCCTCCACGGGGCTCACGCCGGCCTCTGCGAAGGCCTCGCGCAGCTCCGACAGGGAAAGGCGGCCCTGTGCACGGCCGCGCTCCAGGAGCCGGTCGAGCGTCGTCGGGGTCACCTCGCGCTCGTGCGAGTTCGCCACGGCGGTCCGGGGCATGAAGACACCTCCTCCTTGCGGAGTTCATGATCGATTCGGGGTTTCAAATGCTTGTGATCGGGGCGCGGCGTCCGGCGGCTCAGCGCACCAGTATCAATAACGCTCTCGTGCCCGGTTTGTTCCCAGACCCCGTAGGGCAGGTCTTCCGATTCGGCGTGCGGGCCGTTTCCTCAGTCGTTGGGCGTGACGATGTTGATGCTGAGCTCGGGCACCGGCATCGGGCTCGCGTCCTCCAGACGCTCCGGCGTCCAGTAGCCACCGACCTGTTCCGGGTCGTCGGTGAGGACCCTGGACACCACGGAGGGGTCCTGGGGATCTTCGGTGGGGGCGGGGCCGAGCTTGGCGGCGGGGGCGTTCTGCACGACCTTGTCCAGCCGGGCGGCGAACGCGGCGGCGGTCACGGAGGCTCCGCCCAGGATGACGAGGCTCACGAGGACGGCGGAGGCCATCATCTTGTGGGCCGGTGTGAGCCGGATCGGTCCCATGTGGCGTCCCCCTTCCCCTGCTCTCGGTCGACGCCCCTGCTTGTATGACGCACGAAGGTCAGTCGCGGTTCCGGTTCCTGAGAGCGACCATATCCGGTTTGCCGTTCGGCAGCAGGGGAATCCGGGGCACCAGCTCGACCGCGCGTGGCGCGGCGTAGGCGGGCAGCCGCTCCTTGGCGAAGGCCCGCAGGTCGTCCAGCCCGACCTTCAGCCCGGTCCTCCCGGCCACGACCGCCACCACGATCTCGCCCCATTCGGGGTCGGGCCTGCCCACCACGACCACGTCCCGTACGGCCGGGTGCCCGGAGAGTACCTCCGCGACCGCGCCGGCCACGACCTTCCGGCCACCGGTGTTGATCACATCGTCGGCACGGCCCAGCACCGTGAGCCGCCCGTCCTCGACGGAGCCGAGGTCGGAGGTGACGAACCAGCCGCCGTCGAGATGCGGCTCGTCGCGGAGGCGGTAGCCCGACAGCAGCACCGGGCCGGCGATCCGCACCCGTCCGTCGCCGCCGATCGCGACGTCCACGCCGTCCAGCGGCACGCCGTCGTACACGCACCCGCCGCTCGTCTCGCTCATGCCGTACGTCGTGACGATCCGGGCGCCGGCGGCGCGGGCCTCGGCCAGCAGGCCGGAGGGGGCGGCGGCCCCGCCGAGCAGGATCGTGCGGAAGGCCGCGACGTCCGCCCCGGAGTCGAGCATCCGCCGCAGCTGCGTGGGGACGAGGGAGACGTGGTCAGCGCCGCTCGCGGCCACCGCGTCGGGGGAGAAGCGCGGGTGGACGATCGGCTCGGCGCCGCACAGCAGCGACCGGACGAGCACCTGCGCCCCCGAGATGTGCGAGGGCGGCAGGCAGCACAGCCAGCGGTCGCCCTCCCCGGCCCCGAGCCGGGCCAGCGAGGCGCGGGCCGACGCGAACAGCGCGTCCGCCGTCAGCTCGACGCCCTTGGGCGCGCCGGTGGAGCCGGACGTCGCGATGATCAGCGCCGCGTCCGACGGCACGCCGTCCGGCTCGCGCCGTACGCCGTCGGGGGTCACCACGTGGGTGGGGCGCATCGCGGTGAGCGCCGCCTCCAGCGCGGGCCGCGGCAGATCGGGGGAGAGCGGCAGCACGGCCGGCCCGTCGCCGGTCAGGGCCCGCCGCACCGCGTCGTACAGGGCGGGACCGGCCGGCAGGACGAGGGCGTGAACCGGGCGATGTCCTGGACGGCTGAGCACGGTCGTAAGGTTAGTCCCGGCGCGGTGGCGGGAGGCGACCGCCTGCTGGTGACGACGTACCGGTGACGACGAAGGAGCGGGTGTGACGAGCGGGGTCGACTGGAAGCGGTCGGGCGAGTACGAGGACATCTTCTACGAGACCGCGGAGGGGATGGCGAAGATCACTATCAACCGCCCCGAGCGGCGCAACGCCTTCCGGCCGACGACTCTGTTCGAGCTCCGCGACGCCTTCAACCGGGCGCAGGAGGACACCGAGGTCGGTGTGATCATCTTCACCGGCGCCGGCGACCAGGCGTTCTGCTCGGGCGGCGACCAGAAGATCCGCGGTGACGACGGCTACGTGGACGACAAGACCCACGGCGTCGGGCGGCTCAACGTCCTGGACCTGCAGGTGCAGATCCGGCGCTGCCCGAAGCCGGTCATCGCGATGGTGGCGGGCTACGCCATCGGCGGCGGCCACGTCCTGCACGTGTGCTGCGACCTGACGATCGCCGCCGACAACGCGAGGTTCGGCCAGACCGGCCCGAAGGTCGGCTCGTTCGACGGCGGGTACGGCTCCTGGCTGCTGGCCGAGACCGTGGGCCTGAAGCGGGCCCGCGAGATCTGGTACCTGTGCCGGCAGTACGACGCCGAGACCGCCCTCCAGTGGGGCCTGGTCAACGCCGTCGTCCCTCTGGAGCGGCTGGAGGAGGAGACCGTCCAGTGGGCCCGCGAGCTGCTGGAGAAGTCTCCCCTCGCGCTGCGCATGCTGAAGGGCGCGCTCAACGCGGTGACCGACGGCGCGGCCGGCATGCAGCAGTTCGCCGGCGACGCCACGCTCCTCTACTACATGAGCGAGGAGGCCCAGGAGGGCCGCGACGCGTTCAAGGAGAAGCGCAAGCCCGACTTCGGGAAGTTCCCCCGCCGGCCATAGGGCGTGGTGTGACGGGGTTTGCCCCGTTGTGTCGTACGCTGACGGCTTCGGGAACGGGAGGAGACGGGCGGTTGGACACGAACCGGGCCGGCCGGGGCGTTCGGGAGGCGCGGCGGTGAACCCGGCGACCGCCCTCGCGACCGTGCTGATCGACGAACTGGTGCGCTGCGGGGTCACCGACGTGGTGCTCGCCCCCGGCTCCCGGTCCGCGCCGCTGGCGCTCGCCGCGCACGCCGACTCGCGGGTGCGGCTGCACGTGCGCGTCGACGAGCGCTCGGCCTCCTTCGTCGCGCTCGGCCTGGCCAAGCGGTCCGAGCGGCCGGTGGCGCTGGTCTGCACCTCGGGCACGGCGGCGGCGAACTTCCACCCCGCCGTCATCGAGGCGTCCGAGTCCGGCGTGCCGCTGCTCGTGCTGACCGCCGACCGCCCGCCCGAACTGCGCGGCACCGGCGCGAACCAGACGATCGACCAGATCAAGCTGTACGGATCGGCGGTGCGCTGGTTCGCCGAGGTCGGCGTCCCCGAGGACCGCCCCGGCCAGGTGGCCTACTGGCGGTCGCTGGTGTGCCGGGCCTGCCAGCGGGCCGCCGGGCCGCCCGACCCCGGGCCGGTCCACCTCAACGTGGCCTTCCGCGAGCCGCTGATCCCCGACGGCGACGCGTCGTGGTGCGAGTCCCTCGACGGGGACGCCTCCGGCTCGTGGTTCCGGGCGCGGGTCGCGCCTCCGTCCGCCGCCCTGCACATCCCGCCGACCCGGCGCGGCGTGCTGGTCGTCGGCGACGGCGCGGCCAACGTGCGGCGCTACGTCGCCGCCGCGGGCATGGCGGGCTGGCCGGTGCTGTCGGAGCCCAACGGCGGCGGCCGGTACGGCGACCACGCCGTCTCGGCCTACCACTTCCTGCTGGGCGACCAGGAGTTCGCCGACGCCCACCGGCCGGACGTGGTGGTCACCCTCGGCCGCCCGGGGCTGTCGCGCCCGCTGCTGTCGTGGCTGCGGCGGGCCGAGGAGCACATCGTGGTGGCCCCCGACCTCACCCGCTGGCCCGACCCGACCCGGTCGGCCACCCAGGTCGCGCAGGCCGTGGAGATCCCGATCGCCGCCGGCGGCGACGCCTGGCTGCGCTCCTGGCGGCACGCCGACCACGTGGCCCGCGAGGCGATCGACGCCGTGCTCGACTCCTCCGGGCTGACCGAGCCGCGGCTGGCCAGGGACCTCGCCGAGGTGCTGCCCAACGGGTCGCTGCTGTTCTGCGGGTCGTCCATGCCGATCAGGGACCTCGACCAGGCCATGCGGCCCCGCAGGGGACTGCGGCTGATGGCCAACCGGGGCGCCTCGGGCATCGACGGCCTGGTCTCCACCGCCGTCGGGGCCGCGCTCGCCCACAACGGCCCGGCGTACGCGCTGATCGGCGACCTCACGCTGCTGCACGACCAGAACGGACTGATCCTCGGCCCGCGCGAACCCCGGCCCGACCTGTGCCTGGTGGTGGTGAACAACGACGGCGGCGGGATCTTCTCGCTGCTGCCGCAGGCCGCGCTGGAGGATCCGTTCGAACGGGTCTTCGGCACGCCGCACGGGGTGGACCTCGGCTACCTGGCCGCCGCGAGCGGCCTGCCGTACACGGTGGTGCAGGAGACGGAGGAGCTGTCCAAGGCCCTCAAGGGGGACGGCCTGCGCCTGGTGGAGGCGCGGACCGACCGGGCGCGCAACGCCGCCGTCCACGTCGCGATGCGCGAGGCCGTACGCGCGGCGATGCGCGACTGATCATCCTCCGGTCGCACACGACACGGTCTCTTCTGGTCCTCACGGCGGATGCCGCATCGCCGGGGCGGCGGCAGAATGGGGGAAGCTTTCCGCACTGAGGAGTGAGATGCACGTCGACGAGTGGCTGCAGACCATACCGTCCGTCTGGGTCTATGTGCTCGTGGGCGCCATCATCGGGCTGGAGAGCCTGGGCATTCCGCTGCCCGGGGAGATCGTGCTGGTCAGCGCCGCGCTGCTGTCGTCGCGAGGGGTCGTCGACCCGGTGGTCCTCGGGTTGTGCGCGAGCGGCGGGGCCATCGTGGGCGACTCGATCGGCTACGTGATCGGCCGCAAGGGCGGGCGGCCGCTGTTCGACCGGTTGGGGCGGCGCTTCCCCAAGCACTTCGGCCCGGCGCACATCGCCAAGGCCGAGGAGGTCTTCAACCGTCACGGCATGTGGGCGGTGTTCTTCGGCCGGTTCGTCGCGCTGCTGCGCATCCTCGCCGGGCCACTGGCCGGCGCCCTGCACATGCCCTACTGGCGCTTCCTCGTCGCCAACGTCCTCGGCGGCGTCGCGTGGGCCGGCGGCACCACGGCCGCGATCTACTACCTGGGCGTCGTGGCCGACAAGTGGCTGAAGGGCTTCTCCTGGGTGGGGCTGGTGATCGCCCTGCTGTTCGGGCTGGGCAGCACGGTGTGGCTGAAGCGTAAGGCCGCCAAGGCGGCCCGCGAGGAGGAGCCCGTGCCGGAGACCGCCACCGCGGCCTGAGGGAGGCCGTCCCGGCTCTTCCACCTTCCGGCTTTCACCTTCCTGCTCGTTCACGTTCCGGATCTTTCACGTTCCGGCGCGGGCGTGACCTTCACGGGGTCTTGACCTTGCAGCGGGGGAGCGGACACTCTGCACCCGGCGCCGCCCCCGGAGCGTCTCCGGGTTCCGTCGCCTGCCGTCCGCTCCGAGGCAGAGGGTGAGCCTTGCCCCCCAGGTCATCCGTGGTCACCCGCGCCCCGGCGCCCCCGCGTGCCTCCGGGCCGCGTGCGCCGCCTCCGTCGCCGTCGTACCCGCGTCCGTGAAACGTTCAGCGCCGGCCCCCCGGCGCCCGGCGGGCCCGACGGGCCCGGGCGCCTTCGCGCCGGCATGGAGAAGGGAAGACCGTGCGACGCACTCAGGTACACGCGGCACTGGCCGCGCTGGCGGTGACCGCCGCCATGCTGCCCGCGGCGGCCCATGCGGCCACCTCTGCGGCCTCGCCCCCGGCCGGTCCGGAGACGGCGGGGCGGCGTCCGGGGCAGGCCGCTCCGGGCGCTCTGGCGACGGCGCACACCGCCGGCCGGGTCGAGGCCGCCGGACGCTCCGTGCGGTACAGCTGGCCGGGCGTCTACTTCGAGGGCCGCTTCCGCGGCACCGGCGTGGGGATCGTGCTCGACGACGCCGTCAACGACTACGACGTCCAGATCGACGGCGCCACCGTCGCCACCCTGGTCACCCCCGGCCGTACCACCCACTGGGTGAGGAACCTCCGCAACGGCGTGCACGCCGTACGGCTCGTCAAGCGCAGCGAGAGCCCGTGGGCGGTGGGCGAGTTCGGCGGGTTCGTCGCCGCGCCCGGCGGCGCGATCCTGCCCAGGCCCGCCGACCGCCGCCGGCAGATCGAGTTCATCGGCGACTCCTACACCGCCGGCTACGGCAACATGTCCGGCACCCGCGACTGCCCCGCACCGGGTCAGATCGACAGGACCACCAACGCCGACGTCAGCTTCGGCGCTCTCACCGCACGAGGGCTCGGCGCCGACTACCAGATCAACGCCTTCTCCGGGCGCGGCGTGGTGCGCAACTACAACGGGATCGAGCCGGGCACCGACTACCGCACCTACTACGACCGGGCCCTGATCGGCGTGCCGGGCGACGTATGGAAGAACCCGGGCACCTGGCATCCGCAGCTGATCGTGATCGGCCTCGGCATCAACGACTTCTCCACCGCGATCAACCCCGGCGAGCCGTGGACGCCGGAGACCCTGATCGCCGCGTACAAGAGCGCCTACCACGGCTTCATCGACAAGCTCCGGTCCCGGTACGGCAAGCAGGCGATGATCGTGGTCAGCGCCACGTACATGTCCAACACGACGGCGTTCGCCGACGCGGCGCGGCAGATCGTCCAGGACCGCAACAGGCGGGGCGACGACCGGGTCCGCTACTGGTACTACGACAACACGGACCTGGACTACGGCGGCTGCGACTGGCACCCCTCGGCCCACGACCACAAGATCATCTCTCAGCGGCTCGGCGACTTCATCGCCACCCTCCCGCTGCGCTGGTGACAACCCCCGGCACGCCGGGTGGCGGAGCGGTCCGCCACCCGGCGCCGGCCTTCCCGGACCCTCCACGGGGCGCGGGACGGCGGATGTGCTGCACTACCGGTCATGACGATCGTCCGTTCCCTGGTGTTGTTCGTCCTCGCGGCCGTCTTCGAGATCGGCGGAGCATGGCTGGTGTGGCAGGGCTGGCGTGAGCATCGGGGAGTCGCCTGGGTCGCCGCCGGGATCCTCGCCCTGGCCGCCTACGGATTCGCCGCCACGTTCCAGCCGGACGCGCACTTCGGTCGCATCCTCGCCGCGTACGGCGGGGTGTTCGTCGCCGGATCGCTGCTGTGGGGCGTCGTGATGGACGGCTTCCGCCCCGACCGGTGGGACCTCGCCGGTGCGGCCATCTGCCTGGTCGGAGTGGCGGTCATCATGTACGCCCCGCGCGGCTGAGCGTCCCTTCCGTAGCCGTACGACCCTGTGACGGCGGCAGCGGATGTC
Organism: Microbispora sp. H10949; assembly: GCF_014161435.1. NCBI lineage: Bacteria > Bacillati > Actinomycetota > Actinomycetes > Streptosporangiales > Streptosporangiaceae > Microbispora > Microbispora sp. H10949. Next base: position 316,083 of record NZ_JABBWZ010000005.1, on the reverse strand, counting down.
CGCAGGGGGACCCGCTGCGTTGTCGCCTCCTGTGACTCCAGGTAATCGTCGGGTCCGCTTGTTCTGTACGGAGAGTAATGAAAGGATTAGGTCAGGTGTTCGAAGTGTAGGTGCTGCGGGAGGAGGGGCGGATGGAGTCTCCGACGTTCGACGTGCCATCGCCTCGTCCTCCGGCTGATCCCTGGTGGGCCAGGATCATCGACGGCCCGCCCTTCAGGTCCCCGGATGGCTCTCTCGCCTCCAAGCCCGGTGCTGAGGAATCACCCCGTCGTCCCCCTGCCGTCCCGCCGGACCGCGCTGCCGTCCCGCTAGAGCACCCTGATGCTCCGCGGGCCCGCCCTGGCGTCGTGTCCGAGCGCTCTACCGTCCCGCCAGACCGCGCTGCCGTTCCGCCGGGGCACCCTGGCGTTCCGCAGGGCCGCCCTGGCGTCGTGTCCGAGTGCTCTACCGTCCCGCCAGACCGCGCTGTTGGTGGTGACCGCTGCAAGAAGAACAGCGTCGGCGGGCGCCCCGCCACCGCAGGCGGCGGCACTCCCACCCCGAGGACCGCCGACGAGGCCCCGGCGAACCCAGCCGATGCCCTCGGCGGTGGTGCTGAGGGTGTTCGGGGTGCTGGGTCGTCGTCGTGGGTGGCGGTGGCGGCGGTTGGTGATGCGGCCCGGGCGGTGGCGCTGGTGCCGGTGCCTGAGTCGGCGGAGGTGTGCCTGGCCGAGGCTGAGGAGTTGCTGGCGGCCCGGGACCGCATCACTTCGGCGTTGGCCGCCCGGGTGGGCCGGGTGCATCGGTCCAGGGAGGCGAAGAACCATGGGCACGCCTCCACCAAATTGTGGCTGCGCAGCGTCGGGGGGATGACCATCCCGGGTGCGGGCCGGTTGGTGACGATGGGCGTGGAGTTGGGTCGTCTGTCGCGGGTGCGTGAGCGGTTCGCCGAGGGCAGCTTGGCCGAGGGGATCGTGGAGGCGATCTGCACCGCCACGGCGGGGTTGACCGATGAGCAGGCGACGACGGCTGAGCGGATTTTGCTGGAGTTGGCGGGTTCGGCGGGTGCGGCGGAGGTGGCCAAGGCGGGGCGGTATCTGCGGGCGGTGCTGGACCCCGACGGCCACGAGCAGGACGAGCAGGCCGATTTCGACCGCCGGTTCTTCCGGGTGCGGCGGCGCCGGAACGGCGGGCTGGAGGGAGAGTTCTACCTCCCGGTGGAAGCCGCGGCGCGGTTGCAGCACCTGCTGGACGTCTACGCCAAGCCCAAGGCCGAGGGCGACGACCGCACCCCGAGCGTGCGGAACGCCGATGCGGTCATCGCGTTCCTGGAGAACAAGATCGCGACCGAGCTCCTGGTGCTGGTCACCGCCGAATCCCTCCCCGACGACCCCCCAGCCGACGGACCCTCACGCGAGCCCGCAGGCACCGACCCCACAGCCGAGCCCGCAGGCACCGACCCCACAGCCGACCCCTCGGGCGACCACCCCACCAGCGGCTCCTCAGACAGCGACCCCTCTGCCGATCACCTCACCAGCGACCCGGTAGACACCGACCCGAGCGACGGCCCTGGCCCCGCCCCTTCGGGCACCGGCCCCTCAGACCCAGACCTCTCAGACCCAGCCCCGAGCGATGGCCCTGGCCCTGGGCCTGGGCCTGACGCCTGGACCGCTGAGGACTTCGACATCGACGCCTGCGCGACCTGCGCCGACGCCACCGACGCCACCGACGCCACCGCCACCGACGCCACCGCCACCGACTCGGTAGACCCAGCCCCGAGCGATGGCCCTGGCCTCGCCCCTTCGGGCACCGGCCCTTCAGACCCAGACCTCTCAGACCCAGCCCCGAGCGATGGCCCTGGCCCTGGGCCTGGGCCTGACGCCTGGACCGCTGAGGACTTCGACATCGACGCCTGCGCGACCTGCGCCGACGCCACCGACGCCACCGCCAC